>CP054838.1:2715000-3315000 GCA_028768545.1 Desulfobacter sp.
GAAGACTACGAGGTTGATAGGCCAGGTGTGTAAGCATGGTAACATGTTCAGCTAACTGGTACTAATAGGTCGTGAGGCTTAGCCACTTTTTTCCATAAACAAGATTAAACGCTTTAATGCAGACATATTGAATTTACTACAACAGATAACAAATTAGGATTCCTGGGACATGTAGAAGAACATCATTCAGAAGTTCCAAGATCCAGCCATTTTAATCCGGTGGCAATGGCAAGGCGGCCACACCCGTACCCATCTCGAACACGGAAGTTAAGCGCCTTAGCGTCGATGGTACTGCATGGGAGACTGTGTGGGAGAGTAGAACGCCGCCGGATTATTCTTTAAAAGCCCTGATCATAGAAATATGGTCAGGGCTTTTTTAATTTAAATTATTGTATATTTTTTCGATTCTTGCAAATACCTTTTCCCAGGTATAGGCATTTGAAATTTCATTGGCCTGTTCCATATCCGGCTGTCTATTTTTTTTTGCCTTTTTAATACTGTTTGTTATCGCGTTTGAAAGTGTTTGCACCAACGCAGGCATATCTTTATCAAAGGGTTGATCTATTCTCTTTAGAGGCGGTAGTTCTAAAAAATCAACCATTGAGGATTGCGCATGGCCAAAAATTTCCCTGGTTCCTGGAAGGGCCGTGGTCAGAATCCGGCAGCCCGAGGACAATGCTTCCATGAGCACCAGAGGCAGGCCTTCAAAAAAGGAGGGGAGAACAAAAAGATGGGATTGTCTCATCAGACGTGCCAGGTCATTGTGGGGCAAAGGGCCGTGAACAATAACCCGGTCTCCAAGGGACTTTGCAAGGTCTAAGCACTCTTTTTCTTCTCTGCCGTTACCGGATCCGGCCAAATGGAGGCGATAGTTTAGGGACGAAATTTTTTTTAGGGATTTCAGGAGCCATGGCACTCCTTTAGCGCGGCTCAATTTCCCCGCATAAAGAACATCAATCGGTCCTTGGTTCGTCTTAGGTCCCGGGTAAAACAGTTTATTGTCAAATCCTGCGCCAATTAGATGAAGTTTTTCCAAATCCAGCCCTTGGAGGGCTAAAATTTGATGCCTCTGGTGCCGGCTCAGACAAAGGATACCATCACTTTTTGTGATAAATTTTCTTATTTTAGGTTTTAGATCTGGACACAAAGAAACTTGGCGCAGGCAGGTACCGTGACAGGAGGTTACCACGGGTCGGTCATGAAACACTTCTCTAGCAATCATGGAGACAATCCAGAGGTGATGAGTATGAATGATGTCCGGTTTGAATGTATCCCGGGCATTTTGAATAGCCGTTTTAAAGGCTGTTTCATATTTTTTTAGACGTTCTGGTCCCATTGAGGCAAACACCGTGCTTGGGTAGGGCATGATATCGCTCATGCCTGGCAAGGGGAAGTTCAGGGCTTTATTGTTGAACCGGACAAATTTAGTATGGCCCGGTGGAAGTAACGAGTGATCCATTTCAAATTTGTCCTGGATACCGGCGACCAAAAAATTTTTGTGGCCTTTGGCTTCTGCCTGCTTGATGATGGCCTGGGTAGTCTTTCCAGACCCTGTAAAATCTGGCATCTGACTTAAAATATGAAGGATTTTCATAAGGCTGACCCTACCATATGATTTTGCATCTTAAAAGAGGAACCCACTCATTTTGCAGGAGAGATGTTTTTTGGTAATATTTTGTAAATTGTGGAATGATAATTCGACAATGTCTATACATTTTGAAAAAATTCAAAAATGAACACAAGAATAAACTAAGAAAGGCTTTAACCTAAAAGCTGAAAAACCTTGATATCATTGGCGCGCCCGGCAGGATTCGAACCTGCGACCCCCTGATTCGTAGTCAGATACTCTATCCAGCTGAGCTACGGGCGCGCAAAAATACAAACAACCAGACATATATATCAGCCTTTTATGGAGATATCAAGGAATTTTATTGGTTATTTCCAAAGGATATTTTTAGTTCAGGCAATGCCAGAAATATTGATTCATTTGGTCAAGATCAATGGAGCGCCATTGGGAGCAGCGGACCCATTTTTCTCGACGCTCTCCTTGTTCACGCCGTTCTGCTGACCGTCTTTCAGATTTGGGTGAAAGAGCCATATGGCGCCGGTTGATATTGCTTCGCCGGTCAATACCGGATCGTAGAATAGTCAATGGTCTTGAGTCCCTGGATGGTTTGTTTTGTTCAAAGAAGTGTGTTCATAAAATTAACAAACCCAATTTTAAAGTTCAATCAGGGGAAATTGTATTTTATTATTTTTTTCTACCTAGTTGATAATGATTTGACCTCAAGGGAAAAGGCTTATATAAAAGAAGGTTGGAATATGAATGATGAATACTACATGATGCTTGCCATTAAAGAGGCAAAAAAAGCAGAAGCAATTGATGAAGTCCCGGTGGGGGCTGTTGTTGTGGATGAGAGCCAGGGGGTCATTGGTCAGGGGTTTAACTGCCCCATATCAACCCAGGACCCCACAAGCCATGCGGAAATAGTTGCCATACGCCTGGCCTGCGGTCGTGTGAATAATTACCGCCTGACACAGACCAGCATTTATGTGACCATTGAACCTTGTATCATGTGTATGGGGGCCATTATTCATGCCCGAATTGGCCGTGTGGTTTTTGGTGCATCCGACCCAAAGTGGGGGGCCGCCCTTTCTTTATACCAAATGGGATCAGATCATCGGTTAAACCATAACCCTGAGGTGGTTTCAGGCATATGTGAACAAGAAACAAAAGCGCTTATGAAAGATTTTTTTAGAAAAAAAAGGAGACATCGTGACTAATACAGTTGTTGTCGGAACCCAGTGGGGGGATGAGGGAAAAGGAAAAATTGTAGACCTGCTCAGCGAACATGCTGATTGCGTGGTCCGATTTCAAGGGGGGAATAATGCAGGGCATACCATGGTGGTCAATGGAAAAGAAATTATCAGCCACTTGATTCCTTCCGGCATCATCCAGCAGAAAAAGTGTTATATTGGGAACGGGGTGGTTGTTGACCCCTTTGTCCTTTTAGATGAAATTGATTATTTGACCGACAATAATATTGATGTTTCTCCTGAGATGCTTGAAATCAGCAACCGGGCCCACATTATCATGCCCTATCACCAGGAAATTGATAAGGCCAGGGAAGAGAAAAAAGGAAAAGACAAGATCGGCACCACGGGCCGGGGTATTGGTCCATGTTATGAAGACAAGGCCACCCGCAGGGGAATTCGGTTTTGCGACCTTTTGGATCTGGAGTTGTTCAAGGAAAAAGTAAGAACCATAATGGAAGAGAAAAATTTTTACCTTAAACATTATTTTAAAACAGACCCCATGGCGCCTGAACAGGTGATTGATCAGTTCATGGATGTCAGAGAAAGACTTCTTCCCTATATCTCTGATGTCTCTGTTTCCTTGTTTGAAAATATCGGCCAGGGTAAAACCGTGTTGTTTGAAGGTGCCCAGGGAACTCATCTGGACATTGAACACGGCACCTATCCTTTTGTGACCTCCTCTTCAACTGTATCTGGAAACGCGGCCAATGGCTCCGGTGTCGGTCCGGGACAGCTAAACGAAATTATCGGTATTGTCAAAGCCTATACCACACGAGTCGGGGCAGGCCCGTTTCCAACGGAACTCTTTGATGAAATCGGAGACAAAATTCAGAAAACAGGTTCAGAATTCGGTGCCACTACCGGACGTAAACGGCGGTGCGGATGGCTGGACATGGTGGTCTTGAAAAATGCCGCCCGTTTGAACAGCCTGACAGGTCTTGCCATCACCAAACTGGATGTTCTGGATGATCTGGATGAAATAAAAATCTGCACCGGGTATGAAAACAATGGAAAACTCATTGAAAATTTTCCACCTGAAATTAAGGTGCTTGAAAATTGCACCCCGGTTTACGAGACTCACCCCGGATGGAAGCAGGACACCTCAAGCATTACCGAATATGAGAAACTACCTGAAAAGGCAAAGGCATACCTGGATAGGGTTTCAAAATTGGTCAACGTTAAAATTAAGATTGTATCTGTTGGACCCGGCAGGGAGGCAACCATTATAAAAGAAGATATTTTCTAAATTGACTTTTGTAGGATTTTAGTATATTTAAAACTGTCTTTACGTCGGGATGTGGCTCAGTCTGGTAGAGCACTGCGTTCGGGACGCAGGGGCCGGAGGTTCAAATCCTCTCATCCCGACCACGTTAAGATGCTTTTTTTTTGTATTAGAAGGGTTCATCTGTGAACCTGCCCTCATAAATCCGGCCATCCGCAATTTAGGATATCCGGATTTTTTATTGACAGAATTTTGCTGTGTTACTATCCTTCTCTTATCAGTCTCAAAAGAAAAATATTATGGATACATACTTTGCACCTGCCAAAAGAACAGATCGACGAGAATTAAGAAATCAAGTTATCGAGATCAGTCACAGCCCGGTGATGAATGCCCTGCTTGAAACATCCGGCGGGATTCTGGTCGTGCTTAACCAGGATCGGCAGATCGTTGCTTTAAACCATGCCTTTTTGGAAAGTTTGGGAGTTTCTGACATTGCCGATGTCCTGGGCCTTCGTTTAGGGGAGAGCTTACACTGTATCCATGCCCATGATCAGCCGGGAGGCTGCGGCACAACCGAGCATTGTGAATCTTGCGGTGCGGCCATTGCCATGATGTCTGCCATCAGTCATGAAAAGGAAGATGAACAGCTCTGTGCTTTGGTATCTGACAAGAATGGTCAGGTCTCTGACATCTGCCTCCAGGTCAGGGCAAAGCCCTTTGGGGTGGATGGAAACAAATGGATATTGTTTTATGCCCAGGATGTGACGCAGCAGCAATTCTGGCTGAATGGGGACCGGGTGTTTTTCCATGATATCAACAATACCCTTACCGCGCTTTACGGCAATGCCCAGCTTTTGGAAATGAGATGGCCAAATCGGCAGGAAATTACATCCATACGTAAATCCATTAAACAGCTTGTCAGTGAAATTTTCATTCAAAAAGATTTTTCCCACCACAGGGATGCCACATATCGCCCCTCCAATTGCGCCGTATCCTTGAGTCAGGTTAAAAAAAGTCTGGATTCGGTCATTCGTGGGCACAAGGCCTCCTACGGTAAAAAAATCGTGTCGTCCTGGCCGGATTAGGACCATATTCTGGATACCGACCCTTTGCTTTTGTCAAGAATTCTGGGCAATATGGTGATCAATGCACTTGAAGCCACCCCTGAAAACGGAGAGATCAAAATTGAATTAGAGGCAGGCGTCAATGGGCAAATGATCTGGCGTGTCTGGAATCAGTCCCCCATTCCAAAGCCGATCCAAAAACGGATATTTCAGCGGTATTTTAGTTCCAAAGAGGGAAACGGCAGGGGGTTGGGTACCTATTCCATGAAATTGTTCGGGGAATCCTATTTAAAGGCAGTAGTGTCCGGTTAGGTTGTTGCATATAAAAAGCATCTAAAATCATTGAAAAAACAGTCTGTTTTGTGTTGACAAATGTGCGTAAAAATTTTTGTGCGCCTTGAAAACTTAACTCAAGGAGCTCAAATGACGCACATCTCAGTCCCTAAAAAACAACTACGGTCCCTGAACTTTGACAATTTCAGGTGCCCTCTGATAAAGTCACTTTCAAAAGCACCGGAATTACAATCTCGAGGAGACCGCCCTTTAAAAATGACATTCGAAGACCAGATAAATGCTTTGGTTTATTTCCATCTTCAGGAGCACAAGTCTGCCCGACATTTAATTCAGGATCTCAAGGAGAATGTTTTTGCTAAAGAAAATATTGCGCCAGACGGTGGTATCAGCCGTAGTAGTTTCTGTGAAGCCATCAATCACAGGGGACTCGAACAACTGCAATTTATCTTTGAGGATCTTTATAAACAGGCTCTTGAGTGTCATCCGGGTGAACACGCCGAGTTAGGAGAGTTGGTTTCCATTGACGGTAGTCTCATAAATGCAGTCCTTTCAATGCACTGGGCGAACTACAGAAAAGGAAGTAAAAAAGCCAAAGTACATTGCGGATTTGACATTAATCACGGAATCCCAAACAAAATCTTTTTGACTGAAGGCAACGGCGCTGAACGCACCTTTGTTCCCAAAATACTTTCCAAGGGGCAAACAGGTGTTATGGATCGTGGATATCAATCCCATAAAGAATTTGACCTGCTTCAGGAGCAAGGCAAACATTTTGTCTGCCGTATAAAAACCAGGACAACAAGAACAATTATTGATAACCACGAGACCCCTTCCGACAGCTACATTTTTTATGATGCACTGGTTAAACTTGGTACTCCGAATCAAAACCAGACGAAAAGGCCTGTTCGGGTTGTTGGCTATAAAATTGCTGGCGTCAAATACTATGTGGCAACTGACAGGCATGATTTAACAGCGGAACAAATAGCAACAATTTATAAACTCCGGTGGACCATTGAGGATTTTTTCAAATGGTGGAAAGAACATCTGAAGGTATATCATCTCATTGCCCGCAGTGAATACGGCCTTATGGTTCAGATTCTTGGCGGCCTTATCACTTACCTGTTACTGGCAATCCATTGCCAAAAACAGTTTAATGAAAAGGTCACGATCAAAAGAGTTCGGCAGCTGCGAACCGCCATTCTAAATGACCTGTTTGGCTGCGAGGAGCAGGGCTCTCATAGTTCAAACAGGGACAATATTGTCAAAGATCAAAAAATTATTGAGCAAGCAAAAACCTAACCGGACATCACTGATTTAAAGGGAAAGATTTCCTTTGTCTCATCTCAATCCCAGGGAACCACCTTTACTTTTGTTCTGCCTCCTGTAAAATCAAAACAGCCCAAAAGATTAAGTTAAATTTAGGGCAATCGGTTTTGGGCTTTTTGTTCAAGGGCTTGTATCAAATATAATGATTGCCCTGGCAGATGTTCTGCCCTGTTTTGTTCCAGACCGTCATCTGGTCTCTGAAATTTAAAAAGGAGTCATAAACTTTTCTGGTCAAAGGATCAGACGAGGCCATCTGTTCTAATACCTCCAAAGATATTTTTTCCAGATTTTTGAGCACCGGGTCCGGGAATTTTTTGAGTTGAACCTGATGACGGGTGACAAGCTCATGAAGTGCCCGGGTATTTTTGGATTCAAATTCAGAGAGCATCCAGATATTGGATTTGTATGCCGCTGCCTCAACAATGGCTTTTAAATCCTGTGGCAGCAGGTTCCAGGCATCCTGGTTTACCATGGTTTCTATACCGGTGCCGGCCTCGTGCCAGCCCGGGTAGTAATAATACTTGGCTGTTTTGTGAAACCCCATTTTTAAATCATGGAAAGGTCCGAGCCATTCTGCGGCATCCATCGTCCCTTTGGTCAGGCTGGCATATATGTGGTCCCCGGCTGCTATCATTGGTTTTCCGCCGGCTCGCTCAAGCACTTTGGCTCCCAGGCCCGGGATTCTCATTTTTAATCCCTTGAAATCGGCCATGGAATTGATTTTTTTGTTAAACCAGCCGCCCATTTGAACCCCGGTATTTCCAGCAATAAAAGGCTTGAGATTAAATGGGGCATAAATTTCATTCCAGAGCGCCATTCCGCCTCCGGAATAGAGCCAGGCATTCATTTGCTGGGCATTGAACCCAAAGGGGACACTGGCAAAAAATTGGGCTGCCAAAGAGGTCTGGGTCCAGAAATAGGCGGCCCCATGTCCCATCTGGGCATTGCCCTGGCTGACCGTGTCAAATACCTCCATGGGGGCAACAAGTTCACCGCTTCCATAGACCTTGATTTTGAGCCGGCCGCAGCTCATCTCGTCCACCCATCTGGCAAACCGGTCTGCACCCTGTCCGAGGATGGGAAAGTGAGCCGGCCAGGTTGTGACCATTTCCCATTGAATGGATTTTGGTTTGCAGACATTTAAACTTGCCGCCTTTGGTGGCAAGGAAGATTTGGTTTTTGTTTGGCCGCCTAAAACCCCTGCAACACCTGCAACGCCGACTGAAGCTGCCCCAAGGCCTACCTTTTTGATGAATTCGCGCCGTTTGTTTTCTGCTATGAAAATCTCCTTTTTCCGGTTCAGCAGGTTATTTTGCATATTATCCTGGTGCAGATCAACGCCGGCCCAAAATCGCCATATGAATGGGAACGAGCAAATTTTGTGACCTTGTGTATTTTGATACTATGCAAAAAAACCTGGGCAGGTCAAGAGATCTTCTTTTAATACACAGATTATCTGATAGGATCGAAAAAACGGATTTCAGATTTCTGCCTTAAAATGTCCTGGTCAAAAAGAGAATCGAAAAACAGGCCCATGGCTTTTATTTTTAAAGAATCCAGGTCACAGATGAGCAGATCATAATAGGTCTTTATCAAATCATAGGGCAGTGCCAGTTTTTTTTGTCCGGCCCCAATAATTGTTTCCAGGTTTTCATATCCTTTTGTTTTGGATGCCAAAAGCAGATCATGGGCTGCCCTGACCCGTTCAGGATGCTGTTGGGCAAAGGTTTTTCTCACTACCCAAAGGGCAAATACAAATGGCAGGCCTGTCATTTCATGCCAGATACTGCCCAGATCAAGCCTGTATTTGAACCGCTGATCCCATGGCTGGGTCAGGGCGGCATCCCCGATTACCATGACCGCATCAATGTCATCGGGCACCTTGGTGATATCCCCGACATTGCCTATCTTGAACCGGGGAACAATGTTGCGCTGGGCAAATATCATTTTTAGAAATGATGCCCCGGATGCGGATTCATTGGAAAACATGATAGATTTTTCGGTCAATTCATCCAAAGGATAATTGCTGGCGCAGATTACGCTTAAAACCTTACCGTGGCAGGAGATTGAAAGGTTGGGAAGGATCAGAAGATCCTTGTGGTTCATGGCGTAAAAGGCCGCAGATATTGGGCTTATGTCAATTTGTCCGGTTTTGATCTTATGGTTCAAAGCCGCAGGCACATCCGGCACAAGGGTCATCCATGGGGGCTGCATGCCATTGTCAAGGCCGTAGTAAACAGGGGAGGCGTTGATATAGGTAATTTTACCCATTAAAAGTTTAGATTTCATTCCAGGTCAGTCTTTCTAAAAGTTGATTTTTGTTGGGAACATCCATGTCCAGGTATACAAAACAGGACGCTTTTCCCGGGGCAAGGCAGCCAAATTTATGGTCAAGGCCAAGGGCTTTTGCCCCGTTGATGGTTGCCATATTGAAAATGGTTTCAGGTTTGATATTTGGGTAGTGGGTCCTGACAAATGCCATTTCGTCAAATAGGCTCAAGGATGCGCAGGACGCAAGGCTGTCTGTTCCAAGGGCAGGGTCAAGACCTTTTTTCAGCATTTTTTCTATATCCGGGAGCCGTTGATGAAGATTTTCATTGCTTCTGGGGCTAAGACAAATTTGGGTGCCCGTATCTGCCAGGATGTCAATATCTTTGGCATTTAAATGAAGCAGATGCACTCCAAGGGTTGCTGAATCCAGAATTCCAAGTTTATGTAAATAGCCCACCGGAGTGGTATTGCCCACAGGCCAGTTCCGGATGTCAATTTTCCGGGATAATAAAAAATCCGCCCACAATCCTTTTCCTTTATCCAGAAATTCGGATTCCTCGCAGGATTCAGCCAAGTGGATGGAAAAGACAAGGCCCTGGGCCGCGGTTTGGGTTTTTAATCGGCCCAGCAGATCAGGTGAACATGTATGGGGGGCATGACCTGCCATGGAAAAAAAAAGATTGTTTTTGATAAGATCCTGGGCCTTGGGAAGGATATCTTTGGGTATGGCCCCGCCCAAGCATTCTTGAAACCAGATACCGGACAAGCCGTTTTTTTGAACCAAATCCCGGGTAATGCCCAGGGTGGATATTTCCCCGATAATTCCAGTGCCAAGCGCTTTGAGACCTTTGGCTGCCCTATTGGCGGCTTGTCTTAATCTGTTTTCGCCCAAATTATCCCGTTTGTTCAGCAATTGCCGGACCCAGGCAGTAAACCCCTGGTCAAATGCCAGGTCAGTTTCAAGTGCGGATAATTCCAAGTGCACATGGGCATTGACCAGTGCCGGAATAATCACCCCATTGCCAAGCTCTTTTATTTTTCCTTTGGGTTTTGTTGCCAAAACAGACTTGATGCGGTTGTTTTCGATCACAATATATCTGTTTTCAAATATTTTGCCTGATCCCTGGAGTATCCATCGGGAATGAAAGCATCCCTCAACAGGGTTAAAAAAAGATATGAAAGACCCTGGCTGGTTCATAAAAGAGTGTAATAACAGTCCCGCTGACAGGCTTCAAAGCCTGCGGTTTCAATCAGGCGGCGAAGCTCTTGTTCCGGGAGCATGAAATCCACCCCGGCGGATTTCACCACATTTTCTTCAATCATGGTGGATCCCATGTCATTGGCCCCGAAAAATAAGGCCAATTGTGCGATTTTGTCTCCCTGGGTGACCCAGGACGCCTGGACATTATCGATATTGTCCAGAAAGATACGGCTTAGGGCCAGGACCTTGAGGTATTCTGCACTGGTGGTTTTGGGTACATTGATTCGGGTATTTTGGGGTTGAAAGGTCCAGGGGATAAAGGCGGTAAATCCTTTGGTTTCATCCTGAAGCGCCCTTATTTTTGCCAGGTGTTCAATGATGTGGATATCTTGTTCCAGATGACCGAACATCATGGTGGCAGAGGAGCGCATACCCGCCTTATGGGCCTTTCTCATGACCTCAAGCCAGGCCTTAGCCCCGCATTTGTTGGGGGAGGCTTTTTGACGTATCTCATCACACAAAATTTCAGCCCCCCCACCCGGGATGGAGTCAAGCCCGGCCTTTTTAAGGATTTCAACGGTCTGTTCAATGGTCAATTTTGATTTGCGGGCAATAAAATTAATTTCAGGAGGGGAAAATCCATGAACGTGGATGGGATAATTTTTTTTGATAAACTCGAGCATGTCCACATAAAAATCGATCTCCAGGTCCGGGTGCATTCCGCCCTGCAAAAGGATCTGGGTTCCACCCAGATCCAGGGTTTCCTGGATTTTATCCCCAATTTCTTTTTGGCTCAGGATATACCCGTTGTCTGAGCCCGGAACCGCATAAAAGGCGCAGAATCTGCACCCGGAGACACAGATATTGGTATAATTGATATTCCGGTCCACCACAAAGGTCACTTGGTGTTCAGGGTGATGATCAAAGCGTTTCTGGTTGGCCAGTCGGCCCATGGTTAAAAGATCAGCCCCATGAAAAAGGTCAAGGGCCTCCCGGGCGTCTATTCGCTGCCCTGCATTTATTTTGTCAATAATTGGTTCTAGTCTCATCGTTTGCTTCGCTTTTTTTGGGGGTCATCCTTTGACGGGGTTATAAAAGGAATCCCGCTGGACAGGTTCAAATCCGGCGCGCCTGATCATCTTTTCCATCTCTTTTTGGGGCAGGCCTTTGGCTGATTTAGCACCGGCCGTATGGGTAATGCGTTCCTCAATGATGGTGCCGTCCAGGTCATCGGCACCAAAGTTCAGGGCGACCTGGGCCAAGGCTTCTCCGATCATCACCCAATAGGCTTTGATATGATCAAAATTATCCAAAAGCAGCCGGGCAACAGCTATGTTTTTGAGATCGTCCATGGCAGTGGTGGGAGGCAGGTGGTCAAGTTTTGTATTTTGAGAATGAAAGGCCAGGGGAATAAAGGCTGAAAACCCTTGGGTCTCATCCTGGATTTCTCTGAGGGCAAGAAGGTGATCCACCCGTTCCTCCATGGTTTCAATATGGCCGTACAAAAGGGTAGCATTGGTTTTGATACCTGCCTGGTGAACCGTTTTGACAATTTTAAGCCACCTTTTGTGGCCTATTTTTTTGGGGAAAAGGGCATCATGGATTCTGGTGTTCAGAACCTCGGCCCCGCCTCCCGGCATCATGTCCAGTCCGGCCTGCCTTAATTTTTCAACGGTCTGTTCAAGGCTTAATCCGGACAAATTTGATAAATAGTCAATCTCAACACAGGTAAAGGCCTTGATGGTGGCATTGGGACGGACCTGCTTTACGGTTTTGAGCAAGTCTATGAAATAGTTGAAATCAAGGTCTTCGTTAAGGCCGCCCACAATGTGGAGTTCAGACACAGGCTCGTCAATTCGTTCCAGCAGTCGTTTTTTGATCTGTTCTGCAGACCAGATATAAGACCCTTTTTCGCCGTTGTCCTTGGCATAGGCGCAGAATTTACACCGGTTTTTACAGATATTGGTGTAATTGAGATGCTGGTTATAAATATAAAAGGCTTTTTTCCCGTGTCGGGCCTGCCTTGCATGATCTGCGATTTGTCCAAGCCCCAAAAGATCCTGGGTCTCATAAAGACAAATCCCGTCTTCCTTTGAAAGACGGGAGCCCTGCCTGACTTTTGCATAAATATGCCCAAGCCGGTCATCCATAAATGGCATTTCCATTACCGCCTCTTTTTTCTTCTTACGATTTTCTTTTTCTTTTTGGGTTTTGCCGCCTCTGCTGCCGCTGCTATATGCTGGCTGGGTTCCAGCAGGTTGTTTTGGGTATAGGCACAGGCGGCTCTGGGACATTTTAAACCTTTTTCTCCCGAAGGGGTAAGGGTTTCAGTTAAAAATGGATTTTTACACAAGGGGCATTCAAAATGATAGGGCTTTTCCCAGGAAACAAATCTGCAGTCCCTTTGGGTGCATGAGAAGAACACCTTTCCCTTTTCAGTGGTTTTTTCCTCAACTTTTCCAATTTTGCACAGGGGGCAGGGCATGGCCAGATCCTGTTCAAAGGCGGCGATTTTGGATTCAATATCCTCATCTTCTTGTGACGCTTTTGCTTGTTGGCTCTGTTGCTCTGCCTTGAGCTGCTCTTTTTCCTCCATCTGGCGGATCCGCTCTTCCATGGCTTTGAGCTGGGCCTCTTTTTCAGCCATTTGGGCTTCTTTGGCCTCTAATTGCGCTGCCTTTTCCTTTGCCTGCCTGGCCTCTTCTCTGGCTGTTTCTAATGCTTTTTCCTTTTCTTCCAGACGTTTAAGCTGCTGGGCCAGTTCCTGGGCTGCATCCTGGGATTCTTTTATTTTTTCATCTTTTTCAGCCAACTGCCTGGCCAGGTCTGCGGCTTTTTTTGCCTCTTGTTCAGCCTGGAGAATTTCACGCTTTTGAGCTTCTATTTCCTCTTTGCTCGGCCCTTTGTCAAAGACATCCTGAATTTTGAGCTTTTCCCGGTATTCCCCGGTTCTTTTTTTTCTGGTTTTGATCAGTTTTGACAGCCGGTCCAGGTTTTCACCTTTAAGCTTGGCGGAAATTTGTTTTGATTTGGCAGAAGATTCCTGGTGAACGCCTTTGACCATCTCGCTTGCCCGTTTTTCAGCATGGTCGCGGGTGACCGCAACCCCCCGGGTTTTCAGGGAAGTTTCAAAGCTTTGTTTGGCAAGTTCCAGGCTTTTTCGCCCTGAATTGACCTCATGATTCATCTGAAGAACAAAGGCGATCAGGTTCATTCCCTGCATCCCAGGAAACATGGAATCGAGAAATCCTGCCATCATAAAGGCGGCCATTTCCGCCTTGAGTTCTCCAGCCTCATTCGTGCTGATAAATCCTGCGCTCATGCTGCTGGTAATGGCATTTTTAAGGTGATCGTCATTTTCCAGTCCAATATCCACAAGTTCCGAAGAAAAGCTTTCCCGATGATACCGCTCAGGTGGAAAATCTGCGTATTGTTTAATTTCCCTCTCCCGTTCCACAATAATGGTGATGCAGGAAATGGTGGCCAGGTTAAAAGACATCATCGCCATATTGGAATCCACGTCAATAAATGCTGTGATTTCCCTGGCAAGGATTTTATCCAATTGATTTCTGACAAACTCCTGGCTGGCGTCGCTGCCCGGTACGGGTTCCATATCCTTTATTCTCCTTCCTGATTGATTTCAGATACCATGGCTGCAATCTCAGATGCCATTTTGTCTGGCTTGTTTTTTTCTGAAGATATTTGAGGCAGATCTTCAATTGGATCAAAATCGTCTTCCATGGGTGCCATATCATTTTCCAAGGGCTTAACATCATCCCCCTGTGTGGATATTTCCATGCATTCTCCGTTTCGGTTAAAAATAACAGAGAGGGGCACCTTGATTTCAAATTCAAATTTATAGGCAATCTTATTATTGTGAACAATCAGGTTTCCGTCTTTATAGTCGACATCTTCTTGAACAGCAAATCCGTGTTTGTCCAGCAGCATCTGTTCTATGGCATCCCAGTCAAGCTCTGCATTGATGGTATCAATAAACTCTTTCTCACTTTCCTGAATGGATTCTGGATTTGTAAGCTTCAATGGTCACCTCATTTGGGGTTAGGCCCTGATATGATTTCCCGGGCCAGTGCCAGATATGCCTGGGCAGCCGGGGATTTGATATCATAAAGGGCAAGGGGGTTTTTTTGGTCTATGGCTTTTTCAACCGCCCTGTCGCCCGGGATCATGGTGGCATAGACCAAGTCACGGGTGTCTGAAAGGTTCTGATGGGATAATCCAATTTGGAAATCCTTGGTGGCATCACACCGGTTAAACAAGATTCCTGCAATTTTTAAGGGGGTGTCATGGGTGTGCCGGATATACTGAATGGATTTGAGCAGGGCGTAAAAATCTTTGATCCAATTCGGGCGCGGGACCAGGGCTGCAACAAGCCAGTCAGATGCGGTTTGTGCTGCAATGCTTAAAAATCCATAGGAAGAGGGGCAATCCAAAAGAATGAAATCATAATCCATTTGGATCTCTTCCATCAGCAGCCTTAGAATTTTTTCGTTGGCAGCCAGCCTGGACAACTTTAATGATACCCCAAACAGGCTGAATCCGGCCGGTAAAATGTCCAGGTTGTTGAATTCTGTTTTTGAAATGGCCTCCATGAGAGAGGCTTTGCCGTTGAGTACCGAAGCCAGATCAAAGGGATAGTCCGTAGTGTTTACCCCGGACCATTCTGATACGCATCCCTGGGGATCGCAGTCAACCAGCAGTACTTTTTTTTCATATAGTCCCAGGGAAACCGACAGGTTTAAGGCGGTTACGCTTTTACCCGATCCGCCTGTCGGTCCTGAAATTGTCAATACTTTGCTCATATCTGTATATTTTTAGCATATTTTTAAAAAAATTCAACGGAATAGTTTGAAACCGCTGTTTGCACCTGTATTTGACAGGTGCTGTTAAGATATATCATAATAAACCACTTATAACATAAATCATAATAAACCACTTATAACATAAAGATTAAGGAGATTCTCTTTTTTGGGCAATGTAACCATCACATTAGCAGGTATCAGCGAGGTTGTTGAGAATCTTGGCTATAGATCCGGATCTGTCAAGCAAAGGGCCATCCAAGCCATTCAATTCTATTATCGCTCTGAAGAAAGTATCAATGAGGTCGTGTCCATTGATACCGACACCCTGATCCGGCAGATATGGGATGTTGGGGACGATTTTTCTAAAATCAGATCAAAGCGGAGAAATTTTTCCAGTTTAAAGTCTTCAATCAATTCAGACTTAAAAAAACTGGCGAAAAAAGAGCTTAATTCTGAAAATCTGACCCTAACCGAGACCAATACCTTTGACATGACCGAGGAGGCAAAAACCAGCCTGCTCCACTCCTTTACCGATGCCGTCCAGACAGGAGATCTGGATTTGGCCAAGGCCACGGATATTTTAAAGGCCGTGACTGATTTTTTAAAAGATATTGATATTTCCGCTTCCCAGGATGAATCCATTGATATCATTAACCAAATTAAACAGGTCCTTGGTAAACTTGGCACCCGTATTTTAGAAGAAGACCAAGATGTTGAAGAAATTGAGGTGGATGAGGATGCCGAAGAAATTGAGATCGACGAAGATGAAGAGATAGAAGAGGTCGAGATTGACGAGGATGAGGACCTTGAGGAAGTTGATGAGCTGGATGAAGAAGAACTTGAGGCGCTGGAGGCCTTTCGAAATGCCAGGGAGCTTGCCGAACAATTTGATGATACCCTGGGTGAAAGAGAAAAAAAATTCAACGCCTATGTGAAGATTCCAGAGGGGATTTATACCATTGGCACTCAAAAGGCCCTGAAATCCAGCCTCACACTTCAGGAATTTGAGATGCCCCTGGTCTATATGGGAAAATATCCAGTGACCAATGCCCTGTTTGAAATTTTTATCGAACATACCGGATACGTGATCACGGCTGAGAAAAAAGGCTTTGGCGTGGTTTACTACAGCCGTTATGAAAAAAAGGGGGATACGGCATCCTGGAAAAACCAGGCAGGATCCAAAGATGTCAAAGGCGCCTGCTGGTACCAGCCGTCAGGTCCGGGGTCCACACTCCACGATAAAAGAAATCATCCGGTTGTCCAGGTGAGTGTGGAAGATGCCTTTGCCTATGCCTCATGGATCGGGCGCAGGCTTCCTTCCGAGGCGGAATGGGAAGCTGCTGCAAGGACGGATCTGGGGTATAAATATCCCTGGGGAAATCAATTTGATATCAAGGCTTTGAATATTGAAAAAACCGAACGTTCCCAAACAAGCCCTGTGGACTTTTATGATGCCCATGCCAATGAATTCGGCATGACGGACATGCTGGGCAATGTTATGGAATGGACCGCTGATATGGAATTACCCCCCTTTAAAACCAGGGAAAAGCGGCCTTACAACGTCGCCAAGGGAGGGGGCTGGAATGGGTTGGAAAACATTACCATAAGTTCCCGGGGATTATTTGTTCCAGATTTTACCGCCAATACCATCGGGTTCAGATGTCTTTCTGAATTATTTCAATAGAGATGAATATGAATGACTTGATAGACGGGTATATTGATTATCTCATTGTTGAAAAGGGCTTGTCCTCTAACAGTATTGAGGCCTATACCTCAGATTTGGTCTCGTATGTGAATTTTCTTGAAAAAAATAAGATCCAGGATATTGCCATGGCTGAAACCACCCTTATTTTGGCCTGGCTTATTTTTTTGACGAAAAAGGGATTATCTCCCAAATCAAGGGCAAGACACCTCATAACGGTCAGGGGGTTTTATACCTATTTGGCCGGGGAAAAAATGATCGAGAAAAATCCCATCAAGGATGTGGACATCCCCAAAATTGGCCAGAGCCTGCCAAAGGTGATTTCTGTATCTCAGGTCGAGGCCCTTTTGAATGCGGGCAATCCTGAAAACCCTAAGGGGTTGAGAAATATTGCCATGATGGAAATCATGTACGGCGCAGGACTTCGGGTCTCAGAGTTGATTCATTTGAAATTATTGGATGTCAATCTTGATTCAGGTCTTGTGCGGGTGATGGGAAAAGGCGCAAAAGAACGCATCATCCCCATTGGTTCCAAGGCCAGAGAAAGGATTCGCCAATGGATTGAAACTGGGCGGCCAAAGGTGTTAAAACAAATTGTTTCTGAGTATCTTTTTGTGGCAAGGGCGGACCGTCCAATGACACGCCAGGCTTTTTGGAAAATTATCAAACAATATGCCCAAACCGCGGGTATATCGACCCTGGTCACCCCCCACACCCTGCGTCATTCGTTTGCCACCCATCTTTTGGAGGGCGGGGCAGATTTACGATCCGTCCAGACCATGCTGGGCCACTCTGACATTTCAACCACACAGATTTATACCCATATTTCCAGGGATTATCTGGTGAGAATGCACCAAAGATACCATCCGCGAAATTGATTTTCCGGCAAGATTAAACGCCGGGCTTTCCTGGCCACCGGCAAGGGGCCATATTGCGGCGCCAAGCGAGCGACCAATGAGGCGTATAAGTCATACTCCGCAGTGAGGAGCAAACCAAGGCAACCAAGAAGATGGTGCTGAATGGTAGATCAGGGTCATCCAAGTTATGATTTTAAATTGCCTGTAATTATGATATGTTTTATGTTCTTAACTCTATTTTATCCTTGGGTAAACGCTGGTTTTTCTGAAATTTTGGCAGATCTTAATGTCATGAATACGGGCATGGCAAATGACTAAATTTACCGATTATAGATGGCTGGCCCTTTTTTTCGGGGCATTCTTTTTTTTATCCGGGTGCCAGGCTGGCCTGGCAGGAACAGATCAGCGGATATATCCTGAAACCTATGGTCTGCTGGTTTCTTCTTTAGATCAACAAGAAATGACAATGGACCTGGATCTTAACAGCCCCGGCGTCCAGAAGTATGTGTCAGGCCCCTTGCCCCAGGGGCTTGACAACGATGCCTGCTTGTTTTTTTTCTGGGATTTTGACATCCCGGATTTTTTTAAAAATACCCCATTGCTCTTGTTTGTTCCGGCCACCCCATACCCCCTGGAAATAAGGGTCAACGGATATTTGGTTTTCTCAAGCGGTGTGATGAACTCCAACACCCGGCTTGACAAATACTATGGAGAGCGTGAATTTATTTCCCGGACAATTCTCAACCTTGACGGTAGGAACAGATTAACGATTAAGGCTGTTCCAAGAAAAATCAGAACAGCCCTGCCTAAAATTTTTATGGGCAAGGCCACAGACGTATCCTCCAAAACAGTCTGGTACTCCATTGGACAATACAGCCTGCCCTTTGGATTTTCTTTGCTCAGTTTTTTTTCTGGTTCATGCTTATCATCCTCTGGGCCGGAAACAAGTTTAAAAATTTAAGCCATTTTTATTTTTCCCTGACCTGCCTTTTCTTGGGCATGGCTTATTTGCATATGGGGTTGACCTCCCCTGACCGGGACGGACTTTTTTTATGGCAATTATCGCGGTTTAGTTTTTCAGCGGCTGGGGTTTGCATTTGTTTTTTCATTTTGGATTTTATCCAGCTCAAAACATGGACCCGGAAATTTAAAATAAATTTGGCCGTTCTGAGCCTGGTTGCCTTTGCGGGTATCCTTTTTTTTACCCGGGAAAGTATTTATGAGGTTAAGGCGCTGTTTTTTATTATTTCAAAATGGTTTTTGGGGCCGGTGATGATCATCATCCCCTTGATTCTGATTGTTGATTTTTTTAAGAGCAAACGAAAGGAATCTTTCATTATTTTAGTCTCTTTTTCCATCACGGCCATTACCGCGTTTCGAGATTTAAGGTTTGATCAAAATTTTATAGAGGCAGAGTTTTGAATGATTCCCTTGGGATTTATGGCCATGGAAGTCGGGGTTATCCTGGTGTTGGTTCTTGAACAAAAAAAAATGTTTACCACCATTGCCTCCCAGAAAAAAAATGCCGAAGCCATGAACCAGCAGTTAATTCAGGCCAAGGAAAGGGCGGAAACCGCCAATGCGGCCAAAAGCCGGTTTCTGGCAACCATGAGTCATGAGATCAGAACGCCCATGAACGGTGTCATGGGAATGAACCGGCTGCTTTTGGACACCGCCCTGACCTCTGAACAGGCCGGGTATGCCATGGCAGCGAAGGAGAGTAGCGAATCCCTGCTGACCCTGATCAATGATATTCTTGATTTTTCAGAAATAGAAGCCGGAAAAATGGATTTGGAAGAGGTTGAGTTTAACCTTCACACTCTGTTGAATAATTTTATTTATACCATGG
Source organism: Desulfobacter sp. (assembly GCA_028768545.1). Classification (NCBI taxonomy): domain Bacteria; kingdom Pseudomonadati; phylum Thermodesulfobacteriota; class Desulfobacteria; order Desulfobacterales; family Desulfobacteraceae; genus Desulfobacter; species Desulfobacter sp. The sequence goes on from CP054838.1 coordinate 2,734,424, forward strand.
GATATCGGGCCCGTGGGAAAAAACTTCAGCTTATATTTGAACCGGATTCTAAAAATCCTGTTTTTGTCAAGGGCGATCCGGGCCGCCTGCGACAGGTCTTGACCAATCTTGTGGACAATGCCATTAAATTTACCCCAAAGGGCCATATCCGGGTGGGCACAAAACTCCAAAGCCAAACTGCGACCCACCTTGAGATGAAGTTCACCATCCAGGATACTGGCATTGGTATCCCCCAAGAAAAGCAGGGGATGCTGTTCAAGGATTTTACCCAGGTGGACTCTTCTGATTCCAGAAAATACGGGGGAACAGGCCTGGGGCTTGCCATCTGCAAACAATTAACAGAACTCATGGGCGGATCTATTCAGGTCAAGAGTGAAGAAAAAAAAGGCGCTTTGTTTTCTTTTACAATTCAGTTGAAAGCATCTCACCCAAAGCCCTCCTTTAAATCTCCCGATGGGGTGGTCGGATTTAAGGTGTTGGTCATGGACCCTGTTGGCCACTCGGGCAAACTCATGAAGCAGACCCTTGAATCCTGGTCTTTGCCTGTATGTCTAACCCAGGATGCTGCCGGGGGGATTGAAGCTCTAAAAGAGGCTGCTGCCGCAGGTGAGCCCTTTGAGCTTGTCATTTTTGATCCTGACCTTCCTGATATGGACGGCCATGCCCTGGTGAGCATCCTCAAACAAGTGCACGAGATTTCCACGCTTTCCCTGGTGGTTGTCTCTGCCGCGGGACAGCGGGGCGATGCTGTTTTATATCATGAGATGGGGGTATCTGCTTATTTTACCCGGCCTGTTATCAATTCCGACCTGTACAATTGCCTGGTCATGATCAAAGAGCAGAAGGAGAAAACAAAAGCAGATCCTTCCGGCCTGATCACCCGTCACAGCCTTCAGACCCGTAAAAATGCCCGGTATAAGCTGTTGCTGGTGGAAGACCACCCCATCAATCAGCAGGTGGCAAAAGGAATGCTCAAAAAGTTGGGATATGATGCCGACCTTGTTTTTGACGGGGCCCAGGCTGTCCGGGCGCTGAAGGAAACCTCATACACCCTGGTGCTCATGGACGTTCAAATGCCGGTCATGGGCGGATTTGAAGCCACCCGGATCATCCGGGAATCTTCTCCTGGCATTTTGAATCCTGATATCCCCATTATTGCCATGACAGCCAATGCCATGGCAGAAGACCGGCAAAAATGCCTGGATGCCGGCATGGATGATTATATCCCCAAACCCATCCGGCCTGAAATGCTCTCTGCGGTTCTTGAAAAATGGATTTCAAAAGTCCCGTCCTAACGGATTTCTTTTTGTATCTTTACAAGAATCTCCATGAATATTGATTCCTTGCATTGATTTATGATACAAGTGCGCCAAATCAATAACCCGAAAATGAGCAGGAATCAGCAAACTTAGGGGGATGGCCCCCTCTTTTTTTGCCATTAAAAAAATATGACAATTCAATCTGTTTTACACAAGATCATTTCCCAGGTCGGAAGATCTGGATTTATTACAGAATCCAATGGGGAAATCTTTTTTTCCGAAGAAAAAACAATTTCCCTTCCCTTATCTGCCAACCAGGCGTTTTTGCCTGGGATTGCGCCCCAGGACCTCGGAGATTCGGAGTTTAAAAAGCGTCATGGCCTGATCTATCCCTATGTGGCCGGTGCCATGGCCAATGGGATCTCTTCAGCAAGTCTTGTCAAAACCATGGCTGAAAACGGGATGGTCGGCTTTTTCGGGGCAGGGGGATTAGGCCTGGGGCAGATTGAGTCAACCATTTTGGACCTTAAGTCAAGTCTTAAAGACACCCCTTTTGGGTTTAACCTGATTCACAGCTTGGGGGATCCCGACCATGAGATGGCAACGGTCCGCCTTTACCTGGCCCACGGGATTCGCTTGATTTCCGCTGCCGCCTTTATGCGGATGACCCTGCCCCTTGTCTACTATCGGGTCAAGGGAATCCACAGGAATGAAAATAATGAGATTGTGGTCCCCAATCAGATCATTGCCAAGGTCTCCAGAATTGAAATTGCAAGGCAGTTCTTTTCACCCCCGCCTGAAAAACTGGTGAATAAGTTAAAAGAACTCGGGTGGGTGACTTCCGAAGAAGCCCAATTGGCAACCCAGATTCCCATGGCCCAGGATCTTACGGCAGAAGCGGATTCAGGCGGGCATACAGACAATCGTCCTGCCCTGGCCCTGTTGCCGACCATGATTGCCTTAAAAGAAGAATATATGGAAAAATTTAACTATGATTCTGCCTTGTGTGTGGGTCTGGCAGGCGGCATTGCCACCCCTGAATCCACGGCAGCAGCCTTTGGCATGGGCGCGGCCTATGTGCTGACAGGGTCGGTGAATCAGTCCTGCGTGGAAGCAGGGGTTTGTGAGGATATCAGGCGACTGCTTGCCCAGGCGGAACAGGCAGATGTTGCCATGGCCCCGGCAGCGGATATGTTTGAGATCGGAGCCAGGGTCCAGGTGCTCAAGCGGGGCACCTTGTTTGCCGTGAGGGCGGAAAAACTCTATCAATTGTACAAAACCCATGGGCGGTTTGAAGATATTGATATAAAATTAAGAAAAGAGATCCAGGAAAAATTTCTTTTGACCACCTTTGAAGAGGCCTGGCAGTCCACCCAATCGTTTTTCCTTGCCCAGGGCAATGAAAAAGAGATTCTCAGGGCCCAGGCGGATCCCAAGTATAAAATGGCCCTGGTGTTCAGATCCTATCTGGGCCAGTCCTCCAGGTGGGCCATTCAAGGCGATCCCAAGCGGCGCATGGATTACCAGATCTGGTGCGGACCTGCCATTGGCGCGTTTAATCAATGGACAAAGGGGTCTTTTCTGGAGTCTCATGAAAACAGATTTGCCGCTGAAGTGGGCCTTAATCTGCTGTACGGCGCCTGTGCCTGTACCCGGGCCTCTTTTCTCAGGGCCCAGGGCATGAGTCTTCCCCCGGGCGCCACAAGAGTTTTTCCCATGAAAAAACAAGAGATTCTCTCTTTGATTTAAGGGCTTGGTTGAATGTAAAACTTTTGTCAATTCCCCTATCAATGGGTGATTTCAGGGGTTTTGACCGGTATATTTGGCCCTTAACGTATAAACATTAATTACAAATCTAAAATTGTATCTATGGCACCCAAAAAAACAAATATGATTACCCAGCCCATCGCCATCATCGGCATGGGCTGTATTTTTCCGGAATCCAGGAATCTTAAGGAATACTGGCATTTGCTTTTCAACGGCATTGATGCCATCAAGCCCATTCCCGAAGACTCCCACTGGCAGTTAAAAGACTATTATGATTCTGATCCTGCCTGTCCTGACCATACCTATTGCACCCGGGGCGGATTCATTCCGCCAGTCGCCTTTGACCCCCTGCGCTACGGCATGCCCCCTAAAAATATCCAAGCCACAGACACCTCCCAGCTTCTCGGGCTTGAGGTGGCCAGGATGGCATTGGCAGACGCCGGATACCCGGTGGGCAATTCAGATATTCAAGATAAGAAAGTCAATGTGATTCTGGGGGTTACAGGGACCCAGGAGCTGGTGATTCCTCTGGGGGCAAGGCTTGGGCATCCTGTATGGAAAAAGGCAATGGAGGATGCCGGCATTGATCCTGCCAAGACCCGGGAAATCCTCCAGCGTATGGGCAACGGCTATGCCCAGTGGCAGGAAAATTCATTTCCCGGGCTTTTGGGGAATGTGGTTGCCGGAAGGATTGCCAACCGTCTGAACCTTTCGGGCACCAATTGCGTTTCAGATGCGGCCTGCGCAAGTTCCCTGTCAGCGGTTCATATGGCCATTATGGAACTTGAGTCCGGCCGGTGCGACATGTCCATCACCGGAGGGGTCGATACCCTGAATGATATTTTCATGCACATGTGTTTTTCCAAAACCGGGGTGCTTTCCCATACCAGTGATGCAAAACCCTTTTCCAAGGATGCCGACGGTACGGTTTTAGGGGAAGGAATCGGCATGCTGGTCTTGAAACGGCTGGCAGATGCTGAAAAAGATAAAGACAGAATTTATGCGGTCATCAGGGGGATGGGCACCTCCAGTGACGGTAAAACCTCTGCCGTGTATGCGCCCGAGGCAAAAGGACAGGTCAGGGCCCTTAAAGAGGCCTATGAAACATCCGGGATTGATCCTTTTTCCGTTGGGTTGATCGAAGCCCACGGTACAGGAACCCGGGTGGGAGACAAGGTCGAATTTACCGCATTAAAAACCTATTTCAGCGATGGGGCCAGGCACAATACCACGGCAGTGGGATCTGTAAAATCCATGATCGGTCACACCAAGGCCTCGGCTGGTGCGGCAGGCCTTATTAAATCTGCCCTGGCCCTTCACCACAAGGTGATTCCCCCCACACTCAAGGCGGAAGTGCCTGACCCTGAACTGGATATCAATAACTCCGCCTTTTATCTTAATTCAAGTTCAAAACCCTGGATTCAGGCGGGTAAATCTTCTGAGCCCAGACGTTCAGGCGTTTCCGCCTTTGGGTTTGGCGGATCAAATTTTCATGCCGTGCTTGAAGAATACCAGCCTGAAAAAAGACATGTTTCCTGGGACGGGGCCGTCCAGATTATTGCGGCTTCAGCAGATGATCTTCAGACCCTCTCCCAAAAGCTTGGGCGTATAAGGGACAAGGTTGCAGCCCATGATGCCGGGGATGAGGTCGAGTATTCCCAGGCCCTGGCCTGGCAGGCAGGTGAATCCAGACATCAATTTTCCAGCCAGGATGAGTATAGGATCCTGATTCTGGTCTTAAAAAAGGATTGTTTTTCAGATCTCATGGACCAGGCCCTTGAGGCCATAGACAAACAAGAAGCCCCCATCCCCCCTGTCTTTTTCGGCAAAGGAAAGCCTGACGGGAAACTGGGCTTTGTTTTTCCGGGGCAGGGAAGTCAGTACACAGGCATGGGAAAATCGCTGATCTCTTTTTTCCCCGAGGCCATGGACGCCTTGAAACTGGGTCAGTCCTGTATGGAAAAAATTAATCTGGAACCTGAAACCCGGCCCTTATCCGAGTACATTTATCCTCTGCCTGAACATGTGCAGGATAAAAATGAGGCCCAAAAGGCCCTTCGCAAGACCCAGATTGCCCAGCCTGCCATTGGCGCCGTATCCCTGGCCATGATCCAGATTCTCAAACGGTTTAAGATCGCCCCGGAGATGACATGCGGCCACAGCTTTGGGGAATTGTCCGCCCTTTATGCCGCTGGCTGGATGGATCAAAAAAGTTTTCTTGAGCTTTCCGCAGCCAGGGGCTATCAGATGGCCCAGGCCGGTAAACAAGGGGAGGACCCCGGCAGTATGCTGGCGATCCAGGCCCCCATTGAAACCATCCAGGCTCTTGTTGAAAAACATGGACTGGATCTGGTGCTGGCCAATAAAAATTCTCATACCCAGGGTGTGTTGTCCGGCAGTACAAGTCAGATCGATAGGGCAAAAAAAATCTGTAAACAGGAAAAGGTCCGGGCTGTGAAACTTCCTGTGGCAGCCGCCTTTCACAGCGCCCTTGTTGAAAAGGCAACAGGTCCGTTCAAGGATTTTCTGTCCAAAAAGATATTAACCCCCACCCATGTTGATGTATTGTCCAATACCACGGGCAAATCCTATCCCCGGAATAAAAAAGAGAGCAAGGATCTGCTTGGCAACCAGCTCATGCATCCGGTAAATTTTATTGACGACATTGAATACATGCATGAAAAAGGGGTTTCCACATTTCTTGAAATTGGCCCTAAAACCGTTCTTTCAGGTCTGATCCGGTCCATTTTAAAGGATGAAAAAATTCAGGCCTGGGCCCTGGACAACGCGTCGGGCAAAGATTCAGGTCTTCATGACCTGGGCACAGCCTTGTGCCGGGTGGCTGCCAGTGGATACGGTGTTGATCTTAGGTGCTGGGAAGATCCCGCACTGGAACCTGAAATTCAAAAAATGAAACTCATGCTCAGCGGTGCCAATCCAAAGCCTGAGGAAAAAAGTATCCCCCCTGTGGCTCAGCCCTTGGCCCCTGAGGCACAGCCCTTACCCCTTGAGGTAACCCAAGATAAAAATCTGGAAGAATCAGGTCCTTGCCCGGATGTTCAAAACAATCTCCCATTGGATCTGTCTGACAAACAAGGAAATATTATGACACCCTCTTCACATCCCCATACAACTAACCCTCAATCTTCTTTGGGCCCTCAAAATGTGGACCTGCTTCAAAAGGGTCTTGAAACCATGCAGCAGCTCCAGGCCCAGACGGCCCGGGCCCATGAAAAATTTTTGGAAACACAGGTCCAGGCCAGCCAGACCCTGGCTGCCATGATGGAACAGACCCGGGGCATTGCACCGGACAATTCATATCCCAAGGCGCAATATCCGGCCCCTGTAACACCGGTGCCAGAACCCGTTGTGACCGAGGAAAGACCACGTTCGCAAATGCCCACGCCCCTGGAGAGCGATATTCCCCAAACAGCCGTACCTTCTGCTAAGGCCTTTGTCCCTGAAACACCTCAGATGCCTTTAACGGATTCTGAGCCGCCAATGTCTGTAAAGCCGATTTTGTTTGAGATCGTCAGCAGGTTAACCGGGTTTCCCCAGGAGATGCTTGAACCGGACATGGACATTGAATCTGATCTGGGCATTGATTCCATTAAAAAAGTGGAAATTATTTCAGAACTTGAAAAACAGATGCCGGCCGGTCAGACATTATCTTCGGACCATCTGTCTTCCGTTCGTACCCTCAAAGATATCTATGGGGCCATGGCAGGGGACGATGCATCAGAAACTGAGACCGTTATACCGAACAAAGGGGCTGAGCCCACCCCTGCCGAGAACGCGTCAGAAAAAGCGCTCCGGACATTGGAGGTGCTTGTGAATATTATCAGTGATCTGACTGGGTTTCCAACACAGATGCTGGAACCTGAGATGAATCTTGAGTCAGATCTCGGCATTGACTCTATCAAGCGGGTTGAAATTTTATCCCAAATGGAACAGGAGCTGCCCGGGATTCGAACCATATCACCCGATGACATGGGGAGACTCAAAACCATCCAGGACATTGTCCAATTCCTTATTCCGGCTGAACAAACGGGGGTCTCCAACCCTCCTAAAAAAAAAACTTCGCCTGATGCCGTAAAAGAGGAGGCTCTTCCCTTAAGGTCGGCCCCGGGCGGAATTGTTCGCCAGGAGATTGTACTCAATCAATATCCCACAAATCAGATCCGGTTCTACAATGGATCCCGGATTGAACTGCCATGGGACAAAACAGTCTACCTGACCCGGGACAAGGCCGGCATTGCCCAAGCCTTTAAACAGGAATTTGAAAAACTGGAAATTAAGGCCGCGCTTATTGATATCAGCGGGGAAACAATATCTGACCTTCCTGACGCCGCAGGCCTTGTCCTTGTGCCAAACGCCTTTGATCCTCTGGATGATGCCCCGTCTTTTTTGGTGTCTGCCTTTGGACTTGCCAGTAAAAATTGTGGGTTTCTGGAAGCGTCTGCAAAGAAAAAAGGCAGCTTTTTTGCCACAATCAGTTTTTCAGGCGGCAGTTTCGGGTTTGACGGGGGGGCGCCTGGAATAAATCCAATGTACGGGGGCCTGGCCGGTTTGACCAAAACGGCGGACCTTGAATGGAAAACCGTATTGTGCAGGGCTCTGGATATGCCGGCAAGCATAGAAAAAGTCAAGGAAAATGCAGAGGCCGCCGTTGCCCTGATGCTGACCCATGGTGGTGTTGAAATGGGGCTTGACGGAGAACAATGCGCTATTCCTGCTCTGCAAATAAAAAAAATACCCTCTGAACCCTTATCTTTAGGCCCCCGTGATGTTGCCGTGATCACGGGCGGGGCCAAAGGGGTGACCGCTGAATGCGCCCTGGCCCTGGCCAAAGCCTGTTCCCCGCGCATTGTGCTTTTGGGCCGTTCTCCCTCTCCTTTTAAGGAGCCTGAATGGATCCAGGATCTCACAGACCCAGGCGAGATGAAAAAAGCGATTCTGGCCCAGGGAGCCGCCGGCGAAAAACCCACCCCCGCCCAAATTGAAAAAGAGTATCAGGCCATTCTTTCAAACCGGTGCATCCAGGAAAATATTGACCGTATCAAGGCTTGGTCCCCCCAGGTTGAGTATTATTCGGCTGATATCCGGGACAAGGGCCAGGTGGATAAGATTTTTACCCGAATCACCTCTGCTTTAGGACCTATCGCCGCCGTTATTCACGGGGCAGGCGTGGTTGAAGACAAACGGATTGCCGAAAAAAAGATGGACCCGTTTAAACGGGTCTTTGAGACAAAAGTGACAGGGCTTGATGCCATTTTAGGGGCAATCAATGATCAAACCCTTCGTTATCTTGTTTTATTCTCTTCGGTTGCGGCCAGAATGGGAAATCCCGGGCAATGCGACTATGCCATGGCCAACGAGGTCTTGAATAAAAAAGCCCAGACCTTGGCCAAGGAACAGCCTCAAATACGTGTGTTGTCGCTGAACTGGGGGCCCTGGGACGGCGGCATGGTCAATGACAGCTTAAAGCGCGAGTTTGCAAGGCGGGGAGTGGATCTTATTCCCCAGACCCTGGGTGCCGATCAGATGGTCCGGGAAATGGGTAATCCGGATCACCATTGTGTTGAGGTGGTCATCGGTGGGGGGATGAACCCTGAGCCGTCTGAAAAAAAAACGGTGTTGAACAGGGCCATGACCCAGATCCTGGGACCCAGCGCAAGTCCGATTATCAATGATCACAGAATCAATCATGACCCTGTTGTTCCCTTTGCCATGATAACAGACCTTTTGGCCTGTGCCGGGGAAAAGAATAATCCAGGCCTGAAATTTTCAGGGATGGAGGAGATGAGGCTTTTAAAGGGGATTGTGCCGGGACGAGACGAGTTTTTAGTTCAGGTGGATCTGGGCAAATGCATACCCAAGCAAAACATGTATTATGCGCCGGCAGCCCTGTCATCCGGGGACAAGGGGGAGATTGTCCATGCCAGGGCCAAATTGCTCTTGGAAAATACCTTGCCTGAGCCTCCGGTGTTGTCCAAGGCTGCTTTCATGGATTTAAAACCCTATGCCCTGTCTGTTGAACAGGCATATGATCAGGTTCTTTTTCATGGCAAAAAACTTCATGGCATTGTGAGTATTACAGGGGTCTCCTCCAAGGGGATCGAGGTTCTTTCACGCCAGGCCAAAGATATGGATCAATGGTATGACAGTCCTTACAGCAAACATTGGACAATTGATCCCATGATGATAGATGCGGCATTCCAGGCCGCTATTTTGTGGACCTATCATACCCGGAATCAAGTCTGTCTGCCCAGCTTTTTTGAAAGCCTAAGGCTCTATTCATACTATTCTGAGAAAAAGGGCAAGATCAGGATTTTGTTTACGGTTAACCATCAGACCGAATATAAGGTTCAGGGATATTTTACCTTTTTGGATGAAACCGATACCGTGATTGCCAGTATCATGGGGTTTGAAGCGGTGATTGATTCAGGACTTTTAGATAAGTTCAAACCCGAGCCGTTGTTTAGCCGAAAAAAAATCCTTGCCTTTGCCCAAGGCAACCCTTCGGACGCCTTTGGCCAGCCCTATGAGATCTTTGATGAAAAACGGCAGATCGCAAGACTGCCAAAACCCCCCTATTTTTTCATGGACAATGTGGTTCGTGCAGACCATACCCCATGGGAAATGAGACCCGGGGGCTGGATTGAAACCACCTATGAGATTCCTGATAATGAATGGTATTTTGCGGCCAATCGAAGTGATTGTCTTCCGTTTTGCATTCTTTTGGAAATCGCCCTTCAGCCCTGCGGGTGGCTTGCCGCCTATGCCGGTTCCGCCCTGCAAAGCAATGAGCGGCTACATTTTAGAAACCTGGGAGGACGGGCAACCTATCGTCGTAATTTAACCCGAACCTCGGGCCAGGTGATGGTCAGGGCAAAGATGACCGATGTATCCAAAGCCGGGGGCATGATTATCCAGGATTTTGAAATGGAAGTCTTAAATCAGGGCCAGGTGGTATACCAGGGTACAACCAATTTTGGTTTTTTTACCCAACAGGCCCTGTCCAACCAGGTAGGGATTCGGGAGAGCCGTTTTTTTGTCGACCTTCCGGCCCATACGGGGGGTCCTATCCCAAGGTTTAAAGATGATGCCCCTGTGACCCCGGCAGACATAGACTTGAGCCCGGATTCAGGCATGCCGTCCAAAGCACTGAGAATGATTGATTGTATTGATTATTTCGATCCCCAGGGCGGGGTGTATGAAAAAGGGTGTGTTCAGGCCGTAAAAAAGGTGGATGCCAATGAATGGTTTTTTGATGCCCATTTTTACCAGGACCCGGTATGTCCGGGCTCTTTAGGTGTTGAATCCTTTCTTCAGATGCTTCGTTTTGTTTTGATTGAAACTTATGAAATCGACCTGGAGGATTATGAGTCTGTGATACTGGAGGAAAATGCCCATGAATGGATATACCGGGGGCAGATTATTCCAGCCAATAAACAGGTTATAATCCAGGCCCATATCAAGGAAATCTCCCATGATAACACACATTATACGGTTGTTGCAGACGGCGCCCTCGGGGTGGACGGAATTTGCATCTATGAAATGAAAGATTTCGGGATTCAGTTTTCACCGGCAGTTAAAGAGAAGCGTTCTTCTAAGTCTAAAACCATGTCCCAGAACCGATAACGGTGGACGGGCCTTTTCAGGGGCCGCACCCATCTGATCCTTAAAGATGAAACAGCCTTTGGCATTAGGATTGCCAAAGGCTGTTTTTAACTGTCAGTTTCTGACCTTCAGGTTATGAAATATTTGGGTTAAATGTCGGCCAGGCGCTGGTCATACATGGATCCGATTCCGTACTCAGCCCTTCGCATGAACTTGTCCAAAGAGGGTCCGATGAGCTGCATTTCCGGGTTTTTTTTCTGGACATCCTGGGCAATGCGCATTTCTTTGGTGCACCCGGTGCTGTAAGTGGCATCCTTTCCAATCCATTCCGGGGGGACTTTTTTCTTCATCAGGGCAAAACTTTCTGCAATATCCTCTGAGGTCTGAAACCGCCAGATATCGATAAAACCGCTTCTTTGGACAATTTCCCACATATACATCAGATCGTCAGCATCCATGCCCGGCTCATAGTATAATGAGGGGTTGATGATGAACAGGTCCGATGCCTGGCCAAAGAGATGGTCAATAAAACAGCTCATGATTTTTTTGGCCACATCAATTTTGCCTGGAATGGATCCGATAATGCCGCTGTAAAACATAACTGTCATGTTTTTGGCTTTGGCTGATTTCATCTGGTCAATGATCCGGTCCGCTTTTTCTTCCAGGTCGGTGTGGGCAAAATTGATGAATTTAGGATGCCTGGGTTTGAAGGTGATGGAAAGATCTCCATCTGTTTTACTGATATTTATGATATCCCGGGTAAACTTAAAATGGGTGTCAATCAATCGTTTTTTTTGTTCCTCCCCCCTTGAGATCACGCAGTCCACCTCTTTAAAAATTCTGGAAAATGTGGTGGAGACCAGCAAAAGATTGAGGTTTTCCTGGGTGCCGTCCGAGACCACATAAAGATTTTCATCCTGCTTGAACCGCTGGACCAATTTGTTTTTGCTGATGGTTTTGTCATGGATAAAGTGGGCATTGCCAAGGGCCTTTGCCAGGGTGGGGTCGGTACGGATGTCGGTGAGGGATAGTTTTTTAAAAAAAGGGGTTTCCTTGACCGCTAAAACCACCACATGCCCCAGTTCTGCCAGGAATTTGGCAATGGAGATATCCACCACAGCATCTCCGGATCCATCGGTGATCCACAAAAATTTTGATTTGGGCTGGTGGACAAGGCCTAAAAGTTTTTTTAAACCGTTCCCTGTGATTTTTTTTCTGAACAAGGCGTTTATCTCGGACAAGGAGGGAACTTTGAATTTTGGGTCCTGCCAGAGGTGGCCGGATGCCAGCAGGCTGAGCAATCGCTTTAATTCAATCTCTTTTATTTTTTCCCTGAGTTCCGAAAGTCCTAACTCTTCCATATTGTCAATGCTGCCGTTGATATGGTTCAAGGCCTTTTTAAAGGTTTCTGAGGCCAGGAATCTGTGGGCTCTCTGGTTTTCTTTTTTTTTCCGGCCAGAATAGGGATCTTCAATGTGGGTCCTGCTTAAAAAGATTTTATACAATCGTTTTTCAAGGCGAGAGGGGATAAGCAAACGGCTTTCAACCTCATGGTCAAATTTGATTTTAATCAGGGCAGTTAAAAAATTTTTATCATAGTCTAAATCAATAAGATCATCCACCAGCTGGATTATTTTGTCATAGACCTCCTTGTACCTGGTCTTGAGAAATTCTGTGTTTTTTCTGGACATGATGGCTGAAAACATGGGGTCGGAACAGGGATAATACCGTTCATTTTTTTCAGGAAAGACCATGAATTCGACTTGTTCCACGGTACCGACCTTTGTGGGATAGGCAAAGGGATCAATGTGGTTTTCAAGGAAAAATGAAGTAAACCAGGCATCCTGGTCCGGGTTTTTGCCATTGCTGAGATTGGGGTGTGCTGCTGCCGCCATAAGGCCTCCTGTTTAAGATTCAGACAGGGATATTACCATTTCGGACCGGGTTTTTCAAATCAATGAGTTGCCCCTGATCCACCATACAGAACAATCTTCGTCGTTGCCTGCGTTTGTTCCTCCCTGCGGAGTATGATTTATACACCTCACTCGTCGCTCGCTTGGCGCCGCAATATGGTACCGCCTGGTGGCCAGGAAAGCACGGAACATCCTCATATTTAAATAAATATGAAATTAGGCGGTGGATTTGAGTTGCCCGGGCCTTGACCTGAGAAAATACCCGTCGTATGGTCATGGGTATGGACAAAAAACAGGCATTCCAGATTTTAGGCATTGGACCGGGAACAACCCAAAAAGAGGCTAAAATTGCGTTCCGGGCTCTGGCAAAGACCTGTCATCCGGACCGGTATCGATTTACAAATTCTTTTCCAGGGGAAATTGCCGCCCAGGACCGGATGAAAGAGATAAATCTGGCCTTTGATTTTATTTTGCCTTTGCTGCCCATGACCCCTGCCAATGAAGTGCCTAAAAATGAACCTAAAGATGAGCCTAAAATTAAGACGGAGAATAGACCCGGACCTGGCTTTTTTTCATCCATTAAAAAAAAGTTTAAACCAGGGTCCCGCCCCCGGCAGGCGTTTAAATCCCGTCCGGATCAAAAAAAATCGTCCGGCCCAAGGCCCAAAGCCCGACCCGTTGAAAAAACGGGGTTTGCCTCTGTATTGAACGCCCTTGAGCCGGGAATCAAGCCCGCCCTTTTAAACGGGTCTGGGCTCCGGTCTTGTACACAGCCCTATGAAAATTATTATCGATATATGGCCTTTAAAAAAAAGATAAAAGATGCAAAGAAAAAATCCCGGACTATGGGGGGAGATTCCGTGGGAAAGATCAGCCCTGTTCAGCGGATTAAACCCATAGGTCACGACTGATATCCTGATTGTGAGTTAAGAAAAAGAAATTGAGGCCAGTGGTTTTCCTGTTTTCAGTGCCAGGAGGGATATCCCTTTTTCGTCTATGCTGGCGTAGGTGGCTAAATTATTTCTGGGCAGGGCAATGCTGCCGGGATTCAGGAAAATTTTGTTTTGTTTTTTTTCAAGGCTGCACAGATGGGTATGGCCCTGGATGATGATATCCGCCCGGGTATGATCAATTCCTGTCTTGTGGCCATGATGGAGGAGAATGGTTTTTCCGAAAACTAAGAATTGTTTTTCATGACTCTGCCCGGGATAATAGGATTCAACATCACAGTTTCCATATACATAATAAAAGGGATGGTCAAAGGATTTTAAGTCTGAACGAATATGGTCGGGTTGAAAATCCTGGGATCCATAGTTGCCGTACCGGGTGTCAAACAGGTCTCCTGCAACCACGAGGCTGTCTTGTTCCGACATCAGGGCTTGAACTGTAAGCCATGCGGCCATGCTGCCGTGGATATCTGCTGTGACCAGAATTTTTGCCATTTATATCCTAGGTTGTTTAAGATTTTTCCAGGGCTGAAATCCGTTCTATGATCGGCGGATGGGAATAGTTTAAAAACACATAAAATGGATGGGGGGTCAAATTGGACAGGTTATGGGCGCTCAGTTTTTTCAAGGCTGAGATCAGTGCCTGTGGGTGGTTTGTGGTGTCCGCGGCAAACCGGTCTGCCTCGTATTCATCCCTCCGGGAAGAGATCTGCATGGCAATGGAAATGATCAGGTCAATGGGGGAAAAGAGAATGGAAAAAAAGACAAGTCCTGCGTACACAGAAGGGGTGTCCACAAAAAAGGCATGGAAAAGACTTTCCTGGGAAATAAACAAAGATATTAAATAAAAGAGAATGCCGGTCTGAACAATGCCCAACACCATTCGGCGCTGGATATGTTTTTTTTTGAAATGGCCCATTTCATGGGCCAATACCCCAACCAGCTCTTTTTCATCCTGTTCTTTGATCAGGGTGTCATACAGGACGATGCGCTTATTTTTGCCGAATCCGGTAAAAAACGCATTGGATTTTGCACTTCGTTTGGACCCGTCCATGACAAAAATCTGGGTTAAAGGAAAGTCAATGGATCGGGCATAGGTGAAGATGGCTTTTTTCAAGGGGCCTGATTCAAGGGGGGTAAACCGGTTGAACAACGGCATGATCCAGGTGGGAACAATATATTGGACCCCGAGAAGAAAGAGGCTTGTGGCAATCCAGCAAAGCATCCAGGCCCAGGATCCTGCAGACTCGAAAAACCATAAGATCAAAGAGAGAAGAGCGGATCCCAATACCGTTGAAATGAGAATTGTTTTGATCAGGTCCAGCACAAAGGTTTTCCCCGTGGTTTTATTAAAGCCGTACCGCTCTTCAATAATAAAGGTGGAGTAGACGGAAAAGGGTAGGGAAACCAATAATTTCAGCCCTCCAAGGATACCGATGAACAAAAGTCCTGTGACAATGGGGTTTTGTCCAAGACTCCTGACAAGGCTGTCCAGAATTCCGAATCCGTTGCAGAACCAGAAGATAAGGATCAGCCCCAGATCAACGCTTGCAGAGACCATCCCGAATCGGGTGGTCTCTTTAAGGTATGCTTGGGATTTGTCATACCGATCTGAATCATAAACATCACAAAACGCGTTGGGCAGTGGGGAATTTAAATTGCCCAGATTCAGGTAATCGGCAAGATTATTCATCAGGTAACTGCCCACAAGGGAGACCAGAATAATGGCGATAATTATTTGTTCTGATAAAAACATCGTGGCAGGCGTCAGGAATTGATTTGGTCTCGAAGTTTTCCTGAGCATTTAAAGGTGACGACGCGTCTGGCCGGCAGGGTCATTTCTTCATCTGTTGCTGGGTTTCTTCCCTTTCTGGCTTTTTTTTCGTTAACACAGAATTTTCCAAAGCCGGATATCATGATGTCTTCGCCGTTTTCAATGGTTTCTTTGATAATTTCGAGAAACTCTTCCATGACCTCATAGGTCGTTGTTCTGGACAGGTTGAGTTTGTTTTGTATCTTTTCTGCAATAATGGTTTTGGTTAAGGCCATAAAATTTTACTCCTGCAACACAAAGGGCGCCAAAATGATTAAAAATAGAGTGCTAAAATACTTTAAAACCCGGGCCCTTGTCAAGTCAGGATGCATTAAGATTCAGGGGGAATCAATTTAAATGAGTTTAACCGGCCCCGGGGGTCGGCATGGGCCGGGTCATGGGGGGAATTATTGAAAATTTGCCCATGTTTTTTTAAAAAAAATGATATTTGATTTTTGGTGTGACAATCTAAAGCGTATAGACCCCAGGGAGTGGAAAAACCAAATTAGAATTCATACGGGTTTATCCGTTATTTCAAATTATTGTGCAATCTTGGGCATCACCTGGGGCTCAAATGGATCTGTCAGGACCAACGCCGAGCTTGAACCCTGTCATGGCACTTGTTTTTAGATTGTTAATTGTTTCATAGTTTGTTATTTGTATGGGGAAAAATGCGAATCGCTCTATTGGGATTGATTTGAAATGTCAAATAAAAATAATCGTTTGGCCTGATTTGAATATTGGGTTTTCACATGGAGAGGGTATGACAAAGGTTTCATCAATTACACCGCTGGACGGGCGCTATGCACGCCTGATAGAAGAACTTGCGGAAATTTTCAGCGAATTCGGGCTGATCCGTCACCGGGTAAAAGTAGAAATAGAGTGGCTTGAATTCATTATCACGGATTTAAAACTCAATCAGATTCAAGGCCAAAACCAGGATTTGGATTTATCCTTGCTAAAAGGGATAGTTGACCGATTTTCAGTGGAAGACGCCCTTCGGGTCAAGCAGATAGAAGCCAAGACCAATCACGATGTCAAGGCCGTGGAATATTTTATCAAGGAAAAGATGGAAACGGCCGGGCTTTCATCCATAAAGGAGTGGGTCCATTTTGCCTGTACATCCGAGGATATCAATAACACGGCCTACGGGCTGATGCTCAAACAAGGCAAAACCCTTGTCCTTGGTTTTTTAAAGGAGCTTGTTCGTTCGTTTGAAGAAAAGGCCAAAGCCTACAAAGCCGTGCCCATGATGTCCAGAACCCATGGCCAGCCGGCCACCCCCACCACAGTGGGCAAGGAATTTATCAATTATGCCTGGCGGATGAACCAGGAAATTGAGTTTCTTGAAAGCAAGGCGGTTCAGGCCAAAATAAACGGGGCCACCGGTAATTATAATGCCCATTGGTTTGCCTTTCCCGATGTGGACTGGATTGATGCTTCCCGCAGATTTATCTGCAATCATCTGGACCTGGACCCCATTTTGTTTACCACCCAGATTAACCCCAACTCTGCCCTGTCCCAGATCCTTCATTCCCTGGTCAGGGCGGCTGCCACCATGATTGATTTTGACCGTGACATGTGGGGATATATCAGTCTGGGCTATTTTACTCAGCGGGTGAAAAAAGGGGAAACCGGTTCTTCCACCATGCCCCACAAGGTTAATCCCATTGATTTTGAAAACAGTGAAGGCAATATGGGGATCGCCATTTCCATGATGGAGCATTTGGCTGTTAAACTTCAGAAATCCAGGTTTCAACGGGATTTGAGCGATAGTACGGTCTTGCGAAGCCTTGGGTCGGCCTTTGGTTATTTTTCAATCGGGATCAAGAATGCATTAAAAGGCCTTTCCAAAGTAGACCTGAACACTGCAGCCCTGGCCCTGGATCTTGACGATAATCAGGCGCTTCTAGCTGAACCTTTTCAAACGGTGATGCGGGTTTATGGAGAAAAAAATCCCTATGAGCGGCTCAAGGATTTAACCCGGGGACAGAAAATCGGTAAATCAGACCTGACCGCGTTTGTGACGGATCTGGAAAAGGTGCCTGACCACGTAAAGGCCCGTATGGAAACATTGAGCCCCGCCACCTATGTCGGATTAGCCGAATCATTGGTGGATACCTATTTTAAAGAAAAAAAATAGGGAGGATACCTGCAAATGCGGGATAAATATCAGACCGTAATGGACGGCCCCCTTGTTTTTGCCGGAGAGGAGAGCCAGGGGGCACAGGATTTGTTGACGCCGGAACTCAAAAAGGGAACCTGGAAGATTCTGGTTGTCGACGATGAAAAAGATATCCATGAAATTACCCGGATTACTCTCAAGGGGTTTGTGTTTGAAGGGCGAACCGTCTCTATAATCAGCGCATTTTCCGGGCAGGAGGCAAAAGAAATTTTCAAGACCCGGTCTGATATTGCCATGATTCTTCTGGATGTAGTCATGGAAGAAGAAGACTCGGGACTCAAACTGGTGGAGTATATCCGGGAAGAGATGAACAACAGCACAGTCCGTATTGTTTTGCGTACGGGCCAACCGGGAAAGGCCCCGGAACACACCATCATTTCCAGGTATGACATCAATGGTTACCGGACCAAGCCCGAGTTTACCGCCCATCGGTTGTTTACCAGTGTCACCGCATGCCTCAGGGCCTATAAAAGCCTGAAAATTATTGAACGCAATCAACAGGGGCTGGAATCCATTATCAAGTCCACCTCTGAAGTGTTTAAAACCAAATCCTTTAATGCCTTCGGTATTCAGGTCCTTGATCAATTGGGGGCTATCCTCAATTTACAGACTGATTCAGGGGTTTGCGGCGGATATTTTATCGGTTTTCCCATGGGAAGATCCCTGATGATTGCAGGTACCGGCGAATTCGCCGGAATGGACGGAGTGCCCATTGAGCAGGTCTTGTCTGATTTTGGGGTTGACGAGTATGAGCGCTTGTTTGACCAGGGCGGGGAAGCCTTTGTTTTTGGCATGTATATTGGTGTGTTTAAAACCAAGGAAGGATTTACCAGCACCCTTTTTCTCAAGGGGGCGGACCTGCTCTCTTCCGAAGAGCATTACCTGTTAAGGATTTATGCCAACAATGTATCCATCGGGTTTGACAATATCAGTCTGGCAAGGGAAATTATCAACACCCAAAAAGAGGTGATACTGATTCTCGGGGAGGTTGTGGAAACCAGATCCCAGGAGACTGCAAATCACGTTACCCGTGTGGCAGAAGTATGTTATCTGCTGGCCAAATTATACGGCATGGACGATGAGCAGGCAGAGCTTCTCAGGCTTGCATCTCCCATGCATGATGTGGGTAAGATCGGCATACCCGAAGCCATTTTGAACAAACCGGGCAGGTTAAGCCCGGAAGAGTTTAGTACGATCAAAGGGCATGCCCGCATCGGGTACGAAATTTTGAACAAATCAAATCGTTCCATCATGAAAGCGGCAGCCATTACTGCCCTTGAGCACCATGAACGCTGGGATGGAAAAGGGTATCCAAGGGGGCTGAAAGAAGAGCAGATTCATATTTTCGGCAGGATCGCCGCTGTGGCAGATGTATTTGATGCCTTAAGCCACAAGCGGTGCTACAAAGATGCCTGGCCAGTTGAAAAAATCATTGATACATTTAAAAAAGATGCAGGACCCCATTTTGATCCAAAACTTGCCGCCCTGTTTTTAGATCATATTGATCAGTTCTACGGTATCAACCGCCGGTTTCCTGAGTAGGGTATTTTATTTTTAGCGGGTAAGGAAAGCGGTCCTGGTTTTGAAATGGGGGACATGTCCTTGAAGCTGCTGACATACCAGGGCGCTGATTTGTATTTCAACTGTTTGAGTCCCTTGGTCTCAAGTGCATTAATGGCCAGGGAAAAGGTGTGGTAATCAATTTCAATCTCTTCCCATCCCAGGTATTTAAGCCGTTTGTTGGCCTGGCAATGGGACATGCTCGGATTGATCAAAAAGGCATTGGCAAGGCTTCTGATGAAACCGGGGATCATTGATGATTCAACCTCGTTTTCAATAAGTTTGTGCACAAGTTTTTGATCAATCATCGTCATAAGTTACCAAATTATAAAAGAGAAATTTTGAGATAAATCCATCCAGCCGAGTTTCAAGTGTAATAAAGAATGAGAACCGAGTCAAATCCGGTGAGTTATGATTAAAAATGAATTTACAATGTTTTGCCGGTCAATTCAATGGTTTCACGATTTTTATCCGTTGGGCAAAAAGATTTTTGATAAATTCCATTGAATTTCTTTAAAAAGCGTCTGTTTTTGAAATCAAGGCCTATGAACTCCGTGAAATGGCACAGGAGAAAACTTTGTCTTTTATTCTCTATTTGGGGATGATATCCTTTGCCATTGTTTGAGTTTTGGAGGAAGGGTATGACAGGTCAATTATGTCAAGGTGAGGGCAGGCTGCTTTTAAAAATGGCCAGGGCCAGTATTGGTGAAAAATTAGGGATTCAATCTTGCGATCCAAAAGACGGTGACCAGGACCTGGGTTTTTTGAAAGAAAAGCGGGGCCTTTTTGTCACCCTTCATAAAAAAGGGCATCTTCGCGGGTGTATCGGTACCATTGAACCTGTGAAACCCCTGGGATCCGGTATTTGTGAGAACGCGGTGTGTGCGGCTTTTAAAGATTACAGGTTTCCCCCGTTGACCGAAGATGAGTTTTCTTGTATGGACATTGAGATCAGCCTGTTGTCAATACCTGAAATGCTGGAGTATAAAAGCCCGGAGGACCTGGTCCAAAGGCTTGTACCCGGTCGCGACGGGGTGATTGTTGAAAAAGCGGGGTGCCGGGCCACGTTCTTGCCCCAGGTATGGGAGCATCTCCCCCTTTGTGATGCATTTTTAAGCCAGTTGTGCACCAAGGCGGGACTTGGGGCCGATGCCTGGCAAAAAGAGGACTTGACCATATATACCTATGGTGTTCAGTCTTTTGCAGAGGGCTGCCCGCCTGATCTTTAACCGGGGGTTTTGGGCCGGAAAAATCATGGGATCAGCCCGGTTTTTTAAAATTGATAATACTGATGGAATTGATATGAGTGTTGACAAAGAATTGTTGGAAGTTGTTTTGGCCATAAAAGACGTGGATGAACTCATGGCCTTTTTTAAAGACATCTTCACCCCGGCAGAACTGGATGATATTTCCCTGCGCTGGAAATTACTCAAAGACCTTCACCAGGGGGTGACCCAGCGGAAAATTGCTGAAAAATACGGGATCAGCCTCTGCAAAATCACCCGGGGATCCAAAGTCCTTAAGAACAAGGATTCTGTTGTATTAAAGGTGTTAAACTCTTAGGCGGTTTACACTCTTTGTCTTTCTTCGGCCTTGACAATTTGTGACGCCTCAGGGCTTCACTTGGGCGATCAATTCCAATGCCAGTTCAGACCAGAGTTCCATATTCAGATTTAAAAGATGGCTGGTGGGCGTCCATGTAAATTGATTCAGCTCCGGGCCAGGGACATAGGCATGGGGGGAGGCGGTTTGAATCCTGAATACGGCACCCAGGTGAACCCTGCCCACAGGGGTGATGTCTTCACTGATAATTCCTGCAAATTCAGTAGGCCCTTCTTGGGGTTGCCGGACAAGTTCTTCATCCAGTTCCCGTGCCATGCCAGACATTAAAATCTGCCTGAAACTAGATTGGTCGCAGGATCGGTCAATGGGGTTGATATGGCCGCCAATGCCTACAGACCAAAGGTTATGAAGGCGTGTTTCACTTCCCTGGCGGTTGTACGCGGCAGTTTGGCTGCCATCTTGGGTCTGAAGCAGGATATAGGGAATAACTTGTTTTTGTCCGGGATCCTGTTCTGCCTTTTGCCGGTCCACAAAGGCAAAACCGCTTTGGGTGCACTGATTGACAAATGCAGACAGATCCATTGGCAGGACGGTTCTTTTTTTCATCCATGTTTCGGGCAAAGACTGCCGGTTAATGCACAATACTTGTTCTTTGAGGTCTGGCATATTGATTCCTTATCTTTGTTTTTCTGCAGCACTGCCCGGATTTGTATCATATTTTAAAGTGGAATGCATGTCAGTTGGGGTTTTCATGGCCATTTTTTTTTGCCTGTGGTATGGGAAAACATCTGTTAACAGACTGGAGAGAACCTTATGCTGTTTTTAAACAAAGAAGATCTGGCTCAAATGGATCAACATCGGATTCAAAATGCTGTTCTCACTGCATACGAGTTGATGAATTCCAAAAAATTTAATATGCCGGACCGTATCCATGTCCAGGACAAGGAAAATACCCTGCTGCTCATGCCTTGTTTTGGTGAGCAATATTTTGCCACCAAGCTGGTCTCTGTCTTTCCCAATGCAGCACAAAAAGGACTGCCTGTGGTCAACGGGCTCATGACCCTGGCCGATAATGGCAGTGGAATCCCGCTGGCTGTTATGGATGGTGCCGCAGTGACCGCAGAAAGAACCGGGGCTGTGGGGGGATTGGGGGTCAGATTGTTAACAGATCCCCAAATCAAGACCGCCGGGATTTTTGGTGCCGGAGTTCAGGGCTTCAGTCAGGTTCGGTATCTGATGCTGAATCGGGATATCCAGACTTTGCTGATTTGTGATATCAATACAGAGGCGGCTCAGACCATGGCAGACAATCTTTCAGCCACATTCAAGGATGTGGATGTCAAGGTGGTAAAACAGCCGGATGACCTGGTTGAACTTTCAGAGTTGGTCATTGCCGCCACCACCAGCCCTCAGCCGTTATTCAGCGATGACCATGACCTGGTCAAAGGAAAAACCTTTATTTCCATTGGTTCTTTTCGGCCGGAGATGAAGGAATTTCCCGATGCCGTGATCACCTGCGCGGACAAGGTGTTTGTGGATACCCTTTTTGCTGCAAAAGAGTCTGGCGATATTTGTCAGCCCCTTGAAAAAAAAATCAAAACAATCGAGGATATTTTGCCTTTTGCCGGTCTGGTCGGGGCCGGGAGATCCAGGGAAAATACCAGGGGAAATGATCAAACCCTGTTTTTTAAATCCGTGGGTATGGCGTTGTTTGATTTGACCGTGGCTTCTGCGATCTACAATCTTGCCCTGGAAACAAAAACAGGTACGGCTCTTGATTTTTAACAGGGCTTAAATTTAAACGGCCTTGGATTAAATGAGATTGATCAGAAAGAAAGTGGAGCGGGAAACGGGATTTGAACCCGCGACTTCGACCTTGGCAAGGTCGCACTCTACCACTGAGTTATTCCCGCTCAGCAAAAGACGAGGTATTTTTATAGCAATGGGGCTGTCTTGTCAAGCATAGTTTGGCATAAAGCCGGGGCTAAATATTTAACCTGTTGATAAAAGAAGGAAAATGGAAACAAAAAAAGTCATGGTTACCGGAGGCGGGGGATTCTTAGGCAAGGCCATTGTCCGCAAATTATTAGAAAAAGAGGTCACGGTTTTTTCTTTTTCACGCCATTATTATCAGGATCTTGCTGATATGGGGGTAACCCAGATCCAGGGAGACCTGGGAAACCGTGAATGTGTAATCTCTGCTTTCAGGGGAATGGACACGGTGTTTCATACCGCGGCTAAACCCGGTCTGTGGGGGGATTATGACCTCTACTATCAGGTCAATGTACAAGGCACCATCCATGTGATCGAGGCCTGCCGGGAAAACAAGGTCCAGCAACTGGTTTACACAAGTTCCCCGTCTGTAATTTTTGATGAATTTGACATGGAAAATGTGGATGAGTCTGTGCCCTATCCTGCCACCTATCTTGCCCCTTATCCCCAGACCAAGGCTCTGGCAGAAAAAGAAGTGGTTCAGGCAGCAGCCAAGGGGCTTAATGCCATTATCCTGAGGCCCCACCTTATTTGGGGACCCCATGACAATCATCTGGTGCCCGGGATTATTGCCAGAGCAAAACAATTGAAAATTATTGGGCGGGATGATGACCTGGTGGATACCATTTACGTGGACAATGCCGCTGATGCACACATCCTGGCGGCTGAAAAACTTGAAACCCGGCCCAGCCTTTCAGGTAATATTTATTTTATCAGCCAGAATGAACCCATTTCTAAATGGAAAATGGCCAATGCCTTTTTGTCGGCAGCTGGACTGCCTCCCATAAGGGGACGGGTTTCGGCTGGAACGGCATATGCCGCCGGCTGGATATTTGAAAAAGTTTTTACCCTTTTCAGAATTCAGAAGGATCCGCCCATGACCCGGTTTGCCGCCAAGGAGCTTGCCACCTCGCATTGGTTTAATATTTCCCGGGCCCAAAAAGACCTGGGATATCTGCCCAAAGTATCCACAGAAACAGGGCTTAAACGGTTAAAAGAATGGCTTTCTTCAGAGGGATAAAATAGGTTCTGTTGCAAAAAATATTTCCAGGACAAAGAGATCGTTCAGGCGTAAAATTTACGCAGCATAAGAAAACAGATTTTCGACGAATTTTTTCTGCTTTAAAATTTCTCCCTTCCTGATATTTTTAACTTGTCCTTTTCTGATCATGTTCATAATTTCATAGCCTTTTAGCGTCCGCCAGGCAGAATGAAATGTCTTGAACCCCATACCAGCTCTGACAAGCTTTTTGATAAACCGGTGGTCTTGCTCAATAATATTGTTCAGATATTTATTCTGTCTTAGGATACAGTCCTTATTCAGAAGCTTTTTTTCTTTCAAAGCCTTTACAGCCGGAGGATATGCAGGATTTCCGTCAACACTCAGAACCCGAGGTCTGGAGCTATTGGAAGCTCGCAGCATCTTTTTAAAAAATCGTTTGGCAGATTCCATATTACGTCTGCTGCGAAGAAGAAAATCGATGGTATTTCCACGGGAATCGACCGCTCGGTAAAGATACTTCATTTTCCCCCGCACCTTGATATATGTTTCATCAATACGGTAAGAATCATTTGATTGCCGCAGATACTTCCTGCTTCGCTTTTCCATTTCAGGAGCATAGCGCTGAACCCATCGGTAAATGGTACTGTGATCCACAGACAAGCCCCGTTCTTGCATCATCTCTTCCAGATTCCTGTAACTCAGTTGATATCTCAGATACCAGCGAACATTCAACAGGATGATTTCTTTTTCATAATGACGCCACTTGAAAGGGTTTTCATTTTTCATACTATCTCTCTGCAAATAAATTAGTGCCAAAACGGACTTGTATCAGACATTAATAATTTTTTGCAACAGAACCCAAAGAATACTGGAAAAAGAAAAACAACCCCAAAACCAGGGATATGGAAATGGATGCCGCCTCTGCCCTGGATGTGGATGAAAAAATTTTTGAATAGCCCCATATGCCTGCAGCCCGCCTTAACCATTGGCAGCCATTTTTTTCCTGCCCGTTCCGGACAGATTTGGATTGACAATCATGGCAGGTGAGGTATACTGTCTGGCGTTCGTTTTGATGCGGAAGCACGCGGCTCACTGGTGGGGCCCTCGGACTTCAAATCCGATGTGGGGAGTTAATACCTTCCCGGGTAGGTTCGATTCCTATGTGCTTCCGCCATTTTTTTTGTAAAATCAAACACTTCACTTTTCGGTTTTCGTTCCAAAACATTCTAACTCGTTCCAAGGATTTTAACGAAATCTTTTCGGTTGTCCTAGGCCACAACATTTTTAAAAAACTTTTTCCTTGTTCAAAGCATTTTTTGACTGAACCCCTCATGGGTTGGAATGACAAAAGCATTGTGGGGCAAAAGCTATTTCAAAATGCTTATCGTCCCCTGACATCCTTATGGTTCCTCTGATATAAAAATGAACAGGAAAGGTCCGGGCTTGTCGGCCTGCAAAATTTTGAGTATAGATATACCCAAAAAAGATTCAACCCTTGTAGTGTTCGTGAATACAAACCCCAAAAAGGATTATAATGACTCAATTTGGTTCTGTTGCAAAAAATTATTAATGTCTGATACAAGTCAGTGATGTCCGGTTAGGTTTTTGCTTGCTCAATAATTTTTTGATCTTTGACAATATTGTCCCTGTTTGAACTATGAGAGCCCTGCTCCTCGCAGCCAAACAGGTCATTTAGAATGGCGGTTCGCAGCTGCCGAACTCTTTTGATCGTGACCTTTTCATTAAACTGTTTTTGGCAATGGATTGTCAGTAACAGGTAAGTGATAAGGCCGCCAAGAATCTGAACCATAAGGCCGTATTCACTGCGGGCAATGAGATGATATACCTTCAGATGTTCTTTCCACCATTTGAAAAAATCCTCAATGGTCCACCGGAGTTTATAAATTGTTGCTATTTGTTCCGCTGTTAAATCATGCCTGTCAGTTGCCACATAGTATTTGACGCCAGCAATTTTATAGCCAACAACCCGAACAGGCCTTTTCGTCTGGTTTTGATTCGGAGTACCAAGTTTAACCAGTGCATCATAAAAAATGTAGCTGTCGGAAGGGGTCTCGTGGTTATCAATAATTGTTCTTGTTGTCCTGGTTTTTATACGGCAGACAAAATGTTTGCCTTGCTCCTGAAGCAGGTCAAATTCTTTATGGGATTGATATCCACGATCCATAACACCTGTTTGCCCCTTGGAAAGTATTTTGGGAACAAAAGTGCGTTCAGCGCCGTTGCCTTCAGTCAAAAAGATTTTGTTTGGGATTCCGTGATTAATGTCAAATCCGCAATGTACTTTGGCTTTTTTACTTCCTTTTCTGTAGTTCGCCCAGTGCATTGAAAGGACTGCATTTATGAGACTACCGTCAATGGAAACCAACTCTCCTAACTCGGCGTGTTCACCCGGATGACACTCAAGAGCCTGTTTATAAAGATCCTCAAAGATAAATTGCAGTTGTTCGAGTCCCCTGTGATTGATGGCTTCACAGAAACTACTACGGCTGATACCACCGTCTGGCGCAATATTTTCTTTAGCAAAAACATTCTCCTTGAGATCCTGAATTAAATGTCGGGCAGACTTGTGCTCCTGAAGATGGAAATAAACCAAAGCATTTATCTGGTCTTCGAATGTCATTTTTAAAGGGCGGTCTCCTCGAGATTGTAATTCCGGTGCTTTTGAAAGTGACTTTATCAGAGAGCACCTGAAATTGTCAAAGTTCAGGGACCGTAGTTGTTTTTTAGGGACTGAGATGTGCGTCATTTGAGCTCCTTGAGTTAAATTTTCAAGGCGCACAAAAATTTTTACGCACATTTGTCAACACAAAACAGACTGTTTTTTCAATGATTTTAGATGCTTTTTATATGCAACAACCTAACCGGACACTACTGGATACAAGTCCGTTTTGGCACTAATTTATTTGCAGAGAGATAGTATGAAAAATGAAAACCCTTTCAAGTGGCGTCATTATGAAAAAGAAATCATCCTGTTGAATGTTCGCTGGTATCTGAGATATCAACTGAGTTACAGGAATCTGGAAGAGATGATGCAAGAACGGGGCTTGTCTGTGGATCACAGTACCATTTACCGATGGGTTCAGCGCTATGCTCCTGAAATGGAAAAGCGAAGCAGGAAGTATCTGCGGCAATCAAATGATTCTTACCGTATTGATGAAACATATATCAAGGTGCGGGGGAAAATGAAGTATCTTTACCGAGCGGTCGATTCCCGTGGAAATACCATCGATTTTCTTCTTCGCAGCAGACGTAATATGGAATCTGCCAAACGATTTTTTAAAAAGATGCTGCGAGCTTCCAATAGCTCCAGACCTCGAGGGCGTTCAAAATTCTGTGTCAGTTGAATGAAAGCTGATATACTCAGCTAAATAAGGAGAACTGACATGACCGAAGAAAACACCGAATTTGATTTTCAAAAAGCCCTTAAAGGCATCCAGGAAGGTAAACCCTTCACAGGTAAGGGCGGCGTCCTTACATCATTAATCAAAAATCTTGCTGAAGCTGCTCTTGAAGGAGAGTTGGAGTCCCATCTCGGGCAGGAAGTTTCTGCCAACCGCCGTAATGGAAAAAGCAAAAAGACCATTAAATCCCTGGATGGTAAATTTGAGCTGGAAACCCCGCGTGACAGGGCCGGAACCTTCTCTCCACAGATCGTCAAAAAACATCAGACAACGCTCAGCGATGAAATTGAAAGAAAGATAATAGCCCTTTACGGCCTGGGCATGAGTTATAATGATATGGCTTCCCATTTACAGGAAATCTATGGACTTGAGATTTCAAATGCCACTCTGAGCACCATTACCGATAAAATCATCCATACCGTCAAAGAATGGCAGGCCAGGCCGTTGGAAAATGTGTACCCAATCGTATGGCTTGATGCCATACATTATAAAGTACGAGAAAACGGAAAGGTCGGCAGCAAGGCCGTTTACACAATTCTTGGGGTGAATATCGAGGGCCGCAAAGAGGTTCTTGGGCTGTACATATCCGAGAATGAGGGTGCGAACTTCTGGCTGCAGGTGTTAACAGACCTTTCAAACCGAGGGGTAAAAGATATCCTAATTGCCTGTGTTGATGGTCTAAAAGGTTTTCCCGAGGCCATTGAGACCATATTCCCGGACACAGAAGTTCAACTCTGCGTAGTCCACCAGATCCGAAATTCATTGAAATACGTTGGTTCCAAAAATAAAAAGAAATTTATGGCAGATCTAAAACGTGTTTATAAAGCGGTCAATAAGGATCTGGCCGAAGAAGAACTGGATATCTTGGAAAATAAATGGAATGACAAATACCCGATTGTGATAAAATCCTGGCGGAACAACTGGGAACGCCTCAGTCATTTCTTTAAATATCCAGAAGAGATTCGACGGATAATATACACCACAAATACCATTGAGGCTGTGCATCGACAGTTTCGAAAACTGACCAAAACAAAGGGATCATTCCCGAACCAGGACAGCCTGTTAAAGCTGCTTTACATGGGGATCCAGAACGCCAGTAAAAAATGGACAATGCCGATTCAAAATTGGTCACTGACAATTTCCCAGTTGGCAATTTTCTTTGAAGGCCGGCTGGATAAAGAGCTGGGAATTTGATAGGGATTTATTTACAGATGGAAAAGATGGTTCCAGGAACTCCACTCCAGCAAAAGTCAACTCCTCCGACGTGGCTGATTGAAGGCCCATTCTCGGACCTGACTTTTACTTCCGCTGGCGCTGAGGCAGATCCGGGAACCGAAACCGTGACACAGAATTCTGAACATTCCCCAGACCTCGGGTTCTGAGTGTTGACGGAAATCCTGCATATCCTCCGGCAGTAAAGGCTTTGAAAGAAAAAAAGCTTCTGAATAAGGACTGTATCCTAAGACAGAATAAATATCTGAACAATATTATTGAGCAAGACCACCGGTTTATCAAAAAGCTTGTCAGAGCTGGTATGGGGTTCAAGACATTTCATTCTGCCTGGCGGACGCTAAAAGGCTATGAAATTATGAACATGATCAGAAAAGGACAAGTTAAAAATATCAGGAAGGGAGAAATTTTAAAGCAGAAAGAATTCGTCGAAAATCTGTTTTCTTATGCTGCGTAAATTTTACGCCTGAACGATCTCTTTGTCCTGGAAATATTTTTTGCAACAGAACCTCCAGCAGGATCCAAGTCCAAGGTCGGCGGCTGCCAGGTGGATGAAAGTCGAGGCAATGGCGGCATCTTCAACGCAGACATCCGAAATGGTCGTGTCGGCGCAGACCACGATGCCCAAAGGGGCATTTTTTAAAAAAGATGCGCCGTGGGGCTTGGACCTGGAAAGGCGGTCCAGGAGTTTGGGATCGTCCACAGCGATGAATCTCCAGGGATTCAACCCCCGGGAAGAGGGGGACCTTAAGGCCGCTTCGAGAATCTGCGCCCTTGTATTCTCATCAATGGGGCGGGATGTGAATTTGCGTACACTTCTGCGCGCTCTGATCAAATCTAAAAACATGGATGATTCCTTAAAAAAAGTATGGGTCTTAAAATGGCAGGACCGGTTTTGCAGGGTCTAGTGAAACCGGGTAATGTTGATATCTCCTTTGGCGCTCATCTCGTCAAATTTTTTTCTTAAAAATTGTTTAAATTTGTTTCGGGTTATCGGCCATAAGAGCATGAGCCCGAAGGTATCGGTCATCAGGCCCGGGGTAATCAAAACAAGACCGGCCACCAGGATGATCAGGGCATCAATGAGTTCTTCTGCCGGCATCAGGCCTTGATTCAGGTTCTGCTGGACTTTTAACATGGTGTTCAGCCCTTCCATTCGGGCCAGCCAGGCCCCGGCAAAACCGGTGAGAATAACCAGAAGTACGGTATTGAGTCCACCGATGACCGTTCCGACCTTGATCAGAAGGTAAAGTTCAACAACCGGGATAAGGGTGAAGCATAAAAAAAGTTTAAGCAGCATGGAATGACTCCTAAATTATTAATATCTTAAAGCATAATGGAGATGAAACCGGATTTGTCAAGGGCTCTTCTTGGTACTGGAGCGGGGGTATGAAATAAGACTGGTCCCTGCTATAACCATGAGGCTGCAAAGAATTTGCCCCATGGTCATGCCCCATGGCAGCGGGCTCAGGTGGGCATCGGGTTGGCGCACAAATTCAATGCAAAACCGGATGACCCCATATCCGATGAGATAAAAGCCGGCCATTTTATTTTTGGCCCATGGCGTCTTTCTCATGGCCATGAGAATAAAAAACAAACAAAGGCCTTCAAAACAGGCTTCATACAACTGGGAGGGATGGCGCAGGGTTTGTGCGGGATCCTGGGGAAAGATCATGCCCCAGGGCAGGGAGGTGGGCCTGCCGTACAATTCTCCGTTTAGAAAATTGCCCAGCCGGCCAAAGGTATACCCAAGGGGAATCACCGGGCAGATAAGATCTGAAAATGACCATATATTGATCTTTTTTTTCTTGCAAAAGATGACAAAAACCAGGGCAACACCTAAGAGTCCTCCGTGAAAGGACATGCCCGTGATGCCGACAAACCGTATGCCGTTGGAAAAATCAAAGGGCAGAAAGATTTCCCAAGGCCGGGAAACATAGAAAGAAAAATTGTAAATCAGTACATAGCCGAGCCGTCCCCCCAAAATGACCCCAAAGGCAGCCCAGGTAAAAAATTCCTGAATGGTGCTGATATCATAGGGAAAAGATTCACGGCTCAACCTGAATTTAATGACCAGGTAAACCATGATAAAGGCAACAAGGTACATCAGGCTGTAATAGCGGATTCCAAATCCGTTGAACTCGATAAGATACGGGTTGATCCGAAAGGGTAGGGTCTGCCAACAGGTCATATGGGATCAGGACCTTGTTGTGTATAATCGCGCCAAAAACTCTTTGAGCAGCTTGGCTGCCGTCATGGCGGTCATGGACATAATATCCCGGTCTGGATTGTACTCCACAATATCCCCGCCGATGATATTGCCCTTGAGGGTCTGGATGATGTCAAGCACCTGACGTGTGGTCATTCCCCCGGGTTCATGGTGGGAAACACCTGGAGCAAAGGCCGGATCCAGGCAGTCCATGTCAATGGAGAGATAAACAGGACCGTTAAATTCCAATGTTTCAAGCCAGTCCATGCCGTGGCGCATCTCATGGACTTGAACCCCGAATTTTTCAGCCTGGCGTCTTTGGTGGCCGTTCATGGTCCGGATGGGCGTCCAGGTGGAGGATATTCAAATCGGGATATCTGTCGGCATGGGCCTGGATGACAGGATAGGTCACAGAGTGATCGCCCCCAAGGCAGATGATCTTATTGTTTTTTTCCAGAAGTTCTCTTACCCTGGCTTGTATTTTTTCAAAGGCCGGGCCGGCACAGTCCACATCTCCTGCATCAACGAGAGTGTCCAGACTGCCAAGGTCAATGCCGGATTCGGTCCAGAGATTGGCAGAATCGCAAAAATAGCCTTGCTGGATTTTGGCCGGTGCCAGGGCTGGACCTTTTCTAAAAGAACTGTTTTCATCCAAAGGAAGCCCGAGGATGCACAGGCTGTCTGACGGGGTTTGATTTGAAGGGCAAAGGATCAAAAGGGCACCTTATGTTATTTCGGGGGCAAGATCAATATATTGGCCGGGTTCCCAGACGTCTTGGGGAACGTTTTCTTGAGTACAGGTGTTGAGAATGTCAAGGAAAGTATCCCTTGACATTTCTTTTGCCCCCATGCGCACTAGATGATCTGTGGTCACCTGGCAGTCAATGAGATTAAAGTGGTAACGGTCCAGGTGGCGGGCAAGAGCCACCAGGGCCATTTTTGAGGCATCGGGTTTCCGGCAGAACATGGATTCTCCGAAAAAGGCTGTGCCCAAACTCACCCCGTAAAGGCCGCCGACCAGGGTTTGGCCCTGCCAGGCCTCTATTGAATGGGCCATTCCCATTTTATGGAGGTTGATATAGGCCTCTATCATTTCTTCCACCAGCCAGGTGCCGTCTTGGCTGGCTCCCCTTGGCGCAGAACAGGCCAAAATGGTCTGTTCAAATGCCGTGTTGATACGGATGGTAAAAGGGTGCTTGCGTATTTTTTTTTTAAGGCTCCGGGAAATCCGAATTCCGGATGGACACAGCACCAGCCTGGGATTCGGCGACCACCAGAGAATGGGCTCCTGGTCTGAAAACCAGGGAAAAATCCCGTTTTCATAGGCCAGGATCAGCCGTTGGGGGCTTAAGTCTCCTCCGATGCAGAGCAGACCGTCAGATCTGGCAAGCCAGGCCGGGGGAAAATCAATTTTCTCGGACAGTCTGAACAGGGGCATCAGCTGGATTTAAAATTAAAGGTCAACTCATCATTTTTCAGGCCTATGGATAATTTGCCACCTTTTTCCAGCCTGCCGAACAAAATTTCATCGGTGAGCTTGTCTTTGATGGTCGACTGGATCAGCCGTGCCAGGGGCCGGGCGCCAAATTTGGGATCATACCCTTTTTGGGCCAAATGGGTCCGGGCTGCGGCAGAATAGGTCAAGGAGATATCCTTGGCTTTGAGCATGGTTTTAAGCTCTCTCATATTCTTGTCAACAATGAGTTTCATCACGGTTTCAGACAGATGGTTAAACTGGACAATTCCGTCCAGACGGTTGCGAAATTCCGGGCTAAAGGTTTTTTCAACGGCTTTGAACCCCTTGGAATCGGCATCTGCGGTCTGGGAACCGAATCCAATGGAATTGGCGCTCATCTCCCTGGCCCCGGCATTGGAGGTCATGATGAGGATCACATTTCTAAAATCAGCCGCTTTGCCGTTATTGTCCGTGAGCGTGGCATAGTCCATGACCTGGAGCAGAATATTGTAAAGGTCCATGTGGGCCTTTTCAATTTCATCAAGCAACAGCACGCAATGGGGATGTTTTCTAATGCTGTCCGTGAGAATACCGCCCTGGTCAAACCCCACATATCCGGGAGGTGCGCCGATGAGGCGGGATACGGCATGCTTTTCCATATATTCGCTCATGTCAAAGCGTATGAATTCAATACCCATATTCTCGGCCAGCTGTTTGGCCACCTCGGTTTTACCCACCCCTGTGGGGCCCATGAACAAAAAGGATCCAATGGGACGGTCAGGCGCAGCAAGGCCTGCCCTGGAGCGTTTTATGGCTGTGGTCAGGGTGTGAATGGCGTCATCCTGGCCGTAAATCACCCGGAATAATTTATCCGGCAGACTTTCCAGGCTGGACTTGTCAGCCGAGGTCACGTTGGATACCGGGACCTTGGCAATTTTAGCCACAATATTTTCTATATCCTTGGGGCTGACATTTTTGCGCTTGCCCTCACCCTTGAGCCTTAAAAAAGCCCCGGTTTCATCCAGAACATCAATGGCCTTGTCCGGCAGAAAACGGTCATTGATATATTTATCAGACAGATAGGCAGCCGCTTCTATGGATTTGTCCGGATACTTTAAACCATGGTGTTCTTCATAATAGGGACGAAGTCCTTTGAGAATCTCATAGGTCTCATCCACACTGGGTTCTGCCACCTCTATTTTTTCAAACCGCCGGGAAAAGGCCCGGTCTTTTTCAAAATGGTTTTTATACTCTTCATAGGTGGTGGTGCCGATGCACTTGATATCACCTGAGGACAGGGCCGGTTTTAGAATATTGGAGGCATCCATGGAACCTGATGTGGTGGCGCCTGCACCGACCACGGTATGGATTTCATCAATGACCAGCAGGGCATTTTCCTTTTTTTCAAGGGCATTGATCACGTCTTTGAGGCGTTGTTCAAAATCCCCCCGGTATTTGGTGCCGGCTAATAATGCCCCCATGTCCAGGGAGTAAAGCTCACAATCTTCTAAAAGATCGGGCACGGATTTATCATTGATTTTCAGGGCCAGGCCTTCGGCAATGGCCGTTTTACCCACGCCGGGATCCCCCACCAGAATCGGGTTGTTTTTTCTGCGGCGGCACAGCACCTGCATCACCCGGTCGGTTTCAAGTTCCCTGCCGATCAAAGGATCAATTTTTTGGTCCTGGGCCCGTTTTAAAAGGTTGGCTGTAAAAGACTCCAAGGGATCATTTTTTTTCTGGCGCTTGGGTTTGGGTTCAGCCTGGCGGAAAAGCTGTTGCCCAGGGTCTGTATCTGGGGCACCTTTTTTTTCCATATCGACCTCATGGGAGATATGTTTGAGTACATCCAGCCGGGTAATCCCTTCGGCTTCCAGATAAAAGGCGGCATGTGAATCTTTTTCCTGGAAAATGGATGCCAGAATATCTCCCAGGTTCACCTCGGGTTTTTCAGCACTTCTGGCATGGTTGATTGCCCGTTGGATCATTCGCTGGAAGCCGATGGTCTGTTGAAGCACATATTCTTCCTTTGAATCTATTTTGCTCAGTTTTTCATCAAAGAAATGTTCAAGCTCCTCTTTGATCTGATCCGGACTTCCGCCACATTTTTCAATGGTTTCAAGTCCTGTTTCATGGTTAAGGATGGCGTAAAGAACGTGTTCAACACATACATACTCATGCCTTCTTTTTTTTGCTTCCCGAACGGCAAAACCGAGAGCTGTACTGAGTTCTTTGCTGATCATATCTTCCTTACTCCTTTTCCATTGTACTTTTTAAGGGAAACCCTTTGTTGCTGGCCAGGTTATGAACGGTTTCAACTTTGGTTTCTGCAATCTCTCTAGGATAAATTCCGCAGATTCCTTTGCCCTTATTATGTACATTAAGCATTGTTTGGTTGGCTTTTTCAAGTGATTTTCCGAATACGCCGACCAGAATATCCACCACAAACTCCATGGTTGTATAATCGTCATTGTGAAGAAGAACTTTATACATGGGCGGGCGATCTTCTTTTGTGGTCGATGAAATCCCTGGCTTGGTTCTCGAATCCGTGGATGTCATAGCGTTCACCTATTTCATACAACATTTTTTGTATTTTTTACCGCTCCCGCAGGGGCAGGGATCATTCCTCTGTATCTTCTGGGATGAGCGTTTTACCGGCTGTTTCATGCTGGGCTCGTCAGAATGGGAAAAGGTCAAATCCTGTTGTTCTTCCTTTTTCATCTCATCCACCTGGTCAGGGGATGCCAGCTGGATTTTAAAGAGAATATCCACCACCTCTTCTTTGATCCGGTCCATCAGGGACTGGAACATTTCAAACCCTTCTTTTCTGTAAATCCGCAAGGGATCCTGTTGTGCATAGCCCCTCAGGCCGATTCCCTCTTTAAGGTGATCCATGGACAATAAATGCTCTTTCCACCTTGTATCAACGGTCTGGAGAATGATGAACCGTTCAAGCTGGCGCATCTGTTCTGTGCCGATGAGACTTTCCTTGGCCTGGTAATTGCCGGTTGCGGCCTTGAACAAGGTGTCGGCCATTTCATCCTTTGATAGATTTTTTTCCACAGGCGCATCCAGATCCAGGGCCATGTTAAACGACTTTTTAATGGCCGTATCCAGCCCTTTGAGATCCCAGTCCTTGATGGGGGTTTTTTCCGGTGCAAAGCTGTCAACCAGGTCATAGGCAAGATCTTCCATCATATCCAGAACGGCCTGTTTGAGATCCCCCTGTTCAAGGGCCTGGCGCCTTTGGCGATAGATCACTTCGCGCTGCTGGTTCATGACATCGTCATATTCCAGAAGATGCTTTCTGATTTCAAAGTTGTGGCCTTCTACCTTGGACTGGGCATTTTCAATGGCCTTGGAAATAAAGCGATGTTCAATATGTTCGCCTTCTTCAATGCCCAGACGGTCCATGACCGCATGAATCCTTTCCCCGCCGAATATCCTGAGCAGATCGTCTTCAAGGGAAAGGTAAAACCTGGAACTGCCCGGATCGCCCTGGCGGCCGGACCGTCCCCGCAACTGGTTGTCAATCCGCCTGGATTCATGGCGTGAGGTGCCCAGGATATGAAGGCCGC
Organism: Desulfobacter sp.; assembly: GCA_028768545.1. Lineage (NCBI taxonomy): Bacteria > Pseudomonadati > Thermodesulfobacteriota > Desulfobacteria > Desulfobacterales > Desulfobacteraceae > Desulfobacter > Desulfobacter sp. The sequence goes on from CP054838.1 coordinate 2,769,944, forward strand.
CCAACTCTTTGACCCCTTCTCCGAGCTTGATATCCGTACCCCGGCCCGCCATGTTGGTGGAGATGGTCACGGCCCCTTTTTGGCCTGCATTGGCCACAATTTTGGCCTCCGCCTTATGGTGCTTGGCATTGAGCACATTGTGGGGCACTTTCTTTTTCTTGAGTTGTTTGCTCAAATCTTCGGACACATCAATGGATATGGTCCCCACCAGAACCGGCTGACCTGTTTGATGAAGATGGATAATCTCTTTGATGGCAGCATCATATTTTTCTTTCTGGGTTTTATAAATCAGATCGGCATTGTCGATTCTGACCATGGGCCGGTGGGTGGGAATGACCAATACATCAAGGTCATAGATTTTTTTAAACTCAGGCGCCTCGGTCTCGGCCGTACCGGTCATACCGGAAAGCTTGTCATACATCCTGAAAAAGTTCTGAAAGGTGATGGAGGCCAGGGTCTGGTTTTCATTTTCGATTTTTACGCTTTCCTTGGCTTCCAGGGCCTGGTGAAGTCCTTCACTGTAGCGGCGGCCGGTCATAAGCCGTCCTGTGAATTCATCTACGATCACCACCTGGTCATTTTTGACAATATAGTCGGTATCCCGCTTGAACAGGGTGTGGGCCTTTAGGGCCTGATTCAAGTGATGAAGAATTTCAATATTGACCGGATCATAAAGGTTGTCCACCTTGAGCAGGCTTTCCCCTTTGGCAATCCCTTCTTCTGTCAGGGAAACGGATTTGGCCTCTTCGTCCAGGGTGTAATCAGTCTCGTTTTTAAAGGCAGGGATAATGGTATTGACCTGGGTGTAAAAATGGGTGGATTTTTCTCCGGGACCTGAAATAATGAGCGGGGTTCTGGCCTCGTCAATGAGGATGGAGTCCACCTCATCCACAATGGCAAAGTTGAGGTGGCCCTGGGCCAGGTTTTCCTGTTCGAATTTCATATTGTCGCGAAGATAGTCAAACCCGAACTCATTGTTGGTGCCATAAGTGATGTCTGACCCGTAGGCCTCTTTTCGCTCCTGGTCGGTCATGTCGTGGAGGATGACCCCCACGGAAAGTCCTAAAAAATTATAAATTTTGGCCATCCAGTCCGCATCCCTTTTGGCCAGGTAATCATTGACCGTGACAATGTGGACCCCTTTGCCGCTCAAGGCGTTTAAGTAAGCGGGCAGGGTGGACATAAGGGTTTTTCCCTCACCGGTTTTCATCTCTGCAATGGTGCCGTTGTGAAGGGCGATCCCGCCGACCAGCTGCACGTCAAAATGCCTCATTTCAAGGATTCTGACAGAGGCTTCCCTGACCAGGGCAAAGGCCTCAGGTAAAATATCATCCAGGGTTTCCCCCTTGGCCAGTCGTTGTTTAAAGATTTCGGTCTTTTGGGCCATCTGGGTATCGGACAAGGCCTGGGTTTCAGATTCAAGTCCGTTGATTTGATCAATAACAGGTTGTAATTTCTTAAGGATCCGGTCATTGTTCGACCCAAATACTTTTGTGAAAAATTTGAATACCATGTAAGTCTTACCTATCTAAATCCTGAAGGTTAATTTAGGGAATATCCAACTTGCCTGTACAACATATAAGCATTATTCAAAGAAAGAAAATAAAAAAAATAAAATTATTAATACATTAATAATCTTAGGATGGATGCAAGAGAATGGGGCAGGCTTAATTGAGGATATATTTCAGGGGATTAACCGGGGCCCCGTTAATGCGGACTTCGTAATGAAGGTGGGGACCGGTGCTCTGCCCTGTGTTTCCCACGGTGGCAATCACCTCTCCGCGTTTGACCTTCTGTCCCGGTTTAACCATGATTTTTTTTAAATGGGCATATTTGGTCATTTTGCCGTAGCCGTGATCGATGACAACCAGGTTGCCATAATACATTTTAGCGGCAGCATAGGTGATTTTTCCATTTGCCGTGGCAATGATTTTGGTGCCGGGCCGGTTGGAAATATCAAGTCCTGAATGGAAGCTGCGTTTGCCTGTAAAGGGGGATTTTCGATAGCCGAACCTGGAAGTGATCCATCCGTTGACCGGTTTGATGGACGGGGTGGATGCCAAAAGATTTTTCTTTTTTTCCAGTTTGTCGATTAAATCTTCAAAATCAAGTTTTTTCTGGGTGGTGGCCATGTTGACCTGGGTCACCTGGTGGTGCATTTCCCGGATCAGGTTGTTATGGCGGGCTTTAAGGGGAATATCATGGCCAAGATTATTTTCAGGAATGCCGCCGATGCCGATGAGGCTTGAAGAATCCGAGGTTTTCTGGATATCTGCAATCAGCCTGACCTGGTCTTCAAGCCGGGTCAGATCGCGAACCTGCCCTTTAAGGACTTCGATTTCCTTGGCAAAGGTCTGGACCTGTTTTCTCTGGCTGTTCAACTCTCCGGTCTGGGATGCAATGGTCCGGTTGAGCCGGCCATTGTCAAAGGCGGTTTTTTTCAGGTTATAATAATCGTATCCTAGAAAAGAGATCCCCCCAACTACACCTAAAAACAGGAAAAACAAAACCAGAGCCACGGGCTTGAGCAAGGAAAATTCCCTGATATCTGAACTGTCTCCAGAATGAAACCAAATTTTGATTCGTTTTTTCATCTTTACTCTCTTATAAGTTATGTCCCTGCGATGTCAAGCAATAATTCTTATTTATAAAGGGGCTTGGACTTCGTCCAGTCCTGTGCTTTCCTCGATATTGAACATGAGATTCATATTTTGAACTGCCTGACCTGCCGCCCCCTTGACCAGGTTGTCAATGGCGGATATCAGGATCAGCCGACCGGTTGCATGGTCTAAGTGGCAACCGATATCACAGCAGTTCGTTCCCCTGACATGGGCCATGGCAGGAAATTTGCCCGGGGGTAAAATCCGTACAAAGGGTTCATCCTTATAGTATTTATCGTAGGTTTCTTGGATGTTCTCCAAAGAGACTTTCGGGTTCACCTGGGTATAGATGGTGGAAACCATTCCCCTTGTCACAGGTACCAGGTGGGGAACAAAGGTCAGGTTGATATTTTTACCGGCCGCCAGTCCTAAGACTTCTTCTATTTCAGGGGTATGTCTGTGATTTCCGACCTTGTATGGGGTAAAAGATTCATTGACCTCACAATAATGGGATCCCAAAGACAGAGACCTGCCTGCACCGCTGACCCCTGATTTTGAGTCTGAAATGATGCCTTTCGTATGGATCAGTTTTTCTTTGATCAGGGGCAGAAGGGGCAGAAGAATCGAGGTGGGGTAGCAGCCGGGGTTGCCGATGATTCTGGCCTTTTTAATCTCTTGTCTATAGTGCTCACACAGACCGTAAACGCTTTCCTTTAACAGATCAAGATCGGAGTGGGGCTGGTATGCGGCTTCATAGGCCTTGGCATTGGTAAACCTGAAGTCTGCCGACAGATCCACCACCTTAATTCCCTTGTCAATTAATTGGGGGGCAAATGCCATGGAGACCTTGTGGGGCAGGGCCAAAAACATGAGATCTACCTTTTGAGACAGGGCTTTGGCGTCAAATTCTTCACAGATCAAAGATTCAAACCCTCTCATGGAAGGGAAGATATCAGTAAAGGGTTTACTCTTGTAAGAATTGGAGGTGACGGCCCTAAGGCAGGCCTTTGGGTGGTTAGAAATGAGCTTGACCAACTCTGCCCCTGTGTATCCTGTGGCTCCTGCTATACCTGTTCGAATCATTTTTTTCTCTTTATCATTTTGAATTGTCATGGTTTGGGCCATAGTTTTAAGACAGAACCGTGAATTTTGCAAACCAAAATCTTAAATTCTCCATAAGATTTCCAGGTTAACGCACCACCAGGGTGTGGTTTTCATCAGCCAATGCCTGGTCAATGATTTTTTGGATCACCTCCCAGTTCCCCTTGCCAAGACCGGCGCCGATTTTAGGATATCCCATGCGCTTGCCTGAAAAATCTGTTTTTAATTGACTAAACAGGGTCTCAATGGCCTTATAATCTGCCAAAACCCCCTTGCCTGAATAGTGAAACTGGGTATATCCATTGATGATAATCACCTTGTTGTTTGGTGTTTCAACCACGGCCTTGGAATAGGTGCCAAGCTTTGTTTTTTCTCCGGAAGCCGTTGACTGATCTGCCTGAAATGCCTGGGGAAAATAGTCACGGATTTGACGGGCAATGCCTGCCCCCATGGCACAAAAACAATTGCATCCGTGGATGATCAGGTCAAATTTCCCTGCCAGGGTCAGTTCGATCAAATCTCCTGTTATACATTTCATGGGTCTGGGCCTTATGCTTAAGCTGCCTTTGCAGCGTTGGGTATGAATCATGGAAAATAAAAAAGGCTGCAAAAACCGTTCCCCGGCATCCCCAGGGCAGGACCCCTGTTTTGTGGTCATATGTCACAAGGTTAGTGCTGTTATATCATTGGTGCGGTGAAATATCATCATTCATTGAAACAGCTGCCAGGAGGTAAGGCCTGGCAGCGTTGGATTTCAAAAAGGGGAGGTTTAATGGATCAATGCAGGATTTGGCTGAGGAAAAACCGGGTCCGTTCATGTTCTGGATTTTCAAAGAAATCAATGGGGTTGTTTTCTTCGAGAATCATTCCTGCATCCATGAGCATTACCCGCTGGGCAACGGTTTTGGCAAATCCCATTTCATGGGAGACCACGATCATGGTCATGCCTTCGTCACTGAGCTGGACCATGACATCCAGCACTTCTTTGACCATTTCAGGGTCCAAAGCGGATGTGGGCTCGTCAAAGAGCATGACCTTGGGTTTCATGCAAAGGCTTCTGGCAATGGCCACCCGCTGCTGCTGACCACCGGAAAGCTGACCCGGATATTTATTGGCCTGTTCTGCAATCTTGACCTTTTCAAGGTAGAACATGGCAATTTCTTCGGCCTCTTTTTTCGGGGTTTTTCTCACCCACACAGGACCTAAAACCAGGTTTTCAAGGATGGTTAAATGGGGAAAAAGATTGAAGTGCTGAAAGACCATCCCCACTTCGGTCCTTATTTTTTCTATGTTTTTCAGGTTGTTGGTCAGCTCTATGCCGTCAACAATGATTTTGCCTTTTTGATGTTCTTCCAACCGGTTGATGCACCGGATCAATGTGGATTTTCCGGAACCTGACGGGCCGCAGATCACTATTTTTTCTTTTTTCTTTACTTCCAGGTTGATGTTTTTCAATACATGGAAATCACCGTACCATTTATTTAGATTTTTTATCTGGATAATGGTGTCGTTGTTTTTTACATCATTCATTTTTTCATTCCTAACAATTAACGGTTCTGTTGCAAAAAAGATTTCCAGGACAAAGAGATCGTTCAGGCGTAAAATTTACGCAGCATAAGAAAACAGATTTTCGACGAATTTTTTCTGCTTTAAAATTTCTCCCTTCCTGATATTTTTAACTTGTCCTTTTCTGATCATGTTCATAATTTCATAGCCTTTTAGCGTCCGCCAGGCAGAATGAAATGTCTTGAACCCCATACCAGCTCTGACAAGCTTTTTGATAAACCGGTGGTCTTGCTCAATAATATTGTTCAGATATTTATTCTGTCTTAGGATACAGTCCTTATTCAGAAGCTTTTTTTCTTTCAAAGCCTTTACAGCCGGAGGATATGCAGGATTTCCGTCAACACTCAGAACCCGAGGTCTGGAGCTATTGGAAGCTCGCAGCATCTTTTTAAAAAATCGTTTGGCAGATTCCATATTACGTCTGCTGCGAAGAAGAAAATCGATGGTATTTCCACGGGAATCGACCGCTCGGTAAAGATACTTCATTTTCCCCCGCACCTTGATATATGTTTCATCAATACGGTAAGAATCATTTGATTGCCGCAGATACTTCCTGCTTCGCTTTTCCATTTCAGGAGCATAGCGCTGAACCCATCGGTAAATGGTACTGTGATCCACAGACAAGCCCCGTTCTTGCATCATCTTTTCCAGATTCCTGTAACTCAGTTGATATCTCAGATACCAGCGAACATTCAACAGGATGATTTCTTTTTCATAATGACGCCACTTGAAAGGGTTTTCATTTTTCATATTATCTCTCTGCAAATAAATTAGTGCCAAAACGGACTTGTATCAGACATTAATAATTTTTTGCAACAGAACCCTGCTGGATACAAATAAGGAATCGGAATCATACCGCCTCTTTGAGTTCAGAGGATTTTATTAAAGATCTTTTACTTGTTCCCGATAATTTAATGATTGAATCAATTATTGCGATGGGGTATTCTGACGAGCAGAAGAAAGGGCATGGGGAAAATAGACTTGAATTTGATAAAATCTTCACAAATTATTTTGGCCGCAAAGGATAAATGGAAGTAAAAGAAAAAATTCTCAACATGATCCAGAAACGGGAGAGTGATCTTCCAACGCTGCCGACGGTTGTAGACAGAATCATCTCTGTAGCATCGGATGAAAACACCACCACAGAGAAACTGGCCGAGGTAATTTCCTATGACCAGGGCATGACCAACAAACTTCTCAAACTGGCCAATTCGATCTATTATGCCCAGAGAAACCCTGTGGAAACCATCAAACGCGCCATATCGGTAATCGGATTTGACGAGATCATCGGCATTGCCCTGGGTATGGGAATTTTATCCAGTGTTTCCAGCAAAAATGGGCTGACTCTGGATATGAAAGCCCTGTGGATCCACGGCATTGGCGTGGCCACGGTATCCAAAGAGTTGGCCAAACGGACAAACCCGAGTATTGCCGGCAAAATATTTATTCCTGCCCTGCTCCATGACATGGGGAAAATCATATTTTCAGTCAGTGATGTCCGGTTAGGTTTTTGCTTGCTCAATAATTTTTTGATCTTTGACAATATTGTCCCTGTTTGAACTATGAGAGCCCTGCTCCTCGCAGCCAAACAGGTCATTTAGAATGGCGGTTCGCAGCTGCCGAACTCTTTTGATCGTGACCTTTTCATTAAACTGTTTTTGGCAATGGATTGCCAGTAACAGGTAAGTGATAAGGCCGCCAAGAATCTGAACCATAAGGCCGTATTCACTGCGGGCAATGAGATGATATACCTTCAGATGTTCTTTCCACCATTTGAAAAAATCCTCAATGGTCCACCGGAGTTTATAAATTGTTGCTATTTGTTCCGCTGTTAAATCATGCCTGTCAGTTGCCACATAGTATTTGACGCCAGCAATTTTATAGCCAACAACCCGAACAGGCCTTTTCGTCTGGTTTTGATTCGGAGTACCAAGTTTAACCAGTGCATCATAAAAAATGTAGCTGTCGGAAGGGGTCTCGTGGTTATCAATAATTGTTCTTGTTGTCCTGGTTTTTATACGGCAGACAAAATGTTTGCCTTGCTCCTGAAGCAGGTCAAATTCTTTATGGGATTGATATCCACGATCCATAACACCTGTTTGCCCCTTGGAAAGTATTTTGGGAACAAAAGTGCGTTCAGCGCCGTTGCCTTCAGTCAAAAAGATTTTGTTTGGGATTCCGTGATTAATGTCAAATCCGCAATGTACTTTGGCTTTTTTACTTCCTTTTCTGTAGTTCGCCCAGTGCATTGAAAGGACTGCATTTATGAGACTACCGTCAATGGAAACCAACTCTCCTAACTCGGCGTGTTCACCCGGATGACACTCAAGAGCCTGTTTATAAAGATCCTCAAAGATAAATTGCAGTTGTTCGAGTCCCCTGTGATTGATGGCTTCACAGAAACTACTACGGCTGATACCACCGTCTGGCGCAATATTTTCTTTAGCAAAAACATTCTCCTTGAGATCCTGAATTAAATGTCGGGCAGACTTGTGCTCCTGAAGATGGAAATAAACCAAAGCATTTATCTGGTCTTCGAATGTCATTTTTAAAGGGCGGTCTCCTCGAGATTGTAATTCCGGTGCTTTTGAAAGTGACTTTATCAGAGGGCACCTGAAATTGTCAAAGTTCAGGGACCGTAGTTGTTTTTTAGGGACTGAGATGTGCGTCATTTGAGCTCCTTGAGTTAAATTTTCAAGGAGCTCAAAAATTTTTACGCACATTTGTCAACACAAAACCGACTGTTTTTTCAATGATTTTAGATGCTTTTTATATGCAACAACCTAACCGGACACTACTGGGCCCGGACAAAAAAAAGATTCAAGCCCTGGAAAAAAAAATGACGGATCTGGGTATTTTAAAGGCAGATATTCTGGAAAAGTTCATTCGGGCTTCGGGCAGGGGGGGGCAAAAAGTGAATAAGACTTCCAGTGCTGTCTTTTTAAGCCATGGACCCACTGGAATTTGCGTTAAGGTGGGCAAGCATCGTTCCCAGCATTTGAACCGGTTTTTAGCCTTGCGCGCCCTTGTGGAAAAAATTGAAGCCCTGAAAATCGGGGTCAGGGACAAAGAGGCTGCCAAAATTGCCAAGAAGAAAAAACAAAAGCTGAACAGGAAAAGAAAAACGCGTAAAAAGCTTTCCGCCACCCTTGAAAACTCGGGGATTAAACGTGGATGATTTCCATGGTTGTATCCGCAATATAGGCCAGGCCCATGTCATGGGCCATGTTGAAAATCTTGTCAATTTGACTGTTTATTTTCCTTGCATCTCTGCCTGCGATGGCAAATCCGATTTGGGCCCATTCCAGGCTGTCGTTAAGGTCTGTTTCGGCAATGGAAACATGAAAGGTGTTGGATATTCTTGCGATCATTGATTTAACAATCTTACGTTTTGCCTTGAGCGAGGATATGCCGAAAAGTTTGAGCTTTAGCTGTCCGGTTCCCACGACCATGGGATCTTAGAATGCACCCAGTTGGCAGGGTTTTATCCTGATATCAAGTTTTTCACATGCAGAGCCCATGGCCAGTTTTGAAATCCCATGGGCTTTTGCAATATCCCAGCATTGGCGGCAGGATAACCGTGAGTTTTTCTGGGTATTAAAAATCGTGAGTTCAAGGGCTTTAGAGACGTTCACCTTTGGGTTGATCTTTTTTTTGTCCGGAAAATATCCAAATAGCCCCAGTTGGCAGTGGGCAATACAAAGTTCCATCAGGTCGGTTTGGATTCCGATTTGGGCAGGTGTCTGGCCCAGAACTTTGGCAAGTCTGTGGGCAGAGGCGCAAAAAAGCTGTCCTTGTTTGGCTGCCGCCTTAATTTCTTGTGCAATGGCAGGATCGATTTGCAGTCCTGGATGTTTTCGGGCGTAATGGCCTCTGTCCTCGTGTCCCATGGTGTCTTCTTTGTTTGACTCTTGTTTATGCTTTAAGGTATGAGATCTTTATAACCTAAAATAAAGAGGGGATAAAGGGCTTATTTTATGATTGATGAACTTGCCTCAAATAAATTTCAAATGATTTACATTGCCTCCTGCGGGGAGGGAATCAATGCGTTTCAACTGGTTGAATCTACTTTGGTTCAGTTTCCGGATTCAAATATTACCGTGGTCAAAATGCCCCAGATCAGAACCGAAAGTCAAGTGGACGAGCTCATTGACAGGGTTAAGGATATAGAAAGCCTCATCGTCCATACCATTGTGGATTCAAAGCTTAGAAAATATCTCACCCGTAAGGGTATTGACAATCATATTGTGACCATTGATCTGATGGGGCCGATTCTGTCTAAGATTGAGACCTTTTTAGACAGGCCTCCCCTTGAAACCCCCGGGCTTTACCGGGAAATTCATCATGTGGATTTAAAACAGGTTTCGGCCATTGATTTTGCCCTGGCCCATGACGACGGGCTCAATCCCGAGAGCCTGGCCGATGCAGAGCTTGTCTTGGTCGGGCTTTCCAGGGCCGGTAAAACCCCTTTGTCCATGTACATGGGGGTGATGGGGTGGAAGGTGGCCAATATCCCCTATGTGCCCGGGGTACCCATGCCCAAAACCCTTGATCAGGTGGACAGACGGCGGGTCATTGCCCTGAATATCAATGTGGAGCAATTGCTTGCCCATAGAAAGATGCGCCAGGAAAGCCTGGGGACCAAAGACCTCTACGCCTATGCCGGAAAAGAGGATGTTAAAGCGGAAATTCGTCATGCCCAAAAATATTATATCACCAAAGGCTTTTCCATGATCAATGTGAGCAATAAACCCATTGAGACCAGTGCCGAGGAAATTGCTGAAATGATAACAAGACGATTCAAGGCGGATGCCCATTTTACAAATTAAGGGGATCTCTAATAATCAGGATTTTGGTTTGAGTTCAAGGCGCAGGCAAATTTTAACCATAGGAATATATAGAATATTTGGAAGGTTCAAATTTGCCTGCAACAAACGAATCGAGCCAAAAGACAATTATTAGAAGTGGCCTTAAACCCGTTTATGGGGATTTTTTTACTTGAGATAAAGGCTGGGAATTTTGGGGATGGGTTTAAACTTGTGGTTCAGGTTCATGAGGCTTTCGGCATTGCCAATGGCAAAATATCCCTGGTGCCGGATGCTGTGGTAGAGTTTGTTGACCACTTTTTCACTGGTGCTCATGTCAAAATAAATCATCACATTTCTACAGGACACCGCGTCAAATTTATCCGGGGGCGGTGAATCCGTGACCAGGTTAAACCGCTCAAACCGGATATGGGCTGCAATTTCTTTTTTAATTCGAACAAATCCTTTGAACTTGCCTGATCCTTGTTGGAAATATCTGCGGATTAAGCTTGTGGGAACGTTTTTTAGCTTGTCTGTTCTGTAAATTCCCCGGGTGGCTGTTGCCAGGACTGAATGGGAAATATCCGTGGCCAGAATGGAAAAGGGGCGGCCTATAGCGGCCAGCTGGATGGCTATGGTATAGGGCTCATCTCCGGTGGAACAGGCAGCACACCAGATTTTAAACGGCCTTTTTCCGGCCGCAGGCCAGGTGTTGAGCTGGTTGACGATATGGGCAATACTTTTATTTTCCCTGAAGAAAAAAGAGTGGTTTGTGGTCACCGTGTCAATAAACTCAATGACTTCATTTTCATTGGTTTTCAAATAGTGCAGGTAGTCTTTGAAATTTTTTTTAGTCATTCGCATCCGTTTGGCCAGCTTGGATTTTAAGAGTTCAAGCTTTCCCTCGTGGAGATAGATACCTGACAGAGCATAGACCATATCTTTTAATTCATTGAATTGTTTTTTGGAAAGAACTATGGAATTCATGGGAAAATAATAATATAAAGCCCAAAAGAAAGTAAACAAAAATAAGGGCAATATCTGGAGGTCGATTATAAATCAGGGCAAACAATTTATAGAACGCCGGCGATCAAGGGATTTGTGGACCCGGTTATTTATCCTGGTCAATTATGTTTCCTGGACCATTCTTTTTGTCGCCCTTCTTGTCTTTCACAAGGCCCAGCCTGAATTTGATACCTTGTTTGACCGGTTTTATCAGCTGAATTTAAGAACCCACTGGGATAAGGATTTTGTCCGATATTTTGTTTACACCGCAGGGCTCGGGCTGGGTGCAAGTGCCTTTGGACTTGGTTTGGCCATTTTCAGGGCCCGCAGAAGGACCGATCATAAAATTCCCATCAGGGTTCTGGGCGGACTCTATCTTATTCTTTTAGTTCTGGCATGGATTTTATTGTAGAGACCCCAATTTTGATCAAGAATTATGCCCCAGTATCCGATACCTAATCTTATATGGCCTTTAATTAAGGAATCGTGGTTATGAAACGTATGTTAATATGTATTGCGGCATTGGTTTTGATTTGTGTCAACACCGGTTTTGCCAGGGATTTTATGGTCTCTTTTGTGGAGGAAAATTACAAGGAAACATCCATACCCTATTCCAATACCCCAAAGATTTATCATTCCATCCAGGTGAAATCAAATGCCGGCCCTAAACTGCTGGTGCTTTCAGGTGAAAATTTAGATTACCGAAAATGGCTCCGTCAGTACATTGCCCAGGATAAAACCTTTATGGTCAATGTGCCGGAAAATGAGAATGATCAATTTATTTCAGCCAAGGTGTATGAGGTTGATGTGACACGGGTCCATCCGTTTAACGGGGCCAAATGGGCACCCGAAGAAAAGGTTGGCAGTCGTTCACATGGGGTGCGCATGCTTCACGGGGATCGCCACATCATGGTTCTTGACCAGAATACCAAGCGCAGCAATCTCATTACCTCTGTGATTAACCGCATGGGGTACACGGCCATGATTTCCAGAAACGGTGAACAGGCGTTGCGCCTTTTTCGCACCCAGCCTGAAAAATTTAAAATGATTATTACCAACCATGAGATCCCGGGCATGAAAACAGAACAATTTGTAAACAGCCTGCTTAAAATTGATCACCAGATTCCCATTCTCGTGGAAACCGGGTATAACAATGAAAGGGCCAGGGAAGCGTTTATAACAAAATTTTCAGGCGCAGGAACCGTGACCGTTAAACCCGTGGTATTGGATAATCTTCAGAACACCATCAAACAACTGGTCAAGCCAGTTAAGGCTAAGGGATGATATGGGCCGAATACTTTTTATCGTGACAATGCTTGGGATCTTAATTTTTCCAGGCAGTTTAATGGCTAAAGATTCTGAATACAACCGGTATGATGCAGGGTTTAAAAATTTTTTAACCTGCGAACTGACACGAACCGATGCCGAGGATCATTTTAAGGGCAAAGATTTTACCATTACCATGATCAGCCTTCATTCCATTGTCCAGGAATCGGGCATTGTGATTCTTACGGGCGCGGTTCAATGCTTTGTCAAGGATGAGTATCATACCTTGTATCCGGCCGTGGGCATTGAAATGCTGGCCGGAAAAGAGGTGGTTTTCTATTATACCATTCGAAAAAAAAATTTTTCCATTCTGGCCACAGAACTGATTCGTTTTCCGTACAAAGAAAGGTGTCCCTGGACCCGGTACTGGATTGATCAGGATTAAGCTTTTTTTTAACGAAAAATAAAAAGAGTATAAACGGCCGGGTCCCAAATTTGGGACCCGGCCGTTTGTATTGTTTTTTAGGGATTGAGAATGGCTGCCTGGGAGGCTGCCAGTCGGGCGATGGGCACCCGGTAGGGTGAACAGGAGACATAGGTGAGTCCTGCCTTATGGCAGAAGACCACAGAGTCCGGGTCTCCCCCGTGTTCGCCGCAAATGCCCAGCTTAATGTCGGGCCGGGTTTTTTTCCCGCCTTTCACAGCCGTGGTAATCAAACTGCCCACAGCTTCCTGGTCCAGGGTTTCAAAGGGATCAGAGCTGAGAATGGCATTGTCAATATAATCGTTCATAAAGGATCCGATATCATCCCTTGAAAACCCGAATGTCATCTGGGTGAGGTCATTGGTGCCAAATGAGAAAAATTCGGCATATTCTGCCATTTTGTCTGCAATCAGGGCGGCTCTCGGGATTTCGATCATGGTTCCGAACATATGGGGCAAAGCGTCTATCTTGTACTTGGCAAGGGCCTGTTCATGGCATTGATCAACAATTTTTTTGGTAAAGGCCAGTTCTTTTTCATTGCAGGTCACCGGCACCATGATTTCAGGCTGGGGATTAAACCCATCCAAAATCAGTTCTGCACAGGCCTCAAAAATGGCTTTGACCTGCATATGGGTGATTTCAGGATAGGTAATGCCAAGCCTGACCCCTCTGTGGCCGATCATGGGGTTGGATTCCATGAGCAGTTCACTTCTTTTGATCACCTCTTCAATATCAATTCTAAGGGCAGCTGCAATTTCCTGTTGGTTCTGGGCATTCTGGGGTACAAATTCGTGGAGCGGAGGATCCAGAAGGCGCATGGTCACCGGCATCTTATCCATTACTGAGAGGGTGGCGATGATTTCTTTTTTAACAAAGGGAAAAAGTTCTTCCAGGACTTGTTCTCTTTCATCCAAAGTCTTGCTTAAAATCATTTTCCGCAGCAAAAACAAGGGCTGGTCAGAATCAGACCCGTAGAACATATGTTCTGTTCTGAACAGGCCGATCCCCTCTGCACCGAATTCAAGCGCAGTTTTAGCGTCAGCAGGGGTATCTGCATTGGTTCTGACTTTCATGGTTCGGTATTTGTCGGCAATGGCCATAAATTTTTGGAATTTAGGGTTTTCAGAGGCATCCTTCATTTTAAGTTTGCCGTCGTAAACCACACCCTTGGTGCCGTTGAGGGTGAAATAATCCCCCTCTTTAAACAGGCGGGTGCCCACTTTCAGCTCTTTGGTTTCAAGATTGATTTTCAAGGCACCGGCGCCAACAATGCAGCATTTGCCCCAGCCCCTGGCCACAAGTGCGGCATGGGAGGTCATGCCGCCTCTGGCGGTGAGAATGGCAGCCGCCGCCCGCATGCCTTCAATATCTTCGGGGTTGGTTTCTTCCCTGACCAGGATGACTTTTTTGTCGGCTTTGGCCCATCGGACAGCATCCTCCGAGGTAAAGACGATCTGCCCCCATGCGCCGCCAGGTCCTGCGGGCAGCCCTTCTGCAACATGCACAGCTGTGAGTTCTTCTCCCGGATCAACAATGGGATGGAGCATGTCGTCTAAGATTTTCGGATCCAGGCGGCAGACCATGGTTTTTTCATCGATCATCCCCTGGTCAAGCATGTCCATGGCCATGTTCAAAGCGGCTGTGGCCGTTCTTTTTCCCACCCGGCATTGGAGCATGTAAAGACGGCCTTCCTGGATGGTGAACTCAATGTCCTGCATATCGCTATAGTGGGATTCCAGCCGGTTGCGAATCTCGAACAACTGGGCATAGAGGTCGGGCATGGCCTCTTCAAGTGAGGGCAGGTGCTGGTTCTGATTGTTTTTAGTGTCCGTGTTCAAGGGATTGGGCGTACGGATACCTGCCACCACATCTTCGCCCTGGGCATTGACCAGCCATTCACCGTAAAATTTATTATCTCCTGTGGCAGGGTCCCGAGAAAAGGCCACCCCTGTTGCAGAAGAGTTGCCCATGTTACCAAATACCATGGTCTGGACATTCACGGCTGTGCCCCAATTATCAGGAATGTGTTCAATTCGGCGGTAGGAGACGGCCCGTTTTCCGTTCCAGCTTTTAAAAACCGCGCCAATGGCGCCCATGAGCTGCTGGTGAGGATCATCCGGAAAATCCAAGTCCAGGTCTTCCTTGATTTTTTTTTTGAAGCGTTCACACAGGTTTTTCAAGTCATCCGTAGAAATATCTGTGTCATTTTCATAGCCTTTGTCATTCTTGAGATTGTTCATCATCATCTCAAGGTTGAGACGGATTCCCATCCCGTCCTTGGGGCGTATCTGTTCTGCCTTTTCCATAACCACGTCAGAATACATCATAATCAGGCGGCGGTAGGCATCATAGACAAACCATTCATTTTGGGTCTTTTGGATGAGTCCGGGAATGGTAGCAGAGCATAACCCTACATTGAGAATGGTCTCCATCATACCGGGCATGGAACTTCTGGCACCTGACCTGCACGAGACCAGAAGGGGGTTGGAAGGATCTCCGAATATCATCCCTGTCTGGGCCTCTATATGGGTCATGGTCTTGAGGGTATCCGCCTCTAAGTCTTTTGGAAAACTGCCCTTGAGTTCAAAGTAGTGGTTGCAGCATTCCGTGGAAATGGTAAAGCCCGGAGGAACAGGGAGGCCCAGCTTTGCCATTTCAGCCAGATTGGCGCCTTTCCCGCCGAGAAGGTCTTTTTGGCCGGCATCCCCATCTGTTTTTTCAGGACCGAATTCATATATGTACTTGGTCATTTCATCCTCAGTTTGTTGATGTTGTAAATGTTAAAACACAACTATTAATAATCATGAAAAATCAAGTCAAGTAAAATCTTGTATTTATAATTTTACACGGCAATGCTATGGTACTTAATTTACTAATATCCCTAGGCGCGGCAGTGAACAGGGGATCTAAACTAAGAGGGGCAACCAAAGTCCATACATGCTGAATATTGAGTCCATTTCCAAAGGGTTTGGAGACCAGGTGCTTTTAGAAAATACCGGAATGCAGATCAATCCGGGTGAACGGGTCGGGCTTGTGGCCCGGAACGGACATGGAAAAACCACTCTTTTAAACATGATTGCAGGCCTTGATCACCCGGATGATGGGCGTATCAGTATACCCAACGGGTATCGACTGGGGGTGCTTTCCCAGCATATCCGCTTTGAAAAAAACACCGTTCTTCAAGAGGCCATGCTCGGCCTGCCTGACCATGAGCAGGATCATTTCTGGAAGGCTGAAAAGATTCTTGCCGGTTTAGGGTTTACCAACGAGGCCATGGAAAAGGATCCCATGCAGTTTTCAGGGGGATACCAGGTTCGTCTCAACCTGGCCAAGGTCCTGGTCTCAGAACCGGATCTGCTTATTTTGGACGAACCCACCAATTATCTTGATATCACTTCCATTCGGTGGATATCCAGGTTTTTGATCTCCTGGCCAAGGGAAGTATTATTGGTGACCCATGACAGGGGATTCATGGATAATGTGGTCACCCATATTGTGGGTATTCATCGCAAAAAAATGAAAAAAATTAAAGGCGATACCCAAAAATACTATGTCCAGGTGGCCCAGGACGAAGAAATATATGAGAAAACAAGACAAAATGAAGCCAAGCGGAAAAAAGAGATAGAGTTGTTTATTTCAAGGTTCAGGGCAAAGGCACGACTTGCCAATATGGTCCAGTCCAGGATAAAGACCCTGTCCAAACTCGACGCCAAGGACAAGCTGGCCCAGCTTAAAAATCTTGAATTTACCTTTAACTCCCTTGCCTTTGCAGGCAAACAGGTGCTTACGGCCAAGAATTTAACCTTTGGGTATGATCAAAACCTTCCTTTGATTAAAGATTTTTCTTTAACGGTCTATCCCGGAGACCGGGTGGCGGTCATTGGAAAGAACGGCAAGGGCAAAACCACTTTGCTCAAACTGCTCAACCAGAGCATGACCCCTGGCAGCGGATGGGTAAAGCCCAATCCCGGGGTGGAGTTCGGATATTTTGAACAGACCAATGTCAGTTCTCTAAATCCTGGGTTCACCGTTGAAGAAGAGATGATTCATTCATACCCGGACACGGACCGCCAGGCAGCCAGAAATATCTGCGGGGCCATGATGTTTGAACAGGATGCCGCCTTAAAAAAGATATCAGTCCTTTCTGGCGGGGAAAAAGCCAGGGTCATGCTGGGAAAACTTTTGATCCGTCCCTTAAATCTTCTGATTTTGGACGAGCCTTCCAACCATTTGGATATTGAGGCCTGCGATGCCTTTGTTGCAGCCTTAGATCAGTTTGAAGGGGCCGTGGTTCTGGTCACCCATAATGAGATGTTTCTCCATGCCCTGGCCAATCGTCTGGTGGTGTTTACCCAAGCGGGCATCGAGGTCTTTGAGGGCGGTTACCAGGCGTTTTTGGACAAACAGGGCTGGGAAGATGAAGACCTGGGCGTGGTGAAAAAGAAAAAAATAAAAACCATATCCAAAAAGGAAATGAGGAAAAAAAAGTCAGACCTTGTTGCTGCCCGATCAAAAGAAATAGGCCCCCTTCAAAAACAGATTTCTAAAATCGAAGATGAAATCGAACAAAAAGAAGAAAAAATTGCCCAGGTCAACACGGATCTGCTGGAGGCTTCAGCCCAGATGGACGGTGCAAAAATTCAGGCCTTGTCCAAGGACCTGGCTAAATTTGAGGCTTGTGTGGAAACCTTGTTTGAATCCCTTGAGGAAAAAACCGACCGGGCCGAGGTCATTCAAAAAAAATATGACAAACAATTATCAGATCTTGAAAGGTGTTAATTAAGATGGACAAACCAAATTTTACATTTTATTATGGGATTGTATTAATTGCCGTGGGTCTTGGGGTCATTTTCAGGATACCTGAGGTCGTTCCCCAGGTTGAAGCCATAGAATTTTTTAAAAATAAAATCGGAATCGTGACCTTTTGTTTTTATACTTTGGGTGCTCTTTTGATTCTTGCCGGCGGCATCAGGGTGGTTAAAAATTTTAAAAAAGAATAATCAATAAAGCATTCTAAATTTTAGGTTTTCAGGATAAAATATGGCCAATGGTGTAACCTCAAAATCCGGATCCACCCTCAAATCCACCATCAAAGATCAGTCTGGTGCCGGGAAGACTAAAATCGGTGAAATCCTGTCCAAAGAGGGGCAGATCACCAGTATGCAGCTCAACGAAGCTCTGGATGTCCAGAAAAAAACCCAGGAACGGCTCAGTTCCATTCTGCTCAACAAGGGATATATTGATCCGGATACCATTATCAATGTACTGGGCCGGCTGTATAATTACGACGTCTTGCCATTTTCCAAGATCAAGCCGGATCCGGCCGCCTTTAAGGTGCTGCTCTATGAAACGGCAAAAACAGATCTTGTCTTTCCGCTCAAGCTTACAGGCGAAGATCTTCTGGTCACCATGGCCGAACCCACGGATACCTCTGTGGTCGAGGCGCTGGGAAAAAATACAGGGAAAAATATCCAGGTTTTTGTCTCCACTGAAAATGATATCATCCAGGCCTATCGCGATTTTTATAAAATTTCAGATGAAGAATATAAAAGTTTTCTGCATTTTGAAGATGACATGGATGATGATGAGCCGGTTACCTCTGTGGGTTCTGTTGCAAAAAATATTTCCAGGACAAAGAGATCGTTCAGGCGTAAAATTTACGCAGCATAAGAAAACAGATTTTCGACGAATTCTTTCTGCTTTAAAATTTCTCCCTTCCTGATATTTTTAACTTGTCCTTTTCTGATCATGTTCATAATTTCATAGCCTTTTAGCGTCCGCCAGGCAGAATGAAATGTCTTGAACCCCATACCAGCTCTGACAAGCTTTTTGATAAACCGGTGGTCTTGCTCAATAATATTGTTCAGATATTTATTCTGTCTTAGGATACAGTCCTTATTCAGAAGCTTTTTTTCTTTCAAAGCCTTTACTGCCGGAGGATATGCAGGATTTCCGTCAACACTCAGAACCCGAGGTCTGGAGCTATTGGAAGCTCGCAGCATCTTTTTAAAAAATCGTTTGGCAGATTCCATATTACGTCTGCTGCGAAGAAGAAAATCGATGGTATTTCCACGGGAATCGACCGCTCGGTAAAGATACTTCATTTTCCCCCGCACCTTGATATATGTTTCATCAATACGGTAAGAATCATTTGATTGCCGCAGATACTTCCTGCTTCGCTTTTCCATTTCAGGAGCATAGCGCTGAACCCATCGGTAAATGGTACTGTGATCCACAGACAAGCCCCGTTCTTGCATCATCTCTTCCAGATTCCTGTAACTTAGTTGATATCTCAGATACCAGCGAACATTCAACAGGATGATTTCTTTTTCATAATGACGCCACTTGAAAGGGTTTTCATTTTTCATACTATCTCTCTGCAAATAAATTAGTGCCAAAACGGACTTGTATCAGACATTAATAATTTTTTGCAACAGAACCAAAAAAACGATACTTGTTTTTCACATAGTTCCCCCTCTATGAAACAGATTTATTTGAGTCTCAGGATATCTGCCCCCAGATTCAAAAATTTGTCTTCAATGCCTTCATATCCCCTGTCCATATGATATACCCGTGAAATCAGGGTGGTGCCTTCAGCCACAAGGCCTGCTATGACCAAGGACGCACTGGCCCTGAGATCAGAGGCCATGACAGGAGCGCCCTGAAGCCTGTCCACTCCCCTGACCATGGCAAAATTTCCATTGGAAATGGAGATGTCAGCCCCCAGGCGAAGCAGTTCATTGGCATGGATAAACCGGTTCTCAAATATGGATTCATGGATCACACTATTGCCCTTGGCAATGGTCATTAAGGCCATAAACTGGGCCTGCATATCGGTTGGGAATCCAGGATAAGGAAGGGTTTTGATATCAATGCTTTTGATCTGGGCCTTCCCCTGGACCCGGATTTTATCTTCACCCACATCCACGGTGGTACCCGTGGCTTTGAGTTTGCTGATGATTCCTCCGATATGATCCGGTATGCAGCCGTTTATGGTAACATCGCCTTGTGTGGCTGCCGCTGCCACCATAAAGGTGCCGGTTTCAATCCGGTCGGGGATGACCCTGACCTCAACCGGATTCAAGGTTTTGACCCCTTCAATATGGATAATGGCGGTGCCTGCGCCTGAAATTTTTGCCCCCATCTGGGTTAGCGCTTTAGCCAGGCAGACAATCTCAGGTTCTCTGGCTGCATTGCGAAGCACGCTCTTGCCCTTGGCAAGGACCGCTGCCATCATTAGATTTTCAGTGCCTGTCACTGTGGGAACATCAAAATAGATCTCATTGCCCACAAGTTTCTCGGCCTTGGCCTCAATATATCCGTGTTCAATATTGATTGTGGCCCCAAGGGCCTCAAGCCCGGTTAAATGCATGTTGACCGGGCGTGCCCCAATGGCGCATCCTCCCGGCATGGAGACTTTTGCATGGCCGAACCTGGCCACAAGCGGACCTAATACCAGAATGGAGGCCCTCATTTTTCTGACCAGTTCGTATTCAGCCTCGATTTTATGGATGCCGGATCCGTCCACGGTCATGGTATGGTTTTCAAATTCGCAGCCGGCCCCAAGATCTTCCAGCAAGAGTTTAATGGAGTTGATATCCATAAGTTTTGGAACATTGGTAAAGGTGGTTTTGCCGTTGACCAGGATACTCGAGGCAATTAAAGGCAGGGCTGCATTTTTTGCACCGCTGATCCAGACCTCGCCTGCAAGCTGTCTGCCGCCGTTGATTTGAATTTTATCCATAAGCTTGATTGACTTTCAGGGGTTATTAAAAAAGGGTTTTGGTGATAAGGCCAAAACCCTTTTTTATATTTAAGATGGTACCTGGGACGAGAATTGAACTCGTACAGCCTTGCGGCCGAGGGATTTTAAGTCCCTTGCGTCTACCAGTTCCGCCACCCAGGCACATGGTTGGGTCTAAATATAGTATTTGGCTTTATTTTGCAAGACAAAATCCATTGGCCTGGGCCAATGGATCATGCCCTGAATTATCCAACGACCTGTTTTATATCATGAACAAGCCTTTTTTATCATGGCAAATTGCCCTTTAAAATTTGGATTATAAATAAGCCTGGCACTCTTATCAATAGATAAAACATTAATTTTTCATTATGGGTATGATCACTGATGAATTTAAGGAGAAATGATTCTCTAAACAAAGGATTTTACGGCAACGGGTTTGAGGTTCAGACATCTAATGCATAGCCCACGGACAAGGGAAGATCGGGAAAAGTTCAAATTTAAGATTTTTGATCGTCCATAAATTTTGTTTTGATCTCATCTGTTTAATCGGGTATTGTATTGGCGGCCTTTGTTGATTGACCCTTGCATCCGGGACAAAGGTGAGTGCACATAAAAAAAGTATTGGAGACCCTAATGTCAGAAGTCATACTCGAAAATCTGGAAAAACAACTCAACCAACACCTTGGCCAGACGGTTCCCTTTCACGCGGCCTATGATATTAACCCGGCTCTGGAACTGGCTGGAATCATGGAAAACAAAGGGTACTCTTTTCAGTTGAAAGACCTTTATCCTAAAAGTATGACCAATACCGGGTGGCAGGCGGTCTTTTCCAAGGACGGCCAGAGGTTTTCAGCCGAAGATCCCGCCTCTCCTGTGGCCGTATGCACTGCCGCCATCAGTGCCTTGACCCGCCAGTAGTTGACGGTGCCCTTTTTGTTTTACCCGGGCGGTTATAAACCATAAAAGATCATTAAAATTTGGCAGAATTCACCTGGATCATGGAAAAGGGTTTAATTATTTAATAATGATCATGGATATATTCAAAGTCTTTTTTATATTTTGTTATGGTTTCAAAGATGATCGGGTTCTGTTGCAAAAAATTATTAATGTCTGATACAAGTCCGTTTTGGCACTAATTTATTTGCAGAGAGATAGTATGAAAAATGAAAACCCTTTCAAGTGGCGTCATTATGAAAAAGAAATCATCCTGTTGAATGTTCGCTGGTATCTGAGATATCAACTGAGTTACAGGAATCTGGAAGAGATGATGCAAGAACGGGGCTTGTCTGTGGATCACAGTACCATTTACCGATGGGTTCAGCGCTATGCTCCTGAAATGGAAAAGCGAAGCAGGAAGTATCTGCGGCAATCAAATGATTCTTACCGTATTGATGAAACATATATCAAGGTGCGGGGAAAATGAAGTATCTTTACCGAGCGGTCGATTCCCGTGGAAATACCATCGATTTTCTTCTTCGCAGCAGACGTAATATGGAATCTGCCAAACGATTTTTTAAAAAGATGCTGCGAGCTTCCAATAGCTCCAGACCTCGGGTTCTGAGTGTTGACGGAAATCCTGCATATCCTCCGGCAGTAAAGGCTTTGAAAGAAAAAAAGCTTCTGAATAAGGACTGTATCCTAAGACAGAATAAATATCTGAACAATATTATTGAGCAAGACCACCGGTTTATCAAAAAGCTTGTCAGAGCTGGTATGGGGTTCAAGACATTTCATTCTGCCTGGCGGACGCTAAAAGGCTATGAAATTATGAACATGATCAGAAAAGGACAAGTTAAAAATATCGGGAATGTTCAGAATTCTGTGTCACGGTTTCGGTTCCCGGATCTGTCTCGGCGCCAGCGGAAGTAAAAGCCAGGTCCGAGAATGGGCCTTCAATCTGCCACGTCGGAGGAGTTGGCTTTTGCTGGAGCGGAGTTCCTGGAACCATCTTTTCCATCTGTAAATAAATCCCTATCAAATTCCCAGCTCTTTATCCAGCCGGCCTTCAAAGAAAATTGCCAACTGGGAAATTGTCAGTGACCAGTTTTGAACCGGCATTGTCCATTTCTTACTGGCGTTCTGGATCCCCATGTAAAGCAGCTTTAACAGGCTGTCCTGGTTAGGAAACGATCCCTTTGTTTTGGTCAGTTTTCGAAACTGTCGATGCACAGCCTCAATGGTATTTGTGGTGTATATTATCCGTCGGATCTCTTCTGGATATTTAAAGAAATGACTGAGGCGCTCCCAGTTGTTCCGCCAGGATTTTATCACAATCGGGTATTTGTCATTCCATTTATTTTCCAAGATATCCAGTTCTTCTTCGGCCAGATCCTTATTGACCGCTTTATAAACACGTTTTAGATCTGCCATAAATTCCTTTTTATTTTTGGAACCAACGTATTTCAATGAATTTCGGATCTGGTGGACTACGCAGAGTTGAACTTCTGTGTCCGGGAATATGGTCTCAATGGCCTCGGGAAAACCTTTTAGACCATCAACACAGGCAATCAGGATATCTTTTACCCCTCGGTTTGAAAGGTCTGTTAACACCTGCAGCCAGAAGTTCGCACCCTCATTCTCGGATATGTACAGCCCAAGAACCTCTTTGCGGCCCTCGATATTCACCCCAAGAATTGTGTAAACGGCTTTGCTGCCGACCTTTCCGTTTTCTCGTACTTTATAATGTATGGCATCAAGCCATACGATTGGGTACACATTTTCCAACGGCCTGGCCTGCCATTCTTTAACGGTATGAATAATTTTATCGGTAATAGCGCTAAGGGTGGCATTTGAAATCTCAAGTCCATAGATTTCCTGTAAATGGGCAGCCATGTCATTATAGCTCATGCCCAGGCCGTAAAGGGCTATTATCTTTCTTTCAATTTCATCGCTGAGCGTTGTTTGGTGTTTTTGACGATTTGTGGAGAGAAGGTTCCGTTCCGATCACGCGGGGTTTTTAGCTCAAATTTACCATCCAGGGACTTAATGGTCTTTCTGCTTTTTCCATTACGGCGGTTGGCAGAAATTTCCTGTCCGAGATGGGACTCCAACTCTCCTTCAAGAGCAGCTTCCGCAAGATTTTTGATTAATGATGTAAGGACGCCGCCCTTACCTGTGAAGGGTTTACCTTCCTGAATACCTTTAAGAGCTTTTTGAAAATCAAATTCGGTGTTGTCTTCGGTCATGTCAGTTCTCCTTATTTAGCTGAGTATATCAGCTTTGATTCAACTGACACAGAATTTTGAACGCCCTCAAAATATCAGGAAGGGAGAAATTTTAAAGCAGAAAGAATTCGTCGAAAATCTGTTTTCTTATGCTGCGTAAATTTTACGCCTGAACGATCTCTTTGTCCTGGAAATATTTTTTGCAACAGAACCCTGGGTATAATAACAATGCTGGCGGCGGGTATTTTTTTCCCTGGCCCTGTCTTCAAAATAAAAGGGTAAAAACACATAATCTGTTTTTTCAAGCAGGTATTTTACATGGCCGTGGAGGGCCACCACCGGAGCGCAGAATTCTGCATTGGCAATTTTCTTTCCCTGCTGCACAGGATCCTTAAGATGGGTGCTTGTCTTCACCTTTACCCCGAGATCGGCAAAAAACATCTGCCAGAAAAAAAGATCCTGGGTCATGTGCAGACCATCGGGAATCCCGATGGTCAATCTGTTTTTTGGGGATTTTGGCCCTAACACCGGGGTCGAAACCGTTTTTCTCAGGGCGAAAAGATCGTACTTGTCCTTTTGCTGAACCCGTTTTTGAGTCTCATAATCTCTGCCGCATAAAAACCCGTATGCCTGGGGTTTGCCCCCCACGTCTGCAATGGTGATCTTGTAATGATTGGTACAGAGTTTACAGACTTCCTGGCGTATGGGAATCTTTTGTTTGTACAGGTCAAACCCCCTGAAATCGGACTGGGCTATGGTGTTGTTTTCCGCCTCTTTTTTTGCCAGAAGTGCCACCCCGAGTGCGCCGGTTAAATGACAATATTTAGAGACATGGATGGGCTTGTTGAGCTTTTGTTCAAACGCTGCCACCAAAGCCTTGTTCCTGGCTGTGGCGCCCTGAAAAAGGACCTGGTCACCGATTTTACCAATACTGGCCACCTTGGTCAGATAATTATCGCGAACCGAGTGAAGCACAGAGGCCAGAATTTCATTTTTTTCAAACCCTTTGGCAAAAAAATAGTTGATATCCCTTTCCATAAAAACCGTACACCGGTCACTGGACACCGGCGCTTTCACCCCTTCGGTCCTGGCAGAATATTCAGACAAGGGACAATCTAACTTGGCGGTCTGTTCTTCAACAAAACTGCCGGTGCCTGCGGCACACACCGTATTGCATCACCGAAGAGGTGACCATGCCGTCCCTTAAAAGGGTGAATTTAGCGTCCTGACCTCCGATTTCAATGATGGTATCTACCTTGGGATTTAAATTTACCGCAGCACAGGCATGGGCGGTAATTTCATCAGGTTCGATATCTGCCCCGATAATTTTGGCTGATATCCGCCGGCCCGACCCCGTGGTGCCACAGCCGTTGATGGATAAATCAAGGGAATAGATAGTTATAAAATGATCACAGGCCTTGAATAATTGTTGAACCGCCTGAACCGGCCTTGAGGCTGTTTTAGTGTAAAACCCGGCCAGAGGATCTCCCTTGATATCCACAATAATGGCCTTGGTTGAAGTCGATCCCACATCCAGGCCGAGAAAGCCTGACACTGAGGAACCCCTATCCGGATCTTTGTAAATATCCACCTCAACCTTCTCGTGATCATAGGAGTTAAAACAGGTAAAATCCGGATAATCAGAAAGGGTCAGGCAAAGGGCAGGGTATCTGTAAACAGACTCATTTTCCTGAATTTTAAAATAATCATCAGGACAAGAATAAGAATTGGGGGATATCCGGGCCATCCCATCCATAAGAGAGAGGGCAGCACCCAGGGCTCCATAGGCCAGACTATTGGAATCTGTTTCCAATTTGATTCCGACAATCTGCTCAAGGTGACGGCTTACAGCTGCGTTTAAAGAGACCCCGCCGCAAAAGACGATGCTGCCTTGGACCTTTTTTTGTTTGAACAGGGTATTGGCGATATTTTTGGCCAGACCATAGCAAAGTCCGTCACAAATCTGGTTTAAATCGTATCCTTCCTGCTGGGAATGGATAAGGTCTGTTTTAGCAAATACGGCGCACCGGGTGGCAATGTCCGGCCTTTTTTTTGTATTCTTAAGGGCCATGGATGAAATTTCTTTAGAACCGGACAAATGCAGGCGGCCTGCCTGCTGGTACAGAAAACTGCCCGTACCTGCAGCACAGGAGGTGTTATGCCTGGCGCCGGTATAATTACCCATCTCATCAAAAAGGCTG
This sequence comes from Desulfobacter sp., assembly GCA_028768545.1. Classification (NCBI taxonomy): domain Bacteria; kingdom Pseudomonadati; phylum Thermodesulfobacteriota; class Desulfobacteria; order Desulfobacterales; family Desulfobacteraceae; genus Desulfobacter; species Desulfobacter sp. The sequence goes on from CP054838.1 coordinate 2,795,880, forward strand.
AGTGAAAAATTTTCCCCCCCGATATTTAAAACAGCGCCTGCCTTGCCATGATGCAGATGACGAACAGAACGGATAATGGCAACCTGATCGTCAACAATAAAATCTGATTGGATAAAAGAAGGGGAGGCCGCAGTTTTTGCCACATGGGTCACCCCGGTGAGCTCATTTTGTTCAACAAGCCGTGCCAATGCCGCTTTCACCTCACCATGATGATAGCAACTGGTTTGAAAAACCAGGGTTTTGTCAGGGGCAACCAGCGCAAGATGAATGGAAACCGAGCCCACATCAATACCGAGTATTAAAGATGATTTTTTCATTTTCAAATTTGCTCCCTGACTTCTTTCCAAAATAAAGTGACCCCGTCAAACCAGCCGTCCATAAATTTTTGCTCGTGATCAACCCCACCCTGGACAGAATATTTGCCAAGGTCGTGGGCCTCATATATTTTCTGAAAATAGGATTTAAACGTCTCATGCCCGATGATCTCGTACGTATGATCGCAATGCAGTACGTACAACAGATTTTCATAATGGGCAGACCTGGCCCATTTCACGCCCTGGGTTTTTCCTGAGTTGTAAAAATTATTTTCCCAATCCAATTTTTCCTGGCGAAGACGCTTGACAATATCGGGCATGTCAAACTCTTCGGAAAAACGCTTTTGCAGTTCTTCTTTCTTCTGAATGGCATCGGTCAACGCCTCTTGAAACATTTTTGAAAAATTAAAAGAGCTTCGCCATTCGGTGAGTTTTTCATGGAGCATATCTGGAATGCTCAAGGTTATTTTCTGGGCCATTTTATCCATCCAAATCGTAAAATTCAAAAATTGAGGTTGCCCTGGCCGACAAAAAAAGTCTGCACCTGGATTTAGATTAAATTTCAATTAAGTGAAAAATCTACATTAAAGGGGGTGCAGTTTAAACCAGCCCAAAGGGGGGAATCACCTCTGTACAATCTTTGTTATACGTATAAATTTTTGGGTCACGTGTCAATCTGATTCACAAAATTTTACAAATTCAGTTCAATTGCCAACATTTTAACTGGGCCCAGGTACTTGTGTTTTTAGGCCAAACTTTATATAAGCCTTTGTATGCTAAAGCAACAATTGGAAATACTTGGAACCCAGACCCTATTTCGCCTGGAATCCTTGGGCAGGCTTATCCTGTTTCTGGGTGCAGGCCTTGTCCAGGCATTTGTCCCTCCCTTTCAGTGGGCAAAAATCATGGAACAACTCTGGTTTATCGGTGCAAAATCCATGTTTGTTATTATATTAACGGCATTGTTCACCGGCATGGTTTTAGGACTTCAAGGCTATCACACCCTTGTCAGCTTTGGGTCGGAAGCAGCCCTCGGGTCAGCCGTTGCCATGACATTGATCCGGGAACTTGGGCCTGTGCTTTGTGCCATAATGATTGCAGCACGTGCCGGATCTGCCATGGCAGCCGAAATTGGGGTCATGCGAATGTCAGAACAGATTGACGCCCTTGAAACCATGGAGATTCACCCGGTCAGGTTCACCTTTTCCCCGAGAATTATAGCGGCCCTGATCAGTTTTCCCCTGCTCACGGCCCTGTTTGACATCACAGGCATATTGGGCGGATATTTAACCGGATCAATCATGCTGGGAATCAATGAAAATATTTATATGGAAAAGGTCGTCCAAAGTATCAGCCTCGGGGATATTACCGGCGGTTTTTTCAAGGCATTGGTCTTTGGCCTGCTGGTCACCACAGTCTGCTGTTACAGGGGGTATTATGCACACCTGGCTGGAAATGAACAAGGATATGGAGCCAAAGGGGTTTCTCTGGCCACAACCAATGCCGTTGTAAACTCTTGTATTCTCATTTTGATTTCAGACTATATCATCACCTCTTTTTTGGTATAAATCATGTCAAAACCCTTTATTGAACTCATCGACATCCATAAATGCTTTGACACCAATGCGGTGCTCAAAGGGGTAAACCTGACGATTGACCAAGGAAAGATCACCACGGTGATCGGAAAAAGCGGCACTGGAAAATCCGTGCTCTTAAAACATATTATCGGGTTGCTTCACCAGGATTCGGGTCAATTGCTCATCAACGGCATTCCCTTGGACAGGATGAATAAAAAAACAAAACACGGATTCCAAAAAGAACTCTCCTACATGTTCCAGGACAATGCCCTGTTTGATTTTTTAACGGTCTATGAGAACATTGCCCTGCCCTTAACGGAAAAAACAAAACAATCTTCAATGGATATCAAAAAGCATGTATTGGAAAAAATGCGGGTTCTCGGTCTGACTGGCACCCAGAACAAATACCCCTCCCAGCTTTCAGGCGGGATGCGAAAACGGGTGGCCCTGGCAAGGGCCTTGATTACAGATCCCAAGGCCGTTCTATTTGACGAACCCACCACAGGGCTTGATCCTGTAAGAAAAAACAATGTCCATTCAATGATTGCCCAATACCAGAAAGAATTCGGATTTACGGCCATTATTGTCACCCATGACATTCCTGAAATATTTGAAATCACCCAGGATATTGCCATGCTGGACAGGGGTAAAATCATCTTCCAGGGAACTACTTTAGAAATTCTCAACTCAGACAATCCAAGTGTTAACTCCTTTATTCAAGGACAAAACTACAGCACAAAGGCCAGTTAGGAAAACCTATGAAAAATAAAAATATTGAATTGTATGTGGGCGTATTTGTTGTCATCTGCTCCATCTGTGTGGGATACCTGGTCCTGGTCATCGGAGATGTTAAGCTCTTCGGCGGAGAGCGGTATGCCCTTTACGGCTATTTTTCATCTGCCAGCGGATTAAAAACCGGGGCCCGGGTCGAGATGGCCGGCGTAGATATCGGAAATGTGGGTGAAATCTCCCTTGAACGGGAACGTCAGGTGGCCAAGGTGGTCCTTCATATCGATACAAGTGTGGAAATTAGCGAAGATAGTATTGCCTCGGTAAAAACTTCTGGTATAATAGGAGAAAAATTTATCGCTATTTCACCTGGCGGGGCTGAGATACTGCTTGAAGATCAAGATGAAATATTTAATACGGAATCTTCACTGGATATTGAATCTTTGATCCGAAAATTTATTTTCAGCAATGAAAACCCATAACCACCTCAGGAATAAAATGAAATCACCCAAAATTTATCCGTTGTTCATTTTCATCCTCCTGTTTTTCACGGGTATTTCATCTGCCAATTTAGATACCAGTTCACAAAAAAAAGCAGACCAGGCCCAAGAGCAGCTCGAGGAACTTGTTGATCAGGTCTTGTCCATTATCCAGGATTCCAAGCTTGCCCAGGACCCTGTAAAATATAAACAGGTCTTGTATGAAAAGGCGATGAAAATCTTTGATTTTAAAACCTTTTCAAGGCTGGCTTTGGGAAGAAAATACAAGGCCTTTTCTCCTGACCAGCAAAAGGATTTTATTTTATACTTTTCAAAGTTGATTTCAAACACCTATTTTCCCAAACTTGCGGGCCAGGATGTTCACAATATCCAAATTTTTTATCTGGACACCCATGCTCTGCCCACCAAAAGGAAAATCTACAGAACAGACATACACACCCAGCTTGTCCATGGCCAGACCCGCATCCCTGTTGTTTACAGAATGATTCAAAAACCGGACCTGGACTGGAAAATTTATGATATTAAAATTGAAGGGGTATCAATGGCTGCCAACTACAACGAACAATACCGGCAGCAAATTTCACTCACCCCCGAACAGATAATCTTTCAGCTTAAGGAAAAGGTTGAACAATGAAACATCTGCCAACACTCATTCTTGCCTGTCTTATAATCCTAGTTCACGGAGCTTACGCCCTGGCAGAAGAAAATCCTGTCCCTCCCCCTCAGACCATGAGCAGCCAGACCGGTACAGATCCTGTTGTTTTGTCCGAGGACAGCCTGGATGATGAAGAGTTCAGCGACGATCTCTTTGACGAGTATGATACGGACACCACGGATGATCAGATGGTATCAGATCCCATCTATTATTTTAACTATGCCATGTACCAATTCAACGATTTTTTATACTTTTACGGTCTCAAACCTGTTTCCCGGGGGTATAAGGCCATTGTGCCCACACCGGCCAGAAGGGGAATCAATAATTTTTTCAACAACCTGCTCTTTCCGGTCCGTTTTGTCAACAACCTGCTCCAGGGCAAGGTTGAAGGCGCTGCAACTGAATTTTCAGCTTTTTTTGTCAATTCAACCCTCGGCATCTTTGGGTTCAACGATTTTGCTCAGAAACATATGGATATCACCTTGAACGAAGAAGATCTCGGACAGACCCTTGGATCCTATAATATCGGAGACGGGTTTTACCTAGTCTTGCCCGTACTCGGTCCTTCCACCCTCAGGGATACCATTGGCAGGGCAGGGGACTGGTTTATCACCCCGGTCAATTATGTGGAGCCCTGGGAATTATCCTGGGGCGTATGGGGAGTGGACAAGACCAACAGAACCTCTTTTAGAATCGGCGATTACGAGGCCCTTAAGCAGGCAGCCCTTGATCCTTATGTGGCCCTGAGAAATGCCTATATTCAAAACCGAAGGTCCCTGATCAGACAATAATTGATCAGACCATAATTCAAGGCACTTATTCGATAAGATCCGGTCTGCGGTTTGGCAGAAAATAACGCATTTTATGGGATCTGACCCGGGTGATGGCGGACAGGTCCATTTCAACCATGTGAATTCCTGGTTTATTTCCCATTTTTTTAGACATGAGATGGCCGTCCGGCCCGATGGCAAGGGCAAGCCCTGGAAATTCAAGTCCTCTTCCATTTTCACCCGTCTGGTTGACTGCAGCAACAAACACACCGTTGTCAAAGGCCCTTGCCGGCAGATGGCGCATCCATGATAAAAACTTTTCCTCTGGGCTCGTCCTTGGAGAGGCATGGGGAATAAAGATCATATCTGCCTTTTTCAATGCCATGGCAGTGGCAAGTTCGGGAAAATGGGCATCATAACAAAGCTGAATACCAAAACAGGCCTTTTTGAACTTAAAAACCTTTACACTGTTGCCCGGGGTAAAATAAGGGGCTTCAAAGGGGGAGAGATGAATTTTACGGTAAAACCCGGGATCATATCCCGGCCGGATCACCAGATGGGTGGCATAGACCTTGTTGTCCGAAGCCCGTTCCAAAAGACCTGCAAGAATCGCCATATTGTATTTTGATGCGGCGCAAGATATCTGGCCGAGCCAGTCTGGCTTAATTGACCGGGCAATGGAGACATCTGCCGGTGCATACCCGGTAAGGTTCATTTCGGGAAAAACAAGGATATCCGCCTTTAACCCGGCGGCAATGGATATGGTATCGAGGGTGGAGTCAAGGTTGCGCTCAAAATCGCCGGCCACACAGGTCTGAATTACAAGGGCTGCCCTGATTGTCGTCATATTTACGTTCAGATCATACTTTAAAGTTGGCTGAAATTTTAAAGACATGGGTGGCCGGAAGGTTGAGAATGGTCGTCACCCCGGTCTCTTTGGCAATGAGTTCAAGATTTTTTTCAATGGTGTCAACGGACGGGGCAATAAAGGTGAACCAGATATTAAACTTGTGGTCCCGCCTGTAATTGTGTGTCACCCCGGGAAACCGGTTTACGGTTTGTGTAAATAGTTCCACCTTGTCTTCTTCCACCTGGGCCGCACATAAGGTGGAATGGTATCCAAGACGGTCCGGGCTGAAATTTCCTCCGATCCTCCGAATCAGCAGATCTTTTTTCATTGTCTTGATCCGCCCGATCACATCCTCTTCCGAGAGTCCGAGTTTTTCTCCAATAATCTTAAAGGGTCTTGGATGGATGGGAAAATCAACCTGAATGCTGTTTAGAATATCTTTATTGGTATGGTCTATCATTGGCCTTGCCACCCCTTTTAAAACAAAAGGCCCTGTTTTTTCAAACAGGGCCTTTAAAACCGAACAGAAAAACTAAAAATCAGTTTGACTATACACAACCGGTAGGTTTGGGCAGACCGGCCATTTTACAGGCACCTTTACCAGGTCCTGAGGGGAACAATTCGTAGATGTGTTTCAGTTTGAACTTGGTCAGTTTAGAAAGAACACGTACCATGGGAGCAATACCATTTTTTTCGTAGTAGTCCTGAAGAACTTTAACCAGCTGCCAATGTTCGTCAGTCAACTCTTCGATACCTTCCTGGCCTTTTACATAATCAACCCATTCTTCGCAGTACAGGTTGTAGTCAAGCAGGAATCCGTCTTCATCTATTTCAAAAGTTTTTCCGGTAAATTCGACTGTTGCCATTTACATTTTCCTCCTAAAAAAAAGTTTTTTCTTACCTAATTCAGTTAAGCCTATCATTAAGACATACCGTCTTCACATCAATAGTTACTTTAATAATTGACGACTAAACATATCTCAGCAGGGTATGGTTGTCAACAAAGAATCCTTGCTGATTGTTAAAAAAAACCACGGGCCTAAACCCATTGTTTTTAATACTCTTTAGGCGTCTTGTTAATCTCTGCCAGGGTAAAAACCGGACCGTCTTTACAGACCAGCTCTTTACCGATATTACACCGTCCGCACATACCAATGCCGCACTTCATCCTGTTTTCAAGGGACATGATGATCTGGTCCGGCCCGTAACCGAGTTTGGTCAGGGCAGGCTGGGTAAACTTGATCATAATCGGGGGCCCGCAGATAATGGCATAGGTGTCTTTGTCCGCCTTGGGGGCGTTGTCTTCAACCACCTGGGGAACAAATCCTGTATGGTATTGCCAGTCAGGATCATCAGTCCCGTCAACCGTGATATGCATGTTGATATCATCACGTTTTTCCCAGTCAAAAAGTTCCTCTCTGTAGAGCAGCATGCCCGGAGATCTTGCACCGTATACCACGTCAATATTTCCAAATTTGGCACGGTTGGCCGGATCGAGCATATAAATAATAGAGGAACGCAGGGTGGTAAATGCAAATCCACCACCGATAATGACCACGTTTTTACCCTCAAGTTTGTCCCAGGGATACCAATTGCCCAAGGGGCCGCGGATTCCCATGATATCTCCCACCTTCATATTATGCAGATGGGAGGTGACCACCCCGGTTCTAAAAACCGTGAATTTTACAAACCCCTTTTCAACCGGTGAAGAGGCAATACCTATGGGTATTTCACCCACACCCGGGATGGACAATTCAGCAAATTGTCCTGCCTGGTAGGCAAACTTTTCTTCATCACCCTCGTTGATAAAAACAAAGGTAAAGGTTTTAAGGGACCTGTCTTCCGTAGCCACTTCAATATTGTCAATGCGAACCGGATACGGCATATATGGATTTTCCATTTTCTTATCTCCTTTGTCCGCTATTCTTGTTTCTCATATGAATTCATTGTTTGGCAGACCTCTCTGATGTCAATGTTCACAGGACAGCTTTTGACGCATCTGCCGCATCCCACGCACATAATCCCCTGGTCATACTTATCCAGAAAATATTTAAGCTTGTGCATGAACCGCTGTCTGACCCGCTGGTTTTTTTCACCCCTGGGGTTGTGACCTGTAGCATGGCGGGTAAAGAGAGGAGACATGCAAGTATCCCAGTTGCGGAACCTTACCGAAGCCTTCTGCTTTGCCTCGTCCTGGATGTCAAAACACCAGCAGGTGGGGCATACATAAGTACAGGTCCCGCAGTTAATGCAGGAAAAGGCAATGTCATCCCAGAAGGGTGCCTGGTGAAGATCAAGTATGGTTTTATCCTTAAGCCTGTCCGTGTCAACAGAAGAACTGATATTGGACTCGGCCTCTTTTTTGAGCACATCCAAAAGCACCTGGCTTTCTTTTTCATCGGCCCCGGTTTCAAATCCGCAGGCAGCGGCAAAGGCCTCTCCCTTGGGAGTGAGCACCTTGGCCAGAAATTTGTCGTCCAGGTCGGCCAGCAGGATATCAAGGCCCTGTTCATCAAAGGGGCCGGATCCTGTGGACGTGGAAAAATCAAAGGGTGAAGGCTTGTTAATACCCAGACCCACAAAGGTGGTGGCCTCATAGGCATCACACCAATACGGATCTTTGTAATCGTCGGTATCAAAGTTAAGTTTCACCAATTGGACGGCCTTGGCATCATAGGGCCTTATACCGATGACTGCCCTTGGGGTGTAATCCGCTTGCGCCCGTTTCATGATGTGATGGTCTTCAACAGACTCGTCCAGGCTTACGGTCAAAATTTTCTCTGTCTGGGGAAAAAGAACGGATTTGGCAGAGAGCACAGAATCCGTGTAACTCATATCCGGCTGAACGTCAGCAGCAAGTTGCCTGATCTGACAGCCGTTTTCATCTTTAACCGGGCCGAAAAGCTGATAGGTTTTTCTGGATTTATCAATGCCTTTGGTCCAGTCTTTTTTATCAATTGTAATGAATTTCATTTTCATATCCTTATTGGGATTTACGCTTATTTGATAAAATCATTTGGATCATCCGGACTATAGGCATCCAGAGGCGGCCGTTTGGTTACGTCCAATCCCGCTTCCCAGCCAAACATATCCAAGGCATCCTTGTTGAGTTTCCGGGTAAAGGCCCTGACATTGATTCCCATGGGACAGGCTTCCACACAGGCCCCGCAATCGGTACACCGTCCTGCACAATGAAAGGCGCGCAGAAAATGGAAGGTATCCACATCTGTCTTGTTCTGGCCCTTGCCCACCCATTGGGGACCGGTTTCATCCACAAAGCAGGTGGGACAATAACACAGGGGACAGGCATTTCTACAGGCATAGCACCGAATGCAGTTTTGGGTCAGATCCTGGAAATACTGCCACCGTTGGTCCCCGTCCATTGCGGCAATCTTGTCCACATCGGGAAAGGGATTTTCAAGTGCCTGCTCTTCAACCAGATCCCCTGCCAATACATCGTAGAGCACAGGATTTCTATGGGTGCAGTATTGACAGTTTTCCTTGAGCACATCATTTTTGTCCACAGTCAGGGTCTGGAGGGTAGAGGTGACCGTCAAGGTGCCGGCCTCTTCCTCAAATCCGGTTATCTCGCCCTCAATTGCAGATGCAATCTTAACCTTGTCCACCATTCCGGAACAGGGCATGCCAATAATATACAGGTTATCCCTTTGGATCTGGTTTTCAACAATATGGGTCACCAAATTCCGGGAGTCGCACCCTTTGGCGATAACGGCAATTTTTCCTTTTTCCTTGGAAGCATAATTGGCAAGGTTCAGTCCGCAGGTGGAATTGAACACAAGTTTTTCAACATCATCCTTAGAGGAGATCACAATAGGACGGGTTGCCATGGGAACGGTCCCTTGGGCAAAGCCAATCACTTTTTCAACCTCACCTTTTTCAAGAAGATCCGCTGCAAGCTCCCTGATTTTTTGTATACAGGTATCCATAAATATCGCCTTTTTTAATTATAGTCCTTCACAAATTTTGTATTGGGTCCAAGGGCCTTTACTTTTTCCGAAATTTCTCTGACCACATCCACAAACTTGGTGGCTTCGGCAGAAGAGATCCAGGAAAAATGAACCCGGTCCTTTTCAATACCCATGTGTTCAAGAAGGTTGCCCATGAGTGCAAATTTTCTACGTGCATAATAATTACCATCCAGGTAATGACATTCGCCGGGATGTCAGCCGGAGACCCAGACCGCATCTGCGCCTTCTCTCAATGCCGACAAAATAAATTTAGGACTCAGTCTGCCCGTACAGGGTATTCTGACCACCCGGACGTCCGCGGGGTATTGCATTCTGCTGACGCCTGCTAGATCCGCTGCACCATAGCTGCACCAATTACACAAAAAAGCAACTATTTTAGTATTGTTCTCAGTCATTGTCTCTCCTTATACTGCTTCATTCAAAGCAAAGATTTGTGCAAGTATCTGGTTTGTATCAAAGCCTTTCAAATGAAGGGCACCGGACCTACAGGATGCCACGCACAACCCGCATCCCTTGCAAAGCACGGGATTTACCGCTGCCTTGCCTTCAAATCTGCCTTCGGTCTCAAAGGCAGGAGCCGAATAGGGACAGATGGATACACAGACGCCGCAGGCACTGCACTTCATGGGATCGACCTGGGCCACATTGCCGGAGGTATGAACCGTCTCTTTGGCCAGCAGGGTCACCGCCCTTGAGGCTGCGGCTTGTCCATGGGCAATGGCTTCGTCAATGGGTTTGGGGTAATGGGCAAGTCCGCATAAGAAAACCCCGTCTGTGGCAAATTCCGAAGGCCCGAGCTTGGCATGTCTTTCAACAAAAAACCCGTCTTCGTTCAGAGGCACCTTAAAGAAATTGGCCAGTCGTTCATCTTTATTGGGCACGATGGCGCTGGCCAGGGTCAATAGATCTGCCTCGATCTGCACAGGTAGGTCAAGCACATGATCAGTTGCAGTGATCAAAATCTTGCCCTCTTTTATCTCCACCCCGGGTTTATTATCCACTGAATAGCGGATAAAAATAACGCCTGCTTCCCGGGCCTGCTGGTACTTATATTCGCGTTCCCCATAGGTTCTGATATCCCGGTACAGGATATAGACATCCATGTCCGGATTGAGTTTTTTAAGCTCTAAAGCATTATCAATGGAATGGGTACAGCATACCCGTGAACAATAGGGCCGCTGTTTTTCCCTTGATCCGACGCATTGAATAAATACGGCGGATTCAAGTTTTTTAAGGGACTCATCCTTTTCAATGAATCTTCTGTCCAGATCCAGGCTGGTCATGATCCTGTCATCTTGACCATAGCAGTATTCATCAGGCGTATGGGCGTGACCACCGGTTGCAACCACGGCAACCCCGTGTTCAAGCGTCGTAACCGTGCCTGATTCTTTTAATTCAGAGGTAAAATTACCCACAAAGCCCTCAACATTTTCCAAACTTGTGTTGAGGTGGAGCTTTACCTTGTCATTGGCCTTAACATCCTTGATCAGGGAGGCAAGCTCTGTAGCAATATCTTCATCCTGATAGGTATGGTACAGATTGTTTGCCTGGCCGCCCAATACCCCGTCTCGTTCAATGAGATGAACCTCATAGTTCTGTTCTGCAAGGTTCTTGGCAGCCACCATTCCTGAAATACCGCCGCCGATAACCATGGCCACGGGTTTGACCTGAAGTTCAGCCTCTTCCAAGGGTTCCATCAGGGCCACCTTGGAGACGGCCATGCGGACAAGATCCTTGGCCTTTTGGGTGGCCAGAACCGGAGAGTCCTTGTGTACCCAGGAGGCATGGTTTCTGATATTGGTCATTTCAAATAAATACTTATTGAGCCCCGCATTGATCAGGGTTTCCTGGAACAGAGGTTCATGGGTTTTAGGGGTACAGGCCGCCACCACGATTCTGTTGAGCTTGTTGGTCTTGATAATCTGGGTCATGGTCTCCTGGGTGTCCTGGGAGCATGAGTATAGGTTATCAGAACAATATTCAACATAGGGCAGGTCAGCTGCATAATCCCTGACTTCGGGAACATTGACCACCCCTGCGATATTGGTGCCGCATTTACAGACAAAGACCCCGATTCTGGGACGCTCTCCCACAATATTGGTTTCAGGAATCTCTTCAGGCACTTTGGTCAAGGTATTTCGGGCCGAGGACAATAGGGCGCCGGCTTCACCGGCTGCAGCAGAAGAGTCGACAACCGCCTGGGGAATATCCTTGGGACCCTGAAAGGCACCGGCCACAAACACCCCTTTTCTGCTGGTTTCCACAGGAGAAAAAGAAGCTGTTTTAGCAAAGTTCCCATCCGTAAGTTCAATGCCTAATTTTTTGGCCATGTCAACGATTTCAGGAGAAATCTCAAGGCCTATGGAAAGAACGATCATATCAAAGGTTTCTTTGATATTTTCTCCGGATTCACTGGTGTAGGTGATATTAAGATCCCCTGTGCTGTCATCGGGAACCACGGTATGAACCCGGCTTCTCAAGAATCTGACCCCCTGGTCCTGGGCCCTGTTATAATATCTTTCAAAGTCTTTTCCATGGGTTCTCATGTCCATGTAGAAAATGGCACAGTCCAGATCATCTCCGGCATGCTCCTTGGCAATAACAGCCTCTTTAAGGGCATACATGCAGCAGACAGACGAGCAGTACTTATTGTCGCATCTGTTCTGATCCCTGGATCCCACACATTGGAACCAGGCCACTTTCTTGGGTTCCTTGTGATCGGACATCCGGGTTAAATGACCTGCGGTAGGCCCTGATGCAGATAAAATCCGCTCAAACTCCATGGCGGTCATGACATTGGGATGGTTTGCATATCCGTAATTGTCAAACTTGGACGGATCAAAGGGCTCAAATCCCGGAGAAAGAACCACGGCCCCTGCATCCAGCTCAATAATCTCGTCCTGCATGGTATGGTCAATGGCATCCATCTGACAGACTTCTGAACAGACCTGGCATCCGCCGGTTTTAAAATGCATGCACACATCCCTGTCAATGGCAGGGGTGTTGGGCACGGCCTGGGCATAGGGTACATAAACCGGTTTTCTGCCCTTGAGTCCCATCTCGTATTCATCGGGGATCAAAGAGGGATGAGCCTTGGTAAATTCTTCCTTGATCTTTTCAAGGGTGATGTGTCCTGTGGGGCAGACCGATGCACAGGCCCCGCAGGCCATGCACACATCCGACTGAACCCCAAAGGGGGTGTTAATGTACATGTCCGTACCGCGGCCGGTTAAGCTGATGGCTGCATTTCCGACCTTTTCACACATGCGCACGCAAAGCCCGCACAATATACAGTCATCTCCCTGGGATTCAAACCGGGGTTTTTCAATGCCGTATTCCTTGGCCAGTCGCTGGAGCAGGGGGACCTCAGGACACCTGGCCAAAAGCATTTCAACAATGAGTTTTCTGCCCTGAATGACAGCATCACTGTTGGTGGTGATTTCCATGCTTTCCCAGATGGGGTAATTACAGGCAGTGACAAATTTTGTCCGTCTGCCGTCAAAAAGTTCCACTGTACAGATCCGGCACATCCCTGCCGGTTCCAATGCCTTGTGGTGGCAAAGGGTGGGGATATCCACACCGTATTTCTCAGCGACGTGAATAATATACTGGCCCTCTTCTCCCTGTACTTCTTTACCGTTGAGTTTAAAAGTTACCATAGATATTATCCCTCGTGATTATTTGATAACGATTGCGTTAAATTTACAGGCATCGTAACAAATTCCACATTTAATACATTTGTCCTGGTCCAGGACGTGGGGTTCTTTTTTGTCACCTGTGATGGCATCCTGTGGGCATTTTTTGGCACAAAGCCCGCACCCGGTACAGGCACTTTCGTCAATTTCATAGACAAAGAGATTCTTGCAGACACCTGCCTTGCACTTTTTATCCCGGATATGGGATTCGTACTCTTCCCTGAAGTATTTAATGGTGGTCAGCACGGGATTAGGCGCTGAGGTGCCCAGACCGCAGAGTGAAAAGTTTCCAATCATCACCCCGAGTTCTTCGAGCAGTTCAATGTCACCTTCCTTGCCGTTGCCCTCGCAGATGGCGGTCAAAATATCCAGGGACTGTTTGATCCCTTCCCGGCAGGGGTTGCACTGGCCGCAGGATTCATCCTTGAGAAAATCCAAGAAATATCTGGCCACATCCACCATGCAGGTATTTTCATCCATGACAATCATGCCACCGGATCCCATAATGGATCCCACACTTGCCAGCTGCTGGTAATCCACTGGGGTATCCATGAGGCCTTCCGGGATACATCCTCCGGAAGGTCCGCCGGTCTGGACCGCCTTGAATTTCTTTTTGCCGGGAAGTCCCTCGCCCATATTAAACACAATATCTTTCAAGGGGATGCCCATGGGCACTTCAAGAAGTCCTGTGTTTCTGACTTTGCCCACCAGGGAAAAGGCCTTGGTGCCCTTGGAGTTGTCCGTACCGAAACCGGCATACCAGGGTGCACCCTTTAAAACGATGGCAGGCACATTGGCATAGGTTTCCACATTGTTCAAATTGGTGGGCTGATCACGAAAGCCCTTTTCAACCGTATGGACGTACTTGGCCTTGGGACGGCCGACCTTTCCTTCAAGGGAGGCCATAAGCGCCGTGGATTCACCGCAGACAAAGGCGCCGGCCCCGGTGGATATCTTGATTTTAAAAGAAAAGTTGGTTCCTGCAATATTATCCCCTAAAAGACCGTAGTCCGTGGCCTGTTTGATGGCCGTAACCAGGCGTTTTACGGCTAAAGGATATTCGTTTCTCACATACATAAACCCCTGGGAAGAACCGATGGCAAGGCCTGCGATGAGCATGCCTTCGATCACAGAATGGGGATCGCCTTCAAGGATGCTTCGATCCATATAGGCTCCGGGGTCCCCTTCATCTGCATTGCAGATAATGGATCTGTCCCCCTCATGTTTGGCACAGGTGGCCCATTTGATGCCGGTGGGAAATCCTCCGCCGCCCCGGCCCCTGAGGCCTGATTCTTTAACAGCGGTGATGATATCCTGGGGTTTGGTATTGTGAAGGGCATTTAAAAAGGCAATATACCCTTGCTTGCCAAAGTATTCTTCAATGGAATCCGGATCCACATACCCGCAGTTTCTCAGGGCAATTTTAACCTGACCCTTGAAAAACGGGGTCTCTTCAAGAAAGGGAATATCCTCTAAAGGGGCGACCTTTTCCTGGGGATTTTCCATGTCATCTTCCAGAAGGGATCTTGGGTCCTTAACCTGGCCGAGGATATGCTTTTTAATTTTTTTATCACTATAGTCGTTATTGATATAGGCATTGATAATATCAACGATTTTGTCTTTGGTGACATTTTTAAACATCATCCGGGGTTGATCCTTGGCAATGACTTCAACTAGGGGTTCAACCTCGCAGTATCCGATGCAGCCGGTCTGACAGATATCAATTTTTTTATTATCTGAAAATGCTTGTTTAGCAGTATCAAAGGAATCCTTGGCACCTGCGGCAATACCGCAGGAGGCCATACCGATGTTTACCTTAACCGTCTCAGGAAGATTGAGCTTTATCCGGTATTCCTCTTTTATGGTTTCCAGATCTTTTACAGACTGAATGGTCATGATTCATACCTCTTAAGATTTATTCGTATTGGTTTAACACCTTTTTAATTTCGTCAGGCTTAATCCGGCCATGCATATCTTCATTGATTTTAATGACAGGGCCTAAACTGCAGCAGCCAATGCAACGAACAGACTCAAGGGTATATCTTTGGTCTTCGGTGGTTCCACCATCTTTTATGTTAAGGGTTGACTCAATCTGTTCTTTGGCGCGTTCCGCCCCCCTGACATGGCAGGCAGTACCCGTACAAATGGAGATGATATTGCGTCCCCTGGGTTCAAGACTGAAGGTTGAGTAAAAGGTAGAGACTTCGTAGATTCGGCTGTAAGGTATGGACAATTTTTGGGATAAGTATAAGAGTGCTGGTTTGGGAAGGTAATTATAACGGCGCTGTATGGCTTGGAGAATCATAATTAAATTCTCTTTGTCCTCGTGAAAATCCGTTTCAATTATCTGGTCTAGCTCCAGATAATCTATTTGCTCACCGCTGTCGTGCTGAGTACTTATTGTGCTCATTGGGTAATTTCTCCTCTCTGGTTCTTCTCCTCACTACTGAACAATTATTAAAAGCATCAAATAAGACTTAACAGGCCTGCTGGGTGACGGGACACGCCTCAACGCAGGCGCCGCAACCGGTGCAGCGATCTGTAAATATGCTTCTTGCTCGTTTTTTAACCTTGACTTTGAAATTTCCAGCAGTTCCTTCAATGGATTCAATGTCGGAATAGGTGATCAGTTCAATGTTTAGATGCCGGCCGACCTCGACCAGTGTGGGTGAGATAATTCACATGGCACAGTCATTGGTGGGAAAGGTCTTGTCCAGCTGGGACATGACACCGCCAATGGACGGACTTTTTTCCACCAGATAGACATAATACCCGGAATTTGCAAGATCCAGGGCTGACAGCATGCCTGAAATACCACCGCCGATCACCACTACAGATCCTATTTTTTCAGAGTTCATTATCTTCTCCTATTTTTTCATTTAAAAAAACAAATGCAACAACTCGTCAAATTTGGGTCCCTGTTTCGTTCTGGGAATGGTGTAATCCTTATTTATTACCTCTCTTTTAATTAATTCTTATTAATCAAAAAAATTATGTTATAAGGTCTTATAGCAAAGCTTGTCAACCATTATTGAAACAAAAAAAGACTTAATTGAACACCAGACCAAGCCCATAAAAACCATGATGAAAAAAATACTGACCATTTGCGGTCCAACAGGCATCGGCAAGACAGGGTTTGCCATCCAACTGGCCCAAAAATTCAACGGGGAAATCATCGGGGCCGATTCCATGCAGATATACAGGCATATGGAGATTGGAACGGCCAAACCCGATGCCAAGGAAAGGGCCATGGCCCCCCATCATCTCATTGATTTTCTGGACCCTGGTTGTGAATTTGATGCCGGAAAGTATGCTGCCGCCGCAGACAAGGCCATTGGTGATATTATTTCCCGGGGAAAACTGCCCATTGTTGCCGGGGGCACAGGCCTTTATATCCGGGCGCTTCTTTACGGACTTTTCAGGGCAGCACCTGTGTGCACCAAAACCCTGGAGCGTCTGACACAAGAACTTGAAGAAAAGGGAAGCCAACACCTTTATGACCGGCTGGTCCGTTGCGACCCTGGTGCGGCTCAAAAAATCCACCCCAACGACCAATTCAGGCTGATCCGTGCATTGGAGGTTTATGCCACCTGCGGCGAGGCCATATCCGGCAAGCAAAAAGAGCACGGATTTAAAGAACCGCGCTACCAAAGCCTGACATTCGGGCTTTCCATGGACCGGCCCCAGCTCTATGAACGGATCAACCAGCGGGTGGACATCATGGTTGAACAAGGCCTGCTTCACGAGGTCAATGCCCTGGTAGAAAAGGGATATTCACTGGATCTCAAATCCATGCAGTCCATCGGCTACCGGCAGATGGGTATGTTTATCAGGGGGGAGGTTGATTTTAACGAAGCCGTCCGGCTGTTAAAGCGGGATACCAGACGGTATGCCAAACGCCAGTTTACCTGGTTTAACAAAGAACCCGGCCTGATATGGATTGATCCCGTTCAAAAGGACAAGGCCTTTGATCTGGTGGATCAATTTTTAGCTGATGAATAATTATTTTTTTGTTCTTTATGCCGATAGCGCATCCATTGCCCTTGCCCCTTTAGCCTGCATGGGGTAATTGCTTCAAAGTTAACTGGATATCTTTTGGATAATTTTTAAAAATCCTCAAGATCGTATACAAGGTATTAAATGTATTCTTGCATTACTCTGAATGAGTAAGGATATTCACCATTAATCTTGACTTTAATCCCAATATTTAAAAACATTGGTTATGTTGTTGTCTGGGAATTTCGACAAAAAGCGGCCATTCATAGACATTCGTCACTCATACCACAATCATAAATTATGTTAGCATTTGGCTTGTTTATCGACGCTCTCAATTTTTAAAAACGATTTTAAACACATCTCTAAAGTTATGGGCAAAATAAAACACGATACCCTCTTTAATGTGGGCCGGCAGTTTTTTAATCTGGGGAATACTTCCTTCAGGTATTATAATTTCATTAATCTTTGATCGACGTGCGGCAATGATTTTTTCTCTAATACCACCGACGTCAAGCACCTCACCCGTCAACGTTATTTCTCCGGTCATGGCAAGGGGGCGTTTGATTGCTTTTCCTGTTGCAAGTGATACCAGTGCCGTTGCAATGGTGATACCGGCGCTTGGGCCGTCCTTTGGGGTTGCACCTTCCGGCACATGGATATGGATAAAAGCCTTATCAAAATATGTTTTGCTGATGTTAAATAGGCTAAGATTTGACCTGACATGACTATAGGCAATAGCTGCAGACTCCTGCATTACGTCACCAAGTTTTCCCGTCAGTTTAAATCCCTGATTATTTTCATGGACCCTTACAGTCTCAATGGGAAGGGTCGCTCCTCCCATGGGGGTCCAGGCAAGGCCGGTGGCAATCCCAATTCCTGACATGGGTTTTTCATTTTTGAAAGTCGGAGACCCAAGTAACTTGTCTAAAGATTTTATCGTGATCCTGATTTTCTCTTTCTTTTCTTTTAATAGGGTCACAATACTTTTTCTGATAATTTTATTTAAAAGCTTTTCAATATTTTTTACCCCGGCTTCCCTGGCAAAACCTTCGATCAGATACCGGATCGTAGAATCTGTGATGGTGATCACTTTGGAAGTGAGATGGTTCCGTTTTAAGAGCTTTGGCCACAGGTGTTTTCTGGCAATCGCAATTTTTTCTTCTGTGATATAGCCGGAAAGATGTATTTTGTCCATCCGGTCCAGCAAGGGCCTTGGAATGGTATCAAGCTGATTGGCGGTGCAAATAAACAACACTTTTGATAAATCCATCCGAAGATCCATATAATGATCCATAAATTCGACATTCTGTTCCGGGTCAAGCACTTCAAGCAATGCAGATGCAGGGTCTCCCTGGTAAGAAACCCCGATTTTATCCACTTCATCCAACATGATCACAGGATTGGATACTCGTGTATCTTTTAAGGCCTGAACCAGTCTTCCGGGCAACGCGCCCACATATGTTCTTCGATGCCCTTTGATTTCTGCTTCATCTCTTATCCCCCCTAAGCTGAAGCGGTAAAATTGCCGCCCAAGGGCTTCTGCAATTGATTTTCCAATAGAGGTTTTACCCACACCCGGAGGCCCCACAAACAGGATAATGGAGCCTGCGATATCCTGTCTGTAGATTCCAGCAGCAAAAAACTCTATGATTCTGTCCTTTACGTCACTCAAGCCCGCATGATCCCGGTCAAGAATCTTCGCTGCCAGCCCAATGTCAACATTGTCCTTGGAATGGATTCCCCAGGGAAAAGATGTGATCCAATCCAGGTAATTTCGGGTCACCCCATATTCCGCAGATCCTATCTCAAGCACCGACAATTTTTCAATTTCATCATCAAACCGCTCCACCACCTGCTCAGTCGGAAAAAGTATTGCAAACTTCTCCTTAAATTTTTCCACATCCGAGGTTTTATCATCTTTGAGTAATCCCAGTTCCTTTTGAATGGCGCGCAGCTGTTCTTTTAAGAAAAATTTGCGTTTATTTTCATTCATTTGCTGATTGAGATCGTTATTAATTTTACTTTGAAATTTTGCAATTTCAATTTCTTTTTGCAGCAGCATCATTGCTTTTTTCATCCGATCTAAAACAAGCGGGGATTCTAAAACTTCCTGTAATTCACTCCCTGAGGCCGTTGTGATGCCTGTGGCAAAGTCAGTCAACGGTGAGGGATTCTCCGGACCAAACATTGACAGATATTGCTTTACCTGTTCGGAATATAATAGGCTCAATGCGGCCAATTGTTTAATGGAGTTAATAATTGCGATGGCATAGGCTTTCAATTCAGTTTCATTTTCTTCTGTTTTTTCAAAATACGTTACCTGGACTGCAAAAGGCGGCTTATCAGAAAGAAACCGCTTAATTCGAAATCGTTCTAGCCCCTGGGCAATAAACTGAACACTGCTATGGGGCGCATTCCCATTTTCCCGGTTTTAAAAAGGCCTGTCTTTTAGAGCAAAAAGAATGATATCCTCTGTTACGCTGAAATGAACATAAATGGATTGTGCTAATGAAGAAAGCTGAAGATTGTAATACTGTTGATGAAGTCCTTGCATGCCTCAAAGAACTGGAAGAAGATCCAAATCGCTTGGTTCGTAACGCTAACGAATTAGAACAGATGGAGCAGGAAATCCTTGAGTATACAAATCGGATAAGCGCCTTTTTTTTAAAAAAAAGATCCAGGCCTCAGTAGATTCCTCTGAACAGGTCGACCAAGAAAAAGAATTGATGTCCAATTGGCCGGGACGGATGAAAAGCGAAGGGCTTGAGACCGTTTGGATTCAGCTTTGTACAGATAGTTCGGTTGATATTCATGTTCGATACTATCGAAGGTCCTGTGACCGCCGAAAAGGAAAAAGATATAAAGGTGCATACGCTGGCTTAATCCTTCTTGGAATCCATGATCGCTGCTCGCCTGCTTTGGCTTCTATGGTGAGTTCTTGGTCAGCCTTATTAAGTTCTTTTGAAGAAGTCCGTCAAGTGCTTTGTGACCGTGGGATGACGTTGGGTATAAAGGTCATCCGTAAACTGACCTATCGGTACGCATAGCGGGCTCGAGCCGAACAACAAGCGGGCCGAATCCCATTAAATGATAGAGATTTACTTGAAGGGCGGCGAGTCGTTATCAGCACTGATGGTGGCCGCACTCGGCTCAGAGAGAAGAAAAGGGGACCAAAAACCCAAAAGGATAGAACCCGATTTCGTGGGGCATGGCGAGAACCCAAGCTTTTGATCATTTATGTAGTGGACGCCCATGGAAAACAAGAAAAAAGCTTTTCACCATTTATTGATGGCTGTTTCAATGGACCGGATGGTGTATTCCACTTGTTAAAGGGTTATTTGAACTCCCTTCATATTCAGAACTCAGACAAAATACTGTTTGTTGCAGATGGGGCACATTGGATTTGGAATCGAATCCCCGGACTGCTAAAAGCATTGGGTTTGGCTCCTGAGCGTGTGTATGAACTTCTCGATTTCTACCATGCAGTTGAGCATCTGGGTACAGTAGCAGGCTTAAGGAAGACCTGGTCATCCAAGGAACGCAAACGCTGGGTATCGAAGCAGCGAGGTCTTCTGCTGAAGGGAAAGGCGATTGAGGTGGTACAGGCCGTCCAGAAGCTTTGTAGAGGCAGAAACAGTAAGGCTATCAAGACGGAACGGGATTATTTTGTGCGCAATGAACTGAGGCTTAATTTCTCAACTGTAAAAGCGTTGAACTTACCTATTGGCAGCGGTGCTATTGAAAGTTCGATTCGGAGAGTCGTGAATTTACGTCTTAAAGGTCCATGCATCTTTTGGTATCGGGAGAATGCAGAAAAAATGATTATGCTGCGATCATTTTATAAAGCAGGGCGTTGGAACTGCCTGAAGCAGATGGCAAACATTCACAATCCAGTGCCAGCGGTATAACCGGGAAAATGGGAATGCGCCCGCTCAACCTGCACAGAAAAAAAATTGTCGACCTGAGATAAGGGTATTATAAAAATGAATTTTAGGCAGCCATAAATGGTTCAGCGAAAATATTGAAAAACTTTGGAGATCTGGCCATGGGGGTCGAGTAGAATCTGCTGAAGGCAGAAATCTCAAGGGTTGTCCTGGGCTTTCTCAAGTCAGTCCTCTCTTTTTGGGTTAACTCTGTTGTCACCCGCTTTTTTCCCTTAAAAATAACATCCGGTTTCAAACTTGGAATGATCATTTTTCAAATAGAAAAATTGTTTTTGTCAACTCAAATGTTGATTTTCATTGACATAAAATGAACGGCAGACTAATAAGAATAACATTGTTTTGACGCGTTCTTTTTAAACCTTTTTCAATGGAGAAGAATTATGAAAACAAGTTTCAGGCTCATCATCCTCACGTCTATCCTTACCCTGTTCATTTTAAGCACCGCATATGCACAGGCATCGGTTGTTGGAAAATGGAAAACCATTGATGACGAAACCAATGAACCCAAATCCATTGTTGAAATCTTTGAAAAAGACGGAAAATACTATGGAAAGATCGTCAAGCTTTTCCTCAAACCCGGAGACGACCAGAACCCCACCTGTGACAAATGCAAGGATGATGACCCGAGAAAAGACAAACCCACCCTGGGTATGGTCATTATGCAGGACATGGTGAAAAAGGGTGAAAAATATGGTGACGGCACCATTTTAGACCCTAAAAAGGGAAAGGTTTACAAGTGTAAATTCTGGACTGAAGAGGGCAACCTGAAACTGCGCGGCTATATCGGGTTTTTTTTCAGAACCCAGACCTGGCTGCCGGCTGAATAAATCAAACCGGGGTCAAAGCGCAGAAATTATCGTAATAGGCCGCCTGATGCCCCATATCAGTCAACCGTTCTCGTGTTAAAAAATTAACAGCACCGCTTTTATGCCAAAATCCCTGGTAAATAAAAGCGGTGTTTTCATATACAGCATCATCACATTCAACCACCGCCTCAATCTGGCCGTTTTCCCCTTTTACCGCAACCTTGTCCCCGGAATTGAGCTTGAACCTGGCGGCCGTCTTTGAATGGATATGAACCGTGGGAATCTTCTGGTTCTCCATAAATCCCTGGGAATGCATGGCGTTTTTGCAATGACAGGTTAAAAGACGAAGGGGAAAATTTTGGGGCGGAATCAACGGGGAAATAAATTCAGGCAAGGGGCTTAAGCCGTCAGCCTCTGCTCGTTCACTGTAAATTTCAACCCTGCCCGAAGGGGTTAAAAATTGTTTTTCCTTCCATGCAATATCATGGGATTGAATCCGGGTATAGGCAAAGGGAAGATCCTTAAATTCCATGTCTGAAAATTCTCGTTCGGTTCTTAATTGATCAATCAAAGGAGCGGCACATTGCTCAAGGAAATCCCGGGAAGATAAAACCCCAAGATCCATTCCCATATGTTTTGAAAGCGCCAAATAAAACTCAAATTCAGGCATCAGCGTTTTGGGCGGGTCTAAGGCTTTCTGGGAATAGTTTAAGATATGGGAATACATGGAGGTGGCAAAAATATCGTCCTGTTCAAACACGGTTGCTCCGGGCAGGATCAAATCAGCTGCCCGGGCTGTATCGGTTAAAAAATGATCTATCACCACTTTAAAGGGAATCTTTGAAAAGCCCTGGATGGCCAGGTTGAGATCCGGGGTCTGAACCAGGGGATTGGCCCAGGAAAAAAAAACCATCTGCAGGGGCGGAGTTTTTGCCTCTGCCAAAAAAGACCCAAGCTGGGGCGCTGGAAAAAAACGTTGGGTTGTCACGGCGGATTCGCTTTTTTCTTCAACACAAGACAGATAAGGGGCCAGAGATTTGGAGGCATAATTAACACCGGCCCCCGGTCTTGCCATATGGCCTGAAACAGCTGCCAGGGTATTGATGCACCGAACAGCATTTCCCCCGTTTTCATACCGCTGCATCCCGTATCCAATATAGATACAAGGCGCTTTGGCCCGGCCATAGGCAAGGGCAAGATCCTGGATTGTTTTTTGGGGAACACCGGTGATCTTTTGGACAAAGGCCGGGGTAAAGGGGGTTACCTTTTGTTCAAACCGTTTAAAGCCTTTGACATGATCCCGGATAAAAGGTGGGTCTGTCAGATTCCGGTCGATCAAAACATGGGCCATTGCAAGGGCAAGGGCACCATCGGTTCCCGGGCGTATTTTTACGTGGGTGTCAAACCGTTGAGCGGTCGGGGTTTCAACAGGATCAACCACAAAAATTGGGGTCCCCTTTTTTTGGGCCCGGGTCAACAGATTATACAAATGAAGGTTGGTCTCCTTTGGATTTCTTCCCCAGACAATAACAAGATCACCCCTCTGTGACAATGTGAGTGAGACACTTACCCATTGATAAATTAGTGTAGGGCGGGTAAGGATTATTACTTATGAAACCGATAAAAATGAACCCACTACCTGAATCCGAAAATCAGGCAGCCCCCAAGGAGGCCCCAATGGAAGGAGCCCATGGGGCGACTGAAGTTGGGGCCTCCTTGGGGAGCCAGGATTCAATCCCTGATCCTGAAGTACCTGAAAAAAAACCCCGGCGTAGATTCGTTGCTTCTTATAAACTGCGTATTCTCCAAGAGATTGAAAATTGTACCGAAATCGGAGGGATCGGCAAGATTCTTCGAAGAGAAGGCCTTTATTCATCAAATTTAACCGATTGGCGCAAAGCTCGGGACAAAGGACTTCTCAATGCCATGGCACCTCGAAAACGAGGAAGGAAACCAAAAAAGAAAAACCCATTGGCCATAGAGGTCGCCAGACTTCAAAAAGAGAAATTCAAATTAGAGCACAAGCTAAAGCAGGCGAAACTCATCATTGAAGCTCAAAAAAAAATTTCTCAGATCCTGGGAATCCAGCAGAATCTGGACGACCTCAAAGGAGAAGACTTATGAATGCCGCCCTAACGTTAAGTTGCGATATTGGAAAAAAGCCTTCATGTGAGGCTTTCGGTATTCCCCGATCATCTTTTTACAGATTTCATTCTCCAAAAAAACATATTGGAGTTAGTCGGACCGGATCTCCCCTTTCTTTGAATTCTGATGAACAACAAACGGTTTTGGATATTTTACATTCTGAAAAATATCAAGATCGAGCCCCATATCAGGTATATGCTTCTCTTCTTGATAACGGGCAATACTATTGTTCCATCAGAACGATGTATCGGCTTCTTCACAAAGAACATGGTTCTGTGCCGGAGCGAAGACGGCAGGTAAATCGCCCGAAATATAAAAAACCTGAATTGCTGGCAACAGGACCTAATCAGGTTTGGTCCTGGGATATTACCAAGTTGAAAAGTGTCACAAAATGGACCTACTTCTATCTATATGTAATCATGGATATTTTCAGCAGGTATGTTGTCGGCTGGATGGTCGCCCATAGAGAACAAACAGCATTGGCCAAAAAGCTAATTGAAAAGTCCTGTGAAAACCAGAAGATATTACCCGGTCAGCTTGGGCTACATGCAGATCGGGGAGCCAGTATGAAATCCAAAGGGGTTGCCCAGCTTCTTGTCGATTTAGGGGTAACCAAAACCCACAGTCGACCACATGTCAGCAATGATAACCCATACTCTGAAGCCCAGTTTAAAACATTGAAATATTGTCCACAATTTCCCAAAACTTTTGGTGCTATTCAGGATGCAAGAGCCTTCTGCCAGGATTTTTTTGGATACTACAACAAAGAGCATTACCATTCTGGTATTGGCCTGGTAACCCCAGAACAATTTCATTATGGCATTGCTAAAGATATTTATGAATCTCGCTGCCGAACATTGGAGGATGCATTTATTCAAAACCCAAAACGATTTAAGGGAAAAATACCGAGGCCACCGGCTTTACCAGAAGAAGCCTGGATTAACAAACCGGAACAAAAAGAGAAGGATATTATTGGAGCTTAATTTTAGGCATAGAGTGTCTCATTGTCATTGACACATTCCGCACTGTTGAGCAGATCCAAAGGATGGCTGGCCATGGCCTTGCCAAAATCATAGTCCTGGGCTTTGAGGCCGGCACTCCAGCAAAGTGATCCTGTAGCACGGGTGTCTCCGCCGAAATGATTGAAAAAAATGTTCTGGATCTTATTTTTTACCCCTCCGTACCCGTCACTGGTGTAGTTGAGAACGGCTTGGGGACCAAACTCTTTTTTAAGATCTGTCAATTTTTGGGCCAGAAGATCAAATACCCGGTCATAGCCAATGGGTTCAAATCCATTTGAACTACGGATCAAAGGAGAAATAATTCGTTTGGGATGGGTGACCCGGGCCGCAAGCTGCCGGGCCTTTGCGCAGACCACCCCCTGGGTCAGGGGATGATCAGGATCCCCTTTCAGATGGACAATCTTATTATTTTTAACCGTGACGATAAACCGGCACAGGTCAAAACAATCCATGGGACAGGAGACAAAGAACTGATTTGTCATAAGACTCCTTACAATTAAATAATAAAAGCCCAGGTCCTCCGCAAAAGGCCTGGGCTTTTATAATCTCAGATAAAATTTAATTCAACACATTACGCAGTCGCAATACCGAACAATTGGCATGCTTGACTAATTTTCTGGCACAGGTATCTGAAAAAGCCTCATTGATTTTGCGTCTGTGGTTGTGGTAGACCACGATGAGATCGGCCTCCCATTTGTCCGCCACTTTGAGAATTTCTTCATAGTGTTTTCCCACCAAAATTCTATGGGAGACCTTTGTTCCGCCGGTACAATTTTTTTCAACAAAATCGTTGAGCGCCTCCTTGAACTGCTGCCGGGCTTCATTTTTAATTTTATCGGTTACAAAAGAGGCCACAATGGGCATGGAGAAATCAGGCATCACACTGACGATCCTGATCTCAGCCCCGCTCAGCGACGCAAGCTCCATGGCGTTTTGAAACACAGCCCGGGAGGTTTTAGGATAATCAATATCCACTGGAACAAGTATTTTGTTAAACATATAGGATTTCTCCTTCATCTCTAAGTTTGATTTAAACTTCTCCAAGCCGCTCTTTGCGCTTTTTTTGGAGCAGGTAGATCAGGGCCATCAAGGCCAGGGCCGGTATGAACATGATCTGCTTGGGCGGCCGGTCTGACGGCAGTTTCACCTGAAGAATCTCCTGGTCAAAATCAATGCCCATTTTTTCGGCATTGGACGAAAATACCACATTGTCCACCAGCACTTTGCCCGGTTTTGGTGGACCTTCAAGTATGAAGACGTTTATCCCAAAGCCTACAGTGATGGTCATGCGCTTTATAGAGGGCTGGATGCTTATTTCAGATACTATAATTGCGAACGAAAGCATTCTGCACTGGACAAGCAAACCCCGGCTGAGGTATTCATGAAAAGCTTTGTCAACAAGGAGGTTCATAAGGAATCATGATTGAATATGCCTCCGGCGGCCCTACGGGGTATTTATTCCGCGCTAAGGCGCGGGGATTTAACGCATTAAGAACAGAA
Source organism: Desulfobacter sp. (assembly GCA_028768545.1). NCBI lineage: Bacteria > Pseudomonadati > Thermodesulfobacteriota > Desulfobacteria > Desulfobacterales > Desulfobacteraceae > Desulfobacter > Desulfobacter sp. The sequence continues at coordinate 2,822,372 of CP054838.1, forward strand.
AAATGGAAGAGAGGGCAGCATAAAACTGACTGTATGCTGCCCCCATGTCTCCGTTACCAGTCATGGCGCTCAGGTTGCTTCCCAGCATTGCCTTATCCTCCAGGCTGGCGGCAGGAGGATACCATGGTGCTATAAAATTACAAGAGGATTATGGCACAAAAGTATTTAAACAGGCGGCTCTCAGGCCGCTTAAATCACGAACCATAGGAACGCATTTTCCACTTAAGAAATCCAGTTCCGTGGTCTAAGTTTGGGGGCAGGCGCAGCCAGAGGTCGGAACGCTGTTCATTTTTTTTGGGTTACTCTTTTTTTTTGTTGGAATTTTAACATTAAAAAAAAAAAAGAAACAAAGCTCTTATATATGTTGCCATTGTGAAAAACAATTCAATGGAGATCACGTTAAAATATCCATTTGCTCTTACTGTAATAGTAAACTGATTAAGTCTGAAATTAAAAAATCGGAATCAGATTAGAAAAAAAGGAGAGATTGATTTTCATAAAGACTCAATATTTTTAGCTTTCTTTTTCGTAGATTCCAGATTTTTAAGTTGTTCAATCCCGGAGGGGATGGACATGAAATTTTTCCACCTAACACAAAATCTTAATTCAAGAATTATGTCTTAAATAGGGAGCCTAATAAAAGGAGAACCGTTTTAAGAAATGAATTGGTCTGAAATTTTGAAAAACGCAGCAGGGTTCTGTTTCCTATCAGAGGGCGTTAAAAATTCTGTGTCAGTTGAATGAAAGCTGATATACTCAGCTAAATAAGGAGAACTGACATGACCGAAGAAAACACCGAATTTGATTTTCAAAAAGCCCTTAAAGGCATCCAGGAAGGTAAACCCTTCACAGGTAAGGGCGGCGTCCTTACATCATTAATCAAAAATCTTGCTGAAGCTGCTCTTGAAGGAGAGTTGGAGTCCCATCTCGGGCAGGAAGTTTCTGCCAACCGCCGTAATGGAAAAAGCAAAAAGACCATTAAATCCCTGGATGGTAAATTTGAGCTGGAAACCCCGCGTGACAGGGCTGGAACCTTCTCTCCACAGATCGTCAAAAAACATCAGACAACGCTCAGCGATGAAATTGAAAGAAAGATAATAGCCCTTTACGGCCTGGGCATGAGTTATAATGATATGGCTTCCCATTTACAGGAAATCTATGGACTTGAGATTTCAAATGCCACTCTGAGCACCATTACCGATAAAATCATCCATACTGTCAAAGAATGGCAGGCCAGGCCGTTGGAAAATGTGTACCCAATCATATGGCTTGATGCCATACATTATAAAGTACGAGAAAACGGAAAGGTCGGCAGCAAAGCCGTTTACACAATTCTTGGGGTGAATATCGAGGGCCGCAAAGAGGTTCTTGGGCTGTACATATCCGAGAATGAGGGTGCGAACTTCTGGCTGCAGGTGTTAACAGACCTTTCAAACCGAGGGGTAAAAGATATCCTGATTGCCTGTGTTGATGGTCTAAAAGGTTTTCCCGAGGCCATTGAGACCATATTCCCGGACACAGAAGTTCAACTCTGCGTAGTCCACCAGATCCGAAATTCATTGAAATACGTTGGTTCCAAAAATAAAAAGGAATTTATGGCAGATCTAAAACGTGTTTATAAAGCGGTGAGGGCGTTCAAAATTCTGTGTCAGTTGAATCAAAGCTGATATACTCAGCTAAATAAGGAGAACTGACATGACCGAAGACAACACCGAATTTGATTTTCAAAAAGCTCTTAAAGGTATTCAGGAAGGTAAACCCTTCACAGGTAAGGGCGGCGTCCTTACATCATTAATCAAAAATCTTGCTGAAGCTGCTCTTGAAGGAGAGTTGGAGTCCCATCTCGGACAGGAAATTTCTGCCAACCGCCGTAATGGAAAAAGTAGAAAGACCATTAAGTCCCTGGATGGTAAATTTGAGCTAAAAACCCCGCGTGATCGGAACGGAACCTTCTCTCCACAAATCGTTAAAAAACACCAAACAACGCTCAGCGATGAAATTGAAAGAAAGATAATAGCCCTTTACGGCCTGGGCATGAGCTATAATGACATGGCTGCCCATTTACAGGAAATCTATGGACTTGAGATTTCAAATGCCACCCTTAGCGCTATTACCGATAAAATTATTCATACCGTTAAAGAATGGCAGGCCAGGCCGTTGGAAAATGTGTACCCAATCGTATGGCTTGATGCCATACATTATAAAGTACGAGAAAACGGAAAGGTCGGCAGCAAAGCCGTTTACACAATTCTTGGGGTGAATATCGAGGGCCGCAAAGAGGTTCTTGGGCTGTACATATCCGAGAATGAGGGTGCGAACTTCTGGCTGCAGGTGTTAACAGACCTTTCAAACCGAGGGGTAAAAGATATCCTGATTGCCTGTGTTGATGGTCTAAAAGGTTTTCCCGAGGCCATTGAGACCATATTCCCGGACACAGAAGTTCAACTCTGCGTAGTCCACCAGATCCGAAATTCATTGAAATACGTTGGTTCCAAAAATAAAAAAGGAATTTATGGCAGATCTAAAACGTGTTTATAAAGCGGTCAATAAGGATCTGGCCGAAGAAGAACTGGATATCTTGGAAAATAAATGGAATGACAAATACCCGATTGTGATAAAATCCTGGCGGAACAACTGGGAACGCCTCAGTCATTTCTTTAAATATCCAGAAGAGATTCGACGGATAATATACACCACAAATACCATTGAGGCTGTGCATCGACAGTTTCGAAAACTGACCAAAACAAAGGGATCATTCCCGAACCAGGACAGCCTGTTAAAGCTGCTTTACATGGGGATCCAGAACGCCAGTAAAAAATGGACAATGCCGATTCAAAATTGGTCACTGACAATTTCCCAGTTGGCAATTTTCTTTGAAGGCCGGCTGGATAAAGAGCTGGGAATTTGATAGGGATTTATTTACAGATGGAAAAGATGGTTCCAGGAACTCCACTCCAGCAAAAGTCAACTCCTCCGACGTGGCTGATTGAAGGCCCATTCTCGGACCTGGCTTTTACTTCCGCTGGCGCCGAGACAGATCCGGGAACCGAAACCGTGACACAGAATTCTGAACATTCCCAAAGCGGTCAATAAGGATCTGGCCGAAGAAGAACTGGATATCTTGGAAAATAAATGGAATGACAAATACCCGATTGTGATAAAATCCTGGCGGAACAACTGGGAACGCCTCAGTCATTTCTTTAAATATCCAGAAGAGATTCGACGGATAATATACACCACAAATACCATTGAGGCTGTGCATCGACAGTTTCGAAAACTGACCAAAACAAAGGGATCATTCCCGAACCAGGACAGCCTGTTAAAGCTGCTTTACATGGGGATCCAGAACGCCAGTAAAAAATGGACAATGCCGATTCAAAATTGGTCACTGACAATTTCCCAGTTGGCAATTTTCTTTGAAGGCCGGCTGGATAAAGAGCTGGGAATTTGATAGGGATTTATTTACAGATGGAAAAGATGGTTCCAGGAACTCCACTCCAGCAAAAGTCAACTCCTCCGACGTGGCTGATTGAAGGCCCATTCTCGGACCTGACTTTTACTTCCGCTGGCGCTGAGGCAGATCCGGGAACCGAAACCGTGACACAGAATTCTGAACATTCCCTCCTATCGGGCTTTATTCTTTTTATTTTGGTAAGCTGGGCGCACGGGGGAGGTTATCGAATGTCTCCATCTGATCCATATCTGAAAAACAAGATATCGCCTTTTGGAATAAAATGCTGCATTGCTGCTGGGATATTAATTTTACTGGCAATTCTTTTTTTGTTGGGGTCTCAATTCTGATAGTTTTCTATCTCATTTTTCATCCTTCATCCATGAAAGTGTATAATTCTGGATGGTATTGGCATACTTCAAACATTAAAACCCGATTCTTCTAACTGAAGAATAATTTAGCCGGCTCATGAAAATTCTTTGGGTGCGTTTGATGCACATTTCCCGATGCTGCTACCCATAAAACTGGATGCGCTCATATTCTTTACAATATCTTTACTTTTACATTTTGGACAAAATATTCCTTTTTCGTCTCCTGAAAAAACAACCCTCTCAAACTCTTTTTCACATTGCTTGCACGTATATTCAAAGATGGGCATAAGGCCTCCTCATAAATTTTATGGTCATTGAAATGGAAAATATGTCTTTATTGCCGTTTATCAAGGAAGACTTTAAAGAACAGTCCCTTTACCTAACTTTGGATGACCTGAAGAAACTGCTCCCTGAATAACTCGGCTCCCCCCATTGCCGGATGCCTTACCTTCACTGCAGATATGCCAATCATAGTTAAGATCGAGTCTGCTTTATTTCCCAAAGCAATGATCTTATTAAAGTTAAAGGCTTGTAATAGGGCTTTTAAGACAGGTGCTCCTTCTTTTATCTCTGATCTGCCCGGTGTCCTGTTTGACAGCATTCCCTTTGAGCCTTTATACGGATGCCATGGGAAAGCATTCCATAAAACAAAATTTCTGGTATCCAGGTTTTCATCAATTAATTTTTGCCAAACGATAGTGGCCGTGGGTTCGTTGAATCCGTGTTTATGTTTTTTATTGTTGCTTGTTCTGTGAAGTTGTGAATGGCAGATATGATCCGGTAAAATGCCTTGATTTATTTTATGACCCAAAACAATCCGCTCTGATGTCATTGGGATGCCGGTGAAATGACCGCCTTGATACCCCAAAGCCTCTGCTAAAAGAAGATATTTCGCATTCCTGCGTTCTTCCAGATACGCTTGTAAATTGTAGAGCCTTTTTTCGGAAGATGTCTTGTCAATGTCATTTATGGTATCAATCTCAAACCAGGGATTGAAAACCTGTTTTGTCTTCTTTTTTTTTAACAGCGTTATAAAGGCGTCCATTAGTTCCAATTCTCCACAATGATAATTCTTTTCAATCATCTCCCATTCAATATAATCCTTTAAGGCACATAGTAAGCCGGCTCAAAGGTTATAAAATAGAAGCATTTCGTTGAACAATTATAATAATTGGTAATTTATACCACCTGGGTTTGCAAATGTCACCTGGCATGGATTCTGAGATATGAGGTTTTTCCAGTTGCAGATATATAAAGGAAAAAATTGCTATTTATATCACAAGGATTTACTCGAATAAGCTGTCCTGTTCTAATTTTTTTTCATGAATGAATTGTTAAGACATTCATGAAAGAAGGATTAAAACAGATGGGCCTGCCGTATTTCTTGGTTAAATTATTAAGGCACTGCCATAAAAAATCAGTGATGTCCGGTTAGGTTTTTGCTTGCTCAATAATTTTTTGATCTTTGACAATATTGTCCCTGTTTGAACTATGAGAGCCCTGCTCCTCGCAGCCAAACAGGTCATTTAGAATGGCGGTTCGCAGCTGCCGAACTCTTTTGATCGTGACCTTTTCATTAAACTGTTTTTGGCAATGGATTGCCAGTAACAGGTAAGTGATAAGGCCGCCAAGAATCTGAACCATAAGGCCGTATTCACTGCGGGCAATGAGATGATATACCTTCAGATGTTCTTTCCACCATTTGAAAAAATCCTCAATGGTCCACCGGAGTTTATAAATTGTTGCTATTTGTTCCGCTGTTAAATCATGCCTGTCAGTTGCCACATAGTATTTGACGCCAGCAATTTTATAGCCAACAACCCGAACAGGCCTTTTCGTCTGGTTTTGATTCGGAGTACCAAGTTTAACCAGTGCATCATAAAAAATGTAGCTGTCGGAAGGGGTCTCGTGGTTATCAATAATTGTTCTTGTTGTCCTGGTTTTTATACGGCAGACAAAATGTTTGCCTTGCTCCTGAAGCAGGTCAAATTCTTTATGGGATTGATATCCACGATCCATAACACCTGTTTGCCCCTTGGAAAGTATTTTGGGAACAAAAGTGCGTTCAGCGCCGTTGCCTTCAGTCAAAAAGATTTTGTTTGGGATTCCGTGATTAATGTCAAATCCGCAATGTACTTTGGCTTTTTTACTTCCTTTTCTGTAGTTCGCCCAGTGCATTGAAAGGACTGCATTTATGAGACTACCGTCAATGGAAACCAACTCTCCTAACTCGGCGTGTTCACCCGGATGACACTCAAGAGCCTGTTTATAAAGATCCTCAAAGATAAATTGCAGTTGTTCGAGTCCCCTGTGATTGATGGCTTCACAGAAACTACTACGGCTGATACCACCGTCTGGCGCAATATTTTCTTTAGCAAAAACATTCTCCTTGAGATCCTGAATTAAATGTCGGGCAGACTTGTGCTCCTGAAGATGGAAATAAACCAAAGCATTTATCTGGTCTTCGAATGTCATTTTTAAAGGGCGGTCTCCTCGAGATTGTAATTCCGGTGCTTTTGAAAGTGACTTTATCAGAGGGCACCTGAAATTGTCAAAGTTCAGGGACCGTAGTTGTTTTTTAGGGACTGAGATGTGCGTCATTTGAGCTCCTTGAGTTAAATTTTCAAGGCGTACAAAAATTTTTACGCACATTTGTCAACACAAAACAGACTGTTTTTTCAATGATTTTAGATGCTTTTTATATGCAACAACCTAACCGGACACTACTGATTTTCAGTATATTTCAAAAAGGAATATACCCAGGTCAGACAATTTGCCATGGAAAATAAAAAGCCCCTGTACTTCAGTGAAAATGCGGTTTTAAAGCTCGACCATGCCGTGCTGTCGGCTTTGCTGATGAAACGATGGAATTTTCCAAATTCCATCATCATCCCATGCCGATTCCACCACAACCCGGAATCCTCTCCTGCCCAACTCAGACACCAGGCCCTGATCATCAACCTTGCCGATTATTTGACCCAGAAAGCCGGGGTCGGCCATTCAGGAAATCCCGTGCCGGTCACCATTAAAAATGCGCCCAAAAAAATCGGTGTAAACGAATCGGTTCTACGGCTGATCATAGATCAACTCAAGCGCAAAGAAACAGAAATAAAAGAATTTTTTAAAATCACCACCTCATGAAGAACCTGTTTTAATCTAAATATCCTTTATTTTCCGTTCTCCTATACACCCCCTTGCGGCATTGTCAAAATCATCCAGGCTTGCCTCAAGAGCCTGTGAGACCATGGTTGCGGTTTCAATTTTTGTATCCCCCTGAATGTCAACCGCAGTCAACACATCCATAATGGGGTTCTGTTGCAAAAAATTATTAATGTCTGATACAAGTCCGTTTTGGCACTAATTTATTTGCAGAGAGATAGTATGAAAAATGAAAACCCTTTCAAGTGGCGTCATTATGAAAAAGAAATCATCCTGTTGAATGTTCGCTGGTATCTGAGATATCAACTGAGTTGCAGGAATCTGGAAGAGATGATGCAAGAACGGGGCTTGTCTGTGGATCACAGTACCATTTACCGATGGGTTCAGCGCTATGCTCCTGAAATGGAAAAGCGAAGCAGGAAGTATCTGCGGCAATCAAATGATTCTTACCGTATTGATGAAACATATATCAAGGTGCGGGGGAAAATGAAGTATCTTTACCGAGCGGTCGATTCCCGTGGAAATACCATCGATTTTCTTCTTCGCAGCAGACGTAATATGGAATCTGCCAAACGATTTTTTAAAAAGATGCTGCGAGCTTCCAATAGCTCCAGACCTCGGGTTCTGAGTGTTGACGGAAATCCTGCATATCCTCCGGCAGTAAAGGCTTTGAAAGAAAAAAAGCTTCTGAATAAGGACTGTATCCTAAGACAGAATAAATATCTGAACAATATTATTGAGCAAGACCACCGGTTTATCAAAAAGCTTGTCAGAGCTGGTATGGGGTTCAAGACATTTCATTCTGCCTGGCGGACGCTAAAAGGCTATGAAATTATGAACATGATCAGAAAAGGACAAGTTAAAAATATCAGGAAGGGAGAAATTTTAAAGCAGAAAGAATTCGTCGAAAATCTGTTTTCTTATGCTGCGTAAATTTTACGCCTGAACGATCTCTTTGTCCTGGAAATATTTTTTGCAACAGAACCAATTAAAAAATAGATAAAATTTGAAAACATATCACCGCCCTTTTATAAGACCGTTCCGAAATCGGCGAATTGTTCCAGCACAATCCAGGATTTCACATCAAAAAGAAGGTCCGGCGACGATAGCAGCTGCCTTGACTCCTTTGGGGACAGCAGAACCGTCTCTATTTCCTCTGAACTTTCATTAAAATCACTGCACGGGACACCCTCGCATTCCACATACATCAGACAGATGCTTTCATCGGTCATCCCGGATGAAGAAAAAATAGGAGGGCTCAGCTTGAGCACCCGGGTCAGGCTCAGCCCGGTTTCCTCGTAAAGCTCTCTTTTACCGGCGCTTTCAACAGTCTCTCCCGGGTCAACCAGCCCTGCGGGAAAACCAAACTGGATCCCCTGCAAAGGGATTCGAAACTCTTTGATGACCACCAATTTTCCAAGGGTCTTATGATAGGGCACCACCACTACGGCATCGGGGCGAATTTTATTTCCCCTTGAGGCATAGATCCAGGTCTTGTCGGATTGATTCTTGTCCTGGTACCGGACCGACACCAGATTCAGATGTTTCTGGTCGGTTATTTTCGTGGTGTTACAGATCTTCACAGCCTTCTCCTTTTGGTCTCTTTAGGAAAAATAAGCATCAAAGGGATGAACGGCCACCCCAAAGCCAAGAGTTTTACAAAGATGGAATCAAATAACAAGAAATTTGAAGGCCGGGATGAATATTTAGGCCCGAAAAAAATTCAGATATACATTAAATATCGAAAGGAAAGCCAGAAATGACAGGCACTGCCCAGGATAACAAAACAATGCCAGATTTCATGGAACCCTAGTATGCCCGGAAAGGGGTTGGGCTTTTTAAGGGCGTAAATCACAGCCCCCACACTGTAGAACACCCCGCCCAGCGCCAGCCAGAACAGGGCAATGGGTGCAAGCGTTTTAACCAGAGGATAGGCCGCCACCGTGCACAGCCATCCCATCATCAAATAAATAAGGGTGGAAATCCATCTTGGGGCGTTCATGAAAAAAATTTTTAAAAAAATCCCCACAATGGCAATGGCCCAGACCGTGGCGAACAGGCTCCACCCCCAGGGTCCCCTCAAGGGAACCAGACAAAGCGGGGTGTAGGACCCGGCAATCACCATAAAAATCATGATATGATCGATGCGGCGAAAAATCATCAAGGCCTTTTCGGAAATCCGCAGCCCATGGTAGAGAAAACTTGAGGTATACATCATAATCAGGGTGGCACCGAAAATGGAAAAGGAAACCACATGCCAGACATCTGCCTTTAAAACGGCAAAAACCACCATCAATGTGAGTGCGGCAATAGACCCTAAAGCACCTGCCCCGTGGGAAATGGCATTTACCGGTTCCCTTAATATTTTTTTATAAACACACATAAGATACCCATCTAATCAATATAGAACCAAGGCTCAAGATCTTTTCTGAAATTTACAAAAATTTTACCAAAACCGCATCAAATCCCCCCAAAAAACACCGACAAAAAAGTAAGATCTCCCGGCACTCGATTAAAAAAAACAGGTCATACGGTAAAAACCTTTGAAATTTCAAATTCCTGTGCTAATAGTGGCAAAGGTTTTCGTAACATACATCATTTGTGGTTCTGTTGCAAAAAATATTTCCAGGACAAAGAGATCGTTCAGGCGTAAAATTTACGCAGCATAAGAAAACAGATTTTCGACGAATTCTTTCTGCTTTAAAATTTCTCCCTTCCTAATATTTTTAACTTGTCCTTTTCTGATCATGTTCATAATTTCATAGCCTTTTAGCGTCCGCCAGGCAGAATGAAATGTCTTGAACCCCATACCAGCTCTGACAAGCTTTTTGATAAACCGGTGGTCTTGCTCAATAATATTGTTCAGATATTTATTCTGTCTTAGGATACAGTCCTTATTCAGAAGCTTTTTTTCTTTCAAAGCCTTTACTGCCGGAGGATATGCAGGATTTCCGTCAACACTCAGAACCCGAGGTCTGGAGCTATTGGAAGCTCGCAGCATCTTTTTAAAAAATCGTTTGGCAGATTCCATATTACGTCTGCTGCGAAGAAGAAAATCGATGGTATTTCCACGGGAATCGACCGCTCGGTAAAGATACTTCATTTTCCCCCGCACCTTGATATATGTTTCATCAATACGGTAAGAATCATTTGATTGCCGCAGATACTTCCTGCTTCGCTTTTCCATTTCAGGAGCATAGCGCTGAACCCATCGGTAAATGGTACTGTGATCCACAGACAAGCCCCGTTCTTGCATCATCTCTTCCAGATTCCTGTAACTCAGTTGATATCTCAGATACCAGCGAACATTCAACAGGATGATTTCTTTTTCATAATGACGCCACTTGAAAGGGTTTTCATTTTTCATACTATCTCTCTGCAAACAAATTAGTGCCAAAACGGACTTGTATCAGACATTAATAATTTTTTGCAACAGAACCGCCCGGCGTGCCCTTGAAGTTAAACAGGCCTCTTTTATTCTAGACACCTATGTTGAAGCCTTGTTCGTCAATGATTTTAAAAAAGAGGCATTGGATGCCGCCAAGCGAGCATTGGCACTTGCTTCGGAAAAACGAGCCTATTACCGGGACCAGGTGGTTCGGTTTGAAAATCGGCTATAGCCGGAATATTCCATGAAATTTTAAGTGTTTTGCCAAAAAGCTATATTATTACAACCGGTTATGTCTTTTTTTAAGTCGTTTTCCATTATACAAAACCTCACCCTCCGGCAAAGCGGTTTACCTCATCTGCTGGGTTACAGTCCGCTCGCAGTAAAGGAATAGGGCTTCTCGGTCTGTGCCTTGCAGCTAAGGCAAAAACGCTTTGTGAAATATGGGGGCTAAATTCCCACCGGGAAAAAGGCTATCCCGGCGATGTGAACCACCTGCTTGATCATCCGGTCCCCCCGGCTTTCCACGATCAGGGACATGGTGTCCGTCAGTGAGATCAGCTTGCCAAACAATCGTTCAAAGCTCAGGTTTTTTTCCGGGCCGTCACAGATATTGGTGGTCAGATAGAGGCTGTTGTCTGGGGTTCGCCGGGTTTTGAGCCGCCAGACCAGAATTTCAATGTTCCGGGCGGAATTGTAAAGATTCTGGGCATCCAGAAAATCAAGTATGAACAAATCACATTTTTCATTGTATGCGGTGAAAAGCATGGTGAAAAGCCCGTACATCATTGCATATACCCGGTCCCCCCTATACTCGGGTTCAAATCCCTTGAGAATGGCGTCCGTGCTTCGGGTCTCGTTCAGTTCCGGTTCAGGAGGCAAGGGCGGGCATTGGAAAATTTTGGATATCTGGGAGTCAATGGTGGCCCCGGGAGATTTTGCAAGTTCCAGGGAATTCATTTTATAGAGTTTGCGGGTCAGGGTTTTCAGCAGGATAAGGGTCTGGTCTATGTGAATGTCCGATACCTGGTTGATATCGGTTTTGGCCAGGGTCTCAACCTTGAAATCCGTTGAGACACACCCGGCCGTCGCAAATACGAAGCAAACTATTAAGATTGGATATTTAAGAAGCGTTTCCAGACTTCAGCTCTTCAATTCCCTGGTGCATGGTTTTTACTGCCAGCTGGATGCAGTGGTGCTTTTTTTCAGGGATATTTTCAAGCACTTTGAAAACATCTCCGTCATTGATGGATAAGGCCTGGTCTAAGGTTTTGCCTTTGGCCAGGTCCACCGCGGCCATGGCAGCTGAAATAGCACCGGCACAGCCTGTGATTTCATACCGGACATCCTGGATGACCTGGTGGGTGTCTACCTTGATGTAAATCTTCATTGTATCTCCGCAGGATCCCACTTTTTCAGAGATCTGATCTGCGTTTTCAATCATACCCATATATTTTTTTTCAAGGTAATAATCAATTGCCGGTGCCGCATAGCCGGCGTCTGACAGCATTTTGCGTTCCGCATCCGATGTTGTAATTTCAGTGACCACTTAAATTTCCCTTATTTTACGCCCTAACCAAAAACAAAATATTTTACCGGGCAATGGAATAAAATATTCTTTGAGTTCATAAATATAATAACCTTCCTAAAATAATGAATTTCTTTTTGATGTCAAGGGAAATGAAGCAGATGATAAAAAACCCATGGAAAATCTCTTGACAGAATTTGCCGGGTTTGGGCAATAATAGGTTGTAATTTAAGTAAATTCTAATAAGGGGGGCCTCATGGAAGAAGAAAAAAATAAGGCGTTTTTTCTAAAGGAGAGGATTGTCCGGCTCAAGCTTTTTGACGGCACCTTGATAAACGGCCAGGTGAATATCAGCCGAAATCACGGATATGAACGTCTTTCTGATTTTATCAGTGATAAAAAAGATCCCTTTCTGGTGGTCTTCAATGCCACACTTTACGATAAGACGATTGAAAATTCTGAAAAGCATAAAACATTGTTTGTTAATAAAACTCATATTCTTTGGGTGGAACCCGACGAAGAGCAGAAATAGTGCTTGTGATTATAGACGGTTATGATATGGTATTAAAAATATACTCGTTTGATCAGCCCTTAATCGTTAAAAGTTGTAGCTTTATATACCATATTCATTATCACCTTGGCTAAAGGAGATCAGGTTATGAAAGAGTTGATTAAGTTTATTGCACAGGCACTGGTTGATGACCCGGAACAGGTTGATGTTCAAGAGATTAAAGCCCAGCAGACTCTTGTGCTGGAACTTCGGGTAGCCAAAGAAGACCTTGGGAAAGTCATTGGAAAAAAAGGAAGAACAGCCCAGGCCATGAGAACAATTCTATCCTGCGCCTCTGCCAAGGAACAAAAAAGGGTGATTTTAGAGATCGTAGAGTAAATGTTTATGGAATAAATCCTTTTTGGATTTAAAGATCTTACGAACAGCCATTTACCGAAAATGGGTTAAAGGCCGGAATTTTTCCGGCCTTTTTGTTCCTCTATCAGATGGGCAATCTTTTTTGAGGCGGGCATGCGCTTGGTTTGGTATTCCAGACAAAAGGCCTGTCGCTTTGTCATGAAAGGGCTTTGGGCCACACAGGTCACAGGCAGCCGGCCTCTGGTATACTTTGATGCCCGTCCCAGGTTGTGGGTTTTAATCCTGGCATCAAGGTCTTTGGTCACCCCGCAATACAAACTTTTATCCGAGCATTCCAGCAGATAGACCTGCCAGTCTTTTTTTTCTTTGTTCATGGTCTGGGTCTGATATCATTTTTCCCCTTGAAAATCCAAAGGGGCCTTTTATCTATAAGTTTCAAAAATTTGTTGAAGTTTCTGGTTTCCCGGACACAACTCTTTTTGGGTCAAAGTATTCAATGGTTTGTCAGTTGTTTCAAGAATTTCATGGGTCTCTTTAAGACTTTGATTGATGTGCAAAATTCCCGTGGGGATCCGGCCTTGTTCACGGTGGTCCTCGATCTCATTGATGGCCGTACGCCTATTGGTGACATCAAAGGCTGCGTCGGTTTTGTGAAGATGGATGAGGGTTCCGTCGTGCAGGGTGACAGACTGGGTTTTCCCTTGTTCACAGCTTGCCGTGATTTCCTCTTTTTCAGGGATGAAATCAACCGTGGCCGTGGCCTCCATATGGTCGCGGACCCAGTGGTAGCTTTTGGTCGAGGCCGGGGTGTTGTTAAAGGTCACACAGGGGGAAATCACATCCACCAGGGCAAAGCCTTTGTGCCGTATGCCGGCCTTTAAAAGCGGAACCAATTGCTCCTTGTCTCCTGAAAATCCCCTGGCCACAAATCCGGCCCCCATCTGAACGGCTGTTGCGCACAGGTCAATGGCTTCAAATGGATTTGGCCGTCCTTTTCTGCTGGAGGATCCCCGGTCAGCCGTGGCTGAATCCTGGCCCTTGGTGAGCCCGTAGCAGCCGTTGTTCATGACGATATAAACCATGTTCAGATTGCGCCGGATCAGGTGAACAAATTGTCCCATACCAATGGAGGCGGTGTCACCGTCGCCGGAAACACCGATGAACAAAAGGTCTTTGTTGGCCATGTTGGCACCGGTGGCAATGGCGGGCATGCGGCCGTGGACCGTGTTAAACCCATGGGATTTGTTGAGAAAATAGGCCGGTGTCTTGGACGAACACCCGATTCCGGAGAGTTTGACCACCTGGTGGGGGGCTATGGATAATTCAAAGCAGGCCTGGATAATGGCGTTGCTGATTGAATCATGGCCGCAGCCGGCGCACAGGGTGGAGTCTAATCCTTCATAATCTCTGCGGGTATAGCCTAAATCGTTTTTCGGCAGGTTGGGATGACGGAACACAGGACGTCTGGAATTCATAGAACACCTCCTTTGGCCGTCTGCGACAGCACAGTTTCAATGGATCGGCTGATATATCTTGCATCAATGGGGGTTCCGTCGATATGGGCAACAGAGACCAGTTTGTCCAGAAGAATGCCCAGTTCGTTGATGAGCAGGGTCTGCATCTGGCCGTCCCGGTTTTGTTCAATCACAAAGGTTTTGTCATGCTGGTCAATAAAGTCCAGAACCTCATCTTGAAAGGGAAATCCCCTCAACCGCATGGTGTCCAGGGCAAATCCTTTTTTCTCCAGCATCTCTATGGCCTCATAGGCCGCATAGGTGCTGGTGCCGAAAAAGATAACCCCCCAGGCTGATCCGGGGTCATTGCATTTGATTCGGGGCTTGGGCACAAGGGTTTTTGCGGTATTCCATTTTTTGGACAATCGCTCCATACACCGTTTATAGGCGTCAGTATCCTCGGTATAGGCCGCATATTCGTTGTGGGAGGATCCCCGGGTAAAATAGGCGCCTTTTTCCGGATGGGTGCCGGGCAAGGTCCTGTAGCAGACCCCATCGCCGTCCCGGTCCAGGTATCTGCCCCAGTCTTCGGTCATGGCGTCAAGCTGGTCTTTGTCAAGCACTTTTCCCCGGCAGTATTTTCGGTTGTCATCCCAGACCATGGGCAGACAGACATGGTCATTCATACCCAGGTCCAGGTCACTCATGAGAATCACCGGGGTCTGAAGTGATTCTGCAATATCAAAGCTGTCCGCCGCCATTTCAAAGCATTCTTTAGGATCGCAGGGAAAGAGCAGTACATGTTTGGTATCGCCGTGGGAGGCATAGGCACAGGCCTGGATGTCTGACTGCTGGGTCCGTGTGGGCATGCCCGTGCTGGGGCCTGCCCTTTGAACATCCACCACCACCACGGGGATTTCGGTAAAATAGGCCAGGCCCAGCAGTTCATTCATCAAAGAGATGCCGGGGCCTGAGGTGGCGGTAAAGGCCCGGGCACCGTTCCACCCGGCCCCCACGGCAATCCCCAGGGCTGCCAGTTCATCTTCCGCCTGGATAATGGCGGCCTGGCGTTTTCCCGAGGTGTCCAGCCGGTGCTGGCGGGTCAGCTTGTCAAAGGCTTCAATCACTGAGGTGGACGGGGTAATGGGATACCACCCGGCAACAGTGGCACCGCCGTACATGGCCCCAAGGGCCGTGGCCGTGTTGCCGTCCATGAGAATATGGCTGGACAGCTGGGTGCTGGGTTGTAATGAAAGCTTGCATACCCCGGGAAAATGTTCTGCTGCGTATTCAAATCCCAGTTCCAGGGCCCGGATATTGGGAGCGGCCAGCTTGGGTTTTTTGCTGAACTGTTTTGTAATGGAGTCGGTGAGAATGCTAAAATCCATATCCAGCAGATGGGCCAGCGTCCCCACATAGATAATGTTTTTAAGCAGGGGCCTGAGCTTGGGGTTTTCAATTTCTTGGTTGCAGATATGGGTCAGCGGCATGCCGATAAGGGTGATGTCCGTGCGGTTGTACCGTTCTGACAAAGATCTTGTGGAATCATAGAAAAAATATCCTCCGGGCAGAAGATCCTCATAATCTTTTTCAAGGGTCTGGCCGTTGACAGCCACAATGAAATCATATCCTCCCCGGCGGCCCTGGTAGCCCGCTTCATTCACCCTGACCTCATACCAGGTGGGCAGGCCCTGGATGTTGGACGGAAAAATATTTTTGGGGCTCACCATCACCCCGAGTCTGAAAACCGCCTTTGCAAATAAATTATTGGCACTGGCGGAGCCGGATCCGTTTACATTGGCAAACCGGACAACAAAGTCATTGACAGATTCAAGTTTTTTCATTTTTGCCCTGCCTTTGGGGGATTATAGGTGTATTTTTGCATGTCCCAGGCCGCGGTTGGACACCGTTCTGCGCACAGTCCGCAATGAAGGCAGAGGTCTTCATCTTTTACCATGACGCGTCCTGTGGCAAGTGTATCAGAGACATACAGGGGTTGGCTTTCATTTTTTGCAGGAACTCCAAGGCTGGATCTCAGCTCCTGTTCATCCTTGTTTTTAACAAAATTAATGCAGGTGGTGGGGCAGACATCCACACAGGCATCGCATTCAATGCACAGGTCCGGGGTAAACACCGTCTGGATATCACAGTTGAGACAGCGCAGTGACTCTTTGGACCCCACTTTGGGGTTGAATCCCAGTTCCACTTCAAGGAGGCGGTCCTTGATGGATTTAACCTTGGACACCATGGGCACCGGATGCCGCATCTTGTCCGAGACCTGGCTGTTGTAGAGCCAGTCCTTCATCCCCATTTTCTGGCCGGCAAGGGTGGTCACGGGCAGGGGCCGTTTTTTAAGATCCTTTCCATTGCAGAACAGGTCAATGGAAAGGGCGGCCTCGTGACCATGGGCCACGGCCGTGATCACATTTTTCGGGCCAAAGGCGGCATCACCGCCGAAAAAAACATGATCCAGATCAGACTGAAAGGTGAGTTCATCCACCCGGGGCCGGCCCTGATCATCAAAGGTGAGGCCGATATCTTTTTCAATCCAGGGAAAGGCATTCTGCTGGCCCACGGCCAGCAGGACTTCGTCGCAGGGGATAAACAGGAGTTCTCCTTCTGCCTTGTCCGGCAGCAGCTGTTTGAAATTCATCCCTTTTAAGACCTTGCCTTTCATGACAAAATCTACAGGAGAGAGGTGCTCTAAAATCGGGATATCCTCCCTGACAGCATCTTCAATCTCCCAGGGGGAGGCCTTCATCTGTTCACGCCCGCCCCGGATGATCACCTTGACCTTTTTTCCCCCAAGTCTGCGGGCGGTCCTACAGCAGTCCATGGCCGTATTGCCCCCGCCGATCACCAGGGTGGTTTTGCCGGTTTTTTTGGTGTGCCCGTATTGGACACCGGCCAGCCATTCAATGCCGACATGGACAAACGCTTTGGCAGCCTTTCGTCCGGGCAGATCAAGGTCACGGCCCCTTGGGGCGCCGGTGCCCACAAAAACAGCATCATGGCCTTTGGCGAGAAATTCTTTCATGCTGGGGATATAGGTATTTAAATGGGTATTCACCCCCATGTTCAAAATGGCGTTTACCTCTTGGTCCAGCACTTTTTTGGGCAGCCTGAACGAGGGCACCTGACTTCTAACAAATCCGCCGGCTTCAAGCTGGTCATCATAAAGATCAATGGTATAGCCCAGCCGTACAAGATCCCGGGCCACGGTAAGAGATGCAGGGCCTCCGCCGATCAAGGCGATTTTCTTTCCGTTTTTTTTAGGGGGTGGTCCTGGCATGAGATTGGTCACATCCCCTTTGTTGTCCGCGCAGACCCGTTTGAGCCGGCAGATGGCCACGGCCTTTTCTTCCACCCGGGTCCTTCGGCAGGCCGGCTCACACGGCCTGTCGCACACCCGGCCCAGAATGCCGGGAAAGACGTTGGATTCCCAGTTGAGCATATAGGCCTGGGCATATTTTTTTTCAGCAATCAGTCTGATGTATTCCGGTACCGGGGTGTGGGCCGGACATGCAAACTGGCAGTCGATCACGCGATGAAAATATTCAGGATCGTTAATATCTGTTGGATTCAATGCCTTTTCTCCCGCTGTTATAAAGGTGAATTCAATCGATGCCAAAGATGACAACAAACACAGCCATGGTTTAGCTGTATCATCTTGCCGGATTCATGCGCTTTGATTAAATGTCGTTAATTTTTAAACGAAAAATGAAAAACATCTGCATGAATACCGTCTGTGCTGAAACCATGGTGGAGTTTACCTGTTTTTCATGGAAACGGTCAAGGACGTTTTCTAGTCTGTGAATCTCTTTGCCCGAAAAAGGGTGAAGGCAGATGATGCAGAAGAATTATATTTTTTTTCGATTATGGGTTTGGTGTAAGAGGGGACCGGATAAACCATACTAATTTGATAGGAAATAAAAAATGAAAAAATTCATGGTTTTTGGCCTGGCCGTTTTTGTATTGTTCGCCCCGCTATCTGCCTGCTTTGCAGACTATCACGGGGAAGACCACCTGTGTTTTATGCAGGTTGACATGGACCAGGACGGGCGTGTGACTTTTCAGGAATTTGAAAAGGCCTATGGTAATGATCCTGAAAAATTCCAGGCAATGGACCAGGACCATGATGGTCAACTTACCCATGATGAGTATGAAGAATACGTGTACAATCAGGAAGGTTCTGTTGCAAAAAATTATTAATGTCTGATACAAGTCCGTTTTGGCACTAATTTATTTGCAGAGAGATAGTATGAAAAATGAAAACCCTTTCAAGTGGCGTCATTATGAAAAAGAAATCATCCTGTTGAATGTTCGCTGGTATCTGAGATATCAACTGAGTTACAGGAATCTGGAAGAGATGATGCAAGAACGGGGCTTGTCTGTGGATCACAGTACCATTTACCGATGGGTTCAGCGCTATGCTCCTGAAATGGAAAAGCGAAGCAGGAAGTATCTGCGGCAATCAAATGATTCTTACCGTATTGATGAAACATATATCAAGGTGCGGGGGAAAATGAAGTATCTTTACCGAGCGGTCGATTCCCGTGGAAATACCATCGATTTTCTTCTTCGCAGCAGACGTAATATGGAATCTGCCAAACGATTTTTTAAAAAGATGCTGCGAGCTTCCAATAGCTTCAGACCTCGGGTTCTGAGTGTTGACGGAAATCCTGCATATCCTCCGGCAGTAAAGGCTTTGAAAGAAAAAAAGCTTCTGAATAAGGACTGTATCCTAAGACAGAATAAATATCTGAACAATATTATTGAGCAAGACCACCGGTTTATCAAAAAGCTTGTCAGAGCTGGTATGGGGTTCAAGACATTTCATTCTGCCTGGCGGACGCTAAAAGGCTATGAAATTATGAACATGATCAGAAAAGGACAAGTTAAAAATATCAGGAAGGGAGAAATTTTAAAGCAGAAAGAATTCGTCGAAAATCTGTTTTCTTATGCTGCGTAAATTTTACGCCTGAACGATCTCTTTGTCCTGGAAATATTTTTTGCAACAGAACCAGCTGGAGGCCGGAGTAAAAAATTGAATAGAGAAAGGCGGCCAGAACAGTGAGCCAGCGAACGCCTTCATTGTTGTAGTAATAGGCAAACATATCTCCGGGAGTGATAAATCCGTAACGTTTGCCCCAAAGCCAGTTTCTTTTGGCAAAAAAGGCCCCTGTAATGGGAATGGTTAATACGTAAAAAGAGGCAAAGGCATATACAAACCCTGCTTTCCAGATCAAACCTGGATGCCCGATAAAGGTCCAGCCTGAAAATGAGGCAGCCGTGGCTGCCATCAAAAAGGCAATAAAGGGAATGGAGCGCCCGGCTATGGCGTAACCAGAAGCCTTCTTCTCCGTGAAGAATCCCCTAAGTCCCCACCAAAGGGAATGTTCAGAATTCTGTGTCACGGTTTCGGTTCTCGGATCTGCCTCAGCGCCAGCGGAAGTAAAAGTCAGGTCCGAGAATGGGCCTTCAATCAGCCACGTCGGAGGAGTTGACTTTTGCTGGAGTGGAGTTCCTGGAACCATCTTTTCCATCTGTAAATAAATCCCTATCAAATTCCCAGCTCTTTATCCAGCCGGCCTTCAAAGAAAATTGCCAACTGGGAAATTGTCAGTGACCAATTTTGAATCGGCATTGTCCATTTTTTACTGGCGTTCTGGATCCCCATGTAAAGCAGCTTTAACAGGCTGTCCTGGTTCGGGAATGATCCCTTTGTTTTGGTCAGTTTTCGAAACTGTCGATGCACAGCCTCAATGGTATTTGTGGTGTATATTATCCGTCGAATCTCTTCTGGATATTTAAAGAAATGACTGAGGCGTTCCCAGTTGTTCCGCCAGGATTTTATCACAATCGGGTATTTGTCATTCCATTTATTTTCCAAGATATCCAGTTCTTCTTCGGCCAGATCCTTATTGACCGCTTTATAAACACGTTTTAGATCTGCCATAAATTTCTTTTTATTTTTGGAACCAACGTATTTCAATGAATTTCGGATCTGGTGGACTACGCAGAGTTGAACTTCTGTGTCCGGGAATATGGTCTCAATGGCCTCGGGAAAACCTTTTAGACCATCAACACAGGCAATCAGGATATCTTTTACCCCTCGGTTTGAAAGGTCTGTTAACACCTGCAGCCAGAAGTTCGCACCCTCATTCTCGGATATGTACAGCCCAAGAACCTCTTTGCGGCCCTCGATATTCACCCCAAGAATTGTGTAAACGGCTTTGCTGCTGACCTTTCCGTTTTCTCGTACTTTATAATGTATGGCATCAAGCCATACGATTGGGTACACATTTTCCAACGGCCTGGCCTGCCATTCTTTGACGGTATGGATGATTTTATCGGTAATGGTGCTCAGAGTGGCATTTGAAATCTGGTTCATCAGAAAATCGCGTACCTGGACTGAGAAACATCACTGGGAAGGCAATAACACAGTAAGGATTTTTATGCTTGAAATGATGGTGTGAACATGATCATGTTCTAATTTTTTTGTGTTATTCGCACAAAATCGGAGAATGAATTAATGTCCACAAGCTTCATATACCATGCCTTTGGCCTTCGTGACTACTTTTATAAAACAACGCGTTTCATCGGTGGAATAATCACTTTTGAACTCATACCAAAACCGGAGGCGGTAAAATGCCCGGAATGTAATTCCAGGTCCGTCACCAGGAAAGGGATTGTGACAAGAGATCTCAGAACAATACCGGTAGGTTCAAAACCCGTGATTCTCAGGACGGCTATCCAGAGAATTTGGTGTTCGTTCTGTCAATTTGTCCGGCAAATCAAACTATCCTTTGCCCAGGAGGGGAAAAGCTATACCCGGGCTTTTGAACGGTATGTCTTGGAGTTGTCTCAGTTCATGACAATCAAAGATATTGCCATCCATTTAAGGATCAGCTGGGATACGATAAAGCAGATCCAGAAAGAAGACCTGCTGAGGCGTTATCGAAATATCCCCCTTGAGAAAGTCCGGCAGATTGCCATAGATGAAATTTCCATAGGGAAAGGGCATAAATACTTGACCATCGTGATGGATCTGGAATCCGGTAGAATTCTGCACGTGGGAGAAGGAAAAGGTGGTGAAGCTTTGAAATCTTTTTGGACAAAAGTGAAAATATCGAAAGCAAAAATCAAAGCCGTCAGCATCGATATGTCCCCGGCATACTTGAGTGCTGTTATTGAAAATCTTTCTGGTTCAGCAATTGTCTTTGACAGATTTCATGTTGTTAAATTGTTCAATGAGAAACTGTCGGATTTCAGGCGAAAGCTCTACAACCTTCTTGCCAATACCGGGCAACAAAAACTTCTGAAGGGAGTCCGGTGGCTTTTGTTAAAAAATCCCGAAAACCTCAGTGATGACAAGAAGGAGGCCCAACGGTTAGAAGAAGCATTGAAAATAAATCAGCCGCTATTGGTAGTCTACTACATGAAAGAGGAACTCAGGCAAATATGGAATCAAAAGAAAAAAGAAACAGCTGAAAAGATAGTCAGCAATTGGATCAATCTGGCCAATATTTTCAAAATTCCAATGTTGATGAAATTTGCCAAGACCTTGGCTGTGCACAGGCAAAGAATCCTTTCATACTATGATTACAGGATATCTACAGGTCCTTTAGAAGGGACAAATAACAAGATAAAAACCATGAAACGGAAAGCTTATGGATACAGGGATTCGGAGTTTTTCAGGTTGAAACTTTTGGACCTTCACAATAAAAGGTACGCATTAATCGGATGAACCTGAAATCTCAAGTCCATAGATTTCCTGTAAATGGGAAGCCATATCATTATAACTCATGCCCAGGCCGTAAAGGGCTATTATCTTTCTTTCAATTTCATCGCTGAGCGTTGTCTGATGTTTTTTGACGATCTGTGGAGAGAAGGTTCCGGCCCTGTCACGCGGGGTTTTTAGCTCAAATTTACCATCCAGGGATTTAATGGTCTTTTTGCTTTTTCCATTACGGCGGTTGGCAGAAACTTCCTGCCCGAGATGGGACTCCAACTCTCCTTCAAGAGCAGCTTCAGCAAGATTTTTGATTAATGATGTAAGGACGCCGCCCTTACCTGTGAAGGGTTTACCTTCCTGGATGCCTTTAAGGGCTTTTTGAAAATCAAATTCGGTGTTTTCTTCGGTCATGTCAGTTCTCCTTATTTAGCTGAGTATATCAGCTTTCATTCAACTGACACAGAATTTTGAACGCCCTCAAGATATCTCTTGATTTAAGGGCTGTTTTTGGTAAACTTGCCCCGATTTATCAACCCAGAGGAACCCTGAACATGGTCAAACGGTTAAAATTTATTATTTATACCCGGCCTTTTATTTTTTTTGCCTATTACCTGATTCGGCTTTATTCGCTGACCTTCAGGCTCAAGGTGGAAAATGAAGATCAATGGATGACCCTGGTAAAAGAAAATCACACCGTGCTTTTGTGTACCTGGCACCAGCAGTTTTTTTCCGCCATTCGGCATTTTAAAACCTATTCCAGATTAAATCCAGGCTTGATGATCAGCCAGAGCAGGGATGGGGATTTAATTTCAGGTGTGGCCAACAGGACTGGGTGGCACACCCCGAGAGGATCTTCTTCCAGGGGGGGCAAACAGGCCATGGAGGCCATGATCGATCACATCCATGAGTTTGGATTTTGCGCTCATATTCTTGACGGTCCCAGAGGCCCTATCGGCAAGGTCAAGCCCGGTGCAATCAAAATGGCTCTGGAAACAGATGCCTGGGTGGTTCCCTTTTTTACCCGGGCGGACAAGGCCTGGTTTTTTAATTCTTGGGACCGCTTCATGCTTCCCAAACCCTTTTCCCGGGTAACCCTCTCTTTTTCACAGCCGTTCAAATTCAAGGTCAACCCTGAATCTGATTTTGAATCCCTTCGTTTGGATCTTGAAACTCAAATGACACCCGGGCTTCATATATGATTGAAAAAAAGCGATCGCAAATTTTACGAATTGATTTTATGTTTGCTGCAAGGTGCCAGGGAGTGAAGCCGTAGGGACTTTACTGTGAACGGTCTATAACGCTGCAGATGACGCAAAATTGGTTCGCCCGAAGGGTGACTACCCTCTGAATTGGTTTGGCTAACAATTCTAAGTTTCTGTATTTAAAAGATTAATATTCAATCCCTACAAGTTGGTATGAAATATTCGGGCTAAAAGAAAAAATGCCGGTTTGAGGCTTAAATTAAAGAGGGCGTTCAAAATTCTGTGTCAGTTGAATGAAAGCTGATATACTCAGCTAAATAAGGAGAACTGACATGACCGAAGAAAACACCGAATTTGATTTTCAAAAAGCCCTTAAAGGCATCCAGGAAGGTAAACCCTTCACAGGTAAGGGCGGCGTCCTTACATCATTAATCAAAAATCTTGCTGAAGCTGCTCTTGAAGGAGAGTTGGAGTCCCATCTCGGGCAGGAAGTTTCTGCCAACCGCCGTAATGGAAAAAGCAAAAAGACCATTAAATCCCTGGATGGTAAATTTGAGCTAAAAACCCCGCGTGACAGGGCCGGAACCTTCTCTCCACAGATCGTCAAAAAACATCAGACAACGCTCAGCGATGAAATTGAAAGAAAGATAATAGCCCTTTACGGCCTGGGCATGAGTTATAATGATATGGCTTCCCATTTACAGGAAATCTATGGACTTGAGATTTCAAATGCCACTCTGAGCACCATTACCGATAAAATCATCCATACCGTCAAAGAATGGCAGGCCAGGCCGTTGGAAAATGTGTACCCAATCGTATGGCTTGATGCCATACATTATAAAGTACGAGAAAACGGAAAGGTCAGCAGCAAAGCCGTTTACACAATTCTTGGGGTGAATATCGAGGGCCGCAAAGAGGTTCTTGGGCTGTACATATCCGAGAATGAGGGTGCGAACTTCTGGCTGCAGGTGTTAACAGACCTTTCAAACCGAGGGGTAAAAGATATCCTGATTGCCTGTGTTGATGGTCTAAAAGGTTTTCCCGAGGCCATTGAGACCATATTCCCGGACACAGAAGTTCAACTCTGCGTAGTCCACCAGATCCGAAATTCATTGAAATACGTTGGTTCCAAAAATAAAAAGGAATTTATGGCAGATCTAAAACGTGTTTATAAAGCGGTCAATAAGGATCTGGCCGAAGAAGAACTGGATATCTTGGAAAATAAATGGAATGACAAATACCCGATTGTGATAAAATCCTGGCGGAACAACTGGGAACGCCTCAGTCATTTCTTTAAATATCCAGAAGAGATTCGACGGATAATATACACCACAAATACCATTGAGGCTGTGCATCGACAGTTTCGAAAACTGACCAAAACAAAGGGATCATTCCCGAACCAGGACAGCCTGTTAAAGCTGCTTTACATGGGGATCCAGAACGCCAGTAAAAAATGGACAATGCCGATTCAAAATTGGTCACTGACAATTTCCCAGTTGGCAATTTTCTTTGAAGGCCGGCTGGATAAAGAGCTGGGAATTTGATAGGGATTTATTTACAGATGGAAAAGATGGTTCCAGGAACTCCACTCCAGCAAAAATCAACTCCTCCGACGTGGCTGATTGAAGGCCCATTCTCGGACCTGACTTTTACTTCCGCTGGCGCTGAGGCAGATCCGGGAACCGAAACCGTGACACAGAATTCTGAACATTCCCAAATTAAATGATGGTTTATGATTTCGGTAAAAGCCGGGATTAAAAGGGGATTGACACCAGGGGACAATTCAGGCCAGAATGGTCTGGTCATGGGATATCTATCATTAAACTAGCCAGATGGAGGCGATTTATGGATTCTTTTCCGGAAAAGACGGTTTTTTTTCATTTCAGGTTTAAATTTCTTGCTGTTACTTCCATTGCATTTTTGTTGTACATCATTTTAACCGGGGCTTCGGAACTGGATCAATTCTCTTCGTCCTGGCAATTCAAGCTCATGGGTCCATATTTTTTAATGGCAGGATGTTTTTTCCTAATATTCAGGCGGGTTCCTGTGAAATGTCCTTATTGCGCAAAGCTTGTGCCTACCCGAAAAGACTGGGTTTGTGGCGAGTGCGGTAAATCCCAGGGCAAAGGGAGATATTTAATTGATAAATGTCTTCATTGCCGCCAGATTCAGTCTTCAAGCACTTGCGATCATTGTGGTAAATCCTTTCGTTTATAAAAAAAAGTTAGGGCAGATCTGAGGGTGTTGCCGGCAGACAGATAATAACGGTGGTGCCTTGTTTTGGGGTAGAGGTGACCTTGATATCTGCGCTGCAGTTTAAAAGAATACTTTTGGCGGTTCTGTTGCAAAAAATTATTAATGTCTGATACAAGTCCGTTTTGGCACTAATTTATTTGCAGAGAGATAGTATGAAAAATGAAAACCCTTTCAAGTGGCGTCATTATGAAAAAGAAATCATCCTGTTGAATGTTCGCTGGTATCTGAGATATCAACTGAGTTACAGGAATCTGGAAGAGATGATGCAAGAACGGGGCTTGTCTGTGGATCACAGTACCATTTATGGGTTCAGCGCTATGCTCCTGAAATGGAAAAGCGAAGCAGGAAGTATCTGCGGCAATCAAATGATTCTTACCGTATTGATGAAACATATATCAAGGTGCGGGGGAAAATGAAGTATCTTTACCGAGCGGTCGATTCCCGTGGAAATACCATCGATTTTCTTCTTCGCAGCAGACGTAATATGGAATCTGCCAAACGATTTTTTAAAAAGATGCTGCGAGCTTCCAATAGCTCCAGACCTCGGGTTCTGAGTGTTGACGGAAATCCTGCATATCCTCCGGCAGTAAAGGCTTTGAAAGAAAAAAAGCTTCTGAATAAGGACTGTATCCTAAGACAGAATAAATATCTGAACAATATTATTGAGCAAGACCACCGGTTTATCAAAAAGCTTGTCAGAGCTGGTATGGGGTTCAAGACATTTCATTCTGCCTGGCGGACGCTAAAAGGCTATGAAATTATGAACATGATCAGAAAAGGACAAGTTAAAAATATCAGGAAGGGAGAAATTTTAAAGCAGAAAGAATTCGTCGAAAATCTGTTTTCTTATGCTGCGTAAATTTTACGCCTGAACGATCTCTTTGTCCTGGAAATATTTTTTGCAACAGAACCTCTTAAACTTCAGACAGACCAACAACCCAAAAAATAAGGATACGCCATGAACGATAAAAAGACTCAGCTCATCAAAAATGTTCCCTTTTCCCAGGCCGTTTCAATCAATGATCTTGTGGATTACGAACAAGGACGGGTCGTCAGCCGGACCCTGGCAGCCAAGCCCCATGTCAACATCACCCTTTTTGCATTTGACAAGGGCGAAGAAATCTCGGCCCATACCTCCCCCGGGGATGCCATGGTTCAGATCCTGGACGGGTCTGCCGCCATCACCATAGACGGAGACTCCCTTGAGGCCAAGGCGGGCCAGGTGGTGGTGATGCCCGCCAATGTCCCCCATTCGGTCTATGCGGCAACACGATTTAAAATGCTGCTCACCGTGGTGAAACAACCCCTTGATATCGGGTCATTGTAAGCGGTTTATCCCTTTTTAAGTTTTTTCCACCGATATCGGAAGGTATGGTGATTCATGTTGAGAAGTTTGGCTGCCCGGCTCTCATTGCCTTGGGCCTGGTCCACGGCCAGGGTCATGTACTGACGCTCAATATTGGATAAGATCTGGGTCAGGCAGACCCCTTGCTCCGACAGCCTGACGGGTTCAGACCCCGTGGGCAGGGCCTGGGCAGTCAGACCTGTTTTTTTATCAAACAATCCCAGGTCGGTCATTAGGACCTGGTCGGTTCTGGCCACAAGGACAGCTCGCTCGACAATATTCTTAAGCTCCCTGACATTGCCGGAAAATTCATGGGACAAAAGCATTTCTTGAGCGTCCTTGGAAAACCCCTTCAGGTTTTTTTCAAATTTTTGGTTAAACTCAAAAAGAAAATGCTTGGCCAGGGCCAGAATATCCCGGGGCCGCTGATTCAAAGAGGGGATCTCGGCCCGAACCACACATAGCCTGAAATACAGATCCTTTCGAAATTTTTCAAATTTTACCAAATCATCAATATTCTTGTTTGTGGCAGAAACCACCCGGGTGTCAACCGTCAGTTTTTGTGTACCGCCCACTTTGTAAAACTCCCCGCTTTCCAGAAAGCGAAGCAGTTTGGCCTGGCCTGCCAAACTCAGGTCTGCCACCTCATCCAAGAATAAAGTGCCTTTGTGGGACTCTTCTAAAACCCCTTTTTTCCCTTGGGGCCTGGCCCCGGAAAAGGCGCCTGCCTCGTATCCGAAAAGTTCTGATTCAATGAGATCTTCGGGAAATGCAGAGCAGTTCACCGCCACAAAAGGCCCCTGAAACAGAGGACTTCTGGCATGGATGGCCTTGGCAATCAACTCTTTTCCCGTACCGGTTTCCCCCAGGATCATGATGGGGGTATCCGGACTTTTAGAGACCACATGGATAAAATCCATGATATCCTCAATATTCTTGCTTTCACCGATAAAGCAGGGCTCATTTTCCCTAAGGTATTTTTCCTGAAGCAGGCAGACCTCTTTGGCAAGCGCTATGGTTGACACCGCCTTTTGAATGGTCAATTCCATAATATCCGGATTAATGGGCTTGACAATAAAATCAAAGGCACCGCCTTTCATGGATTGAATCACCAGAGAGATCTCCTCATAGGCTATAATCATGATTACGGGCAGGTTGGGATGATCTGCTTTTAACCTGCCCAGGGCATCAATGCCGCTCATTTTGGGAAGGCCGATATCCATTAGGACCAGGTCGGGTACCTCTTTTTTTAAAGCCGCCAGAAACGATTCTCCGTCTTTAAACAACCGGATCTCATAGGTGCCGGACAAAACCAAATCCAGAGAATCCCAGATGCTTTCTTCATCATCAACAATGGCAATGGTGTATTGAATCATGGATCAGGCCTTTATGGTTTTTGCAGGCAGTTCAATGAAAAAATGGGCGCCTCTTTGACCGGGCGCCTTAAATTTGAGCGTACCGCCGTGGTCCAGGATAATCCGGTGGCTGATGGACAGCCCGATTCCAGAACTATTGGCCTTTGTGGTGTAAAAGGGATCAAAAATTTTGGACTGAAGGGCATAGGGAATACCCGGGCCCGTGTCCTTGACACGGTTCTGTTGCAAAAAATTTTTCCAGGACAAAGAGATCGTTCAGGCGTAAAATTTACGCAGCATAAGAAAACAGATTTTCGACGAATTCTTTCTGCTTTAAAATTTCTCCCTTCCTGATATTTTTAACTTGTCCTTTTCTGATCATGTTCATAATTTCATAGCCTTTTAGCGTCCGCCAGGCAGAATGAAATGTCTTGAACCCCATACCAGCTCTGACAAGCTTTTTGATAAACCGGTGGTCTTGCTCAATAATATTGTTCAGATATTTATTCTGTCTTAGGATACAGTCCTTATTCAGAAGCTTTTTTTCTTTCAAAGCCTTTACTGCCGGAGGATATGCAGGATTTCCGTCAACACTCAGAACCCGAGGTCTGGAGCTATTGGAAGCTCGCAGCATCTTTTTAAAAAATCGTTTGGCAGATTCCATATTACGTCTGCTGCGAAGAAGAAAATCGATGGTATTTCCACGGGAATCGACCGCTCGGTAAAGATACTTCATTTTCCCCCGCACCTTGATATATGTTTCATCAATACGGTAAGAATCATTTGATTGCCGCAGATACTTCCTGCTTCGCTTTTCCATTTCAGGAGCATAGCGCTGAACCCATCGGTAAATGGTACTGTGATCCACAGACAAGCCCCGTTCTTGCATCATCTCTTCCAGATTCCTGTAACTCAATTGATATCTCAGATACCAGCGAACATTCAACAGGATGATTTCTTTTTCATAATGACGCCACTTGAAAGGGTTTTCATTTTTCATACTATCTCTCTGCAAATAAATTAGTGCCAAAACGGACTTGTATCAGACATTAATAATTTTTTGCAACAGAACCTCCTCAAAGATAAATTGCAGTTGTTCGAGTCCCCTGTGATTGATGGCTTCACAGAAACTACTACGGCTGATACCACCGTCTGGCGCAATATTTTCTTTAGCAAAAACATTCTCCTTGAGATCCTGAATTAAATGTCGGGCAGACTTGTGCTCCTGAAGATGGAAATAAACCAAAGCATTTATCTGGTCTTCGAATGTCATTTTTAAAGGGCGGTCTCCTCGAGATTGTAATTCCGGTGCTTTTGAAAGTGACTTTATCAGAGGGCACCTGAAATTGTCAAAGTTCAGGGACCGTAGTTGTTTTTTAGGGACTGAGATGTGCGTCATTTGAGCTCCTTGAGTTAAATTTTCAAGGCGCACAAAAATTTTTACGCACATTTGTCAACACAAAACAGACTGTTTTTTCAATGATTTTAGATGCTTTTTATATGCAACAACCTAACCGGACACTACTGATTTTGAATATGTTTTTTTTTACCAAAGACAAGAAAAAAACACGGGTTTCTTGTTTGACTTGACAGGTCTTTGGAAACCCGTGTTTTGATTTAAAGGGGGAACCCTGTTTTGGGAAGGGTAATGGTAAATGTGGTACCCAGGTCCAGTTTCGAGTCCACCTGAATACTTCCGTTATGGCCTTCAACAATCCGCTTCACAATGGCAAGCCCAAGGCCTGTGCCGTTGATAAATCTTGTTTTTTCATTCTTGACCCGGAAAAATTTATCCCAGATCTGGTCTATGGCCTCCTCGGGAATACCAAAACCGGTATCTTTTACATGGAGCATGGCAGAGTCTTCGTTTTCGTCTGCCCAGACCTCTATGCTTCCATTTTCCGGTGTATAACGGATGGCGTTTGAAATCAGGTTGGATAAGACCTCTTCTATATTGTTGGGATTGGCCATGACCACAATATTCTCGCCCTTGGAACGGGCCGTCAGAGAAATGGATTTTTCATCGGCCATGGATTTGTACAATGCCACATGGGCGTTGATCACAGGAGACAGGTTCAAGGCTTCCCGCTCCTGGTTGATCAGGCCGGACTCTATTTTTGACAGATCCAAAAGCTCAGCAGAAAGCTCGGTTAAAGACGAAATTTTAAGGGAAGTCCTTTCCAGAATTTCCCTTTGTTTTTCCGTCAATTGGCCGGCCAATCCGTCCAGGACCACGTTAAGCTGCATTAAAATGGAATTTAAAGGGCTTTTAATTTCATGGGCCACCATGGATACAAAATCAGATTTAAGCTGGTCCTCCTGACGAAGGGCAGTGATATCATGACACACGGTTACCGTGCCCAGGTTTCTGTTGAGCCTGTCCCGGAAAGGAATACATCGAATCCCGATGATCATCTCTTCTTTGTCCTTATCCAAGGCCACCTTGATCTCCTCGGTAATCTCGGCAAAGGCCTCTTCTGGCTGGGCAATGGCCTTGTCAATCATGGCAAGCAGGGTGGGCTCCTGGACCACCTTTGAAATTTCATTGCCAATCACCTTGGTCTTGTGGCAGCCGATCATCCGTAAAAAGGCCGGATTGGCAAGGGCAATTCTTTTCTGGTGATCCGTTGTCAGCACCCCGTCCCTCAAGGTATTGATCATCACCCGCATCCGGGATTTTTCCGTGGCAATGTCCTGGAGGGACTGGATAAATTCAATGGCCTTGGTAATGATCAGGCGAAGCTCGCTGGGGGAAAAGGGTTTGGGCAAAAAATCAAAGGCCCCTCGTTTCATGGTCTCAATGGAATGCTCAAGTGTGGCATACCCTGTGATCACGATCACCACCGTATCCGGATGCCTGGATTTGATACCCGAGAGCACATCAATACCCGACAACCCGGGCATCATCAAATCTAAAAGCACAATATCAAAATGGGACTGCTGAATCATCTCAAGACCTGTGGTGCCGTTATCTGCGGTTTCAACCTTGCAGCCCTCTTCTGTGAGCATCCGGTTGCAGGCTTCCCTGACCCTTTTTTCATCGTCAACCACCAGCACCCTGGGCTTGAAAAACACATCATCAATCATGGTTTTCAGGGAGGCTTTGCCCCCCTGAACCATGGGATCTTTAGCGTTACTGCTTGTTTCGGACATATGAACAATCTCTTTGGATAATTTATTTACATTATTTTATCTTCGTGGGCACCTGCGGGCGGACAAAATGCCATCCCGTTTTCTCTGGGGACATACAATGGAAATTCCATGATAAATGTGGTTCCCTTGGCCCCGGTTTTCTTTACGCTTATTTTCCCGCCATGCTCTTCAATAATACCGTATACAATGCTCAAGCCTAAGCCCGTGCTTTTGCCCACTTCCTTGGTGGTAAAAAACGGATCAAAGATCCTGGACAAATTCTGGTGGGGAATGCCGATGCCGGTATCCTTGATTTCCAAAAACACTTTTTTCAAGGTTTTGTCCCTGTAGGTATAAATGCTGATGGTACCCTGGTCTTCAATGGCATCGGCCGCATTCATGACCAAATTAATAATCACCTGATTTAACTTGTTAATATCTGCATTGATCAGCATCATATTCTCGGCCAGATATTTTTTAATCCGAATATTTAAAAACCGCTTCTGATCTCTTAACAACTTAAGGCTCTTGAGGACGATATCATTAATCTGGACAATATTTTTCTCAGAATCCGCACTTCGCGAATAGACCAAAAGGCTTTTTACAATATTCCGGCACCGCTTTGCATCCTCCACAATATAGCCCAGATCTGCAATGGCATTTTCATCCAAATCATCCCTTTCCAAAAGAAGGCTGGCGTAAAAAAGAACCCCTGTCAAAGGATTGTTGATCTCATGGGCCACGCCTGCGGCCAGCTGGCCTAAAGAGGCCATTTTTTCCGACTGAGCCAATTGCTGCTGGGTGAGTTTGAGTTCTTTTTCCACCCGGATTTTATCTTTAAAATCGTTGTAAATGGCCATGGTGGCGGATTCATTGCCCTTGTCATCATAAATGATGGCAGCAGACATCTCAACTTCGATCTCTTCTCCCTTTGAATTTACAACAAGGGTTCTTGGAATCAGCAGTTTGCCCTTACCCCCAATTTTCTCATCCCTGAGCATCTTCATGATTTCCTTGGCCTTTCCAGGGGGGTAGAGCTGTTCTACGTGGGTAATTTTCCCGGAACTTCCGTTAAAATATCCGAACAACTCCTTGGCAACGGAATTCATCAACTCAATATTGCCCTTGCGGTCTGCCGCCACAATGGCGGATGCAGAGGCATAAATCACCCGGCTGATAAACTCCTTGACCCCGATGAGCTGGGTTTCAAGGGATTTGGTCCGGGTGATATCCCGGATACTGGAAATCACATAGGCCACACCGCCCTGGTCGTCAAAAATAGGCGAAAAGACCCGGTCCTCCCATTTGTACTGGTGCTTGACCGTATAGGAGTGAACTTTTTTGTCCCGGATCACTTTGGAAATCGGGCAGTCCTCAGAATCGCAGGGCGTGTCCTTGTATAAAAAAGAATGAAAACATTTTTTCCCGATAATATCATGGGATAAAATATCATAGGTGGTTAAAAACTTTTTGTTGGCTCCCACCACAATCCGGTCAGGGTCAATGACCACGGATGGGTAAGACAGGGCATCAAATATACGGGTCCGCCAGAACAGTTCCTCGGATGAAAAAGATCGGTTCATGGGGTCTCAAATCCTTTTTCAAGTGCAGGCAAGGCCCGGCTCCCCTCTCCTTTGGAAAGCACCAGGCTGATGCTGGCACCAGTACACCCTGAAATTTCCAGCTCAAGCCCGGCAGATTCAAGGCAGGCGGCAGCAGTATTAAAAATACCAAACCGATCTCCAAAATGGGGACCTTGAAAGGTAATCAGATCGACCTGTTCTTGGAAAAATTCAACCGGACAGGCCTTTGGTGTCAAAGACGACTCCTGGGCAAGCCAGTACAAATGAATCCTTTTGCCATGGTCGAAAGCCGTTGCAAAAGAAAAGATATCGTCCGTGTTTTGCAAAAATCGGATGGCCTGTTCAAGCTGGTTCCATGGGCAAAAGATCCGTTTAAGGCAGAGTCCCGGAATCAGGGAAAACCCATATGTTTTTATTTTTTCTTCCTGGAAAAAGGCCCGGGTTTCCTGGTAACGTTTTTTTACAAAAGCGGCGGTTTGTTCGTGAAAATCAGGTTCATAGGGCGTATGGGTGGGCGGCAGGTCAAAGGCCTGTTCAAGCATGGCAAGGACTGCAAGCTTGTCTGCCTGGTCAATGACAAAAGAGACCATGGCATTGGATGATACCATATGAAAAAATTTTAAATCATGGCCGGCAAACAAATCCAGAAGATACCCAAGCGTCCTGATTTTTGATCCGTGGGGATAAACGGAAATCATGCACACCGGTTGAATTGCCAAGTCTCGGGGAACCTCGCCTTCAATACAGCATGAAACGCTCGTTCCGAAAACAGCAGTTTCCGTACCCATACAGGGCAAATTAATCTTCTCCCTGGCCAGGGTCTGATATATCAGAGAGTTATCATTCTCTGATTCCGGGCCTTGACGCAGATGAAACATCTGGTGTCCCACCCGGATGCCGTTGATTCTAATGACGGTCATGGCTGTGGACACCCCCAGGGATTTATGCCAGAAAGGCAGCAGAACAGGACAATTCCTGATCTGCCGCCTTTAACGTATCAGCATATGCCTAGGCGAGTGCCAGTTCTAACTGCAGTGGTCGTCTACGATTTCCATGAGCGCATCCAAGTCTATGGGCTTGGGCACGTAGTCGTCTGCAAGGGTGGTTTTGCCGTCGTGATGGGTGTAGCTTGTGGTTTTAACCGAATCTGCAACCGCAGTCAGCATAACCACGACGATCTCTTTGAGCCCGTCATTGGTTTTGATTTCATCACATACCTCCCAACCATTTTTCCTGGGCATCATGACATCCAGAATCACAAGGGCAGGTTTTTGGGCGCCAATTTTTTCCATGGCTTCCACGCCGTCATAGGCTTTTTCCACCTTGTAGGACTTTGCTTCCAACTTCATGGATACGGCTTCCACCAGATCCGGATCATCATCAACAACTAAAACCAGTTTATTCTCACTCATATGAAAATCTCCTTTTATTGAGCTAACAAAAGAACTTTCACCCCTTTTTCCTTATACCTGAGGCCGGGGATATAAGCCAGCCCCTTTTACAATTTCATGTACCCTTTGTTCCCATTCAATGGCCATAATATGGAATCCGTGAACCCCTTTGCACTCCTTGAGCCGTTCAATTTGCTCAATGGCCATCTTGATGCCTTCTTCGGGCTGCTGTTCCTTGGAAACCCCTTCCAGGCGTTTGATCACCTCGTCGGGCACATCCATTCCAGGTACTTTATTTTTCATGTACCGGGCCATGCCCACGGATTTCATGGGCGTGATGCCGGCCAGGATATGGACCTGTTTATCAAGTCCCCTGTCACAAACGCCTTTCATCCATTCTTCAAATTTATCCATGTTGAATATACACTGGGTCTGGATAAAATCAACACCTGCGGCCACTTTTTTGGCCAGGCGCATGACCCGAAGCTCAAAGGGATCGGCAAAGGGATTGGCCGCCGCACCAATGAACATCTTGGGCGGATTTTTAATCTCGGCCCCGCCCTGGAACTTGGCCTCATCCCTCATATTCTTGACCATGGCCAGCATATTAATGGAATCCACATCATAGACAGATTTGGCCATGGGGTGATCTCCGAACTTGGGATGGTCGCCGGAAAGGCAGAGCATGGTATTGATGCCCAAGGCATAGGCACCGATAATATCGGCCTGCATGGCCAGACGGTTCCTGTCCCGGGAGACCATCTGAATAATGGGATCCAGCCCCATCTGCTTGATAATCACACCGCCGGCAATGGAGGACATTCTGACCATGGCGGTCTGGTTGTCCGTAATATTAATACCGTCAACATAATCTTTGATCAAATTGGCTTTTTCTTTTACAATCTCAACGTTGCACCCTCTGGGAGGACCCACTTCAGAGGTAACGGCAAGTTCTCCGGATTCCAGTACTTTTTCCAGTCTGCTTTCAGTTTTCATTATGCCAAATCCTCCCTGATAATTTTTCTGGGTCCGCCGCCGCCTGCGGGGCGCCAGTCTTTTGCTACGTTGAGTTCTTCATACCGGTCTTCAATACCCAATTCCTTGAGCCGTTCCCAGATCAGTCTCCAGGCACAGTCAATACTGAGATCTACCTCGCATTGACCATTGGACGTTCCGCCGCAGGGACCGTTGAGCAAGCTTTTGGAGCATCTTGCAACCGGGCAGATCCCACCGGTAATCCCGAGCATGCAGTCTCCGCATCCCTGACAGCGTTCATCCCAGACGCCCTGGCCTAAAGAGGCGCCCATGAACTTGGTGTTGACGGCAGGAAACACAGGCACTTTGTAGCGAGCTGCAACGGTTTGAACCCCGCAGCCGCAGGCCATGGACAAAATGGCATCCACTTCACCGACATTGGCGACCAATTCTTCAACATATTCAGGATCGCATTGGCGTTCCAGGGTGATTTCTTTGATATCAATGGTTTTCCCGTTTTTCAGGCTGTTCAGATGAAGGGCAGAGGCTAAAAACCCCACCTCTTTTCTGCCGCCGGCAGCACAAACGGTGACACATTCGTTACAGCCGACCAGGAGGATCTTGTCATAGGGCGCGATATACTGGATAATTTCCTGTATGGGTTTTTGTTCTGCTGTTATCATTTTTTTTCTCCGAAGTATTTAAGTTATACGGCCTTGGCTGCTGTTTTAACAGGATTCGGGCCCAATTGTTTTATCTTATCGGTAAATTCACGGGCAGTTTTGGCAAAATGCTCGCCCATGCCGGCAGACATGGTGATCATGGCCACCCGGTCAGGTTCCCATCCTAAATCTTCTAAAATCTTTTGCACTTTGATCACCCTGGCTTTGGCCCGAAGATTGCCGTTTTTAAAATGGCAGTCCCCTTCCAGGCATCCGACCACATAGACGCCGTCCGCCCCTTTTTCAAGGGCTTTCATCAAATGGATGGCATCCACCTTGCCGGTACAGGGAACCCGGATGATTTTCACGTTGGACGGATAGGAAATCCGTTTGCTGCCAGCCATATCCGCGGCTGTATATGCGCAATAATGGCAGCAGAATGCCACAATTTCCGGTTCAAAATTTTCCATTAGTTATACCTCTCAAATAAACCATCTAATTTAGCTAAAATCTGGTCATCTTCATAGGCCAGCAGTTGAATGGCCTTTGCAGGACATTCTGCTGCGCAAACCCCGCAGCCGTGGCACTTGGCCGGATCAATCTCGGAATATCCGTCTGCATTAATAAAGGGAATATCAAAGGGACAGGCCCTGACGCAGATCAGGCAGGAGGCGCACTTGTTGGCATCCACCCGGGCCACAGCAGCCCCCAGGTTGATCTCTTTCTGGGCCAGCATGGTCCTGGCACGGCCGGCAACGGCCAGCGCCTGGGTCACGCTCTCACGGATAATTTTGGGTGAGTGGGCGGTCCCTGCAAGGAAAAATCCCCGAAGGGCCATATCCACCGGCCGAAGCTTGACATGATCTTCAAGAAAATAATTATCCTCGGTTCTGGGCAGATGAAACATCATGGCCAGATCTTCAGTGGTTTCATCATCAGCAATGAACCCGGTGCTCAAGGCGACACAATCGGCCTCAATATCAATATCAGACCCCAGAATAAAGTCATGGACCCTGACAAGGGTTTTACCCTCTTCCTCTCTGACCACGGGCCTGTTTTCCAGGGCAAACCGGATGAACTTTACCCCTTTATCCCTGGCTTCCCTGTAATAATCCTCCTGAAATCCATAGGTCCTGATATCCCTGTACAGAACAAAGATTTCAATATCCGGATGAATCGCTTTGAGACGAAGGGCATTTTTCATGGCCGCCTGGCAGCAGACCCTGGAACAGTTGGGATTTTCCTTTTCACGGGAGCCCACGCACTGGATCATGACCACCTGGTTCATGGCCTTTATCTTTTCTTCATCATTTTCCAGCAGTTCATCAAGGTCCAGCTGGGTCATCACCGGGTCAATGGCGCCTAAACCATATTGAGCCGGCCGGTTGGCAAGCGCCCCTGTGGCCAGGATGGTCACCCCGTGGTCAATCTGCATATAGTTCATGCGCAACCCCGTCTGGATACCGGTCTTGAAAAGTCCGGGCATGCCCTCATGGTCAACAATAATGGACCGGGCCATGACCCTGATATTGTCATGTCCGTTAACCTTGGAGATCAGATCATCAATAAAGGCGGTGACATTTTCACCCTCAATGGTCTTTGAAATGGATCGTGCCAAACCGCCCAAAGAAGGCGCTCGTTCAACAAGATAGGTGTATACGCCCTGGTCTGCCAGTTTCAGGGCAGCAGTCATGCCGGTAACACCACCGCCGACAACTAGGGCCTTCTGGCTCATGGGCAGGGCATTGTCCGTCAGGGGCCGGGCCATTCTGACACCTGAAATACCGATCTGCATGAGTTTAAAGGCTTTTTCAAGGGCTTCTTTGGGTTCGGTGAGATGGGCCCAGGTATTCTGATCCCGGAGGTTGACGATCTCAACCAGGTAACGGTTAAGCCCCACCCGCTTGAGAAGGTCCTGGAATTTGGTTTCATGGGTCCGTGGCGAACACCCGCCAATGACCACACGGTTGAGCCCGTGTTCTTTTATCATGGATTCGATCCGGGTCATGGATTCAGCAGAGCAACCGTAGCCCACGGCTTCAGCAACCATCACATCCGGATTGGTCCGGGCATGATCCAGCACCTGGGCCACATCCACAACCCCGCCGATCTCAAATCCGCAGTCACAGACAAAAACCCCTATTTTGGGATCCTGACCCGTGACATCCCTTTCGGGCGGGAATTCAAATTCAGCCACATCAATTCCGGGAGTGCTCGGCACATCCGCACCGGCCATGGAGGCTGCGGCACTGGCCTGCACCATGGTTTCGGGAATATCTTTGGGGCTCTCGTAGACACCACAGACATAGACCCCGTCTTTTGAGGTTTTCACAGGATTAAAATTATCGGTTTTGGCAAACTTATGAACATTAAGATCAATGCCCAGCCTTCCGGCCAGATCCACAGTGCTTGCCGAGGGCCGAAATCCCGTGGAAAGGACAACCATGTCAAACTCCTCTACTTCATGGGCAGAGGTATCTTCCAAGGCATAGGAAATAGACAGATTTTTGGTATCGGGCAGTTCAACAATGGTATGGGGACGGGAGCGGACCATTCTGACACCGAAATCTTCTCTGGCCCGGTTATAGTACTGCTCATAATCCTTGCCATGGGTCCGCATATCCATGAAAAAAATCGTGGTTTCAATATCTTGTCCAAACCGCTCCTTGGTGACCATGGCCTCTTTGAGGGCATACATGCAGCAGACACCCGAACAATAGGGGACATCAGCATTGTTGATCCCTCTGGATCCCACACATTGGATCCAGGCGACTTTCCGGGGACGCTTTTGATCGGATTTTCTTAAAAGGCTTCCCTGAAACGGACCGGAAGCAGACATAATCCGTTCATACTCAAGCCCTGTCACGACATTGTCAAATTTTCCACCGCCAAAATTATCCAGGGCTTGGGGGTTAAAAAGTTCAGCCCCCACGCTGAGTACCACAGACCCGATATTAATGGTGGTCTCTTGTTCCTGATCATCGGGCAAAATGGCCTGGGCCTTACAGACAGACTCAAGGGCCGCCACGTCATCTACCTTGTCCATATCAATGGAAAAGGCATAGGGGGTTGCCTGGGGGTAGCGCATACAGGTGGGTGCTCTAGGGTCCAGGCCCGGAGTAAATCGAACTGCCTTGGGAAACTTTTTAACGCACTCCCCGCAACCGGTACATTTGTCAATATCAATATATCTTGGCGCAGTTTTAAGGGTTGCCTTAAAATTTCCAGCCTCGCCTGTTAATTTTTCCAATACGGTCATGGGGCTGACCTGGAGGAATTGTTCCCTGGCTGAGGCAGATAAAAAGGGAGAAACCGTACACAAGTCACAATTATTGGTGGGAAAAGTTCGGTCCAGCTGGGTCATCAAACCGCCAATGGCATAATCCGAATCAATGAGCAGTACCTCTTTGCGGGATTCGGCAAGATCAAGCGCTGCCCTAATTCCGCCGACACCGCCGCCAATGACGAGCACACGTTTTTCGCCTGACGCTTTATCGTCTTGTTTAATATTTTGCATGTCCAACCTTAACGTTTATCTGTTTTTATCCATGGATATCCATTGCCTGTAATCCCATACAGACTCAAAATTCCGGCAATGGATGTTGTTATACCCTAAAGACCTGCACTGTCTAAAATTGCAGGCAACCTGTCTTCCCAGCCCAGAGCGGAAATCTTAATCCCCTGGGACACCTGTTTGAGGGCTAAAATCATCTCACCGGCAATGGCTATGCATTCAGCTTCACGATCGCTGGCCTTGCGGATGCGGCGAATAAGGTCCTCTGAAAGACGGGAATTGGGGTCGTTAATAGAAATATACCGTGCCATGCCAACATTCTTTAATAAGAAGACCGAGGCAATCAACGGTACATTGAGGGATGAAAAGGTCTCTAAAATTTTTGAATAAAACTTGATATCAAAAACTGGAGGCAACATGAGAAAACCGGCACCAGCGTCTATCTTCTTTTGGGCGGCCTGTTTTTCCTTTTCAAGCTGGGCCTCGTCTGCAATGGGTGCAATGGTGCATCCGGCAGAAAGGCTGGGAACGCCTTTGAGATCAAATCCGGCCATATCCTTGCCCTGGACCAATGAATTGATCATGGACAAAAGCCCTTGTTCGTCCAAGTCATCAACAATTTTTGAGTCAGGGTGATCACCGTTGACCATCTCTTCACCCTGGACCACAAGAAAGTTGTGGATACCCAGGACATGGGCTGCCAGAAGATCGCCCTGAAGGGCCATGCGGTTACGATCCCGGCCATAGAGGTGAATCATGGGATCAATGCCCTGCTGTTTCATGAGAGAACCGCAGGCCAATGCACTCATCTGCATGACACCTGTGTCCATGTCAGGAATAACAACAGCATCAATTCGTGATTTCAAATGGGTGGCGTGGGTAATGAGATCTGATATATCAATCCCTTTGGGAGGATTCATCTCAGCCAAAACAGCAAAGTCCCCAGAGGAAAGTTTTTCTTGAAAACTCATAGTCAATATCCCTTATAATCATTTGCTGCTCGGGTCTGGCATCGAGCAGCTATTTTCAGCACCAGAGTGCTGCGCAACTGCCATTTACCAATAGTTTGTCCAAACGGTAAAAACCTATAGCAGAATTTATACTATTTGTAAAATGAATAGTTATTCATTCTTCAAAACAGTGTTTTCTATTGAACCATAAGACTTTCGACAAAGGGATTTACTGGACTTTGCTAAAAATTTTCATTTTTTCTTTTTCATTGTTCTATTTTTATTCAGTAGTGTCCGGTTAGGTTGTTGCATATAAAAAGCATCTAAAATCATTGAAAAAACAGTCTGTTTTGTGTTGACAAATGTGCGTAAAAATTTTTGTGCGCCTTGAAAATTTAACTCAAGGAGCTCAAATGACGCACATCTCAGTCCCTAAAAAACAACTACGGTCCCTGAACTTTGACAATTTCAGGTGCCCTCTGATAAAGTCACTTTCAAAAGCACCGGAATTACAATCTCGAGGAGACCGCCCTTTAAAAATGACATTCGAAGACCAGATAAATGCTTTGGTTTATTTCCATCTTCAGGAGCACAAGTCTGCCCGACATTTAATTCAGGATCTCAAGGAGAATGTTTTTGCTAAAGAAAATATTGCGCCAGACGGTGGTATCAGCCGTAGTAGTTTCTGTGAAGCCATCAATCACAGGGGACTCGAACAACTGCAATTTATCTTTGAGGATCTTTATAAACAGGCT
Organism: Desulfobacter sp.; assembly: GCA_028768545.1. Classification (NCBI taxonomy): domain Bacteria; kingdom Pseudomonadati; phylum Thermodesulfobacteriota; class Desulfobacteria; order Desulfobacterales; family Desulfobacteraceae; genus Desulfobacter; species Desulfobacter sp. Next base: position 2,863,449 of record CP054838.1, read on the forward strand.
CTTGAGGGTTCTGTTGCAAAAAATTATTAATGTCTGATACAAGTCCGTTTTGGCACTAATTTATTTGCAGAGAGATAGTATGAAAAATGAAAACCCTTTCAAGTGGCGTCATTATGAAAAAGAAATCATCCTGTTGAATGTTCGCTGGTATCTGAGATATCAACTGAGTTACAGGAATCTGGAAGAGATGATGCAAGAACGGGGCTTGTCTGTGGATCACAGTACCATTTACCGATGGGTTCAGCGCTATGCTCCTGAAATGGAAAAGCGAAGCAGGAAGTATCTGCGGCAATCAAATGATTCTTACCGTATTGATGAAACATATATCAAGGTGCGGGGGAAAATGAAGTATCTTTACCGAGCGGTCGATTCCCGTGGAAATACCATCGATTTTCTTCTTCGCAGCAGACGTAATATGGAATCTGCCAAACGATTTTTTAAAAAGATGCTGCGAGCTTCCAATAGCTCCAGACCTCGGGTTCTGAGTGTTGACGGAAATCCTGCATATCCTCCGGCAGTAAAGGCTTTGAAAGAAAAAAAGCTTCTGAATAAGGACTGTATCCTAAGACAGAATAAATATCTGAACAATATTATTGAGCAAGACCACCGGTTTATCAAAAAGCTTGTCAGAGCTGGTATGGGGTTCAAGACATTTCATTCTGCCTGGCGGACGCTAAAAGGCTATGAAATTATGAACATGATCAGAAAAGGACAAGTTAAAAATATCAGGAAGGGAGAAATTTTAAAGCAGAAAGAATTCGTCGAAAATCTGTTTTCTTATGCTGCGTAAATTTTACGCCTGAACGATCTCTTTGTCCTGGAAATATTTTTTGCAACAGAACCCTGCCCATGATTTAAACAAGGAGGCTGCTGGCCATGAAAATTCTCGTAATTGATGATGAAAAACCAACCCTGGCAATGTTTAAATTTTTTTTGGCAGCCTATGGCTATGAGGTGTATACGGCCGAGAACGGGGAAGAGGGCATGGATCTTTTCCAAGATCTTAATCCGGACATGGTGTTTACCGATATCCGAATGCCCGGCATGGACGGGCTTGAGGTGCTCAGGCAGATCCGGGCGGCAAGGCCCCAATGCCAGGTGATCATTATCACGGGCCACGGGGACATGGACCGGGCCCTTGAGGCCCTGGACCTGGATGCCTCTGATTTTATCAATAAACCGGTGGAGCGCCAGGCCTTGAATGAGGCATTGGTCCGGGCGGAAAAAAGGGCCAAACGGATATCACCCCAGGAGTTTTGTCTTGAATTTGCACGAAAAAAAGCGGGGCTGACCATCGGGGTAAAGGGCAGGGGTGCAAAACATATCGGAACAAAACTGGCCGAGGCCACCTCGGGTCTCAACAAAGGGGATATCATTGAGTTTGACTTTCATCCTGAGTTTTCCATTGACCGTCAGGGGCTTTATCAATTTACCGATTTTCTCCAGGTGACCGGTGAACAAGGGATCAAAATCAGGATAAAAGGGCTTTCGTATAATTATATCCGGTTTTTTGAAATGGCCGGCATCCATAATCTGGCCGAGCTTTTGCCTGGAAAACCCCAGGAACCCGAATTTTGATCCAGACCGGTACCTATATTCCCACGGTGGCAGACGCCTTGTCCCGTCCCCGGCTGTTCAAGCAGCTCAAATCCCACGGCCGTTGCCGGGTGGTTCTGGTGACCGGCCAGGCAGCCCAGGGCAAGTCAACCCTGGTGGCGGATTTTTTATCGGCCCAGGAAAGCCCGAGCCTTTGGTTTCATTTGAACCAAAGCGCTTCAGATCATGGGGTGTTGTTTGAAATCCTTGCCCAGGGGATGGGGCCGATGGATTCAGGTGCTGGCCAGGCCGTACCCCATGTGACCCTGGGCATTAGAAAGGACCTGCTGCGCCAGGTTGAGATCCTGGTGACCCTGTTGAATCAAAAACCTCCGAATTTGAATATTATTCTGGATGATCTGGAATCTTTGGATCAGGATGGATCTGCCTTTGAACTCATGGAGCGCTTAATTCAGGAGGCCCCTGGGACAACTCGGTTTTTTCTCTTGTCCAGGGTTCAGCCCAGGATCAACCTGAGCCGGCTGAAAATGAAAAAACAGCTGGTCTGCCTGACCAATGCAGATCTTGCCTTCACCCTTGATGAGGCCCTGGCCTTTTTTAACCTTCAGGAAAAAACACCTGAAATCTGTGCCCCCTTAGAGACCCGGGAAATTGAAAAGATCTGGACCATCACCGAGGGCTGGGCCGGAGGCCTGACCCTGGTCTCCGAGTCCATACGCTATTCCCGTGACCTTAATCAGCTGCCCGAGCAGTTGAATTCCGAGGCATTTTCTTATTTTTCATCTGAAATTTACCAGTCCTTGAATCCGGAAATCAGAGATTTTTTGATGAAAACAGCCCTGTTTGAACAGCTGGATACCCAGGTTTTAGCCTCGTTTTTTAAAGAGGTGGATCCGTTTGCTATTTTAACCTGGCTGGAAAAAAAGAATTTATTTATCCAGAAAATCGATGCCTCTGGCCAATGGCCGGTATTTAAATATAATCACCTGTTCAGGGATTTTTTAAAGGCAGACCTTTTCAACACCTTGGGAGAGGCGGGGGTGAACCGGTTAAACTGGCGTGCGGGTTTGATTTACTGGGAAAATAAGGACCATGAAAAAGCAATCCCTTTTTTTATGGCGGCCAAAGCCCATAAAAAGATCGCCGAGATTATCAGAATCAAAGGGACCGGAGATGTGATCAACGGACGGGCAGAACGCCTGTCTGAATGGATCCATGCCCTGCCCAAGGATTTGGTTGAAAAAGATCCCTGGCTGGTGTTGTTTGCCACCATGGCCCGGCGGATCAAGGGCGGTAAAAAAAATATTGTTGCCTTTCAAACAGCCCTTAAAATCTTTAAATCAAACAAAGATATCCGGGGGATTTTACTGGCCACAGCATATCTTATTGAGGCCTCTGTTTTTATCCGGCAACCCTCCCGGGTGATTCTTGAATGGATTAAACAGGGGGAAACCATTCTTTTAACCCTTCAGGGGCAACATCGGTTTACCTGGGCCAGAACCCTGCTCTGGCAGCAGATCGGGCTTGGATACATTGCCGGTAACGGAGATATTCCCAAGGGGATTTCAGCCTGTAAAAATGCCCTTGTTCTGGCCCAGCGTATTGAAAATCAGGATCTGATGCTCAACGCCTCGGTGATTTTGGCTTTGGGGTTTGTCCAGTCCGGATATTTTTCAGGGGCCCGGAATATGCTTGAAAAAATTGGGGCCTTTACCCACCAAGGGCAGTACCCGGAATACCGGGCATTGAAAAATATCACCAATATCAATTTTGCCCTTAAAAAGGGAGATGTCAAAGAGGCCGGTCTTTTGCTGGAAAAATCAGAGGATGATATTGAAAAGTTCGGACTGATTTTTCTCTACCCGGGGTTTGTGGAAGCCAAGGCGGTTTACCAGATCACCGTCGGTCTGTTTGACCCGGCCATCCAGACGGCAGAACATCTTGCTGATTTCTCCATCCTTGAGGGCAATGAGTTTTATCTTGGCATTTCACACAGGATTAAGGCCATGGCTCATCTGGTTCAGGGGGCATATGCCAGGGCCGTGCGTGAGGCAGATCTGGCTGTCAGGGACCTTGGCCGGTCCTGGCGGGGAGATATTCATCTTAACCTGGCACGTCAGATCAAGGGGATCGCTTTGTTTCATCTGGAGAAAAAAGATCTTGCCCAGACCAAACTTGACCCCTGCCTTGCCTATTTTAAATCCATTGGCGCTGATTTAAGCTTTTGTGAAACCGCCCTGGTCTGTGGGATTTTATCCTTTGAAACCGGCCAGGACTCTGAACAAGATTATTTCAGGCTGGGATTTGAAAAGGCGGTTGAAAATAAATATAAAAAATTTCCCCTGTTAAATGAAACCACCCTTGCCCGGGCATTTGTTCTGGCCTCGCTGACCCAAGATATGCCCGATTCCCTGGTCGGGTACTTTAAAAAATTAAAAAGCAAGACCTTGTCCCGTGAAATACAGGGTGAGATCTTTGGTTGTATTGACTTGGCAGACAAGAAACAAAGACCTGCCAGGGCAGAAAAACTGGCCTTGCTCTATCGTGCTGCCATGCCCGATATCTTTGTCAGAACCTTTGGGTCTTTTGAAGTAAAGATCTATGGACATCCCCTGGCCCCCTCCTTGTTCGGAGGGGCGAAACCTTTGCTCTTGCTCAAGGCCATTGTGGCCAAAGGCGGTAAGGATATCCCCAAAGAGGTTCTCATTGATACCCTCTGGCCCGGGGTGGGTATTCGTGCGGGTGAAAAAAATTTCAAGGTTAATCTTCACCGGCTGAGAAAGGCTTTGGAGCCTTTGCCGGTCAAAGAGCTGGGCTATGTTTATATCAGTCTTAAATCCGGGCGTATCTCCCTGGATCCCGGGCTTTTGCATGTGGACACCCAGATGTTTTCAGATCGGATTAACCAGGCCAATCTTTTGGAAAAACAAGGGGCCATGACCCCTGCCATCGAGGTCTATTCAAAGGCCATTGCCTTGTACCGGGGCGATTATATGGCAGATGATCTTTACTTGGAATGGACCACCGGGCTGAGGGATTTTTTCAGAAGAAAATGTGTTGAGGCCTTGGCAAAAAAAGCGGGTATGCACGAAGAGATTGATCAATGGCAGGAGGCGGTAGATACCTGGATGACGGTCTTGAGCATAGACCCCTGCCATGAAGAGGCCTTTCAAAATTTAATGATTCTTCACAAAGATGCCGGGTTAAAAAGTGATGCACTCCGAATTTTTGAACAATGTAAATTGGCCCTTGAAAAAGAGCTGGATACAGGACCGGACGAGATGACCATTGAAATATACAACCGGATAAAGTCTCATTAACCTTGTTCATCGGTTCGAAACCTGAGTAAAAAAAATCCCCCACATTGAAAAAACGTTGGGGATTTTTGCCCAGGCCTTTGGTTTCAAAGGCTGCCTTTTATTATCCAGGCGGGAGGGGGCCTTGTTTTTCTTCCATCATCCCAACAAAGCCCTGGACCGCCTGCTCGATGACAAGATCATGGTTTTCAATAAACAATGGTCTTGCAAATGGCGCGGTCATCCTCATCCATAGTTTGGTGGGGAAAATATTCCAGATAAAATTAATCCGGGTATTTTCGTTTGATTCCAGGAAGTGACAGCTGCCCTCTCCATTGAGGTCGCCTGTCACGGTGAACGATAAAAACGAATAGGGTTTAACATCCTTGATGGTGGCATCAAAACAAATGGTATAGGGAAGGGTGCCTTTCCAGACCGATCTGATATGATTGCCTTTTTTAAGATGAGCTGTTTGGCCGATAGAGTCTATGGTTTCAAGGGCATGACACCATTGAGGCCATTGCTTATAGTTTATCAATTCATTCCAGGACTGCTCCAGAGGGGCATGGATGTCCCAGCTGTTGTTAAAATAGTAATCATTTTTTTTGTTTAAATAATGACTAAAAAAATGGATCATGAAGTTGGTTCTTTTAATTTACCTGATAAAAAGTGGTTTAGGGGTTTGAACGTCAGGATCGCTGCCGGCATAAAGATCAGATCTCCTGCCAAAGCGATGATGGATGCACAAGATATCAAAATACCCAATGAAAAGACATGGGAAAAAGATGAAAAAAGCAGGCCCAGGGCGGCGAAAAAAAGAACTGCTGTCGTGGAAACAAGCGATCGGACGGTTTTATGGTATGCTGTTTTCAAACAGGTGTGAATCTTGACCTTGGGTTTGGCAAGGCGTATCTCTTTGTTCAATTGGGCAAGATAATGAATGGAATCATCAACCGATAGACCAAAAGAGATCACAGCGGCAAATATGGTCAGCGGGTCGAGCGGGATATGACACCAGCCCATTATTCCAAATATGCTGACCAGGGGAAACATGTTGGGTATCAGGCTCAACGCACCGATTACAATGGATTTAAACTGGATCATCATCAGTATGGTGATGACAAAAAGGGCCACACCCAGGGTCTTGATCTGGGACGAGACCAAATCTGTGGTCTGGGAGCGCAGTAAAAGCATCTGGCCGGACAGGGAAATTCCTGCTTTGCCTGCAAAGGTGTGTTTTGTTTGTTTGTCTACCCGGCGGAGAATGGTTTCAATCTGATCTGATGTTCTGTTTTGAATATGTACAATGATTCTTATTTTTTTTGTTTTTGAATTATAATAGGCTTCCAGGTCATCATTCTTATGGCTCTGGGCCAGGAGCTGGTCAAATATTTTTTCAGGCCTGATTTCTCCGATAAAAAATTTAAGTGCCATTCGGAAAATTAAGGGGGTTATGGACTCAACCGCCTTAACCCCCTGGATGGTGTTAATCTCTTTTTCGTATTGGATGAGGTCATACCAGAATCTTTTGGTTTGGAGCATGCTCGCATTTGGCTCGAGGATGACCGAAAAAGAGGTGGTCGTGGATATCTGCTGTTCAATATAATCAAGGTCTTTTGCCTCTTGGGTGTTTTTAATTGCGGCATGGGTTAAATGCTTTACGGTTTGAATTTCAGGAATTGCCCATGACATGACAAGGATAAAGGCCATTCCCAGCCCTGCGCAACGCTTGGGGTTTCTAAATCCAATAATCATATAGGTATTGATCAGGCGTTCCAGCAATCTCGGGGATGCGTTAAGATTTTTTTGAGGACAAGAGGTTAAAAGAACCGGCAATAAAAAAGCGGTGATCACAAGGGTTAAACAAAAGGCCAGCATCACCCCGATGGAAATAATGATGCCGGCTTGACACACCATGGGCACAGGGCTGATTGTCAGGCTTAAAAATCCTGCAGATGTGGTCAAAGCGCACATGAAACAGGGGGATAACACCGTTTGAAATGCGTTTAAGAGAGCCCTGTGTTTTGATTCGGTTTTCAGCTGTTGAAGATAGGCTGAGACAATATGAAAAACCGTTGTGGTGGATACAACCAGGATAAACCCAAAACTTAACCCTGTGGCAAGATTTAAGTCAATACCCAGAACGCCCATGAATCCCAGCATCCACAACAGGGAGACCAAACTTGTCAGAAAAACCATCACCGCGGCCCACAGGGTTCTAAAAAGATAAAAGGCGATCAGGGTTCCGAACAATAACCCGATACAGCCGAAGGCAAGAGCGCTTTGAAAATTGTAGCGTTCAAATGCAGCGCGCAGGACCGGAATGCCAGAGGCATAGCAGTGGGGATGTTCTGGAAATTCTTCGATCAGAATCTGTTTCATCTGGTCAAGCTGTTTTTCCAGTTGGAATCCGTTCAGGTTTTCATTGTTGATTTTGATAATCACGGCCAGGGTTTTCATGTCATGGGATACCAGGCGGCCAACGCCGGGTATGATTTGTCTTACTCTGGCAAGCTCGGTTTCATTCCAGAAATCAGACCTTCTGACTATTTTAATGAGATTGGAGGATGCGATCGATCCAAGGTCTATTACCTTTAGAACCGAGTCCATGTCCATGAGCTGGTGATGAATTTTATTCATCCGTTTTTGCAGTTGGGGATCTGAAATTTTCAGGCTGTTTTCAATTGCCAGGATAAGGTAATCATCGGTTCCAAAAGAATCTACAAATGCCAGGTAATCCTTGTGTCTTTCAGAATCATCCACCAGGAAAGAAACACCTGAACCATCAATGCTGACCCAAGATGCGGGTATCATTAACACCAAGGAGACAATCATTGTGCATCCCATAAGCCAGGCTCTTGTTTGCACTAAAATTTTTGATATCTGCCCTGGCCAGGTATGAAAAAAATTTAAAGGGGGAAGATTTTTTTGACCGTTTATACTCATTGAGCTTACACATAGGCAACTTGATATCTATTGTCAAGCATTGAGGCAGAAGATGATTTATAATCATGCGTATTGAGATTGCCTGCCCTGCCATAGATCCTATTCAAGAGCAAAAATTATTTTTCAACCGTGGAAAGGGAGTAAAAAAGAAAAGAAATTCCGGCTGTCCCGTTGAACGATCATTTAAAACGAGGGGAAGTCAGGGAAACTTTTTTGTCTGCAAAAGATCAATCCAGCCGGTCCAATGCCTGGATAATCATACCCAGGTCCGGGCGGATATTGATATCAGAAACATGGGTCCACTGGATAATCCCCTGTTTGTCCACGAGAATCAGGGCCCGTTCTGCGGTGCCGTCCGTTCTGAGCACCCCATAGGCATTTGCAACCTTTCCGTGGGGCCAGAAATCAGATAGTACCTCAAACCAGAGATTGCCCATCTGTTGAGTCCATGCAAAAAGGGTGGGAATATTATCCACGGTAATGCCAAGCAACAGGGTCTGTTTTTGTTCAAACAAGGGCTTTGCAATATTATAACCGGGCCACTGGTCTGAGCAGACCGGGGTCCAGGCCGCAGGCACAAATGAGAGGAGCAGGTTTTGTTTGCCGCGAAAATCGCTTAAGGTGACCCTTTTGCCTGAAACGGACCTGAGGGTGAAATCCGGTGCCTTGTCCCCTTTGAAAACCTTAAGGCGGCTGTCTTTCGGGACCAGTGGTCCAGGATCATAAATTTTGTCTTCAAACTGCCGGGAGGTCCCCATTAAAGCCGAAGGAAAGGCTAAGAAGAGAAAAATTAAAATACAGGCAAAATAACGCATCTTAATTCCTTTGCTGGGATCTGTTTAATAATCGTTCAACAAAGAGATGTATATCCTTGATTTCACCTGAATGGGTGAAAAAAACCTTGGGCCCTGTTTTTTGGGGGGAGATACCCATGAAAAACGGGGTGCCTTTTTCTCCAAGTATCTTGTGAATGCGAAAATTGCCGTCACTGAACAGGGGAAATTCAATTTTATACTTTTCTTTGAAAAATGCGACTTCAAACGCTGAATTTCCTGCCCCGATTCCGATTATTTTAACAGATGGATTGTCAAGCGCCTGGATTGTTTTGTACAGCTGATTAACTTTTGTGGCTTCCCGCTGGCAGATGGGGCAGTACATTGAAAAAATTTCAACGATTAAAATATCCGCCTTGACCTGGTTCAGGGTAAAGCTTTGCCCCGGTAAAATTCCAAGATAGGTCTGGTGGGCCTTGGTTTGGGGACCTGGGAGATTAAAATCCAGGTTCAGGGGATCTGATTGGCCAAAGCAGGGCACAACAGATATTGCCAGGGCAATGACTGAGATGATAAAAAAACGCATGAAAAATTCCTTTTCAATCGTAAATCTACGTATATGGTCCAATGCTGTTGTCCCCGGGGGTGTATCCTTGTTCCTTTGCCTTGATGTCCAGGTGGAGGGTGGCAATTTGTTCTAACTTGGGGAAAAAACGCCGGCCCATTTCTCTTAAATCAACGGTTTTAATATAATGCCTGCAATGATCGCAGCAGTAAACCCTGTATTCTTTTTCCTCGTTGGAAAAAAAATAATCCTGGTGTTTTTGAGGGGGGGCATCGCAGAACAGGCACCCCATGCGCCGGGTCTGCCAAATATGGGCGCACAGACTGCAGCTCACCTGTTTTTTACCTGATTCATCAAGAAAGGCAAGGTTGGGCAAACTGCCGCAAACAGGGCAATATCCTTTGCTCTGGACAAAATTTTCTTTTAAATATACAGAGAGTTGGGCAGAACAGGCCTGGATGGACGGGGCCATGGCGGTAAATCCGAAAAATCCCAAGGCCTCGGGAGATATTTTGTAAAGGATTGCCATATCACTGATATCCCGGCTGTCTAAAAGCGCGTTAAAAAGTGCTTTAAGGTCTACCTGGCTTTCGGGGTTTTTCAGGCATTGGGCCAGGGTTTCTCCTGCCTGGGACAAATTGGGGGCATGGGCTGCGGCCAGACCGCAGATTGTTTCCATGAGTTTTTTGGATTCGTTCATCTCAATTTTAAACTGGCTGGGGGTAATCAAAGGCATTTCATTTTTGAACTTTAAGGCCAGAATATCCGGTTCAATAACAATGGGATCCAAAGAAATGGTTTGGCTGGCCTCTGCCTGTGCCGTGAAAACCTGGCTGTAAAATTCAATCATCGGTCCATAGGCCGGCCGTGTTTTCCTGAGGGCATTGGCCGTATTCATGATCTGTTCTTGGGTGAGATCAATGTTGATTGGCTGGCTATGATCGGGAATCTTGAGGTCTGGGGGCATTTTGTTTGTCCTTGAAGTCTTCCATTTGTTTAAGATTCTTCCAGGGGATCACTCCCCTGGAAGAAACATAAATGTTTATACTTTCATGAGTCTGCCCAATGGGCCCATCATTTTGCGGATGGCATCTCCCCTGGTCATTTCTCCGGCACTGGCCACGGCATATTCCGCGTACAAGGACGGATCCAAGGCCACAAGATAGATAACATTCACATCCTCTTGATCCAGAAGCATGGCTTTTGGGTGGCGCTGTTGGACTTTTTTCAGCCGCTTTTTTGCTAGGCTCAGCATTTCTTCTCGGTCACCGAAGTCCATGGCCCCGGTGGGACAGGTGGTGACACAGGCCGGCTTGAGGCCGTTGTGAACCCGGTCATTGCACATGTCGCACTTGGTCAGGGTCCCGTCAGGTCCTTTTCTGGGGATATTGTACGGACAAGAGTCAATGATTTCATCCGCATCCAGCTCGGCTGTCTTTGCCGTATAAAGAATTGCCCCGGTGAGTTCATCCCGGTAAATGGCATCTTCATCGGCTGCGGTTTCCATGCACGGGGCGTCCAGGCAATGGCGGCACTGGTCCGGGAAAAAGAGCCAGTGAAGCTTGTTTTCCACCACCTGTTCTGTCATGCGTACAAGTTTATATGTCATATAGGACAGATCCGCAGGGTTCTGGAAACTGCCCAGGTTTTTGGTTTTTTCCGCCGGCAGGTCGTGCCATTGCTTGCAGGCCACCTGGCATGCCCTGCAGGCGGTACACAGGGTGGTATCTATTAGAAATGATTTGTTCATTGCATCCTTCTCCTTACAGCTTTGTCACGTTGACCATAAAGGCTTTGGTTTCGGGAATTCGTGTGTTGGGGTCCCCGGCCGGTGGTGTGAGCAGGTTGGCACTTTCCTCTGTGCCTGTGGCGGGCCAGCGCCATCCGTAATGCCAGGGGATACCCACCTGATGGACCGTGGCATACCCGATCTTAAAGGGTTTGAACCGCTTGGTGACAATGGCTGTACATTCCAGGGATGCCCGGGCAGATGAAACATTGACCCGTTCTCCGTTTTCAATGCCCCTGAGTTTGGCCAGCTCCTCGCTCATCTCCACAAATACGTTGGGGTGAAGTTCCATGAGCCATTCCTGGGGCCGGGTCATCAGACCTGTCTGCCAATGTTCGCTGACCCTGTAGGTGGTGCCCACAAAGGGGAATCTGGGGTCACAGGTGGCATGCTGGTCATCTTTGGTGGCGTAGACCACGGCTGTGGGGTTGATCATCTGGGAGGAAAAATAATTTTTTTCCACCGGGCATTCCAAGGGTTCGTAATGCTCGGGAAAAGGACCGTCAGCCCGTCCCGGCCCAAATATCTGACCATGGCCGTGCTTTCTCATGATAAAGGGGTGTTTGGAGTCGCTTCGTTTGGACCCGTCCGGATTTTCCATGGGGTACCAGCCGCCGTCAGGCACGTCTCCTGTCCATTTTTTGGATACGTATTTTCCGTTTTTAACCTCTCCTTCAAATCTGACCACCCAGTTTTTTTCATCCCAGGGCTGGCCTTTGGGATCCACAGAGGCCCGGTTATAAATGATGCGGCGGTTGACCGGCCAGCACCAGGCAAATTCAGGATAAAGCCCGATTTTATTGACCGCATCCTTGTTGGAGCGACGGGCTGCCATATTGCCTTTTTCCGTATAGGAGTTGCAATAGAGCCAGTTGCCCGAGGAGGTGGAGCCGTCTGCCTGGAGAAAGGCAAAAGAGGGGACCAGGGTGCCTTTTTTATACACCTTGCCCTTGACCTTGGTATCTTTGACAAAATACCCGTTGATCTCCTTGGCTGCTTTATGGGGGTCATAGATCCCGTTGGTTTCATAGTCCCATTTAAGATTTTTAATGGGGTCGGGGAATTTGCCGCCTCGGGCATATTCTTTTTTGATCAAATGGCCAAGGTGCATGATGATATCCCCGTCAGGCAAGCTGTTGCCCATGGGTTTCGGACCCTGGTACCGCCATTGCATCCACCGGCCCGAATTGGTGATGGAACCTTCTTTTTCAACGGATACACAGGCCGGAAGCATGAAGACCTCGGTCTTAATCTCTTTGGGATCCATGCCGGGTCCCTTCCAGAAGGAGCCGGTTTCATTGTCAAATAAATTGACATTGACCATCCAGTCAAGCCGGGTCATTGATTTTCTGATCTTGGAGGCGTTGGAGCCTGAGCAGGCAGGATTCTGGCCCCAGGCAAAAAATCCGTTGATTTTATCCTTGTACATGGCATCAAAAAGATCAAACCAGGAATAGACTTTGTCGTCATCCACCTTGGGCAGCCAATTGTATCCAAACTCATTTTTCGGGGTAGCCTTGTCACCGAAAAAGGATTTGAGCAGGCTCACCGAATATTTGGGATAGTTCTGCCACCAGTTGGCAGACAGGGGATCCTGACTCTTAGGGGTCCATTTTTTATTATAGGCGGCAAGGCTTGTGTTGGAAGCCCTTGCTGTCTTAAGATACCCCGGCCAGATATGCCAGAGCAGGCAATGGTCTGTGGACCCCTGGACATTGGATTCCCCTCTCAGGGCGTTGACTCCGCCCCCGGCCACGCCCATATTTCCCAACAGAAGCTGGATCATGGCCATGGTCCGGATAATCTGGGTGCCCACGGTATGCTGGGTCCAGCCCATGGCATACATGATGGTTCCGGCCTTGCCCCTTGCTCCGGATTCTGCATAGGTCTTGTATACCGTGAGCAGATCTTTTTTCGGGGTTCCGGTCACCATGGAGACCTTGTCCAGATCATACCGGTCATAGTGCTTTTTTAAAAGCTGGAACACAGAGCGTTTGTGTTTCAGGGTTCTGTCTTTTTTGGGGATACCCTTGCCGTCCATTTCAAAGGCCCATTTGGATTTGTCATAGGAGCCTGTGGAAGGGCCTTGTTTAGAAGGCTTGTACCCGGAAAACAGACCGTCCTCAAACCCAAAGGCTTTGCCCACAATAAAGGGGGCATTGGTATAGGCGGCCGTGTATTCCTCGTTATAGAGGTTGTTTTCTAAAATGTATTTTATCATCCCGCCTAAAAAAGCGATATCTGTGCCGGACCTAAGGCTTGTATAAATATCTGCCTTGGCCGAGGTTCTTGTGAACCTTGGGTCCACATTGATGAGTTTGGCCCCTTTTTCCATGGCCTTTGTCACATATTTAAATGAGATGGGATGATTTTCAGCTGCATTGGAGCCCATGATTAAAATACAGTCTGAATTTTTGATATCAATCCAGTGGTTGGTCATTGCACCGCGTCCAAACGACTCTGCCAGAGCCGCTACAGTTGCGCTGTGTCAGATCCTGGCCTGGTGTTCGACATAGACCAGGCCTAAAGAACGCATCAGGGCCTGGTAAATCCAGCATTCTTCATTGTCCATGGCTGCCGATCCCACAGAGGCCATGTTGGTGACCCGGTTGACCACCTGGCCCTTGCTGTTTTTGGCTTCAAATCCTTTGTCGCGAGTCTCTTTGACCCGTTTTGCAATGGTTTTCAAGGCCCAGTCCCAAGAGACCTTTTCCCATTTATCTGAATGGGGTGCCCGGTACATGGGTTCGGTAAGACGTTTTTCGTTTTCCACCAATTGTTTGATGGATGCTCCTTTGGAGCAGAGCGCACCCCGGTTAATGACATGGTCGGGGTCCCCTTCAATGTTGATGACCCTGCCGTCTCCTCGGTTACTTGTATGAACAATGGCACCGCAACCGACTGCACAATAGCAGCAGATGGTGGTGGTTTCCTTGGCATACTGGGTTTTGAGCATCTGGGCGTGGGATTTAATCGGTTTAAGGTCAAATCCAAGGCCGCTGACCGCCACCCCGGCTGCCGTAACCCCTGAAATTTTGATAAAATCTCGTCTGTTGAGTTCCATTAAAACCATGCCTCCTTGACAAAATAATTGATTTAAACCCCTTGTCTGACGGACAAAGGCGCTGTCTGCTGTGGAGGTGCCTGGTCAGGCCAGCAGACAAATCCTTTGACTCGTCAGTGTTTGTAAAATTAAAAAAATTCATAGCACAGCAGGGGTTACAAAAAAGTTACAACGGTCGATATGGGACTCGGACAAGCCAATCTCAGGGATTGTTTCAATAAAGCGTATCATGTATCCTTAAATTTGTTGAATTAAACCAATTGGTGTTAACCATTAGACGTTTATGGAAGTAAAATGGATAAAAAAAAATTGTACGCCCAAACCCATTGGCTTGTCCCGATTTTTTTATTGGGGTTTATACTGGTTCTGGGCATCAGCCTTTTTTCCGTTGTCTATGAGATTGGACAGCACCGGAGTTTTGAAGAAGGGGAAATCCACTATTAGGACCATTTCAGGCACTGCTGCCCAGGCCTGTTCAGATGCGTTCCGGGGGGAAATTCATCTGAATTTGTACTTGTTGTATCATGATGCGGTGGATCGTGAAAAAGTAGATGACCGATTGGCCTCCCTTGAACGCAACATTGCAAAATTGGACCGGCTGACCAAAAGATCCAAGGTCAGAGAATTGTTCGAATCCCTTGAATCCTGGGCCATGAGAGTTCCGGGAACGGTTTCTAACCTTTTTTTATCCAATGACCAGGAAATGAACAAGGGCGGCTCATTTGATTTTTCAGAGCACAAAGCTCAGATTTTAAACGCCTATTCTGTCTTTTCCCATGTTCGAAAATTAGGGGTGAAACTTAATGGCCAGGCATTGGACATGGAAACTGAGGCCAGGAAAAACGCCCGGGAAGCGGCCCAAAAGCGGCGGGGATATTTTTATTCTGCCATTATTGTTATCTTTGGCTGTATTCTGGTCTTGGGGGTTTTATGGATCCAGGCCTATGCCTCCCTGGTTCGGGAGATACAGCAGCGTAAAAATGCAGATGCCGCCCTGAGGCAAAGCGAACAAAAGGTTCAGATCCTCCATGGGCAGACCGAACAATTGAGCCTGGCTGCAGCCCAGGTGATTTCAATGGGGGACAAGGCGCTTGTCTCCCAAAAAATTTGCAATGCCATTGTGGCCTATTCAGATTATCAGCGGGTGATTATTTCCCTGTTCAAGGATGAGTTTCCCTTTCGGGAGATTGTTGGGTTCGCGGGCATTGGCAAAGAACAGGTTGAGCGGCTGAGGAGGATTGAATTTTCCAGAGACTGGTACAACGACGTGTTTGACCAGGGAATTCCTGTTGGCCGGTGTAGCTATTATATTCCCCAGACAATGAAACATCTGTTGAATCAGGAGGCCACCTGTTTCGGGAAAGGCCCTGTGCCGGAAAAGAACAATGCCTGGCACCCTGAGGACAATCTTTTTGTACGGATGAATGATGAAAAAGGGGAATTTATCGGGGTGATTTCCGTGGATGATTCAAAATCCGGAGAAATTCCCAGTGCCCGGACCATACGCCCTTTGGAAATATTTTCAAGCCTGATTTCCCAGATCATCATACTCAAGCGGGAACAGGAGAGGCGTGAAAAAATGGAAGCCCAGCTTAACCAGGCCGTTAAAATGGAATCCATCGGCACCCTGGCCGGGGGGATTGCCCATGATTTCAACAATATCCTTGGCATTATTCTGGGCAATACCGAGTTGGGCCTGGGCAAGATCGCCAATGACCATCCCTCCCATAAGAATTTATCAGAAATCAAAAATGCAAGTTTGAGAGCCGCAGACATTGTCCGGCAGTTATTGAGTTTTTCAAGCAAAACTGAACCTGTGCTGAACCCCATAGATATTGTTCCCCTGATTCATGATACCTTAAAATTCATGCGGTCGAGCATTCCGTCCACCGTGGATATCAAGCAAATGATAATACCCAAGATGGCCGTTGTCATGGCTGATCCTGTCCAGATCAACCGCATTCTTATGAATCTTTGTATTAATGCCTTTCAGGCCATGCCCGATGAAAAGGGTGTCATAGAGGTCACAGCCCGTGTGATTGAGATTTTGGAAAAGGATGCGTTGTCCATGAACGGGGTTTTCCCCGGGTTCTATCTAAGGATTCGGGTTTCAGATTCAGGCCAGGGCATTGATCCGGATATCCTGGACCGGATTTTTGATCCGTATTTTACCACCAAAGATGTGGGCAAGGGATCTGGCATGGGCCTGTCTGTGGTGGTCGGTATTGTCAAGGCCCACAATGGTGAGATCCAGGTGGACAGCACACCGGGGCAGGGCTCTCAATTTTCAGTTTACCTGCCGTTGGTATTTTCTCCGCCCCAAAATTTGTCGGAAGGGGAGAAAAAAATACCAGGCCCGGGCCACGAACATATTTTATTTGTGGATGATGATCCTGCCATCACGGACATGTATGCAACGCTTCTCAATCGCCTGGGGTACAGGACAAAAGTATCAAACCATCCATTAAAGGCCCTGGCCCTGTTTAAGGCCGCACCTGACCAGTTTGACCTGGTGATTACAGATATGACCATGCCCTCAATGACCGGTGCGGAACTGGCCAAGGCAATTCTGGACATTACCAAAGATCTGCCCATTATTATTTGCACCGGACATTCTGACCTCCTGGATGAGGCTGCTGCCATTGAGCTTGGGGTCGCAGCCTATGTGACCAAGCCCATTACCTGCCAGAAGATGGCCTCGACCATTCGTCAGGTTCTCGAATCAGGCAGGTCCTCTGTTCACCCATGATATATCATGGGGGTGGTGAAATTTCGTTTTTGCTGTGGTGGCCGTGTTAATGTTTTTTTTGGAAAATAAAACAAAATAAACCTTAAACGCCCTGTGCAACAAGGCGTGGCAAATGGGTCGACCTTTAAAAAAAACAGGGTTGCACGGTTTTTGCTCTGATCTATGCATATTATGAGATTTCTCAATACATACGGAGGCGTATCATGCATAGACAATTTACCTTAAGTTTTTGGCTGATATTTTGGCTGGTGCCTTTAATGATAGCCTTTTCAACCCTTTCCGGCCATTGCCAGGACAGGGGTGAAAACAGCGCTCCCGGGTTCAGGGTCCGTATTTTTCCCATTCCCCGTTCTCTTGTCCAGAGCCCCATGCCCATATCGTTTAACGGCATGTCAGAGCTGGGTTACAATTTAAAGTCGTTTTCAGGTGTATCAACAAAACAGAGGATGGTCCCGGATTCTTTTTCCCGCCTGTCCCCCTTGGGGTTGACCCGCGGCTTAACTCATATCAAGGCCTATTTACGCCACTATTTAAATTTGCCCGACCTGAATTCAAACCAGGCCACATTAAACGCCTATCCCTTGGCCTCGGAACATAAAATACAAGAAGATCGGCTCTCACTTGAATTCCAGGCGGATGTGTCGGATTTGAGCGGTGCCCTGCTGTTTGTCCTGAAAATTTAAAACCGTTTACGGCATTGGGTAATTTTTTGTCCATTCCCGGTTAATATGAAGGCAGTCCTCTGATATTCCGGGCGGTAATGGGAACAGATCTTGGAATTTTAATAATAAATTTACTGCCCCGGTTTTTGGTGGACACAACTTTAATTTCTCCCCTGTGCTGGTTGATGACCTTGTTTGCGATGAACAGGCCTAAACCTGTACCCTTGTTTCCCTTGGATGAAAAAAAGATGGTGAAAATATTTTTCAAGGTGGATTTGTCCATTCCCTGGCCGTTATCCTGAATGCGGAACAATACCTTTTCTTTGTCCACCCGGGCCTGGAAAAGGATGGTATGGACTTTGTCCTCAGATTCACGGTCATCAATACAGGCTTCAATTCCGTTTTCAAGAATATTGACCAAGGCGGTCTGGAGGCTGTTTTTATCAATTTCAAAAATATCGTCATTCACCAGGGTCTCAAATTTTTTGTCCAGTACAATCCCTTTTTTGTAGGCTTTCATGGCCACAAGTCCCAGGGTTTCTTCCAAAAAATTTTTGCATGACACCTTTTCCCATTCCAGGGATCTGGTTTTGGTATAATAAAGGATGTCCAGCACCAGTTTTTTGATTCTGGAAGTCATATCCTTGGTCATAAGATACCCTTCCTTTACCTTTTCCATGCGCTGGGAATCAAATCCGGTTTCCATGAGATAAAGACCTCCGTCCAGGCTGGTGAGCAACCCCTTGATGCCGTGGGAAATGGATCCGATCATAAATCCCAGGGAGGTGAGATGGTCTTCTAGTCTGCGGGCTTCTGTGATATCCATGAGCACCACCAGGGCCTGGGAGACCTCTCCGTTATCATCCCTGATGGGGGCGGTATAGCAAAGGACGGCATGTTTTACCCCGTCCGAAGATATGATTTCCATTTCAGAGGATTGATTGGTCCCGTCCTTAATGGTTTTTTGTACCGGGCACTCCCGGCAGGGTTCATCCCTGTTTTTGCAGATTCCAAAGCAATATTCCCCGATATGATGGCCAAAGTACTCTTCAAATTTACGGTTGGCGTCTGTGATATGGTAATCTCCGTCCTGAACAAAAACAAAACAGGGCACCTCGTTGAACAATTGCTGGTAATTTTGCTGGGACCTTGCAAACCGGCTTTTATAGCAGTTATCGTTAAAACAGATATGCTGGTGCATATAAATGCGTTCCAGGGCACGGTTGATGTAAAACTCAAAGGTTGAACAGGAACAGGGCAGAATGAGAAAATCCGATGCCCCGCTCTGCAATGCTTGAATGCCGGTGTCGGTATGATCAAGGTCAACGGCTGCAATGATGTCCATGTTGATCTTGGTTTTGGCGATTTTGGCAATTTTTTTTAGGCACCCTTGTTCGTGCTCGTCAATAAAGACAACTGAAATATCGCTTTCTTCTGCAAGGGTTGTCAGATCATAATCTGAGTCACGGGTCATGGATATAAAGTTGAGCTGGTTAAAAAATTTTGATTCTTTAATATCAGGAATGGCATTTTCCCAATAGTTGATCATATGAATATAAAGCTTCATGTCCTTTGGGTTTCCTTTTTGGGTTGACTCTTTTTTTGCTTCCACCAAGGATATCAGGAATTTTAATTAAAAAAAATTAAAAAATATGTTGCTTTTTTTAAACAGGGATGTAAAAATAAAGCTCAACAAGGGAAGGTATAAAATTATGGAAAATAAAGTTGACATATTATTGCAACGTCTCATGACATCCACTGGAATTTCTTCCCAGTCCGAGCTTGCCAAAGAACTTGGGATCAACCGTTCGGGCATCACCCACGCCAGAAACAAAAATCATATCCCTGATAATTGGATTGTCAAGCTGTTCAGGCGGTTCAGAGTGAATCCCGAATGGGTGGACACGGGAAACGGTCCAGTGTTTTATGATGGCGGGCAAACAGAGACTGGCGGGGGAGTGGATTTCAAGCAGATCCCCAAGGTGGCAGCAAGGCTTTCTGCCGGAACCGGTTCTTTTGAGTGCGATCAGGAGGTCTCTGAATTTCTTTCTTTTCCGACACCTTGGCTTTCCCGCAAAGGGTCGGCAGCCTCAATGGTGGCCATGGAGGTGTTTGGCCAGAGCATGGAGCCCCTTATCCGTGAAGGAGACACCGTTCTTATTGACCAGTCCCAGACTAAAATTATGGCAGGGGCCATTTATGCGGTGGGTGTGGATGATACCATCCTGGTCAAGCGTCTTGAAAAACATCCTGATGCCCTCGTACTCTGTAGTGATAATACCGACTTTCAGCCCATTTATCTGGATGCCCATGCATTGGATAAGGTCAGGGTTTTGGGCCGGGTGATTTGGAGCAGCAGGGAATACCGGTAAAATTTTTTTGCCCTCTTTGTTTAGTTTTTTCAACAAAAAATAAAAATTTCATACACGAGGAGTTAAAAATGCAACAAAAAAAAACAACAATACCGATGATGTCAAGGGTGAAACTTAAGGTAAAATTAATAGGTTGGGTCTTGGTCTGGATTGCCGGCCTTTTAATGGCCGGCAGTGACGGGCCTTGGATGCCGTATTTAAACATCATGGGGCTTTTGTTATTTTTAGGTGCCTGTGTGGGACTTGGGCGGGTGCTGCCAGCTCTTGAATTACACGGGCCGGTTTCGCCTGACCCGTATTTGCCCAGGGTGCAACCTTTGAAAACATCCTCAAAGCCCATGGGGATTCGTCCCAGATATGCAAGAGAGCTTGGGGGGTTCTGTTGCAAAAAATTATTAATGTCTGATACAAGTCCGTTTTGGCACTAATTTATTTGCAGAGAGATAGTATGAAAAATGAAAACCCTTTCAAGTGGCGTCATTATGAAAAAGAAATCATCCTGTTGAATGTTCGCTGGTATCTGAGATATCAATTGAGTTACAGGAATCTGGAAGAGATGATGCAAGAACGGGGCTTATCTGTGGATCACAGTACCATTTACCGATGGGTTCAGCGCTATGCTCCTGAAATGGAAAAGCGAAGCAGGAAGTATCTGCGGCAATCAAATGATTCTTACCGTATTGATGAAACATATATCAAGGTGCGGGGGAAAATGAAGTATCTTTACCGAGCGGTCGATTCCCGTGGAAATACCATCGATTTTCTTCTTCGCAGCAGACGTAATATGGAATCTGCCAAACGATTTTTTAAAAAGATGCTGCGAGCTTCCAATAGCTCCAGACCTCGGGTTCTGAGTGTTGACGGAAATCCTGCATATCCTCCGGCAGTAAAGGCTTTGAAAGAAAAAAAGCTTCTGAATAAGGACTGTATCCTAAGACAGAATAAATATCTGAACAATATTATTGAGCAAGACCACCGGTTTATCAAAAAGCTTGTCAGAGCTGGTATGGGGTTCAAGACATTTCATTCTGCCTGGCGGACGCTAAAAGGCTATGAAATTATGAACATGATCAGAAAAGGACAAGTTAAAAATATCAGGAAGGGAGAAATTTTAAAGCAGAAAGAATTCGTCGAAAATCTGTTTTCTTATGCTGCGTAAATTTTACGCCTGAACGATCTCTTTGTCCTGGAAAAATTTTTTGCAACAGAACCTTTTGCCGCCTCATCCCTTTATCTTTAAATATGTAAATTATTCCGGGTACGCTTTGATGGAATTGAGGTATCATTTTCAACAGGTTGAGTCAAGAAATGACCTGTCCCCCTGAGACCACCCCGTGGCAGCGGCAGGCCGTGGCCACAAAACAAGGCCCCTGGTGGTCACAAAGCCTGTCCAGAAGATCAAACAAAACGTTGGGACGATATCCCCCCACCCCCGGGCCAAGCTGACAACTTTGAATCACAAAGGGTTGAATCCCCAAAAGATCTATTTTAGACAGAAGGGTAAACATATCCTCTTTTCGCGGTTTTCCTGTTTTGGTGCATTTATCGTCCGGCTCATTGCAGTTCGGCGGGCAGATAAAATCAGCATGGCTGACATAAATCTGGGTCTGGGCCCCGCGCATGGGATTGGGCAAAAGCGGGTCAATCTCCTGGGGTAAAAGAACAGGGGTCAGTCTTGTTTCTCCCATTTTCAACACAGACCATTCCCAGGCAAGGTGAACCGGCAGGGCCGGCACAATCCAGTCTGGCCCATGGGTCTTGGTCAGATGCTCATTCAAAAAAATGCTGCCGTCACAGGCCGTGACCGAGCATCCCAATGCCGTTGCCCGCACAAGCGCGTTTTCATCCAGGTCCACCAGGGTGACCTCATATTTTTTTTCCTGGTTAAAAAGCCATTTGGCCGCCCGAAGTCCAAACTGCCCTGCACCAATGATCCATATGGTTTCCATGGTCAAATTATCCTATGCCTGCCCTCTGGTGTCAAGTTAGGTTCACGGTCAAATTAAAATCCTCCCCAATATGGCTCAGGACGTTTAATCGTATTCAAGGCTGGGAGCCTTAAAATTCAGCAGCTAAAATCCACCGGCTAAAATCCAAGAAGAATTCAGGGCCATGGCCCTTATTTAAAAGCCCCCAAAAACCTGCTGACAAATCCCTAGTTGACAAAAGCAGGACTATCGTTTACGTAAACGTTAAGTTTAATATTTTTACAAAAAGGATCCCCATGCCCCCCAAAGTGCCCAAGCGTCTCACCATTTCCCAGATCGCTGACCAATTGGACGTTTCCACCCGGACCATCCGGTTTTACGAGGAAAAAGGATTGATCCTGCCCCAGAGGAAAAAGGGAAATCAACGGATCTACCCCCCCCGGAACAAGGCCAGGCTCAAACTGATCCTCCGGGGAAAGCGGTTCGGATTCAGGCTTGAAGAAATCGCCCAGATGATCAGCATGGCCGACACCGTGCCGGATGAACTCGACCAGATTGAAAAAAGCCTGGCCTTTGGCGAGGCAAAACTGGAACAGATCCGGGAAAGGAAAAAAGAACTGTCATTGTTGGAGCTTGATATTCTGGCCACCCGGAAAAAGCTGGTCAACCGGAAAAAACAGATTGAAAAAGCAGGCCAGACTCCCCTTTAACCCCTTAAAAAAAGGCATTCCCATGTTTGACTATTTATTAAACGAATCACAGCTCAAGCTCAAGGCCGAGGCCCGGGATTTTGTGAAAAGCATTCCCAGACAGATGATACTGGACATGGACAATGACAAGATCCAGTTTCCCAAAGAATTTCTCAAAGAGGTTCTGTTGCAAAAAAGATTTCCAGGACAAAGAGATCGTTCAGGCGTAAAATTTACGCAGCATAAGAAAACAGATTTTCGACGAATTCTTTCTGCTTTAAAATTTCTCCCTTCCTGATATTTTTAACTTGTCCTTTTCTGATCATGTTCATAATTTCATAGCCTTTTAGCGTCCGCCAGGCAGAATGAAATGTCTTGAACCCCATACCAGCTCTGACAAGCTTTTTGATAAACCGGTGGTCTTGCTCAATAATATTGTTCAGATATTTATTCTGTCTTAGGATACAGTCCTTATTCAGAAGCTTTTTTTCTTTCAAAGCCTTTACTGCCGGAGGATATGCAGGATTTCCGTCAACACTCAGAACCCGAGGTCTGGAGCTATTGGAAGCTCGCAGCATCTTTTTAAAAAATCGTTTGGCAGATTCCATATTACGTCTGCTGCGAAGAAGAAAATCGATGGTATTTCCACGGGAATCGACCGCTCGGTAAAGATACTTCATTTTCCCCCGCACCTTGATATATGTTTCATCAATACGGTAAGAATCATTTGATTGCCGCAGATACTTCCTGCTTCGCTTTTCCATTTCAGGAGCATAGCGCTGAACCCATCGGTAAATGGTACTGTGATCCACAGACAAGCCCCGTTCTTGCATCATCTCTTCCAGATTCCTGTAACTCAGTTGATATCTCAGATACCAGCGAACATTTAACAGGATGATTTCTTTTTGATAATGACGCCACTTGAAAGGGTTTTCATTTTTCATACTATCTCTCTGCAAATAAATTAGTGCCAAAACGGACTTGTATCAGACATTAATAATTTTTTGCAACAGAACCCCATCTATCATACCAATGTCATGATGAGCATCGGCGATAAATATGCCGTGGTCTGTCTTGAATGCATCCCCAACAAAGAAGAACGGGCCCAGGTCCGCACCTTTCTTGAAAAAGAATTTGAGATTATTGAGATCTCCATGGATCAGATGGAAAATTATTTTTGCGGCAATATCCTCCAGGTCAACTTGGCAGGGGGGCGTGCCCTGATTGTCATGTCCCAGAAAGCCCATGACGAGTTTAACGCGGATCAGATCAAAAGGCTCCAGGCCCACGGCCGTATTCTGCCCATGGATCTGACCGTCATAGAGACCATTGGCGGCGGCAGTGCCCGGTGCATGATGGCGGAAATTTTTTCAGAAAAAAAATAAGGTCCGGCCTTTTTTTTCAAGGCCTTTTTCAACCATCCTGACGGGGGTAGGCTTTGGTGAAAAACCAATGGGGTGGGCAAGGGAGTATCGCTTTGGCCGGCCTGTGTTTTTATCCTGTGCCGGGGTGGTATTCGTGGGTGAAGTCTAGTATATATAAAATTTTAGTTTATGCGTGAATCTGCTTTTACGGCTTAGAATATAAAGGATGTTTCAATGATTGATGAAAAACGGCTGGGGGATATGTTTACCCTGCTGGCCCAGATAGATTCCGAATCCCATCATGAGGCTGAAATTGCCAAAACCCTTGAATCCATTTTAAAGGGCATGGGGGCCAAGGTTGTGTTTGATGATGCTGCCCAGAAAGTGGGGGGCGACTGTGGAAATCTGATTGCCAAATTCAAGGGCAATGTGGATGTTGAACCTGTTTTTCTTTCCGGCCATATGGACACGGTGGTTCCCGGCAAAGGGGTCAAGGTGCGTTTTGAAAACGGGGTCTTTAAAAGTGACGGCACCACCATCTTAGGCTCGGATGATAAATCTGCTCTGGCCATTATCCTGGAGGTCATGACCGTGATCCAGGAAAACAATTTGCCCTGTCCCCCCGTGGAAGTTGTGTTTACCGTGTGTGAGGAAGTCGGCCTTGAAGGGGCCAAAAATATTGATCTCTCCCTCATGGATTCACGGTTTGGATATATTCTGGATTCCACAGACACCGAAGGCATTGTCACCCGCGCCCCTTCTGCCAATAAGATCACGGCAAAGGTCTTTGGCCGGGCCGCCCATGCCGGGGCAGCCCCTGAAAAAGGCATTTCAGCCATTTATGCGGCATCAAGGGCCATTGCCAAACTGGAGCTTGGGCGCATCGACCCTGTGACCACCTGTAACCTCGGGGTGATTTCCGGGGGTATGGCCACCAATATCGTGCCCGAGTATGTGGAAATCTTAGGAGAGGCCAGGTCCCATGACATGGCCACCCTGGACAAGGTGACAACCACTATTGTTGAGACCTTTGAGCAGACGGCCAAATCCCTCAGGCTCCCGGGCCAGGATCTGCCCCGGGTGGAGATGGAGGTGGAACAGGATTTTCCCTATACCGATATTCCCGAAGACCACAGGACCATTGTTTTGGCCAGAAAGGCTGCCGCCGCTCTGGGACGGACCCTTGAATCCAAAACCATCGGCGGCGGGGCAGATGCCAATATCTTTTTTCGAAAAGGCATTGTGGCAGGAGTCCTGGGCACGGGCATGACCGATGTCCATACCCTCAAAGAATCCATTGCCCTCAAGGACATGGTCTCCTGCGCAGATCTGATTCTGGCGATTCTCAAGGTTCATGCCCAAGGTCAGGGGGTTTAGATGATTCTTTATCTGGATATGATGTCCGGGATTTCAGGGGACATGACCCTGGGCGCCCTGGTGGACCTGAGCGTTCCTCTGGACTGGTTGACCCAGAAATTATCTCCCATTTTAAAGGGGTTTGATCTCAGATCCGAGATTGTATACCGGCATCATCTGCGGGCGGTAAATCTTTTTGTGGATATTACTGACCATACCTCTTCCCGGCATTATGTTGATATCAGGGCAATGATTGAACGAGCAGACCTGCCCCCGGGGGTAAAAGACAATTCCCTGGCTGCCTTTGAGAAAATTGCAGCAGCAGAGGCCCATATCCACGGCAAGCCCATGGATCAGGTCCATTTCCATGAGATCGGGGGCATTGATTCTCTGGTGGATATCATCGGCTGTTTTTTAGGGATTCACTACCTTGGGGTGACCCGGGTTGAGGCCTCAAATATCCCGGTGGGCTCGGGGTTTATTGACTGTGCCCACGGTAAAATACCCGTGCCCGTACCGGCCACTCTGGGGATTTTAAAAGGGCTGCCCGTGATTCCCTCCGATGCCAAGACAGAGATTGTCACGCCCACAGGTGCCGCCATTGTGGCGGTTTTGGCTCAACATTTCGGTCCCATGCCTCAAATGCAGATTTCAAAGGTGGGATACGGCGCCGGCAAGCGGGAGACCGGGGCAAGCGTTCCCAACCTGGTCCGCATGGTCCTGGGAAAACCCTTGGCCGGAGAGGTAGAGGATCTGGACAAGAACCCGCATATTTTTCATGACCAGGTGATGGTGATCACCACCAATGTGGATGATATGAATCCTGAATTGCTCGGTTTTGTCATGGAGGCCCTGTTTGAAAAAGGGGCTCTGGATGTGAGTTTTTCTCCGGCCTTTATGAAAAAGAGCCGGCCCGGCACCCGGGTGGAGGTGATCTGTAAATCCAAAGACCTTAAGATTTTATCAGAGCTTGTCCTGACCCAGACCTCCGCCATTGGCCTGAGGTTTTATCCCTGTGACCGAATGGTTCTTGCGCGGGAAACCGTGTTGGTAAACACCTCTTCTGATACAGGCCTTGGCAAAGTTCAGGTGAAAAAAATCACAGATCCCAGAGGCGATCTGCGGTATGTGCCTGAATACGAAGACTGCCGGAAAAAGGCCCTTGAACTGGATATCCCCTTACGGGAAGTCTATGACAGGATTCTGACGGCCGTGAATCCACTTGACAGGGAAAAGACCAGATTATACAAGAGCCTTAAAGGAAAATCCTGATGGCCCTGAACCGGCGCGTGATTCTCTTTCTGGCCACAGGCTTTGGTCTGGGAAAGATGCCTGTGGCGCCCGGCACCTTCGGCACCCTGGCAGGCCTGCCCTTTATTTTTTTAATGGATAATTTGGGATCCTGGTCAGGCCAGGGGGGTCAATGTTTTTTTCTGGTCTGTTTTTTTCTGGTCTCAATCGTTCTTGCAGACCGGGCAGAAAAGATCCTGGGCCTTGATGATCCGGGCTGCATTGTCGTTGATGAGATGGTTGGATATTGTATTGCGGTGTGCCTTGTGCCGATAACCCCCATGACGCTTTTGGCGGGATTTGCGGCATTTCGGTGCTTTGATATACTAAAACCCATGCCGGTCCGGTATTTTGAGAAAAATTTTTCCGGCGGGGCCGGTGTGGTATTGGATGATATAATGGCAGGGGTGCTGGCTGCACCCCTGGTTAAAATGGTATACCTTTCAGGTGTGCTCTAGGAGAAAAAGGCATGGATAAGAACAAAGATAGGGAAAAGGCGGTCCAGACAGCCATGAGCCAGATCGAACGTCAGTTCGGCAAAGGCTCTATTATGAAACTGGGAGGCCGTGAGATTGAAGCGGTCCCTGTGATCCGGTCCGGCTCCCTGGCCCTGGACAAGGCCCTGGGTGTGGGCGGATATCCCCGGGGACGGGTGATTGAAATCTACGGACCTGAATCTTCAGGCAAAACCACCCTGGCCCTTCATGCCGTTGCCCAGGCCCAGAAGGACGGGGGCATTGCCGCATTCATCGATGCCGAGCATGCCCTGGACGTTTCCTATGCCAAGCGTCTGGGCGTGGACTGCGATGAGCTTTTAGTCTCCCAGCCCGATACGGGGGAGCAGGCCCTTGAAATTGCGGATATGCTTGTCAGAAGCGGGGGGATCGACATCATGGTTGTGGACTCGGTGGCCGCCCTTGTGCCCCGGTCTGAAATTGAGGGTGAGATGGGAGATTCCCACATGGGGCTCCAGGCAAGGCTCATGTCCCAGGCCTTGAGAAAGCTCACCGGCACCATCGGCAAGACCCAGACCACTATTATATTCATCAACCAGATCCGCATGAAAATCGGTGTGGTTTACGGCAATCCTGAAACCACCACCGGTGGCAATGCCTTAAAATTTTACGCCTCCATGCGCCTTGAAATCCGCAAGGCTGCGGCCATCAAGGAAGGCCAGGATATCATGGGCAACAGGACACGGGTCAAGGTGGTCAAAAACAAGCTGGCCCCGCCCTTTAAAAATGTGGAATTCGATCTCATGTACGGAGAAGGCATCTCCAGAACCGGGGATCTTCTGGACATGGGCGTGGAGCTGGATGTGGTGGACAAGAGCGGGTCCTGGTATTCCTATGGCGGAGAGCGCATCGGACAGGGCCGGGAAAATGTTAAAGCCTTTTTAATTGACAATCCGGATATCTTTGATGCCATTGAGACCAAGGTGCGCACGGAATTGGGTATTGCAGGACCGGAAACTAAAAAAAGCAAATCAAAAGACAGTTTGCTGGACGTATAGTCTGGTGGGAGAAGATCAGGAGCCAAGAAAATGACAGGTAATGAAGCCAGGAAAATCTTTTTAGACTATTTTAACAAACACAATCACCGCCAGGTAAGGTCTTCGTCTCTGGTCCCCCAGGACGATCCCACCCTTTTATTTGTCAATGCCGGTATGGTCCAGTTTAAACGGGTGTTTACCGGAGATGAAAAAAGAGAATATTCAAGGGCGGTGACCTCCCAGAAATGCGTGAGAGCCGGCGGCAAGCACAATGATCTTGAAAATGTCGGTTACACGGCCCGCCACCATACCTTTTTTGAAATGCTGGGTAATTTTTCCTTTGGCGATTATTTCAAGGACCAGGCCATTGAATTCGGCTGGGACCTGCTCACCAACGGGTACGGGTTTGACAAGGAAAAATTGTACATCTCGGTCTACAAGGATGATGACGAGGCCTATGATATCTGGCGGGACAAGATCGGGATTCCTGAATCGCGGATCTGCCGTTTGGGAGAGGAAGACAACTTCTGGGCCATGGGCGATACAGGTCCCTGCGGTCCGTGTTCCGAAATCCATATTGACCGGGGCGCCGAGTTTGGCTGCGATGATCCCAATTGTGCCGTGGGCTGCGACTGCGACCGGTGGTTAGAACTTTGGAACCTGGTATTCATGCAGTATGAAAGAAGTGAAGACGGGACCATGACGCCCCTGCCCAAACCGAGCATTGACACCGGCCTTGGCCTTGAGCGGATCATCTCGGTTCTTCAGGATGTGCTCACCAATTATGATACCGACCTTTTTATCCCCATCATGGAAAAGGTGGGAGATCTTGCCGGAAAAAAACGAGGGGAATCCAAAGAGGTTGAAGTGGCCATGAAGGTTATCGCAGATCATTCAAGGGCATCTGCCTTTTTGATCTGTGACGGGGTGTTGCCCGCCAACGAGGGCCGGGGCTATGTGCTGCGCCGGATCATGCGCCGGGCCATCCGGTACGGCAGAAGCATCGGCCTTGTTAAACCCTTTTTACATGAAACCGTTCAAACGGTTTTTTCCATCATGGATGAGGCCTACCCAGAACTCAAAGACTCTGCCGCCTTTATTCTCAACGTGGTGAAAAACGAAGAGGAAAAATTTTTAGAAACCCTGGGCACGGGCATGAAGCTTTTGGAAGCCACCATTGAAAAACTCATTAACCAGGGGCAGAAAACCATTCCCGGCGATGTGATTTTCAAGCTCTACGACACCTTCGGGTTTCCCGTGGATATTATTGCAGACCATGTTAAAGAGATGGAGATGGGGCTGGACATGGACGGGTTTGATCGGGCCATGGCCGAGCAAAAGGCCAGATCCAAATCCAAAACAAAATTTGCCGGCGTGGGCCAGGCCTATAAACCCTTGACCTCTGCCGGGGTGAAAACCGTGTTTTTAGGCTATGACCATCTTAAAACCGAGTCAGAACTGCTCATCCTGGTCAAAGATGACAAGGCCCTTGAAAAGGCCTGCAAAGGCGACGAAGTCGAACTGGTCACGAACGAGACCGTGTTTTATGCCGAATCCGGGGGGCAGGTCGGGGATCAGGGCCGGTTTGAAAATCGAGACTGCATTGTTGAGATCCAGGATACGGTAAAGGATCCTTCAGGCCTGTTTATCCACAAGGGAAAGGTGATTCAAGGAGAATGCAAAAAAGGGGATAAATTCACCCTGGGTGTGGATGCTAAGAGGCGTGGTGCCATTGCCATCAATCATTCGGCCACCCATATTCTGCATTCAGCCCTGCGGTCTGTGCTCGGGGATCATGTCAAGCAGTCCGGTTCACTTGTGACCCCTGAACGCTTGCGGTTTGATTTTACCCATTTTAGCGCCATCACCCCTGAGGATCTCTTTGCCATTGAGACCGAGGTGAATCTGCACATCCGGGAAAACCATGGGGTTCATACCCGGGAAATGGGCATGGACGAGGCGGTCAAGGCCGGTGCCACAGCCCTGTTTGAAGAAAAATACGGAGATGTGGTCCGGGTGGTTTCCCAGGGAAAATTTTCCCAGGAGCTTTGCGGGGGCACCCATACCCGGGCTTCGGGTGATATCGGACTGTTCCGCATTCTCTCCGAAGGCGGGATTGCCTCAGGGATTCGCCGCATTGAGGCCGTCACCGGACAGGCGGCCCTGTTAACGGTCCATAACGATCAGCAGGCCATTGAAGCTGCAGCCGCCATGCTCAAGGGAAACAAGGACGAGGTGGTGACCAAGGTTGAGACCCTGATTGCCGAGAAAAAAGCCTTGGAAAAAGAACTTGAAGCGATCAAGGCCCGCCTGGCCTCAAAGTCGGTTGACACGATTGACCAGAGCATCAAAGAGGTCAACGGGATCAAGGTGCTCTCCAAAAAGGTGGAGATTGAAAATCCGGGCCAGCTTCGGGATCTTGCAGACAAGTTCAAAAATAAGCTTAAATCAGGGGTTCTCCTTTTAGGGGCGGAATCCAAGGGCAAAGCCCTGCTCATTGCCGTGGTCACGGATGATCTGACCCAAACTTACAAAGCAGGCGATATTGTTAAAAAAGCCGCATCCATTGTGGGCGGCGGCGGCGGCGGGCGTCCGGACATGGCCCAGGCCGGCGGCATC
This sequence comes from Desulfobacter sp., assembly GCA_028768545.1. Lineage (NCBI taxonomy): Bacteria > Pseudomonadati > Thermodesulfobacteriota > Desulfobacteria > Desulfobacterales > Desulfobacteraceae > Desulfobacter > Desulfobacter sp. The sequence goes on from CP054838.1 coordinate 2,893,960, forward strand.
CAGCCTGAAAACCTGGACAAAGCCCTTGAATCGGTATTTGATATCATGTCATGACCGCTTATTTTATTAGACGCCTCCTTTTGGTGATACCCACCTTTATCGGTATCACCATCATGGTGTTTACCATTACCCGGTTTGTGCCCGGCGGCCCCATTGAGCGGATCATTGCTGAAACACGGGCCATGCAGATGGGGGCGGAAGGGGGGCGTTCCAGGGCCGGGGCAGGCCAGGGTCAGCCCTTGTCCCAGGAGCAGATCAAAAAACTTGAAGCGTACTACGGTTTTGACAAGCCGGTTCTGGAAAGCTATCTGCTCTGGCTTGCCAAGGTGGTGCAAGGCGATCTGGGCCGGTCCACCCGTTACCATGATCCGGTTTGGGAGATGATCAAAGAACGCATCCCCATTTCTTTGTATTTCGGGGTCTTGAGCCTGACGCTCATCTACGGGGTCTGCATTCCCCTGGGCGTGGCCAAGGCCGTGCGCCACAATTCAGGATTTGACAATTTTTCCTCTGTTTTGATTTTTACAGGCTATGCCATTCCGGGCTGGGTGGCAGGGGTGCTCATGCTGGTGCTTTTGGGATCCCGGTGTGATATTTTTCCCTTGGGCGGTCTTGTGTCGGATTTTTTTGACCAGATGAGCCTGGCTGAAAAAGCAGCTGATATCGCCCTGCATACGGTGCTGCCCCTGGTCTCCTATGTGATCGGATCCTTTACCGTCATGACTTTGCTCATGAAAAACACCCTGATGGACAATCTGTCTGCCGACTATGTCAGAACCGCCATTGCCAAGGGCCTGCCCTTTAAAAAGGCCGTGTTCCGCCATGCTATCCGCAACAGCCTCATCCCCATCGCTACCTCGTTCGGCAATAATATTTCCATTATTCTCATGGGCTCTTTTCTCATTGAAAAGGTGTTCAATATTAACGGCATGGGGCTTTTGGGGTATGAATCCATTGTGGACAGGGATTATCCCGTTGTCATGGGAATATTGGTGATCTCCTCTCTGCTCTTTATGGTGGGCAATATTCTTTCTGATCTCTGTGTGGCAATGGTAGACCCGCGGGTCAGGTTTAAATAGGGGGCATCATGGGCATTTTAAATCCGGTAACCGTTCAGAAACTTAAACGGTTCCGCCATATCTCCAGAGGATTCTGGTCCTTTGTGATCATTGTCTCAATGATTTTTATCTCATTGTTTGCCGAGGTGTTTATCAATTCCAGGGCATTGATGGTCTATTATGAGGGCGAGTTTTTCTTTCCCACATACGGTCAGATGATTCCGGGAAACCGGTTTGGCCTTGACTATGCCTATGAGACCAATTACCGGGACCTTAAGGAGAAGATGAACCAGAACGGGTCCAGGGGATTTGTACTCATGCCGCCGGTGCCGTTCAACCCCTATGAAAACGATCTTCAGCTCAATGAATATCCCCCGTTTCCCCCTTCGGTTTCCCAGCGCCATTTTCTGGGAACGGACAATGTGGGCAGGGATATCCTGGCCCGTCTGGTATACGGGTTCAGAACCGCCATTATTTTTTCATTTATCCTGCTTTTGCTTAACTATTCCGTGGGCATTAGTATTGGCTGTGCCATGGGGTATTTTGGCGGGAAATTTGATCTCTTTTTCCAGCGGGTGATTGAAATCTGGTCCAATATTCCTTTTTTATACGTGATCATCATTATCTCTTCCATTGTGGTGCCCAATTTTTTGATCCTCATTCTGATCATGGCCTTTTTCGGCTGGATCGGCATTACCTGGGTGATGCGGACCATGACCTACAAGGAAAAGGAAAGAGAGTATATCCTGGCGGTGCGTTCCCTTGGGGCTTCCCATTTCAGAATTATATTCAGGCATATTATTCCCAATACCATTTCCGTGATTGTCACCTATGCCCCCTTTGCCGTATCCGGCGGGATTGTCTCTTTAACCTCCCTGGATTACCTGGGCTTTGGCCTGCCCGCGCCCACCCCGTCCTGGGGGGAGCTTTTGGCCCAGGGATGGCAGAACATGGAAGCCTGGTGGATTTCGGCTTCCGTGGTCGGGGCCCTGGTGCTGACCCTGATAACCGTGACCTTCACCGGAGAAGGCATCAGGGAAGCCTTTGATCCCAAAAAACATTCTATCTACGAATAGGAGGGCCTTTTGTCCCTGGAATTTTTTCTTGGATTTACCATTACCGTGTTTTTGGCCTCTATCATCCCGGGGCCTTTCATGCTCTTGGCCCTGACCCACGGGATGCGGCACGGGGTGATGCCGACCCTGGCCTCTGCCCTGGGCAATCTTGTGGTGACCATGATCCAGGCCATGGTTTCCATTGTGGGGCTGGGCACGGTATTGCTGGCATCGGAATTTTGTTTTCTCGTCCTTAAATGGGCAGGTGCGGCCTATCTGGTCTATATGGGACTCAGCATTTTTTTTTCAGCCAGGTTCTCTTTTACCCTGCCGGATTCAGACCGGCAGGGAACAACACCTGTGCCCTTGCGCAATCTTTTTTTCCAGGGGGCCATGGTCACTGCGGGAAATCCCAAGGCCATTGTTTTTTTTACGGCGGTTTTTCCCCAGTTCATCAGTCCTGAGACCGGATACCTGGCACAATCCAGCCTGCTTTTAGGGCTTATGGCCTTGATCGCCTTTGTCTGTTTTATGCTATATGCCGTTTTGGGACATAAAATTGTTTCTTTTTTTTCAAATGCAATGATCGGCCGGGTTCTGTTGCAAAAAATATTTCCAGGACAAAGAGATCGTTCAGGCGTAAAATTTACGCAGCATAAGAAAACAGATTTTCGACGAATTCTTTCTGCTTTAAAATTTCTCCCTTCCTGATATTTTTAACTTGTCCTTTTCTGATCATGTTCATAATTTCATAGCCTTTTAGCGTCCGCCAGGCAGAATGAAATGTCTTGAACCCCATACCAGCTCTGACAAGCTTTTTGATAAACCGGTGGTCTTGCTCAATAATATTGTTCAGATATTTATTCTGTCTTAGGATACAGTCCTTATTCAGAAGCTTTTTTTCTTTCAAAGCCTTTACTGCCGGAGGATATGCAGGATTTCCGTCAACACTCAGAACCCGAGGTCTGGAGCTATTGGAAGCTCGCAGCATCTTTTTAAAAAATCGTTTGGCAGATTCCATATTACGTCTGCTGCGAAGAAGAAAATCGATGGTATTTCCACGGGAATCGACCGCTCGGTAAAGATACTTCATTTTCCCCCGCACCTTGATATATGTTTCATCAATACGGTAAGAATCATTTGATTGCCGCAGATACTTCCTGCTTCGCTTTTCCATTTCAGGAGCATAGCGCTGAACCCATCGGTAAATGGTACTGTGATCCACAGACAAGCCCCGTTCTTTCATCATCTCTTCCAGATTCCTGTAACTCAGTTGATATCTCAGATACCAGCGAACATTCAACAGGATGATTTCTTTTTCATAATGACGCCACTTGAAAGGGTTTTCATTTTTCATACGATCTCTCTGCAAATAAATTAGTGCCAAAACGGACTTGTATCAGACATTAATAATTTTTTGCAACAGAACCATCCGGGTTTATACGCCGAATCAATCCATTCTTTCACCCCGGATTTGAAATTTGCCGCCAGCACCTGCCTGAATCCTTTGAATTTGATCATGGCCAAACTTTGACTGGCCGAAAAATTGATTTTCCCATATCCTTCTTTTTTCCATCCCATGACCGCATTGGGCCCCACGGTCATTCCATGGTCTATCATGGGGGTGAGGTGAACCCCTAAAAAGGGCAGATCAGGGTCGGGGATGGGGTAAATAAGATGGGAGACAATTTTATTGAGTCGTTTGGGCAGCCGGTAATATTCCCCCCTGAATGGAATGATCATAAAGTTGATATCAATGTCCATCATCCGGGCCAGCCGGTCTGCATTCAGCCCGCCGCAGACAATGAGATACCGGGTGGAAACCGTTTTTCGGCCCAGGGCAAGGGTCACTGAATCCTGTGTTTCCAGGATTCGGGTCACCTCATTTCCAAAGCATAGGGTGCCGCCTTTTTGTTGAAACAACTCTCCGAATTTGGCGGTGATTTTTACAAAATCCGTAATCCCGGTGCCAGAAACTTTTAATGCGCCCAGTCCAACAATATTGGGCTCCAGTCGACCAAGCTCATATTGGTTAACCCAATGGGTAGTGATATGGTTTTTTTCACACCTTGTTTTAAGCGCTTTCATCCGTTCAAGCTCTAAGGGGGTGGTGGCCACCAATAATTTGCCGCATTGCCTGAAAGGCAGGTTGTGGATCGCGCAAAAATTTTTGGTGTCCCTGGCACCCTGCCTGCAAAAATCTGCCTTAAGAGTGCCGGGGGCATAATATACTCCGGCATGGACCACCCCTGAATTATGGCCGGTCTGGTGGGAGGCTAAGTTTTTTTTCTTTTCCACCAATAGGATTTTTGCTCTTGGATACCGGGTTTTGAGTTCCAGGGCGGTTGCTGCGCCCACAATACCGCCGCCGATCAGGGTGATGTCAAATTTTGCCAACTGCCTATCCTTTTTGTGTGTGATCGTGTTTGGATTTGCCGGTCATTATAGGCGGGGGCACAAGGAATTTCAATCCCATTGAATTTTCTTTGTCAGGTTTGAAGATTATGGGCTTGGGTGTTTGTATATTTCATGATAAAAAGGGGGAAACAAATAAAAAATTATTATTTGTCTGAAGATATAGATAGAGCAAATCTGCCCTGAGATATTGTGAAAGGAGGGCAAAAATATATGGATGATACGGATTTTTGGAACAGCCATTCTCTGCATTTTCTTGAGATGGCCTATAAAAATGACCATAGGGAAAAAATTTTGCATCCGGACGGCTACGGCACCCGAACAGGCGATTGCGGAGACCGGGTGGAATTTTTTATCATGGTGGACCAAGGACGGCTTGCAACGGTCTCCTTTGAACTTGACGGGTGTGTTCATACGGTGGCCTGCTGCAATACCGTGGTTCAGATGAGCCAGGGATTAACCCTGGAAAAGGCCTGGGAAATCAATGCGGACAAAGTGGCATCATACCTTGAGACCCTGCCCGAGGACCATTACCATTGTGCTGAACTGTCAGTGGGGGGATTTTATTTGGCCCTTTCCGATTACCAGAATCATAATTTTAAAAAAAGGTAGGATAATTTTTCGGAATATTGTAACTTTTCTAAGTTTTTCAAAGAAAATAGTTTGAATTTTTATAAAAACAGGATTTTTTTGAAGAATAGATGACCAATGGTATGCATAACGCTCTGTTATAACGCATGAATTTTTGGAGTTTGGGGATGGCATGGTTTCTGCTGTTAACAACTTGGGATGTTTGACCTTTTACTAATTTTGACAAAGGGTTTTCAATATTATGAAAGTCAAAAATAATCTTCACATCATGTTCATTGATAATGACCGGCATGTGCGTGATTCGCTAAAGGTTCTTTTTGATACCAGCCGCACCCAGTTCCTCATATTTAAATCCGGCGAACAAGGGCTGAACTCGCTTAAATACCAGCAGGTGAGCCTGGTTGTTTCCGATTATTTTCTGCCGGATATGGACGGGATTGAATTTTTAAAGCAGGCCGCCCGAATTCAGCCCGGGGTGAGGCGGATTCTTATGGCAACCATTGCCAGTGAAGGCCTGGAACAAGAGATTATTGAGGCAGGAATCGACAGGTTTATTGAAAAACCACTGACGGTTGCCTCATTGGATACGGTGATCAATGAATTGAAACCCCTTAATTTATCTAACCAGAGTTGGAGATAAAAATGGAAGAAAAACAATCATGGGACTGGAGTACTCAACTCAAAGAGATACCGGTAAAAGAATGGGAATCCCGATTTAACTGGGTGGAAGATCCCTGTATCTCTCCTGACGGGGAGTCTGTTGCCAGTATTGTTAATCTGGATGAAATGGCATTTGGCATCTGTGTAAACTCAGAGCTCTGGGAGGGTGAATATGAAAAGGCCTGGAGCCTTAAAGCACTTCCGGACAACCGCTATGCCGTATGCACCTGCCAGGATGAGGAATGGGGATTGGTGGTAAACGGCCAGCCATGGGCCAATCAGTTTGATTTTATCTGGGATCTAAAGACCAGTTCGGACGGTTCCCATATCAGCGTGGCCTTTCAAAGGGATATGGAATACGGCATGGCCGTGGATGACCAGCCCTGGGAAACGGGGTATGAAAATATCACCGGCATGGTCATGGGGGAGCAGGGCAATGCCGCGGCTGTGGTTCAGGTGGATTCCATGACCGCAGCGGATGTGGACGCCTTTGCCCAGGGCCTTTTTTCCGTGGCCGTTGACGGAAACATCGGGAAAAAGCGGTTTGTCAATATCTGGGATATTTCCATGGGCGGTACAGGCCCGGATCTGGCATATGGGGTCCGCCTTGACCGGGAAGCATACGGGATTGCCGTCAACGAATCTGTCTGGGATACCAAATTCCAGGCGGTATGGCGGCCTGTGTTCTGTGACAAGTCTGTGGTGGCCCCTGTCCGGATCAATGGAAAATGGATGCTGTACAAGGATGATTCTCCTTTTTGGGCATCTGCCTATGAAAATATTTGGCGGCTGGAGACAGATCCGGCCAATGGACATGTTGCCGCTGCGGTGGCCAAAACCTTTGGTGAATGGACAATTGCCCAGAATGACATCCTCTGGTCCCTGTCATGGGACACCATGGTTCGCGATTTGTATTACTCCCAAGACGGTGCCCAGCTTGTGGTGGTTTTTAAGGACAAGGGAGACTGGGGGCTTGCCCAAAATGACAGGGCATGGACATTGTCCTGTGATAAAATATTTACCCCGAACATCAGTGATGACGGATCTGTCGTAGCGGTCTGTTTTGAAAAAAAGGGCAAGTATTATACTGCTGTCAATGACCGTGTCATTGCCGGTCCCTATGATTATATGGCCGATCCCGTGATCAGTCCGGACATGGATAAAATTTTGGTCAAGGGGATTGAAAACGGAATATATAAACGAAGTATAGTTGCCCTGTAAGGAGAGCTAAGATGAATGGATTTATTGATTTTATCATGGGGCCCATGGTCTGGATTTCGGTTATGATCTTTATCGTGGGGCTGATCCTGAAGGTTGCAGGCATTGTCCGTAAGGTCAGGGAAAAAGAGTCCTATATTTTTTCCTATATGACCTTGTACCACAGCTTAAGATCCATTGGGGCCTGGCTTATTCCCTTTTTTCCGAGAGCCACCCGGCAGCAGCCTGTGTTTTATGCCGTCTCTTATATATTTCATTTGGCATTGTTTGTGGTCCCCCTGTTTTTATCCGCCCACATTGTCCTTGTGGAAGAGGCGTTTAACGTCAGTTGGCCTGCGCTCAATGACGGGGTTGCCGATATTCTGACGGTTGTGATCGTTGCGGCACTCGGTTTTTTTGCAGGAAGACGGATACTTGTTCCCGAGGTTAAATTTTTGACCTCGGTCAAGGATTTTTTTCTGATTTTTATGGTTCTTTTGCCTTTTTTAACCGGATTTTTGGCCTACCATCAGGTGGCCGCCTATGAGTGGATGATGATTGTTCATATTTTGTCCGGGGAACTCATGCTGATCATTATCCCGTTTTCACGATTTTCCCATATGATTACAGCGCCCCTGACCCGGGCCTATATGGGGTCGGAATTTGGAAACGTTCGGCATGCAAGGGACTGGTAGGAAGTAAGATCAGATTGGAAAAGGTAAGAATCGGGTAACCCCTAAAGGAGATAACGATGCAGGAACCATCAGCCATGGAAACAAAAAAGATGGAAAAAAATACAGACCCGGCCGTTGAAGGCGGACTTGAACGACTGACCCAGGAAAAAATTACCAAAACCATTAATGAAGTCCTTGAAAAAGAAACCGGGATCCGTCTTAAAACTTATGTGGAGACCTGCATGCGTTGCGGACTCTGCTCGGATGCATGCTCGTATTTTTTATCCAATGACCGTGATCCCAGCTATTCTCCGGCAGCCAAAGTCAAGCAGACCATCTGGGAGATGATTGATAAAAAAGGAAAGGTGTCCAAGGATTTTTTGCGCAGGGCGGTTCATATCTCTCATCTGGAGTGTAATGTCTGCCGAAGATGTTCCATGTATTGCCCCTTTGGTATTGATATTGCCTATATGATGCTTTTGGTTCGAAGGATCTGCCACAAGCTTGAGATCACCCCCCAGTATATTCAGGATACGGTCAACTCCCATTCGGTCACCCTTAACCAGATGTGGGTCAAGGAAGACGAGTGGATAGACACGCTTCAATGGCAGGAAGAAGATGCCAGGGAAGAGTTTGAAGATTTACGGATTCCCCTGGACAAAGAGGGGGCGGACATTATGTATTCCGTGATTGCCCCTGAACCCAAATTTCAGGCAGGACTCATTTACCAGGCCGCCGTAATGATGCATGCGGCAGGCATGAACTGGACCATGCCGTCCATGCCGGGGTGGGACAATTCAAATATGGCCATGTACACCGGAGACAATGAGATTTCAGGCCGGATTGCCCGGACCTTTTATGAGGCCGCCGCCAACCTCAAGGTCAAGCGGATTGTCATGGGAGAGTGCGGCCATGCCTTCAGGTCTATTTATGATGTGGGCAACCGCTGGGTCTCCTGGGCCATGCCGCCTTTTGAGGTGGTTCATGCCCTGGAGTTTTACCATGAACTGCTCACCCAGGGCCGGATTACCATAAAAGAAAACTATACCAAAAAAGTCACCCTTCATGATCCTTGCAATGTGTCCAGGGGAAGGGGGCTCCATGACAAGGCAAGGGAAGTGGTCAACATGATTTGTACCGATTTTGTGGATATGGTTCCCAACCGTGAACACAATTATTGTTGCGGTGCCGGCGGCGGGGTGATCAACTGCGGCCCTCCCTACAAAGGAGAACGGATGGTCAACAACCGGGTCAAGGCTGAACAGCTTAAGGCCACAGGGGCCGAGGTCTTGATCGCGCCCTGTCATAACTGCCATTCAGGGCTTGAAGATATTGTCCACCACTATGAACTGGATATGGAAGTTAAATTTTTAGGTGATATTATTTTTGAAACCATGGAAAAGAAAGTCTATAAACAGGGAGAATAAGATGAAACTTCAGAGTCTGATAATTGTTTTTATCCTGCTCACCCTGGGTGCTTGGGGGGCAATGGCAAGTGATAACGGGGAAGAAAGCCGTATGGATGTCTCGGCTTTTGAAAATCCCCAACGGCCAGCGGCCCTGTTTGATCATGACACCCATAATGAAAACGCGGAACTGGAAGACTGTGCCATATGTCATCATGTCTGGGAAAACGGGCAGGTGGTGGAAGATGAGTCCAGCGAGGACAGCCCTTGTTCAGAATGCCATGGGTTGGTGCCCGGGCCTGAAAATGCCATGTCTCTTTCCAATGCATTTCATACCCAGTGCCGAACCTGTCATATTGATACGGGAAAAGGCCCTCTCCTTTGCGGCCAGTGTCACAAGAAACAATAAAGGAGGTTAGTATGAGCCAGAAGAAAATAATGATCGTGGATGATGATCCGTCCATCACCCGGTACCTGGATGCCTTGTTCCAGGACAATGGATACACGACCTGTGTTGCAGATGACGGCAAAGTTGCCATGGATCTGTACCAGGCTCAAAATCCTGATTTGATCACCCTGGACCTGGAGATGCCTGAAGAATGGGGACCCCGGTTTTTCAGGAAGCTGTCCAAGATTAAAGGGTTTTCCACCCCTGTGATTGTGATTTCAGGGTTGTCCGGCCGTAAATATTCCATTCCCAAAGCCCAGGGTTTTTTTGCCAAACCCTTTGACAAGGACGAGTTGCTCAAAAAGGTTGGGCAGATTTTAGCAGAGTAAAACAAGACCGACACAAATTCCCCCGCCATTCTATGAATGGCCGGGGAACCCACTATCCCCATTGGTCCGCCTTGAAAAACAGCGTTGGGTGAAATCAGGCGGTTTAAAGGGTGTGGTTTTCTTTGTTGGGGTCTTCTTGGCATGGCAGACCAGATTCAGGCTGCGGACATTGAAAACCCTTTTGTAGAGTCCTTCGTAAAATTCCCCCAGAAAAAAACCTGATATTACATGTCCGCGTTCGGTTTTAGCCTGGAAATCAAGGGCTTAAATTTACATTTTAAAGCGTGGTGACAATCAGGATAATTTTTGATTGAGTTGACATCCTTTTCGTTGATATGAGATAAAAACAAAATTCATTATTGTATCGTTGGTAAGTGTTCTTTTTATTTAATTGATGAAAGGTGAAAAAATGAATAAAATTGCTGCGCTTCTTATGGTTCTGTTCCTTGCCGTCTGTATTTCAAACACCTGGGCAAATTCGTACAAAGGCTGCTATCGAGACTCGGCCTCAAGGGATCTAAACGGGTATACCTTTAATAGCAACAATATGACAACCCAAGGTTGTATGGATGTATGCAAAGCCAAGGGCTTTAGGTATGCGGCGACCCAATATGTCTCCCATTGTTTCTGCAGCAATACCTATGGCAAATACGGGCCCTCCCAGGGATGCAATATGAAGTGCTCGGGCAATGCTGCTGAAATCTGCGGGGGAGGCTGGGCCAACAGTGTCTATGAATTGGCCTCTTTTTCATCTCCAGCAAAAGGTAAGAAAACTTCAGCCGGCGCAAAGGAGATAAAAATTTTTTCAAACAACAATATCGCGACAGTGTACAATCTTAGAACCACTCATTTTACTTTGACACAGCCCATGATTATTACCCGGATTGCCACCTACCATTGGAATGACGGGAAAGGAACCAAGGCGCCGGGCAAAATTGGGATTCGCGGGATAGGGGCCTGGCAGGCAAAAGGATCGCCCGGAATGCACAATACCCGCAATGCATACTGGACGGTGTCCCCGAACCTAAAGCTGGCAGCCGGAACCTATGCGATAACAGACTCCGATCCGGCCACCTGGTCACAGAACGCTAAATCCCAAGGCTTGGGTATTGTGGACGTTTTTGGCCGACCGGTTTCAAAATAATTTTAATAAAATAAGAAGACTTTGCTAAATGGTATGGTGGATAGGGCAACCATTCACATGGTCCTAGCGGGTTTTTAATTTTTAAAACCAGCTAAAGGTCTTATCCCCCATATTTCACGAATTGATTTTGCTTTAGCTGCAAGGCGTTAGGCCGTGAAGCCGTTGAAACTCTACTGCGAACGGTCTGCAATGACGCAGATGAGGTAAAATCGGTTCGCCTGAAGGGTGATAATTTGAAAAAGTGTTGGATTAACCCATTATTTTGCTTTAATAAAGGAATGAATGCATTTTGCATTTCTATATTGATTATTTTTTTGTCTACTAATCTTTGGGCTGAAGAAATTGTTGTTGCTATCGCAGATTGGCCGCCATATGAATATTTTGATGACCAGGGCCAGGCAAATGGTGTAAATGTGCTAACGGTTAAAGGTTCTGCAAATCTAATTGGATTAAAAGTTAAATTCAAATCATATCCCTGGACCCGTTGTTTGGAATATGTAAAAGAAGGTTCTGTTGATTCGATATTGTCTCTTTATCGAACTGTCGATCGAGAAAAGTTCCTCTATTTTGTAAGTGAATATTTAGGAACGGATCATAATGTCTTGTTTACTCACCATGAACGTGCATATGCTTTTAATGGCGATTTAAAATCGCTTGCTGGTGAAACCATTATTGTTGCCCGAAATAATTTTTATGGAAATGATTTTGAAAACGCAAATTTTATAAAAAAATATGAAGCCAACAACACGTCTCAGATTATTGAAATGATAGTACATGGCCGACATCCATTGGGTATAAGTAGCCGACTTCCACTTATTCATGTGGCAAAAAAAATGAAGCTGAGTGAAAAGATAAAAATTTTATTACCGCCTGTTAGCTCTGACCCCTATATCTGGGTTTCACAAAAGCCAAAGGTAAAAAGTATAAAGATATTGCAGACCAAATGGCCCGTGCTATAAAAAAATTTAAAAGCAGTGAAAAATATAATAAAATTATGGCAAGGCATCATTTTTAATTTTGAGTGAACACTGTAACAATTAAAGAAATCAAAAAACCGGGTAATTTTTCTTATCGTTCGGTGAGAGTCTTTTTTCAAAACCCCAGCATGGTGGTGTCACATTAAAAAATACATTTAGTACAGGATAAAAATGATATCTGGCAAATTACCAAAATAGATTCATGATTTCTGGTACAGACCGAAAAAATCAGAAAAATAAAATGAAATTTTTTGTGCTCTGGTTAGATGATATCAACTCAATTTTGATAGGATTATTTTTTTTTCAAGTGCTTACCCCACGTTTTAGGCTGAATTTATAAGGTGTTGCTATAAAATCCAACCCTTTGTGCAACCCTGGGATAATTTCTGATTTGACATCAAAAACAACTGCCATTATCATAGAAGGCATTCCAAAGCTTAAATTCACAGGGAGGGATGATAAATGGTAAAAAAAATGACCATTTTAGATGCCGTGGATGCCTTTGAGCTTTACGATTGTTTCAATGAAATGCTTGAACCCCTTGAAATTGATTTTTATACCCACTCTCAAATGGAAACAGATCTTCGGGATCTGATTGAAGAACACGATGATACTTATGAATTCACGCCGGATGAAAATGGATCGTATGCACAGAGCTTGGAACGGAATCTCAAAGAAGCACTGACCTTTATTTTTGAGGCCCATGGGGTAGAGCATCTGTTTGAAGACGACTTTTTGGATGAAGCCATGGATGATGACGAAATTGAGGGCATTTACGATGACGGACTTGAAGTCCATTACATGGACGAGACGGATGATGAAAATGAGCTCAGCGAGGATGACCCCCTTTTTTAACTGATCCGGGAAGAAAAATGAAAATTGAACAGTTTAGATATTCCCAAGATAATCTGGCCTATCTGGTTTACACAAAATCCAGCGGCATTGTCATTGACGGCGGAGATCCTGAGGCAATTTTAGCCTTTGCCAGACCCAGGGGGATCCATATTGTTTTTATCACCAATACCCATTCCCACCCGGATCATACCAGCGGCAATGCACGTCTGATTGAAAAAACGGATGCCGTCTTTATGGATTGCCGGTCCCTGACCCAGGGGCAGGTCCTGGCGCTTGACAACGGCCAGGGACTTGAGGTGATGCTCACCCCCGGACATACGACAGATTCTGTATGTTTTAAGGGGACAGGGTTCCTTGTGACCGGAGATACCCTGTTCAATGCCACCGTGGGCAATTGTTTTTCAGGGGACCTTGAGGCTTTTTTTCACTCTTTAAAGCAAATTATGGCTTTGGACAAAAAAACTAAAATTTTTGCAGGCCATGACTATGTCATGGAGTCCTTAGCGGTTGCCCTTTCCATTGATCCTGAAAATCCTGAGATTGAAATCTATAAAAACGCCTATCAAAATGAATTTGTATTTTCTTGCCTGGCAGATGAACTCAAGGTCAATCCGTATCTTCGGTTTAATGCGCCTTCCATGGTAAAGGGGCTTGAGAAAAAGAATCTGCCCAGGCAGACAGAATACCTTAGATTTTCTTCTATTATGGAAATTTATTGATAGATTCCTTTTTTTTCATTGATTATCTCCCAATAACGCTTAACTTTTTGTAACCTTATTATTACCGGTTCGTTTTCAGGTGAATGGGTCTGTTTATAATTTGCTGTAACTAATGATTGGTTTGGAGTGTTCCTGAATGCTTGATAAAAATATGAAATCCGTTAACGGGTTGCAGGACCCTGTGTTTGCCTTGGGCCGTCAGCTCACCATTGAGTATTACGACTGTGGTCCTAAAGCTTTGCTCGATAAGAAGAGCGTTGAAAAGACCCTGCTTACGGCTGCCCAGGATAGCGGCGCCACCATTATTTCAAGTTCGTTTCACGGCTTTAACCCCCAGGGGGTGTCAGGCGTCGTGATTATTGCAGAGTCCCATTTTACCGTACATGCCTGGCCCGAGCATAATTATGCTGCCGTGGACATATTTACCTGCGGAGATAATATTAATCTGGATACGGCGATTTCTTCCATGAAAAAAGGGTTTGAGGCAGGCCGGGTGCAGATTTCTTCGGACCAGAACCGGGGGCTGTTAAATCCTGTGCAAAAAGACGGGCCTGTTCAACAAGGGGTCAAAGATCGAAAAAATCTGCCCATTTCCTGGAAAAAATCCTATGACAATACCGCGCCCTGGGGGGTGCTTACCTCGGTGGACATCTATGACTGCGATCCTGACGGGATCAGAGATGCCCAAAATATAGAATCCTTTGTGGTACAGCTTTGTGACCGGATTAAGATGAAGCGGTTTGGAGACTGCCAGGTGGTTCATTTTGGTGAAGATGAAAAAGTGGCCGGGTATTCCATGACCCAGCTCATTGAAACCTCTTTGATTTCAGGTCATTTTGCCAATGCCTCTAACAGCGCATATTTGGATATTTTTTCCTGCAAATTTTATGAGCCCCGGGATGTGGCTGAGTTTGCCATGTCTTTTTTTAACGGCAGACACTATAAAATGCAGATCGGCCTGAGGCAATAGCCAAAAAGCCCATGATCAGAAAAAAGGTTTGAACAATGAAAAATTTGAGCAAAATTGAAAAGGGCTGGTTTTCAGAAATATGTCCCATGTGGGAAGGGGTGGCCCTTTCCCTTGAGGTGGATCAGGTGTTGTACTCGAACAAAACATCTTTTCAGCAGATTGATCTGTACCAGACAAAATCCCATGGGAAAATGCTGGTTTTGGACGGCATAATTCAGCTGACCGAACGGGATGAATTCGGATATCATGAAATGATGGCCCATCTGCCCCTGTTTGCCCATCCAAACCCTGAAACCGTGTTGGTCATTGGCGGAGGAGACGGGGGCGTCCTCAGGGAGATTGGTCGCCACAAAGAGGTGAAAACCATTGATTTTTGTGAAATTGATCCTGAGGTCATGAGGGTGTCAAAGCAATTTTTGCCTGCCCTTGCATGCGGGTTTGATGATCCCAGGGTTCAGATTCATATCCGGGACGGAAATCTTTTTGTCCAGGAAAAACCTGGAACCTACGATGTCATCATTGTAGATTCATCAGATCCTGTGGGTCCGGGTGAAGCCTTGTTTGAAAAACCCTTTTATGAGAATCTCAAAAAAGCCTTAAAACCCGGAGGGCTTGTGGCCACCCAGGGAGAATCTTTTTTTCTTCACCAGGCGTGTGTCAAAAATTTGATTCAGATTACAAAATCTATTTTCCCGGTCCGAGGATATGCCAATATCCTGGTGCCCACATATCCGGGCGGCCATATCGGGGTCTGCTTAGGCTCCCTTGGCCCTGGGGTTGATACACCGGCCAGGCCCGTTCCTGGGAAAATTCAAAATCAATTAAAATATTATTCTTCAGCCGTGCATGAGGCCGCCTTTGTTCTGCCATATTTTGCCAAAGAAATTTTGGAGGCCTAACCATGAAAGAGCAGGGGGACATAAAGGATGAGATCAACATTGAACTGGTCAAAGCCGCCCCGATCAAGGATATGATCCGTCTTTACAAGGCCGCAGGCTGGTGGGAAGATTCCTTTGACGAGGCCCACGATTTTTTAAAGGCTCTGCCAAAAGATTCCGCCCTGTTTGCTGGGGCCTTTTGCCAGGGCAGGCTTATCGGCATGGGACGTGCCCTTTCAGATCTTTGCTCCGATGCCTATATTCAGGATATTGTCGTATTAAAATCCTATCGGGGACATGGGATCGGCACCATGATCGTTGATGCCCTTGTGGCCGAATTAAAGCAACGGGGGGTGGACTGGATCGGCCTGATCGCAGAGCCCGGCACCAATAATTTTTATGAGAAAATGGGATTTGTGCAGATCAAGGATCATGTCCCGTTTAAACTGGGGAGCTGATCATGGACATGCCCTGCTGCACAATGGCTTTTGATGAAAAATCCCCGGTACATGTTTCCGGTTTTACAAAATTTACCATGGACACAGCTCCCATGGTCAAAGGCTTTTTAAACCGATATCCCTCCCTTTCCTGTGAGTATAATTTTGTGACTCTTTTCTGCTGGGCCAAGGCGTATCAATATTCATGGTTTACCTACAAGGGTCGATTCTTTATTTTTGACGGGGTGGACAATTTAATCTTCATGCCCTTGGGGCCTGCGATTGCGCCAGAGGATTTAAAGCAGATTTCCGCGCATTTTGCCGGAATAGGGCTTGGGCCTGACATTTGTCTTGCGACCAAAGCCTATCTTGATGCATATCCTCAGATCAAGCATTTTTATACCATCTCCCAGGACAGGGATGCTGCAGAATATCTTTATCTTGCCCAGAGCCTTGCAGAGCTTAAAGGGTCAAAACTCCATAAAAAAAGAAATTTAATCTCCCAGTTTAAACGGCGGTTTCCGGATTTTACGCTTGGGGCGTTAACCGCTGACAATATTTTTGATGTAAAGGCCTTTGCAAAGGATTTGCTTCACACGTTGGATCCTTTTCCCAGGGCCCTGGCAGATGAGTTCTCAGCCATGGAAACGGCCTTTGATCATTGGTCGTTTCTCGGTCTTGAGGGACTTGTGTTGGCAGTGGAAGGCAAGATTGCTGCGTTTTCTGTTTTCAGCCCTTTGAACAAGGATACCTATAATATCCATTTTGAAAAATCAAATATGGCCTTCAAAGGGGCCGCCCAGGTGATCAATCAAGAGACCGCACGGCTGTTGGCTGAAAAAACCAAGTATATCAACCGTGAACAGGATTTGGGCATCCCGGGTCTTCGCCAGGCCAAACTTTCCTATGCGCCCTGCACACTTTTAACCCCGTATATCTTAAGGTTTAAGAAAGATTGAAGATTATTCTATGATTTCCCGTGCCCTTGAGGTAAAGGAAATTCCCTGTTGAGACTGGGTGCCGATCATAATGGTCTCCACAATGGGGATATTGATCTGATCGTTTGATTTCCATTTGACAATAAAGTTGGCACCGGATCCCCCTGTTTTATTGGGTGCCGGAACCACGTACCGGGTCGAGGCCATGGGGCCAAGGGTGATCGGGGCCTCAAGGTAGTGGGTGATAAGATGACCTTCTGTACCGTAATAATCAATGGCAAAAAGTGTTATTTCAGCCTTGGGGTCAATATTGCGTATGCTCAAGGTCACGGTGAGCAAATAGGGTCTTGCCTTGTGTCCGATGTAAATATGGGAATAGGCCGGCACATAAAGGGTTTGGCCTTTGGACCGGTCAGGGCCTGCCCAGCACGGCATGCAGCTTTGAGCCAGAATGAGAACCAGGCCCCCAAAAAAGAGTATTTTTGGGATACACCGCCGATGGAATGAAATTTTAGCCATGATTGCTCCTGAAAATTAGGTTGTCCTATAATTTTACAAGAATATGTACCAGGTCTTTTGGCTTTATTCCAGAGATTTCTTTTGGGGACCTATGGTCTGGAGAAATGATTTTGCCCCGAGAAAATGCTTTTTAAAATATGGATTGGCCAGGGTAGACCGGGTTACTGTCCTGTGTTTGCCCGGGGCATGGATAAAATCGTTTTGCCCAATGAAAATTCCAACATGAAAAACATTTTTTTTATCCAGGGTTCTGAAAAAAACAAGATCTCCAGGTAAAATAGTGTCCAGAAAAACCGCCTGGCCTTTTAAAAATTGATTTTTAGCTGACCTGGGCAATCTAATGCCCGCACCTTTATGGGCATAGACCACAAGGCCGCTGCAGTCAAATCCTGAGGACAAGGATGTGCCGCCCCAGGTATAGGGGGTGCCTATGCTTTTAAGGGCCAGATCAACCACAATGGTTCGGTTTGGGGACAGATGGGTTAATCTGGTTTTGGATCGGCGGGTCTCAAAAGGTGTTGGGGTGGGTGGAATATGGGTTGAGCTAATGGGCGGTCTTGGTGATGAGCAGCCTAAAAGGGCAGCCATCACCAAGACAAAAAAAAATTATTGAAAGGATTCAAAGGAGAGGGTTCCTTTTTTGTTGACCCGGATAATGGGGTGAAAAGCGCCGGTGTCCAGTTTGGCATCAAGGCTGTAGGACAAGTCTTTTTGATTGGTTTTTTGGGTGGCAAGGTCTGCAAAAAAAGCAATGGAGTTGAACAGGCTGACCGTGCCGTTGAGCAGGATTTCTCCCTGGCCGTATGCCTCGATGGTTGGAAGGTCGTTGGATATGCCGGTAAGAAGCTTATGCCCTTCAACACTCACGGTATAGGCCACGCCTTTAAGTTCCAGGGCGCTCCTGTTTGGGTTGGTAATGTGAAGTCCGATTTCAAAATTGGGGGCAGCTCCCTGGCCGGGCAGGGCTTTAAAAGATGAGATGTTAACTGTGGGGGATTCATACCCGGAGCCGAGTCCGGCACACCCGGCCGCAAAAAGGGTTAAAAAAAGACAAAGAGTCAAAACAAGGTTGCGAAATGGGAACATGGGGTTTTCCTGAGGTTTGGGGTTATCCGATAATATCAATCAATGAGCCCAGGGTTTCGTCATAGGGCTGGATGGTTTTTGCATTGGCATCAAATCCGTGCTGTAAGGCAATCTGCTGCACAAGTTCCTGGGCAATATCCGTGTTGGACAATTCTTTGAGGGAACCGTCGTTTTTCAGGGGATCTTCCACCAGAGGGCCGGAAGCCTCAGATCGGGTAATGGCAGTTTTTACCTGATTGTTTTGTCCTTCTGTATTGTAGACTCTGCTGGCTTTGAATTCATCTGACAATACATTGGCCACATTGTTGGCAGAGACAGACATTTGTTTTGTAAATGCCTGTAATGCCGATACGTTGCTTTGTATGGAAATGCCCATTATTTCTCCTGCTTTTTAATCGGGTGCGTCTTTGTATTCTACCAAAAAATGCCTTTGAAGACAAATACAAGATAAAAAAAGTATTCCTTGCCTTTTTATGGGAAAATACGTTTAACTATAAATATATCTGCCTTTTTCAAACAACACAATACGCCGTTGGAACCAAAAAAGGAGGGGCTATGTTTAAAACTGAAAATTGTGTGATGTTCCTGGTGGATGTCCAGGGGCAACTGGCAAATCTTATGTACGAAAAAGACCAGTTGTTTGAACGTCTGGAAATCATGATCCGGGGAATGAAGATCCTCGGTATTCCCATTGTTTGGATGGAACAGATTCCGTCAAAACTCGGGCCGACCACAGAAAGGATTGCCCGATTAATGACGGATCAGTCTCCCATTGAAAAGTTTTCCTTTTCCTGTTGGAAGGAACCTGAATTTTTGTCAGCCTTTGAGGCCTTAGGCCGTCGACAGGTCCTGCTGACAGGGATTGAAACCCATATCTGTGTCTGTCAAACCGGGCTTGATCTGATCCGTCAGGGCTGCCAGGTCCAGGTGGTGGCAGATTGTGTTTCGTCCAGAACACAAGAGAATAAGCAAATCGGCATTGACCGTCTATCCCGGGCCGGGGCTGAAGTGACCAGTGTGGAAATGGCCTTTTTTGAATTAATGAAGGTCGCCAGGGGAGAGGCCTTTAGACAGATCATTAAATTGGTAAAATAAGAAAGTTTAGATGGCCAGTTTAAACGTGGACCTGTCTGATTCCGGCAAGGTGTTGACCTTGGAATAGGCATCTGCCGCTTTTTGGGGGGGGGTTGAAAAGGCCTGGGTCTCGCGCTGTTCAGCCTGGCTTTGGGCCTGTTCCATGGTGATTTCAGACATGGCCTTGATCGATTCGGATGCGGCATTGGCCGCCACTTTTATGTCCTGGGAAGAGGGGTCGGCCGGTGCCAGGGCTGCCGTTCTGATCTGGCGCATTTTTTTGACCGTGGCCTGGGGATCTCCGGGAACCGGGGAAACATCTATGCTGACCTCTCCGCCCACAGCATATTTTTTCCCGTCCGGACCCTGTTTATAGGTAAAATTGGCACCCGACGTGATGTATGCTCCGCCTGCTGTCACGTGGGCCATTTCATGGCGTCTGACGTCCGAGTCAATTTGTTTGAGCTGTTCACCCAGGCGAAGCTCGTTCTGGGTGAGTTCCGGCTGAGTTGTGGCAACGGCTTTGGATTGTGCAGACGAATCTTCTGCCTGGTCGTTTAATGAATTTATGTTTTTCTGGCCGAATGGATCCTGATCCGATTCCACCCCGCTACCAGGCTGTATTCTTGAGTCAGGAAGGGGCGGGGCAGGCCCTGAATTTTCAGAACGCCCTGTATTGGGTTGTGCATAAGCAGATGAAAGGGCAGGTTGTATGATCATGTCCGATCCTTATTTTGTCTGAATAGTCTTATAAATATAAAGCCTAAGCCATTCATTTTCAAGAAATTTTCATGTTTTTTTTCTCGCGGGGATAATGAATTGACAAATCCAAAAAGATCGGGTATTTTAAAAAGATTCGTTTAAGCGTACTCTTGCGTTTGAATGATACAGGGGAAGGTACCCGTGTTGTATAGAACAAATTGCTGCCAGTTTCAAGGAAGATTTTATGAGTCGACAATCCAATGTTTCCCGACAGACAAAAGAAACCCAGATAGAGATCCGTCTGGACCTGGACGGCTCTGGGCTGGCCGAGATTGATACGGGAATCCCTTTTTTTGATCACATGCTTACGGCATTTGCGGTTCACAGTTTTTTTGACCTTAAAGTCTTGGCAAAGGGTGATCTTGAAGTGGATTATCACCATACAATTGAGGATACAGGCCTGGTGCTGGGGCAGGCACTTCAGGATGCCCTGTCCGGAAAAGAGGGCATCCAGCGGTTTGGAGATGCTAGTGTCCCCATGGATGAAGCCTTGTCCCGGGTAACCGTTGATTTGTCCAACCGGCCCTATCTGGTGTATCATATCCCTGAAGATCTGAAATCAAGGGGGAATTTTGATGCATACCTGGCCAAAGAATTTTTTCAGGCCCTGTGTGTAAAAGGCGGATTTAATTTACATATTAATGCCTATTACGGTGTAAATGAGCACCATGTTCTGGAGTCTGTTTTTAAGGCCCTGGGACGGTCCCTTAACGCAGCGACCCGCACCGATAACAGGGTAAAGGGTGCGTTGTCCAGTAAAGGAAGCTTATAGGCAGTTTTCTGTATAATTGTTGACAGCTTGTATTGAGTACTTAACTTATATATCTTGCATAACCGCTTGAAATTTTGGAGTCGCACCGCCCAAAATGTTAATTCCTGAAGAAAAAATTTCAGAAATATTAAACACCTCAGATATAGTTGATGTCATATCTGAAGCTGTGATTCTTAAAAAGTCTGGCAGGAATTTCTTTGGGCTTTGTCCCTTTCATTCGGAAAAGACCCCTTCTTTTTCTGTAAATCCCGACAAGCAGATTTTCCATTGCTTCGGGTGCAGTGCCGGCGGGAATGCCCTTTCTTTTCTAATGAAATACCATGGTATCTCTTTTCCGGAGGCAGCTAGAATGCTTGCCAGAAAATATGATATTGTTGTTGAAACCAAAGATATTGATCCTGCCAAAAGAAAACAAATTCTGGTTAAGGAGTCCTTGTTCAAGCTCAATAAAAAGGTGATGGCAGGCTACAACGAGATGATTCAGGATGGGCCCATGGGCGGTCGGGTTCGCGCCTATCTTGAACAAAGGGGAATGACTGCCGAGACCATTGACAGGTTTAAGCTCGGGTATTCCCCGGATGCTTGGGATTTTCTTGTCTCTCTTTTTAGAAAAGAAAAGGTCTCTAAAAATGTGGCTGTGAATTCAGGGCTGATTCTGCCCAGACAACAGGGAAATGGGTTTTATGACCGGTTTAGAAACCGGCTGATGTTTCCCATATTTGATATCAATATGCAGGTGGCCGGATTTGGCGGCCGGGTCATGGACGATGCCATGCCCAAGTATATGAATTCACCTGAGACGCCGGTATACAGTAAAAGCCGGATTCTTTACGGGCTTCATGCGGCAAAGATTGAATGCAGAAAACAGGGCAAGGTCTTTATTGTTGAAGGGTATTTTGATTTTTTATCCCTGTACCAGAGCGGGATTAAAAATACAGTGGCAAGTCTGGGCACAGCCTTGACCCGGGAACATGTTCGGATACTCAAGGGGTATGCTAGCCAGATGATCCTGGTTTTTGACTCCGATGATGCCGGTATTAATGCCGCTAAGAGAAGCGTTAAAATTTTTGTAAGCGAGGGGATTGATACCCGGATTTTGGTACTGCCGGGCAAAAATGATCCTGATTCATTTGTCATGGAAAAGGGAAAAGAGGCCTTTTTATCATTGGCTGACAAGGCAAAGACGGTCATGCAGTTTTTGCTTCATCTGTCCATGGAAACCCACGGAAACTCGGTTGAGGGGCGGATTAAAATTCTGGATGAAATGAAGCCTCATCTGGCCTTAATCCGGGATTCTGCCCTGCGCTCTCTTTATGTGAAGCAATTGGCTGAAACCCTGAATATTGATGAAAAAGCTGTGCTTGAAAAGGTGAAAGACGCCTATGTCCGGCAGAATAGCACAGGTGTTCCCCTGATTCCTTCAAAAGAGAAAAAACAAGAACCCCTTGCCCTGGCATCGGACCCTAGAGAAAAACAAATTTTGGCCATGATGCTTCATCATCCTGAGCTGATTTCGGCAGTGGTTGAAAAAAAGGTGGTCCAGGCTTTTTATTCAAAGCAGCTTCAAAACCTTGCCCAGATAATTATTCAGACGCCTCTATCTTCAACGCATTTTATAACGGCTGTCATGGCCAAGGTTGAAAAAGCAGAAGACCATGAGCTGATTGCATCCATGGCAATGGAAGATTTTTCCGGTGATCAGGACATGGCAGAAACTGCCAATGCCCTTATGGACCGGATCATTAAAATTAAGAATAAAACAGATAATTTAATCATAAGCAAACTTTTAAGTGCGGAAAAGGGCTGTAATGCTGATGTGATGGACTTGCTCAAGCAAAAACAGCGAGAAATTCAGCAATTGCATAACAGTTAATTTTTTTAAGCCTTTGGGAGGCATTATATGGCAGGAAAGGACAACAAGTCTGGAGAGAGTGTGGTAATCAGTAAAAATGAAATGCGCAAACTCATTAAAAAGGGTGAGAAAAACGGCGTTCTCTCTTTTGCCGAAATAAATGATGCAATCTCTGACGATTTAAAATCCTTTGATCAGATCGATGATATTGTGGTTCAATTCAAGGAAATGGGAATTGAACTGGTTGATGAAGAGGGCGGGAAAAAATCCGGGAAAAAGAAAGCTGCGGCTAAACCTAAAAAAACAGCAGCTAAAAAGAAGAAAACAGCGGATTCCCAAAAAGAGGATACTGAAAAAAAGGATCTTTTTGCTCCGAAAAAAGACCGTGCAGACATGGAGTTTGGTGCGGTCACTGATCCTGTAAAAATGTACCTCAAAGAGATGGGTATGGTGACCCTGCTCAGCCGGGAAGGTGAAATCGAGATTGCCAAAAAGATTGAAGTGGGCGAACGGGATGTCTTAAGGGCCATGCTGGACTGTCCTTTGGCCTTGAATACCATTTTTATGTACGGCCAGAAAATGGAAAGAAAATCCATGCGCCCTAAACATGTGTTAAGGGATGTGGATGAGGGCGACGGGGTTGTTGATGAGGTCTCCAAACAGGAAAAATTTTTGGAATCTTTGTCTCGCATCAGGGAGCTTCACGAAGAGAGCCAGGACAAGCGGGATCTATTGTGTGAGACAAAAAAAGGGACCAAAAAATACACGGGTATACAAAAAGAAATTTTTGAAAATACCGAAGGGATTTTTGAGCTGCTAAAACGGTGGCGGTTTGAATCCAACGTTATTGATAATATAGAAAAAAGTATTCGAAATTCCATTGCCTGGTTTGAGAACGTGGACAGCCTTCTTGAAAAATGCGCCAACACCTTTAACGTGCGCAGGGCATTTATGCTCAAGCAGGCCACCAGTCAGACCGCCTTTGTGGCATGGGCCACGGCAAGGAGCAGTATTACCCGGGACAGGGCCATTGTTCTGTACAAAGATATTATCGCACTTTTAAACCAGGTCTCTTTGAGAAAAAGCCTGATCAAAGGCGGGGTAGACGAATTGATGCAGATCACCCGGGAGATTGACAAGGGGCGGAGAAGCGCTGATTTTGCCAAGCGGGAATTGGTCCGGGCCAACCTTCGTCTGGTGGTCAGTATTGCCAAGAAATATACCAACCGCGGGCTTCAGTTTCTCGATCTTATTCAAGAGGGAAATATTGGCCTGATGAAGGCTGTGGATAAGTTTGAATACAGACGGGGATATAAATTTTCCACCTATGCTACCTGGTGGATTCGACAGGCCATCACCCGGGCCATTGCAGACCAGGCAAGGACCATTCGTATCCCTGTGCATATGATTGAGACCATCAATAAACTGATCCGGACCTCCAGGTATCTGGTACAGGAAATGGGCAAGGAACCCTCGCCCGAAGAAATCGCAGAAAAAATGGAAATTCCCATTGATAAGGTGAGACGGGTGTTGAAAATTGCCAAGGAACCCATCTCTTTGGAGACACCCATCGGAGAAGAAGAAGACAGTCATCTGGGAGATTTTATTGAAGACAAAAAATTTTCCATTCCTTCGGAGGCGGCCATTGATTTCAGCCTGGCCGAGCAGACCCGCAAAATTCTGGCCACCTTGACCCCAAGGGAGGAAAAGGTATTAAGAATGCGGTTCGGAATCGGTGAAAAATCCGATCATACCTTAGAAGAGGTGGGCAAGGATTTTACGGTGACACGGGAAAGGATCAGGCAGATTGAGGCCAAGGCCCTTCGCAAGTTGCGGCATCCTACAAGAAGCAAGAAACTCAAGACCTTTATAGAGAATTAAGGCTTGACAGTCCGGTGGCTTTCCTATATATATCCCAAGTTTGTTTAAGGAAAACGGGCCTATAGCTCAGTTTGGCAGAGCCACCGGCTCATAACCGGTCGGTCCCTGGTTCGAATCCAGGTGGGCCCACCAACCATGACCCCGCAGAAATTGAGACATCCAAAAGGTATTGCCAATGAAAGCGACGGGAAGAAGAAAAGGACCACCAGGTCATATATGAATATGCCTGTAAAGTATTACAATGATATAAAATTTCAAAGCGTGGTATTTAACCACGCTTTTTTTATTTAACAGATGCGGCACCAGGACAAATGACAATTCCCTGTGTAAAAAATATCATCGGAGTTCTTAACCAAATAGCCCCCTTTGAATTGGCTGAAACCTGGGATAATTCAGGACTTCAGGCCGGCGATCCCTCCTGGCCTGTCCATAAGATTATGGTGGGTTTGGATGTGACCTTGGCAGGTCTGAAAGCAGCTGAAAAATTAAATTGTGATATGTTCATCAGCCATCATCCCCTGGTGATGACCCCTGAAAAATCCATTGATTTTGGACGAATGCCGGGTGCTGCCGTTTGTTTTTGTGCCCAGAAAAAAATCGCCGTGGTGTCTGCCCATACCAACCTGGACAAGGCCCATGACGGGCTGAATGATTATTTTGCCAGGGTGATCAATATTCCCTGCGATTCCCCTTTTTATGCGGATGATGCCAAGGATATCCAGGAACCCTTTCGTACCGGTCTTGGACGGATCGGGGTGCTGGACAATCCCATCTCCGTTGGCCAATTGGCCGACCAGATAAAAAAGAGGCTCAACATACCTGCCCTGCGCGTGGCCGGAGACATGGACAAGATGGTCCGGTCCATTGCCCTCTGCACAGGGTCCGGCGGTTCTTTAACCTCCTTTTTTCTCGACTCTTCAGCCGAGGTCTACATCACAGGAGATCTCAAATATCATGAGGCCAGGGATATTGAGACCCGGGGGAAAACAGCCATTGATGTGGGGCATTTTGCCTCTGAGCATATTGTTGTTGATCTATTAAAAAATCACCTGGACAGAGCATTGACAGCCAGGGGAGATAAGATAAAAATCTACGGATTTAATAAAGAAAAAGATCCATTTAAAATCATTTGAGGAAAATGCGTATGTCAAAACCAGATATTGCCACCCTTGTTAAACTCCAGGAAGCTGAAACGGAAATTGTCAGGCTTCGGGATGTGCTCGAACATGTCGAGAAAAAGAAAAACAAGCTGGCATCCAGGCTCAAACAGTTTGAAACTGCCCTGAAAGAGAACCGGGAAGATTTTGAAAGGGCCAGTAAATCCTGCCGGGACAACGAACTGGAGATCCAGATTGTTGATGAACGGATTATAAAGAGCAACGAGACACTTCGCAATGTGAAAACAAACAAGGAATATCAGGTGCTGCTCAGGGAAGTGGATGATAATAAGAAACGAAAAGATGCCTTGGAAACCGAACTGCTTGAACTGATGGATGAAAAAGAAAAATCCCAAACCATTGCTGAAGAAAGCCAAAAAGAATACCAGCTTTTAGACGAGCAGATCCGGGCCGAGCAGGCGGAGATTGAAAAGCAGTCCACTGAAGACAGGCACCTTTTGGACGATTTCCTTGAACAGCAGGAAAATATTGGCCAGAGCCTGGATACCCGACTGATGGAACGGTTCAGGAGAATTTCAAAAATGAACCAGGGTTCCGCTGTGACCCGGGTGAGTGACGAGGTCTGTCTGGGATGCTTCATGAATATTCCTCCCCAGATGTATATTGAAGTGCAAAGAGGAGAGGATCTGATTTCCTGTCCCCAGTGCAGCCGGATCCTATACTATGAAAATAAAGATTAATTAAGATTTCGGCCTGACCGGAACAAACGATCGCTGGGCAAGTATTTGCCTGGAGGAAAGTCCGAACACCGCAGGACAGGACGCTCCATAACGTGGAGTCACGGTGACGTGAAGGAAAGTGCAGCAGAGAGTAGACCGCCTGGATGCCGGCAACGGGATTCAGGTAAGGGTGAAACGGTGCGGTAAGAGCGCACCAGTTTTCCAGGTGACTGGAAAAGCTTGGTAAACCCCGTCCGGTGCAAGACCAAATAGAGAAACGCTTGAGGGTTGTCCGCCCGAGTTTCCGGGTAGGTTGCAAGAGGTGTATGGCAACATGCATCCTTAGATGAATGATCGTTGACCTGGTTCCGGGTAACTGGTTCAGGTAACAAAATTCGGCTTACGGGCCGGTCAGGCCGAAATTTTTTTTCGGATGCAGACTATGAATGAAAGATGTGATATCTCCTTTAAAGAAAAAGTGAATATTTTTTCTTTTGAATACCTAAAGTGTATATTGTTTATCAACGGCCTTGAATCCGATGACCATATTTTCACCAAAAAACTATACTCCAAACTCATCACGACCTCTCATATCCTAGAAGATTTTTTAGATTTTCACGGTGCCAAAAAGAACAAAGACTGGGTCTTTTACAGAGAATTGAGCGCAACCATCCGTCATCTCTCTTTGGCCTGTTATTCCCAACGTCATACTCTAAACCGGTTTAAATTCTATTATTTTGAAAACAGCAATCATGAGCTGTTCAAACAAGAATCCATGGATACCCTCAAGATTATTCAGGATTCCATCAAACTGGCTGTGCCCGTGATCTTAGATGAGGCCAGACGCCTGGATATCACCACCCCTGAAACCGGTTATGATTTAAGCTATTTTCCGGGAATTTCATCCACCGAACATCTGGCCCCGAATATTGATGAGACCATGATCAAAACGGATCAAAGAAAGAATTTGACCCGGATTGCAAGCGAATTTCTAGAGGTGGTCAATGATTTTGAGCAGTTTTCATTTTACGAACGCCACGACCTTAAAACCATTCATACCCTTATTCCTGAAACCATCAATGAGGTGACCATCCGCAGTTATGAAATGAAGATTCATAATATCCAATCTTCTTTTGATTCTTATGTGGTCTCCAACAAGGTCAGTTCAGACACCCTTATCCTGAATCAGCTGCGCAGCCATTTTTCAATTGTGTTCCATATTCTCCAGGTCATGGGCCGACTGCTGCATTTTTACGAACGCCATCTTTACGATATCGGGTTTAAAGATGTCTATAAAAACGTGAGCCTTTCCCTGTCTGACCTCATTGATCCGGATGTCTTGCTTGACCGGGCCGTAAATTTCTGCCTTTTTTATGCGGGTAAATTTTTATCTTCCGGCAAGCAGGTGGCCTCACGCATTCTCAATGAAAATATGGAAACCTCCACTGTTGAGGTGGGCATACCCAAGGACAGGGGGTTTCATTCCAGGCCCAGTCTGCTGGTGGCAAAAATTGTCCAGCATTACGGAGGAGAGGTCAAGCTTCTTGTGGGCGAGGATCAGTTTGACGCCTCATCGGTTTTGGATATTCAGTGGGCCGGAGGAAAGATAAAGAAAGAAGAACTGGAGACCGTGTCCTTTACAGGCGACTCCCGGGCATTGAATGACCTTGTGATCCTGGCCGGGGTCAACTACGGGGAAGACCATATGGGCAAAGGAATTCCACTACCCCGCGAGTTGAGTTATCTGATTTAAATGACCAAGGCATCACATATAGATGGGGTCAGGCGCGTTGCCGTGATCGTGGCCGGAGGCCGGGGGGTGCGTATGGCCTCGGACCAGAAAAAACAATACCTGGTTCTGGACGGTATCCCGGTTCTGGTGAGAACCCTGATGGCCTTTGATGCCCATCCCCGGGTGGATGATATTATTCTGGTGGTCCCTGGAACAGATATGGGATTCTGTCAAAAGGAATTGATGGCTTCTTTTGAGCCTTTAACTCCCCTATACTGGGCAAAGGGGGGGCAGACCCGCCAGGAATCCGTAGAAAACGGGCTGGCCGTTGCAGCCAATTTTTGTTCTAATCATGGAAAGACGCTTGTCCTTGTCCATGACGGGGTAAGGCCTTTTGTCAGTGCCGCCCTTGTGGATGCCTGTCTTGACAAAGCAAGAGAAACCGGGGCCTGTATCCCAGGGCTTGAGATTTCTGATACGGTTAAAAAGGTGGCTGATAATGATCAGATTAAAACGACCCTTGATCGGGATTCTCTGTTCAGGGCCCAGACCCCTCAGGTTTTTCGTCTGGATTTGATTCTGGCCGGATTTGACAATGCCCGAAAAACCCGGTTTCAGGGAACCGATGAGGCCTCTATTCTTGAACATGCCAATATTCCGGTGCATGTGGTAAAAGGAGATCGGTTTAATTTCAAACTGACCTGTCCTGAGGATTTGGTCATGGCCAGGTTTTTGCTCAGGCGTTAACAGGATCTGACCATGGAAGATCAACGCCCGTAATAATTCATAAAAATTGATTTTAATTTGTTGGGAAGGGCCACGGGTTCTGATCTGGCATTTGTACAGACCAGGTTCATTTCAACCTGGTTTTTAAGCAGGGGGGCGCAGCTTTCCATGGTAAACATCTGCTGGACAATGCCCAGACTTTTGGTCCTGAGCCATGATACCCGGGTATGAATAACGGGTGTTTCGCCGTACATCAGCGGTTTTAAAAACCGGGTATGAAGTTCGGCAACCGAAAGGTTCATGTCCTGGGTCATCAAGGATAAATACGGAAATCCAAGATCCGCCATAAACTGGTCCCTTGCCTGGTTATACAGGGCAAAATATTTGCCGTGGTAAACCCCGCCGCCGTAATCCGTATCCGATACCTGGACAATTACCCGGGTCTTGTGCCATTTGATCCTGTCAATGGTCAGGGTGCCTGATCGATCACCGAACGCTTGAATCCTTTGTTTCATATAGCCTCACAACTTATCACTTTACTTTAAAGGGAAATTATGCCACATTTTGTCCGTGTTTGGCTTTAAAGAATTCGCATCTGGTTTGTCAAGCATTTGTTATTGACATTGAGATAAACTTACGCATTATAGAAAAGAAACGCCCAATTATACGCTAACCATCCCGGAGGTGCCTCAAATGGCGGAAAAACCCGCAATCAAGATCGGATATTTGAAAATCACTGATCATTTTATTCTTGGTGTGACAGCTCGCAAACTTGAAAAAGGCATGGAGAATTTTGAGCATTGTACACTCGAGCCCGTGGCAAAAAACGGGTGGAATGAAGTTGCTGACGCCCTTTAGGTAAAATCCTTAGATGGTGCCCTGGTGTTGGCACCAACCGCCATGGACCTGTTTAAGTCAGGCGTTGATTTGAAATTATTGCTTTTGGCCCATAAATCGGGCAGTGTTCTGGTTAAAAATAAAAGAGCCAATATCCAGACGGTGGAGGATTTCGCCGGGAAAACCGTATTGATACCCTATCAATTGTCCATTCATAATATGCTGTTTCATAAACTTTTGTCCGAAAAGGGACTTAAACCCGGACGGGCAACAGAAAAGGATATTGATGTCACCTTAGAGGTGGTTGCACCCTTTCAAATGCCCGAAGCCCTGGAATATGACGAAGAAGGCGAAATCGGCGGTTTTATCGTGGCAGAACCCTTTGGATCACAGGTGATTGCCAATGGAAATGGTGAAGAATTTCAGCTGTCCAAAGACCTTTGGCCTAAACATCCCTGCTGTGTATTTGTCATGCGCAATGAGGTGATTGAAAAAAATCCCGAAGCGGTTCAGGAGATATGCACAAGTTTTGTAAGATCAGGGTTGGCCATTGATGCCCAACCAGAGCCTGCCGCCATGATCGGGGCTGACTTTTTTTCCCAGGACAAGGATATCATTCAGAGGGTGTTAACGGATCCGCCGGATCGTATTCTCACCGGGGAACTCATGCCCCAGATTCAGGATTTGGACACCATTCAAAAATATATGATGGATGAGATGAAAATCATGACATCTCTTATTGATCTTGATAAGTTTGTTGACACCCGGTTTGCCAAAGCTGCCGGTGCAAAATAGAGGTGTTTAACCGCAGGACTTTTTTAAGTTCCTATTGGGCAGAGTCGATAAATCCATAGATTTTTTTGATGGCGTTTTCCCCCCATTGGGGTTTGCCGGACAAGGTGGCAACCTCATCTTTGTTGAGACGGTCTGTTGCCTCTTTCGGGCTCAACCCATTGGATTTGAGTTCAATGATAATTTTCATTACAGCCGCCTTGTACTTGTTGACATCCTGGTCTGGATTAATATCCGGCTTAAGTGAGGGCTGGCTGGTTTCGGACTTTTTTTCTACCAATGTCCATAAATCTTCACCCAAAGGCTCTGGGGCTTTTGGGGGGATAGAAGGCGCATCCAAAAGTTGGGAAAGATCATCCATTTTTCCCTCTTCGTTTGAAATTGGGTTGATATCATTTACCAGGGCAGAAAGGTCGTCCATCCCATGGGATGCCGTGTCCTTTTCATTGGTTGCAGGCTCGTTAGCAAGCAATGAGAGATCATCTAAGTCTGCCGCCTCTTGGTCCAGAGAAAGGGATGATTCGGTTGTATTGTCAACAAGGCTGAAAAGGTCATCCATATCTGATTGTCCGTTTGGCTCTGTTGGCGTCTGGTCAATAAGGTGTGACAGATCATCCAAAGGGGGCAGGGCGGTCTCTTCGTCTAACAGGGTGTCAAGGCCCTTGTCCGAATCGGTGTCAACGAGAATGGATAAATCATCTAAATCAATGGATAAATAAGTGTTTTCATCTGCCACAAGCAAAGAAAGATCGTCCGTTGGAATCTCAGTGGTCTGGGGTGCGGGATCTTCAAAATCATTCGGGGTTATTGGGGCATCCGTGGGTGCGGGGTGTTATAGCAGGTCTTCAATGCCCGCAGGAACATCGGAATCATCTGGAGATATCTGGGATGCGACATCGTTCATGGTCAGCGCCTGTGCTGCTTTTCCTGCAATTTCCATGGTCTGTGTGTCAATGGATCGTTGACGGGTCATTTCCTGGAGGGCTATGGCAATGTTGTTCATGGCCGCCGCTTTTTTTTCTTCTGCTTGGGCCCGTTTTTCAATGGCCACGGCTTTTCGTTCCTCTGACTGGGCCCTTTTTTCGTGGGCTTTGGCAATGCGGCTCTGGTGACCTTGTATATCCTGAAACAGGTTCTGGAGAAATCCCAGGGCATCCTTGCTCATCCGGATATCCTCTTGTTGAACATCCTTGTTGTTTGTTTTAAATGGCGGTTTTTCAGGTTTTTCTTCAAGGATGTCCTGGATTTGGGAGGGGAGCATGCCCGAGTCCATAAGATCCCGGATCTGGATGAGGACCGGTATGCTCAAAGGCGAATACAGATGATCTCCGTTGATTCGGTCATGGCTGAGCCAGGGTCTGAACCGTTTGAGAATGAATTTAACAGTGGCCCTGCCAATATCCAATTCCTTTATGAGATCATTAACGCTTAAATAGTTCGCCTGGGTCATTTTTATCCTCGCTGTCTGGTTTAACTGAATCGTATGGTTGGTTTTTTCCGGCCCGTGATCTGCTGGTAAGTTTCGTCAGGATATCCCAATGCAATTACGGCATGGATTTTTTCATGGGCCGGGATGCCCATTTTTTTGGGGATTGATGGATCTGCCTTTATGGCCTCTACGGCAAATCCGACGAGACAGGACCCCAGACCCATGGTGTGAGCGCCAAGTAGGATATTGTCGGCAGCCAGCATGGCATCTTCCTTTGGACAGCTGGCATCCGGGCCTGAGCCAATGAGAATGCAGGCGGATGCACCGTGAAAAAGACGGTCACGGTTAAAATGGGCCATTTCGTATATGGCTTCTTTTACAGAGGTGTAGTATTCTTGATAATATCTGTCCAGGGCCTTGTACCCCACAAGGCTCAATCCTTTTCTCAGCAAGGGGTTGGCTGCTTTTTTATTCAGGTTTTCAAAAAAGGTTCTGATCTGCAAGGCCAAATCCATGACACGGTCCCGGGTTTTCAGGCAGGTAAAGGTCCACTCCTGACTGTTGGTGCCTGACGGTGCCAGGCAGCCCAGCTTAACCAGGTCTTTTAATTGATCGGGTTGAACCGCTGTTGTCTTGAAATTTCTGCAGGATCGTCTTGAGGCCATAAGCCGTGCAAGATCCTGGGGAGCGTATCCACCAAAGGGAAGCCAGTCGTGATCCATAACAAAGGTGTCAAATTGGGTCATGGCGGATCCAATGCCTTTACCCTAACGGCATTGACCGGACAAATTGCAGCACAATGGCCGCAGGACAATGATTTGTCGCCCACGACTTTTGCAGTCCTACCTTCCAGGGATAAGGTTTGTGACGGGCAGACCCGGATACATTCTCCACATCCGATACAGGCGTCAGGATCAATAATCGTGGTTACTTTTCTCGGGTTCATCCAATATCCTAAATCATTTGTCTCGTAAATACGATATTATTATCATAAATTTAAAGAATGGTAAAAGCGTTTATCCGTCTTTGGATTATTGTTTGACACTGATTTTTTAACTTGGTATTATTTTTATACGATCTTAGATTCAAACGGTTCAATCAAATACAACCCCGAACCGATGTCACCCTGCACAAGATGCTTCATCAGCCCGAGGAAAGGTGTTTAAAATTTCCAACCAACAAAATTGGCAGCATTCTCCTCCTTGCTGCCCTTAGGGAGGGTACAATGGCCAAACTATCAGATCCTAAATCTTTAATTTACCATGTAGATGCAGTGAAAAAAGGCAAACGGGTGTTTGAGGATGCCTTCCAGGGCGTGTCAAGGATGATTCTGGATGCCGGTATCCGCAAGGTCACGGTTAAAGGAAAAACCACCTATCAATTTGATCTGTTCAGTCAGGGGAAAAAGCATCTGGTGGGGATGTACGATGAAATCAACGCATTTGTCTCCTTTGTTAAAGACGCCTCAGAAGGGGGGTCTTCAAGGGAGATGGCCTTTGTGCTGGTGGGTGAGCCGGGCAACGGTAAAACCTTTCTTGTGGAATACCTCTGTGCAAGGTACAGAGAATTTTTGTCAATCCCCGGGAATCGTAAATTTACCTTTAAATTCAAAAATTTGGATAAAATTGGCGGGTATGGTAAAATCCAGGCCATTGAATCTCAGACCTATGAAGATCCCATGGTTCTTGCCATGAGTTTCAGGGAAACCAAAGAGGCATCCATGTCCTATTTGTCCAAACGGTTTAAATTCAAGGACAAGGACATTGAAAATCTTTACGATAAATACCGGCCTTTAGGTGCCTGCTCCGCTTATATCTGGAACCAGATCCGGGAATATGCAGACAATGACCCTGTAAAAATGATGGAATTTATCGAAATCGCCCCGGTGCCCCTGATCGAAAGTCTTGGCACTATCACGGGCAAGTATCCGGCCAAGGACAAGATCACCTCTTCGGCCGTGGATCTCATGGGAGAAGAATCCATCCAGCGTCTGCTTCACATCGCAGATACCAACAATCCCTACCGGTTTGACCTTCGCCGGGGGGCATTGGCCCGTGTGGCCGGAGGAGGGATTCATTTTTCCGATGAAATTTATAAAAATAAAAAAGATCTGGTCCAGGTTTATCTCGGGGTCATCCAGAATCGGATGATTGAACTGGACGGTTTTAAATGGCCCATTGACACCCTGATCGTTGCCACATCCAATAATTCAGAGTTCAACACCTTTTTGTCCGAACGCGAAGAGGCCCCCATCGTAGACCGGTGCCGGATCTGCTATGTGGCACATAACACGGATTATAAGATTCAAAAAACCCTTACCGAATACGCCATCGGTACCGATGTCAAACGCTCTTTAGACCATGAAATCCTGCACCAGGATCCTAATCTAAACTATGCCGCCTCTGTTGCTGCGGTCCTGACACGCCTGCCAAGATCAGATAAACTCACCCCGGTTGAGACCATGAAATTGGCGGCAGGCGAGGTGGCAGGGGAAAAGAGTCTTAAAACCCTGGCCGAACTTATTGATCTGCTCAACCAGGATACCGAGATTACCAAACGGTTCGGCCAGAAAGGGCTGGGCCAGCGTAACCTGGGTCGTGCTGTTCAACTCCTGCTGGAAAGCTCTGAAACTAACGAGGGCAAATGCATGTTTGCCCTGGATATTTTCAGGGCCCTTGAACGAATTGTGCTGGATTATGTCCAGGAACCTGCCGACCGGGCCAAGTTCAAAGAAGATTTGAAAATTGCAAAGGGCCTATACCGGGAACGGATTTTAACAGAGATGTTTAACGCCTATATGGATGAACCTCTGGCCATTAAAAAAGATGTGCTCAACTATGTGAATATGATCATTGGTGTGGATGCCGAACACCTGGGGCCGGACATGATGTGGAAGTACAAGGACCCCCAGACAGGAGAGCTTCGGGCCCTGAAAATAGACGAGCGGTATATTAAAAATGTGGAAGAGCGTCTCGGGCTTAAAACAGAGGAACAAAGGGCCTCTTTTAGAAATTCCATCCGTAAGATTTATGGTCAGAAACTTTCCGTGGATGCCAATTATGATTTCATGGACAATCTGGAACTGGTCAAGGCCATCACCGATGTCAGGCTTAAATCTGATATTGCCGGGGCAGGATCTCTGATCGGGGCCCTGGCTAACAGGACCAATGAAGAAAACCAAAAACTCTATGACCGAATGATTTACACCATGGCTGAAAAGCTGGGCTATTGCCACACCTGCGCCCAGAAAACCATTGAATATTTTTGCAGCCAGGAAGATGATAAATAATGACGCACCTGTTTGAAGCGGCTTGGGTTTTCTTGCCTTTGTCTCATTCAAACACTATTATCCGGGGGAAAAGCATATGGTAACCCTTGATGAACTTCTTGAGCGTGACCGGCAAAGGGAAGAGGACGGTTTTAACCGTAAAATTCGCATCGGGCGGATTGTGAAACCCGGGGTCGGAGGCAAGGAAAAAATTATTGTGGTCCCCACCACGGTGGAAGAAAAGTTTGTCCATGATGAGGTTCGTTTTGATCCGGATACGGGCGAGGGGGAACCCTCGGGCGGAACCGGAGACGGGGAAGAGGGCGATATCATCGGTGAAGCGCCTGTACGGCCTGAACAGGACCAGGAAGAAGGTGCAGGAGAAGGCCCGGGTGAGGGGGAAGGCGGAGAACATGAGTTTGAATCCAACGCCTATGAATTGGGAAAGGTTTTATCAGAAGATTTTCAACTGCCCAACCTACAGGACAAGGGAAAAAAGCGGACCTTGGCCCGGTATATCTATGAATTGACAGACAAGAACAAAGGCGTGGGTCAGATTTTGGACAAAAAGGCCACGCTCAAACAGATTGTCCAGACCAATATTGCCCTGGGCAGAATCCCGGATGTTTCTGATATTGATCCCGCAGGGTTTATTGTCTCGCCCCAGGACCTGGTCTACAGAATTTTATCCAGGGAAAAGGATTATGAATCCCAGGCCCTTGTTTTTTTTCTAAGGGATTATTCAGGATCCATGGGCGGCAAAGTTACCCAAACCGTAGTTTCTCAGCATGTGATGCTCTATTCCTGGCTCATGTATCAATATGAAAAACAGGTGGAAACGCGGTTTGTGCTCCATGATACAGAAGCCAAGGAAGTCTCTGATTTTTACAAGTATTACTCGTATAAGGTGGCCGGCGGAACCAAGGTTTTTTCCGCTTTTAAACTGGTCAATGATATTGTGCAAAGAGAGAGCCTGGACAGGGATTATAATATCTATGTCTTTCACGGAACAGACGGAGATGACTGGGACAAGGAAGGAACCCAGACGGTTCTGTTGCAAAAAATATTTCCAGGACAAAGAGATCGTTCAGGCGTAAAATTTACGCAGCATAAGAAAACAGATTTTCGACGAATTCTTTCTGCTTTAAAATTTCTCCCTTCCTGATATTTTTAACTTGTCCTTTTCTGATCATGTTCATAATTTCATAGCCTTTTAGCGTCCGCCAGGCAGAATGAAATGTCTTGAACCCCATACCAGCTCTGACAAGCTTTTTGATAAACCGGTGGTCTTGCTCAATAATATTGTTCAGATATTTATTCTGTCTTAGGATACAGTCCTTATTCAGAAGCTTTTTTTCTTTCAAAGCCTTTACTGCCGGAGGATATGCAGGATTTCCGTCAACACTCAGAACCCGAGGTCTGGAGCTATTGGAAGCTCGCAGCATCTTTTTAAAAAATCGTTTGGCAGATTCCATATTACGTCTGCTGCGAAGAAGAAAATCGATGGTATTTCCACGGGAATCGACCGCTCGGTAAAGATACTTCATTTTCCCCCGCACCTTGATATATGTTTCATCAATACGGTAAGAATCATTTGATTGCCGCAGATACTTCCTGCTTCGCTTTTCCATTTCAGGAGCATAGCGCTGAACCCATCGGTAAATGGTACTGTGATCCACAGACAAGCTCCGTTCTTGCATCATCTCTTCCAGATTCCTGTAACTCAGTTGATATCTCAGATACCAGCGAACATTCAACAGGATGATTTCTTTTTCATAATGACGCCACTTGAAAGGGTTTTCATTTTTCATACTATCTCTCTGCAAATAAATTAGTGCCAAAACGGACTTGTATCAGACATTAATAATTTTTTGCAACAGAACCCCGCAGAGGATCCTGTGGAGTTCAACTTCAAGGGGATTAACCAGGTGCCTGTGAAAGAAGATGTGGGCATGACCTTTGCCGCGGCACTTAAGGCCTTTCTTCGTCAGGATCCGGATATTATCATGGTGGGCGAGATCCGGGACATTGACACGGCTGAAATTGCCATCAAGGCGGCCATGACCGGGCATCTGGTTTTTGCCACCCTCCATACCAACGACTGCCCCTCAACCATCGGCCGTCTGGCCGATATTGGCATTCCGGCCTATATGCTGGCCTCTTCTGTGACCATGGTCTTGTCCCAGCGTCTGACCCGCAGGCTTTGCCCCGAGTGCAAGCAGGTAGTAACAGGCCATAACCCACAGGATCTTGAGCTTTACGGGTTTCAAAAGGATGAGATCGATGATTTGAAAATTTACGGTCCCAAAGGATGTGCCCATTGCAATGGTACAGGCTACAAGGGCAGGGTGGGGCTTTATGAACTCATGGAGATCACCGATGAGGTAGGCAAGGCCATCTCAGCTGAAGTGCCTGAAGACCAGCTTCGAAAAGTGGCGGTTTCAGAAGGGATGATCACCCTGAGGGATGCAGGCCTTGTTAAAATTAAAAGTGCAGAAACCTCATTGGAAGAGGTGCTTAAAAAAACCACCATCACCAAGGAGGCCCTGCCGGCCTATCTGGTGAATCCCGATGTGGAGCTATACGAGGATAAGGACGTTATCATCCGGGAAGGCAATACAGATATTGATTTCTTCAAGCTGGTCCAGGGAGCGGTGTATGTGGTCAAGGGCAGGAAAATGATTGCTGAAATTTCCCAGCCTGGAGAATATTTCGGGGAAATGGCCGCCATAACCGGGGATCCCAGATCAGCCTCCATTATTTCAAAGGGCCGGGCCAAGGTCAAGCGGTTTCCAGGGGATAAGCTCGGTGAAATCATTGGAAAATATCCTGAAGTGGCCAAGCATCTCTTCTCTGTACTGGCAGACCGTCTTCATGCCGCAGACAAGAAAATTGTGTCCATGTACAATCAGCTTCAACGGCCAAAAACGCCTAATTAAACTATTTTTCTTCTTTGAAGAACCTGTCTTTTTCGCTGTAAATACATCCGCAGTACTGCTGGCGGTACATTTTCCGCTGCTTTGAGGTTTCAATCCCCTGTTTCCACCCCTCTCTGAAGTCATGGTAGAAAAACTTTAATCCATATTCTTTTCCCAGGGCCTGCCCAATTTCGATAATCGCCTTATGGTTCTGGAATTTACTATAGAGCAGGGTGGTGGTGAACCCGTCAAATTTTCCTTTTTTTGCCACAAGGGCCGCAGCCTTAAGCCTTGCATGATAGCAATATCTGCACCTGTTTTTTTCCCTGAACGCCACAGATCTTAAAAAGGTTTCAAGTTCATATCTTTTTTGCCAGATCATTTTAAGGTCCATGTCCTGGGCAAATTCTTTAAGGGTCTCTTCTCTTTTTAAACATTCGGTAAAGGGGTGAATATTATGGCGGTAAAAATAGCCCATGACATCCATATCCATCTGTCTTAACACCTCAAGGGGATAAATGGTGCAGGGCCCGCAGCAGGCATGGAGTAATAGTTTCAATCCCGGCCCCCGAAAATGGCCGTGCCCACCCGGACCATGGTGGCGCCTTCTTCAATGGCCACTGGAAAATCATTGCTCATCCCCATTGAAAGATGATTCATGAAAACGGATGCTAAATTTAATTTTTCAATTTTCAGGCTAATCTCTTTAACGGCCCTGAAATACCCCCTGGCCTTTTTTGGATTATCAAAAAACGGAGGCATGCACATCAGCCCTTGAACACAAACATGGTCAAGCTGGCTGATCTGTTCTGCAAGCTCAATTACCTGGGCTTGATCAGCCCCGGATTTGGTCTTTTCATCGGCAATATTGATTTGAAGAAGGATATTCTGTACCTTATTGATTTTAGCGGCCTGTTTGCTGATTTCCCTGGCCAGTTTCAACTTGTCCACCGTGTGAATCAGGTCAAAATATTTAACTGCAAATTTGGCCTTGTTCGACTGGAGATGACCGATAAAATGCCAGCAAAGGTTCTCTTTTCCCAGGATATCTATTTTTCCCATGGCCTCCTGGATATAGTTTTCGCCAAAGTCTTTGTGCCCGGCCTCAATGGCCTGGTTTATCAGGGATACCGGTTTTCGTTTGCTCACCCCGATCAGGGTGATTTTTTTTGGATCCCTGCCACAGGTTGATGCGGCTTGGGCGATTTTTCCATAAATTTGATCGATATTTGTTTTTATCAACATAAAAATTTTCCTTAAAATTGAATCACCTGAAGCTCAGTCAGGATCTCGATGAGCTCGCATACCGGCAGTCCGACCACATTGGAATAGGAGCCTTGGATTTTTTGAACCATAAAGGCGCCGATCCCCTGAATTCCATATCCACCGGCCTTATCATAGGGCTCATCCGTGGAGGCATACCAAAAGATTTCTTTTTGGGACAAAGATTTAAACCATACCCGGGTATCAACGGTCAGGGATCTGGCCATTGATTTGGCCGGACAGACAAGGGTCATGCCTGTGAATACGGAATGGGCTCTGCCGCTCAGGCTGGTGAGCATGGAAACGGCATGGTCATGGTCACAGGGTTTGCCTAAAATGGTATTGTCAGCCATAACAATGGTGTCGGCTCCCAATGTCCAGGCTTCAGGGTCTTGACAGGCACTGTGTTCAGCCTTTTGTCCGGACAGAATCTGGACATAGGCCCCGGGATCATTTTTATAGGGGACACTTGCCTCATCAATATCTGCCACCAGGGTCTCAAAGCAAATGCCTGCCTGGGTGAGCAGTTCATGCCGCCGGGGGGACCCGGATGCCAGAATGATTTTTTCACAGTTAATGGGAGTCATGGCCCCTTATTTATCATAAAATAAGGCACAAGAACAGCATTGGCATTTGTAATTTATCAACTCAACTTTCGATATTTAAAAAAGGTGATTAATTAAAGCATAA
Organism: Desulfobacter sp.; assembly: GCA_028768545.1. NCBI lineage: Bacteria > Pseudomonadati > Thermodesulfobacteriota > Desulfobacteria > Desulfobacterales > Desulfobacteraceae > Desulfobacter > Desulfobacter sp. The sequence goes on from CP054838.1 coordinate 2,934,149, forward strand.
TAGTATGAAATGCTATGAGGTAAGCCAAAAAAATGGAAACCTGGTTTGTAAAAATTAATCCCACCTTGATTGAGAGAGTTTTGGAGACATAAAAAATTAGAAAATTTCTTTAGGGTACCTTTCAATAATCAGAATTTTGGTTTGAGTTCAAGGGCAGGCAGATTTTAACCGGAGCAATATATGGAATATTTTAAGCATATGTTTTTCTCCGAGCCGAAGATTCAAATTTGTCTGGTTCTGACCTTTAGGTTGAAACCAAGAAATCAAGCCAAAAGACAATTATTGGAAGTGGCCATAATGCAATGAATATAAAAAACGGTTCTGTTGCAAAAAATTATTAATGTTTGATACAAGTCCGTTTTGGCACTAATTTATTTGCAGAGAGATAGTATGAAAAATGAAAACCCTTTCAAGTGGCGTCATTATGAAAAAGAAATCATCCTGTTGAATGTTCGCTGGTATCTGAGATATCAACTGAGTTACAGGAATCTGGAAGAGATGATGCAAGAACGGGGCTTGTCTGTGGATCACAGTACCATTTACCGATGGGTTCAGCGCTATGCTCCTGAAATGGAAAAGCGAAGCAGGAAGTATCTGCGGCAATCAAATGATTCTTACCGTATTGATGAAACATATATCAAGGTGCGGGGGAAAATGAAGTATCTTTACCGAGCGGTCGATTCCCGTGGAAATACCATCGATTTTCTTCTTCGCAGCAGACGTAATATGGAATCTGCCAAACGATTTTTTAAAAAGATGCTGCGAGCTTCCAATAGCTCCAGACCTCGGGTTCTGAGTGTTGACGGAAATCCTGCATATCCTCCGGCAGTAAAGGCTTTGAAAGAAAAAAAGCTTCTGAATAAGGACTGTATCCTAAGACAGAATAAATATCTGAACAATATTATTGAGCAAGACCACCGGTTTATCAAAAAGCTTGTCAGAGCTGGTATGGGGTTCAAGACATTTCATTCTGCCTGGCGGACGCTAAAAGGCTATGAAATTATGAACATGATCAGAAAAGGACAAGTTAAAAATATCAGGAAGGGAGAAATTTTAAAGCAGAAAGAATTCGTCGAAAATCTGTTTTCTTATGCTGGGGAATGTTCAGAATTCTGTGTCACGGTTTCGGTTCCTGGATCTGCCTCAGCGCCAGCGGAAGTAAAAGTCAGGTCCGAGAATGGGCCTTCAATCAGCCACGTCGGAGGAGTTGACTTTTGCTGGAGTGGAGTTCCTGGAACCATCTTTTCCATCTGTAAATAAATCCCTATCAAATTCCCAGCTCTTTATCCAGCCGGCCTTCAAAGAAAATTGCCAACTGGGAAATTGTCAGTGACCAATTTTGAATCGGCATTGTCCATTTTTTACTGGCGTTCTGGATCCCCATGTAAAGCAGCTTTAACAGGCTGTCCTGGTTCGGGAATGATCCCTTTGTTTTGGTCAGTTTTCGAAACTGTCGATGCACAGCCTCAATGGTATTTGTGGTGTATATTATCCGTCGAATCTCTTCTGGATATTTAAAGAAATGACTGAGGCGTTCCCAGTTGTTCCGCCAGGATTTTATCACAATCGGGTATTTGTCATTCCATTTATTTTCCAAGATATCCAGTTCTTCTTCGGCCAGATCCTTATTGACCGCTTTATAAACACGTTTTAGATCTGCCATAAATTCCTTTTTATTTTTGGAACCAACGTATTTCAATGAATTTCGGATCTGGTGGACTACGCAGAGTTGAACTTCTGTGTCCGGGAATATGGTCTCAATGGCCTCGGGAAAACCTTTTAGACCATCAACACAGGCAATCAGGATATCTTTTACCCCTCGGTTTGAAAGGTCTGTTAACACCTGCAGCCAGAAGTTCGCACCCTCATTCTCGGATATGTACAGCCCAAGAACCTCTTTGCGGCCCTCGATATTCACCCCAAGAATTGTGTAAACGGCTTTGCTGCCGACCTTTCCGTTTTCTCGTACTTTATAATGTATGGCATCAAGCCATATGATTGGGTACACATTTTCCAACGGCCTGGCCTGCCATTCTTTGACGGTATGGATGATTTTATCGGTAATGGTGCTCAGAGTGGCATTTGAAATCTCAAGTCCATAGATTTCCTGTAAATGGGAAGCCATATCATTATAACTCATGCCCAGGCCGTAAAGGGCTATTATCTTTCTTTCAATTTCATCGCTGAGCGTTGTCTGATGTTTTTTGACGATCTGTGGAGAGAAGGTTCCGGCCCTGTCACGCGGGGTTTTTAGCTCAAATTTACCATCCAGGGATTTAATGGTCTTTTTGCTTTTTCCATTACGGCGGTTGGCAGAAACTTCCTGCCCGAGATGGGACTCCAACTCTCCTTCAAGAGCAGCTTCAGCAAGATTTTTGATTAATGATGTAAGGACGCCGCCCTTACCTGTGAAGGGTTTACCTTCCTGGATGCCTTTAAGGGCTTTTTGAAAATCAAATTCGGTGTTTTCTTCGGTCATGTCAGTTCTCCTTATTTAGCTGAGTATATCAGCTTTCATTCAACTGACACAGAATTTTGAACGCCCTCGAATCAAATTATGAAACTGCCTTTTTGTGTCGTTATGCTTTATTTTTTCTTATGGTGACGCCTGCAAACCCGAAAAGATCGATACTAAAAAAAGTGGCAAATCCTTTGGATTTTTTGTACTGAACACGGATAGATTTTGTAAAATCTATCCGTGTTCACATCTTCTATCCGATAAATGCGTCAAGGGGCATTTCCATGATTGCCGTTGAGGTGTTCTTAACTGAATCCATTTTACCCATTGCATTTGGAAGAAGCTGTTCCATGAAATATTTAGCTGTAATCACCTGGCCTTGGTAGAAAGCCATATCTTTTTTCTTAACTTTTCCTGCCATGGCTTTTGTTGCAGTCGTGGCTCTCCACAGGTGCATCCATGCCATAACAACATCACCGCAAACTTCGCAAAATGGTGTTGCAGAGCCAAAGGCATCCATTACCTTTTCACTCATGGCTGTCATGCCCATGTGCATTGCAACTTCACCCAGCTTGTTAACAGCCATTTCAACTGTTTGAGCCATTTCAGCCATACCTTCAGTTGCTCGTGCATCGGCGATGGTGGCATTCATTTCACCAAGAAAATCCATGAAAGGCTTACCTTTTTTCATTCCAAGTTTTCTGCCGAGCAGGTCCATTGCCTGGACACCGTTTGTTCCTTCGTAGATAGATGTGATTTTACAATCTCTTAGCAGCTGCTCCTGGGGATATTCCTTGATGAATCCGTATCCGCCAAACACCTGGATACCTTGTGTACAAACTTCATGACCTTTGTCAGTACAATAGGATTTAAGGATGGGGATAACGATCTCAAGAATGCCTTTGTGCTTATCTTTCTCTTCTTGTGTCTCCGCCAGATGCTCAAGGTCAAAAAGTCTTGATGAATAGTAAAGAAATGATCTCATACCATCAACATAGGTTTTCATAAAAAGAAGCTGACGGCGGACATCCGGATGGTTGATAATGGTGACAGGCTTGGGATTTTCGTTGAACATATCCATCAGGTTAACACCCTGGACCCTATCTTTTGCATAGTTTACAGCGTTCATGTATGAGGCTGAGGCAAGGGCATATCCCTGAAGACCAACGCCAAACCTTGCTTCGTTCATCATAACGAACATGGCCTTCATACCTTTGTTCTCTTCCCCAAGAAGCGTACCCACACAATTGCCCTTTGATCCAAAGGATATGGAACAGGTACAATTACCGTGAAGACCCATTTTCTCTTCAATACCGGTAATGGTTACATCATTGGACTCTCCGGGTGTTCCATCCTCATTTATTTTGTATTTTGGTACGGCAAATAAAGAGATGCCTTTTGTTCCGGCAGGCGCCCCTTCAATTCTTGCAAGAACCGGGTGAAGAATGTTGCTGACCATATCAGAGTCACCACCGGAGATAAAAATCTTGTTACCCGTAATGGTGTATGTCCCGTCTCCATTATCTTTTGCTGTTGTGGACAGGTTACCGACATCGGTACCGGCTTCGGGTTCTGTCAGGCACATGGTTCCGCCCCACTCACCTGAAAATAATTTCTTAAGATAGGTCTTCTTTTGTTCGGGAGTTCCAAATGTTTCAACGATTTTTGCAGCACCGTGGGTCAACCCTGGGTACATCATAAAAGCGATATTTCCGCCGGAGAACATTTCAGAAGGCGCTATGGAAACACAATGGGGCATTCCCTGGCCACCCCATTCAGGATCATCACTCATTGCAAGCCATTCACCTTCACAGAAGAGTTCGTAAGGCTTGTGGTATGATCTGGGAACCTTAACCGCACCATTTTCATGGATACATCCTTCCGGATGACCATTATCAACATCACCAAGGGCTCTTGTGGGTACAATCTCTTTTGTCACAAGGTTTCTGGCTTCCTTGAGAATCATATCAACCGTTTTTTTGTCAAAATCTTCATACTGCTCATACTCTGAAAAACTTTCAACATTTAACATTTCATGTAAAACAAATTCCTGATCTCTCTTATCTGCTACTTCCTGTGCCATGCTAAATTCTCCTCATACTGATAAAATTGATTTTCAACCTTTGTAGTTGCCACTAATTTTATATTGTTAATTTTAGGTACAGCGGTTTATTTTCTGCTATGCATAAACCCCTTCCATAAATATAGAAAAAATAGTATCAAGCCTCTTTTGTCCATAGTTCTCAGGATCGCCCATAATCAGCCATATTGTTGAAAAAACCACACTGCTAAACACATTTGCCATCTCAAGGGGAGGATGATCTTTAAACTCTCCTATCTTGATCCCCTCTTTAAAAATATCGGCTAAAAGTTCATTCATTTTGTTATGAAGTTTGTTGATACTTTCATTGATATTCGGGACAAGGACGGCATCTATTGAGCTTCTCTGGGAGTTGTAAATTAAAAAATACTCTCTTCTTTCAATTCCATAATTTAAAAATTCATTGAAACACTTTCTAATCTGATCTTTTGGAGACCCCTCATTTTTTTTAATGATATCGAGCAAGATATCTCCAAAAGCAATGCCCGTTTCCATGACCATCTCATGGTAGATCTGCTCTTTGCCCTGGAAAAATTTATATATGCTACCCAAAGGATACTCTGAAACCTGACTAATCTTAGCCATAGTTGCACCGTGATATCCTTTTTGAGCGAATACAGATAAAGCCGCAGCTAAAATCTCCTTACGTTTGCGTTTTTTTTCTCTCTCTTTCCGAGATAGAAGGTTCATTTACACTCCATTAGATTAATTTATAGAATGCATATTCTATTATTGGAATACGCCTTGTCAAGGGTTTTTAATTATTATTAAATAATAATTAGTACTCAGCTAAATTATAAGCGCTTTTACAGGGCATGAATCCAAATAAAAGGGAGGATATTTATGACATATCAATATGTTTTCTCTTCTGATCCCCTGCCCCCGACATATGATATGCCGCCATAATTTGAGCTTAGGACCTATAATCAAGAGTATGTCCTGTTAAATGGTTCGAACAGTTTCCGGTTGATCCGGTATTACCCTTTCCCTGGCACACGGTTTAAAAAAGGTCTGTGCCCTAACCCGGCGGGCACGGGCGGGTACTTCACCTAAAGCATTCCACCCGCACCCCCGCCTGATCTCCCTGGTAAACTTTAAAAGCTTTAAATTCTCCAAAAAAATTTTAGGACCTTAGACAAAACAAGGGGTTTTGAGAAATGGCAATCAGCAAATTTTAATAAACGGCGTTCGTAAACCAGGGTCTCCAGGCTGTGGCGGGGATGGCTTGCCAGCGGCGTGAGTACAAGCCGGATGTCAGGACGACAAATCCGGTTGTACGCCCGCTGTGTAGCGGATCAGGACGATCCGCAAAAGTTTAGCTGGATGTCCTCTTCGTTACGGCCGGGTTCAGGGTACTTTTTTCTTTTTAAAATCTTTTTAAAATCTTTTTAAAAACACTGGCAGGAATCAGCTATATCTCGAAAATTTTTTATTTGCCCAAAATCAGCTTTATCCGGTATAAAGTGTACTCTTCACTGGGAAGGCCTACCCCAATATGTTGTGGCCGAGGAAATTTTAAAGAAAGCAGTCAATCATAGACAAAGTGGACGCCCCCGATGCATGAATATTTTCAGCAATCGTTATACAGAATTATCAAGAAAACCTTGCAATAAGTTTGTTCAATGTATAGAGAAAGATTAAACGATCTTAATCTATGAGGTCTAAAATAACAGATCCTTATTTTTTCCTTCGTATGTTGTATTCTGTGGTTGAGAATTGAATGAATTCAACTGGAAACATGCGGCGTAATGAAAGGGAACTTTTCTATACTCTAAAAAGCCATTAACACTGGAGTGAGCCCATGAATAAGTTTAGAAAAATAAAAAATGCCATGACATTAATATTTACAAACCTACTGATACTTGCTCTCCTACCGACAATGGCGAGTGCTCAAGAAATGATAAGCCTTGCCGAAATGAAAGGAAACTTAGCTAAACTGGAGAATGAACTGTCATATTATCGCTACGTTATTCGAGAGAATGACGTAATGTGTTACGAAATTTACAAAGGAGATTACCAAGATAGAGAGATTTTGGGTTCTGTTGCAAAAAATTATTAATGTCTGATACAAGTCCGTTTTGGCACTAATTTATTTGCAGAGAGATAGTATGAAAAATGAAAACCCTTTCAAGTGGCGTCATTATGAAAAAGAAATCATCCTGTTGAATGTTCGCTGGTATCTGAGATATCAACTGAGTTACAGGAATCTGGAAGAGATGATGCAAGAACGGGGCTTGTCTGTGGATCACAGTACCATTTACCGATGGGTTCAGCGCTATGCTCCTGAAATGGAAAAGCGAAGCAGGAAGTATCTGCGGCAATCAAATGATTCTTACCGTATTGATGAAACATATATCAAGGTGCGGGGGAAAATGAAGTATCTTTACCGAGCGGTCGATTCCCGTGGAAATACCATCGATTTTCTTCTTCGCAGCAGACGTAATATGGAATCTGCCAAACGATTTTTTAAAAAGATGCTGCGAGCTTCCAATAGCTCCAGACCTCGGGTTCTGAGTGTTGACGGAAATCCTGCATATCCTCCGGCTGTAAAGGCTTTGAAAGAAAAAAAGCTTCTGAATAAGGACTGTATCCTAAGACAGAATAAATATCTGAACAATATTATTGAGCAAGACCACCGGTTTATCAAAAAGCTTGTCAGAGCTGGTATGGGGTTCAAGACATTTCATTCTGCCTGGCGGACGCTAAAAGGCTATGAAATTATGAACATGATCAGAAAAGGACAAGTTAAAAATATCAGGAAGGGAGAAATTTTAAAGCAGAAAGAATTCGTCGAAAATCTGTTTTCTTATGCTGCGTAAATTTTACGCCTGAACGATCTCTTTGTCCTGGAAATCTTTTTTGCAACAGAACCGTTTTCCGCTCCTGCCATCCTTTAATGGGTTCTTTGACCAGGTCCACGGCTCCGGAGAATAATCCGGTCAGGGCTGAATACCAGGCCATCAGATCACCTCCCTGATTTCCAGTTCAAAAGAAGATGTGGTACCGGCCCTGTTCAAAAAGTTTTTAAAGGTGACTCCTGAATTCAGCACGGCCCGGTTCCCAGTAAGTTTGCCGAAATACTGACCCAGGAGCACACAGCCCCGGGTGTGTTTTACCAGATTCCCGGGATGGATCAGAACATGGGTCCGGTTGGGCACGCCCGTAATCTCAAAGGTATCCCCGTATTTGGGGCTGATTTTTCGAGGGCGTTCAAAATTCTGTGTCAGTTGAATCAAAGCTGATATACTCAGCTAAATAAGGAGAACTGACATGACCGAAGACAACACCGAATTTGATTTTCAAAAAGCTCTTAAAGGTATTCAGGAAGGTAAACCCTTCACAGGTAAGGGCGGCGTCCTTACATCATTAATCAAAAATCTTGCTGAAGCTGCTCTTGAAGGAGAGTTGGAGTCCCATCTCGGACAGGAAATTTCTGCCAACCGCCGTAATGGAAAAAGCAGAAAGACCATTAAGTCCCTGGATGGTAAATTTGAGCTAAAAACCCCGCGTGACAGGGCCGGAACCTTCTCTCCACAGATCGTCAAAAAACATCAGACAACGCTCAGCGATGAAATTGAAAGAAAGATAATAGCCCTTTACGGCCTGGGCATGAGTTATAATGATATGGCTTCCCATTTACAGGAAATCTATGGACTTGAGATTTCAAATGCCACTCTGAGCACCATTACCGATAAAATCATCCATACCGTCAAAGAATGGCAGGCCAGGCCGTTGGAAAATGTGTACCCAATCGTATGGCTTGATGCCATACATTATAAAGTACGAGAAAACGGAAAGGTCGGCAGCAAAGCCGTTTACACAATTCTTGGGGTGAATATCGAGGGCCGCAAAGAGGTTCTTGGGCTGTACATATCCGAGAATGAGGGTGCGAACTTCTGGCTGCAGGTGTTAACAGACCTTTCAAACCGAGGGGTAAAAGATATCCTGATTGCCTGTGTTGATGGTCTAAAAGGTTTTCCCGAGGCCATTGAGACCATATTCCCGGACACAGAAGTTCAACTCTGCGTAGTCCACCAGATCCGAAATTCATTGAAATACGTTGGTTCCAAAAATAAAAAGGAATTTATGGCAGATCTAAAACGTGTTTATAAAGCGGTCAATAAGGATCTGGCCGAAGAAGAACTGGATATCTTGGAAAATAAATGGAATGACAAATACCCGATTGTGATAAAATCCTGGCGGAACAACTGGGAACGCCTCAGTCATTTCTTTAAATATCCAGAAGAGATTCGACGGATAATATACACCACAAATACCATTGAGGCTGTGCATCGACAGTTTCGAAAACTGACCAAAACAAAGGGATCATTCCCGAACCAGGACAGCCTGTTAAAGCTGCTTTACATGGGGATCCAGAACGCCAGTAAAAAATGGACAATGCCGATTCAAAATTGGTCACTGACAATTTCCCAGTTGGCAATTTTCTTTGAAGGCCGGCTGGATAAAGAGCTGGGAATTTGATAGGGATTTATTTACAGATGGAAAAGATGGTTCCAGGAACTCCGCTCCAGCAAAAGCCAACTCCTCCGACGTGGCAGATTGAAGGCCCATTCTCGGACCTGGCTTTTACTTCCGCTGGCGCCGAGACAGATCCGGGAACCGAAACCGTGACACAGAATTCTGAACATTCCCGATTTTTCGGATGGCAGTATAATGACCGCAGGGAATGCAGGACAGGTTCTGGCGGTTGCCTATGTTAGGCGGTTCCAGGGTGCAGCAAAACGCCTGGCCGTCCAGGACCAGGACACCCAGGGTGCCCTGGTCGGATTCTTCAACTCTGATAAGACGCGCTTTCATGGGTGTTTGCTCTCCTTTTCATACTCAATCTTCTTGAGTTTTGAATTGTAATAGACCAGCTTGAACTGGAATATGAGTACGGCCAGGGCCATGACGGAAGCAACCTTGTCCAGGTGGGCCAAAAGTCCCATGGCGCAGGTGATTAAAAATTGAAGCCCGGGCTTCATGGAATCGAATATTTGTTCAAGTCCTTTCATTTTCCAATTCCTTTTGGCAATTGATACACAGCCGGCAACCGGGAACAGCCCGACGGCGGGCCAATGAAATCGGTTCTTCACAATTTTGGCAGTGTTCTTGCCCAGGGCCGGCAGCAATGGCAGCCCGGGCACTGGCAATGGCCAGGGCCCGGTGATGCGCTTCAATATTTTGTGCCCGGTCCAGGATATCCATTTACACCAAGCCTTCCGTGCGATCCTTGGCCAGGTATGGTACGCCGTTGATCCGGACAAAATCCGGGCTGGTCACTTCAAAAGAAATCTTGGTAACGGATTTTTTATCGCTGGTGGGGTCGTATTCCACAATGTCGGACAGGTTGAGCAAACACCCGAAGGCCTCCACTTTCTCTTCCTCCTGGGTGCCTTTGGCAAAAAAGAGCAGATCAACCGGTTCGATCTCCTGCCATAATCCTTTGGTTTTTGCCTCCTGGGAGAGAATGGCCATGGAAGCGGCATCCAATTCAATGTCTCCGGATGCGCCCACCTCACCATCCACATATCCGTTGGGCACACCTCCGTCCTTGACTGCCTTGCGGGCATCTTCAATGGACAGGGAGGCTTTTTCCGCCCGCAGGCGAAAATCCCCCATGGTAAAAGAAAAACTGCTGTTACTGACTCGTTTCATATTGAAAAGCCTCCTTTATTCGCCTGTTGAAAGATCCAGGGCAAGGTTTACGGTGATGTCCTTGGGACAATTATAGGGCCGGACCATGATGTAAATTTCCACGGTGTTTTTATCCATCCAGACAATTTCAATGGCATCGTCGGAAGGCGGGTGGATCTCACCGGGAAATGTTCGGCCTAGGATGGTCACGCTCTTTGCAATGGCTCTTAAAGGCCGCATGAAATAGGACTTGTTTTCGGCAATGGAAACAGGTGTGGAGTTCAATCTGCGGTCACCAATACGGGCAACGGCCAGGGGATATACCCTGCGCATGGCCTTTTGAACCACCCGCAGATTTTCTACCACCTGGAAATAACCGCTCGGCACATCCAGCATATTGCAGTCCCCCTAATAGGTGCCCGGATAATCCGGATACCACTGGGGCACTGAGAATCTGTTGGTGTCCAGCTCTTTTAAGTGGGCCAGGGTGATGGCAACTTGATCTTTGTCCGTGGGTTTTGCCCCCCAGGTGCCGGCCATTGTCCCTGTGGCCACCCGCATGGGTGTATCTGCAATGGTGACGGATCTGTCACACAAACGACCGGCAAGGGCTCCCAGGTCATGGCCCCAAAGATAGGGGACCACACACACCTGGTCCGCAGCCACGCCTTCTGTGATCGGTTTGATTGCTGCAATGTAGGCGGCCCAGGTTTCTGTGTCCTCGGGCCCCCGGACTCCGGCCATGAAAAAAACAGGCCTCATGTATTGGGCCATGATTGATCTGCCCTTGGTCTGCATGGCTTCCAGATCGGTTTTGGCGGCAACCGGATCCACAAGCACAATGGCTTCGCAGGTGGTGACCGTCATGGCAAAATCCACGGCAGCGGCCCATGCTGTAGCATCTGCAATGGGCATGACCCCGGCTGACCAGTTCTGCCCGGCATTGACCCTGGCAGCTTCAACCTGGGTTTTTAATACGGATTCAGCTTCGCCCAGAGCCACATCAAGATCTGTTTCTACTCCGACAGCAAGGACGCTGTCCATATTGGTAGCGCCAACTCCGATGAACAGGAAACGGCATTCTATTTCAGGCAGCGGCCCCTGCATCAGGTTCAGGCGGTTAATTTGTACGGTTCCAAGAGACATGGGTTCTCCTTATATTTTATTGATTTCCCGCAGGGCATTGGTTGCCATTGCAGTCAAATAGGTATTGGCTTGTTCCGGGGTGGCTCCTAATATGGGGCGGGCAGGCACCTTGATTTCCCAACCCTGTTTTCCCTTGCGCGTCCCTGTTCTCATGAGCCTTAAAATCAGACCAGCCTGGCCCAGGCTCATATTGTCCCGGATCCACTTTTGGGAAACCCGCTTCAGGGTGGCTTTGCCTTTTCCACGTTTTCTGGCCACTGGCCTGCGGAATCCTTCCTTGTTCAGGGCCTTGGCCTGTTTCGGCGTGGCAGGTTTTGAGTAATCCGGCACTCCGTTTTGTCGGGCTGCTTTTTTGGCGGTGTATTTTTCCGGTACCCCATGGTGGTGCCGATCGGCCAGCTTGGCTTTGGCAGGATTTTTCCAGGTGACCATTGCCCTGTCAGTGCCTATAATCCGGGTGACCATGCCCTTGGCCATTTTGCCCATCATCCGTTTTCTCTTTTTGCCGGCCCTGGGCTCCATGGCAGCGCCTGTCACGGTCTGCTGTTTTCTGATATTGGTCCGCATATCTTTTCGGGTCTGCTTGGAGATTTCCTTTAAAAGGCGTTTGCGCCGGGCAGGGGGCATGGTCAGGACATCAATCTGATCCGCCAGGCGAAGGCGGGATCTTTTATCCGTATCTATGGAGATATCAGGCAGAGCCATCAGCGCTTATCCAGTTTGTCCAGTACCGTTGCCGTGTCCACGGGCACATCATCCACACGCCATTTTTTACCATTCCAGGAAATGGGGTCGGTGGGATCCTCCACAATGATCAGGGCCTCATCAAACTCTACAGAAATCTGGACAGACACGGTCTGCTCATCTTCCATGGTCACATCCACATCAGGATCGGCAAGTTCCAGCAGGTCCCGGTCAGGATCATTTTCAGAAAGCCAGATCAACAGGAAAGAAAGCAACTGGCCGGCAATGGATGCAGGGCACCGTTCCATGGAGATCACTGCATCATACCTGAATCGTCCGATTTCAAATCCATTGCCCAGGTCCTGGCCCGTAGGGATCAGCTTGCCCAGATCGGCAAACGCCTCCATCTGGTCCCGTGTGACCCCGGGCAGGGTTTCAAGGTTCTGTGCAAGGCCGGCCAGTTTTTTCATAGCGACTCCGCATGGATTTTGGGTTTGTCCTGAAGGGTGTTCAAGGCATCCATGGCAAAGGAATGCCATTTGTCTGCGGTTTCGTCAGATTCTTTGGCATCATTGATTGCATCAGATTTGCGCATCATGGTGGGATAATCAGCCAGGAGAAGGGCTTTTGCATGGCAGCTGACCGCTCTCGTATAGAAAAGGACCAGGGGACTTCCCCATGCCGGGCTCTCACCCACCGGCACATCACTCAGGGAAGTAACCCCGGCTGCCTCCTGCTGCTGCCTCCATAGCCTCAGCTGATCATTGGCCCAGATCATGGCAAGCTTTAAGCGATCCTCCACCATTGTTTCCCGGTATTCTCCGGGCAGGCGGTATCCAGCTGCAAAATCTTTCAGATTTAAATCCGGCCAGAAGGGTGAATTTTGCACCGTTTTGGCCGGATCAATATTATATGAAAATGCGGTAAAGCTCATGACCTCTCCTTAAAATATCATGTAAACAACTTCAGCATAGAGGGGGCTTTCCACTCTGTACACGAAAGCCATTCCGTTTTTCGCGTTATCGGAATAAAAAGGGGGTGTTTGAAAGAATGAAACAAAAAAGGCCGGGGGATTTGCCCGACAATTTTTTTTGGCACAGGGTGGGTTAACGTGTCAACTCAATCATTGACAATTTGTTTCCTGTAGGATACATTGTCTACATGGCATATACACTTGAAATCACCAAACACTATGACAAATGGTTCCGCAAGCTCAAGGATTCTTTGGTAAGAATTAAGATCCTGGCCCGCCTCAGTCGGGTAGAGAATGGCAATTTTGGAGATTGCAAGCAACTGGGCACAGATCTTTTTGAGTTACGCTTCTTTTTCGGGGCAGGCTTCAGGATCTATTACACGATTAAAGACGCTCGGATTGTCCTTTTGCTGGTGGGCGGGGACAAATCAAGCCAGCAAAAAGACATAGACAAAGCCGAAGCGCTTTTGAAACAAATGGAGGAATAATCCATGACCTTAGAAACTAAACCTTTTGATATTGCAGAGCACCTGAAGACCCCTGAAGCGATCCGCGCTTTTTTGCAGGAAGTGTTGGACACCGGGGATGAATCAGACTTTATCCATGCCTTGAGCACCGCAGCTCGGGCCATGGGCATGACCGAGGTCGCAAAAAAAGCCGGTGTTACCCGGGCCAGTCTGTATAAGTCTCTGACCCAGGGTGGAAACCCTAGGTTTGCCACCATCAGTAAGGTAACAAAGGCCCTCGGGTGTAGGCTGGCTCTGGCCTAAAATATTGAAAAAGCCGGCCCCCGCCTGGAAAGCGGTCTCAAAAAGATAAACGGCTTTCCGGCAGGATCGGCCGGCGGGGTGGGAGCTGGGTTATTTATTTTCTGCTGCGGCCGCTGCTTTTTTAGCCGCCCGGGTAAGCCAGGTTTTTACCTTGGCCCCGTACTCTTCAGCATATTCAAATTCAATGATTGCCTGTTTCCAATCTTCTTTTGAAAGGGCAATCAAGCCTCTCAGCCTAAAAAGCCTGGCCCGGATCTGATCCACAATGTCCCAATTTTCGGCCAGGTCACACACCTGGGTAAAATAGGGTTCACAACTTCGGCCAGCTTCATGCTCGGTTTCTGCCCATTCCACAATGGTGTCACACAGATAGGTGGTAAGATCCCGTTTGAACCGTTCCGGCATGGATACTTCATGCTCAATGCAGTAAAGGGCAAGCTCCATAGCGGCGGGAATATCCTTAATATCAAAAATCCAGACCAGGATTTGACCCAACAGGGGATGGTCAGAGCCTGATGCCGTGAGGCTTTTCACCAGGGGCATGTACTTGGGCACCAGGTGGGACGCTTTTTCGGTTTCTTTTTGTTTTATGCTTTTGATCATTCCCAGGGCTTCCAGGTCATTTGCCAGTTCTTTTTCAAACTTGGTTATGGCCTGCTGTTTACCGATGCTATTGCCCGGCATGCTGCCCACGACCTTAAATCCGCCTTGGGCCTCATTGCCGTATTCAGGGTCTTTCTTTTTCTTTTGCTGGAATTGTGCCATCAAACTCATGTTGTGATCTCCGGGTTCGGGTTAAGGTTTACAGGTTATGCCCAGGTTGTGCCGTCCGCCTGGAGGAGCTTCACGTTCTTGAATTCCAGGCCCACAAATTTTTCCGGGGTTTCAACCACATAACCTTCGTTCCGGCTGTTGTAATCTTCCACCCGGTCTTTTTTAGGTGCATCAACGATGCGCCGGCGCCAGGAGCCGGACTGATGATAAATGGACAGATTCTTCAGGCTGGTGATGACAAGGCCGCGTCCCGGGAAATTGGTGGGGGTCATCCAGGGCAGACCGCCGAATAGAGTCAGAGACGTGTTGGCCAGGGTTTTTTCCGTGGGCTTTTGGCCCAGAGACTGGAAAAGTGCAATCTGCTCTGCTGCCACAAGCTTACTGCCGGCCAGGGTAATCAGGTCGCTTCGTAAAAACACAGGAATCCCCTGCAAAAGGTCAATAACCGCATGGTCCAGGTTTACAAAATCACCACCGGCACCGATACGGACCTGTCCAGCTTCCTTTGTGCCTGCTGTCAGGATGTTTGCTGCATGGTTGGCCCTCATATACTGGATCCATCCGATATTAACGTCCTGCATCAAGGGATTGGCTTCAAGGTCAGTATCAGCCTCCGCTGTCTCACCGTACCAGCCGATGGTGGTGCGGTCCTTGGCAATGCGCTCCTGAACATAACCGGTATACCGGTCAGCCAGATCCGGGAACTTGGCCCAGGAATCCATAGTTTCATAATCCAGGTAAACATCGGAATCGGTCTTGTACAGCTTATATCCTGCCTCATCCAGGCCAAGCACGTTTTTAGGTTCCCTTTCCTTGCCCGGGGTGCTGGTATTGGTCCTGCCTGAAACAGGGCTGGATGCACTGCCAAAAACTCTTTTGCCTTCCATTTCATCAACGGGGACAATATTGATCAGGGGCAGGAAAGTGTCTTTTTCCACAATCTTGTCCTGGAGTTTTTGTTCAATGGTCGGTGTGGCAGCAAATGTTTTTCCTACACTGACAACGCCATATCCCTTGGCAATCCGCTGGCCCATCTGGTCAAACTTCTGTCTGGTCAAATCTTTCATGGTGGTTTCTCTCCTTATGATCGGGTCAACCAGACCCTATATAATTCCGTCCTGATCGTCAGCCGGCTGGGTGGTATCTGAAAATTGAGTGCCTGCAGGTGTTTTTTCGATTCTGGCAATAATCTGGTCGAATTTTCCGGTCAGGGCATCAAGGCGGGTTTTCAGTTCTGCAAACTGGTTGTCTGCTGCAGGGGCAGGGGGGGCGGTATCCGTGTCAGGGGTATCTGCCCCGTCTCCTTTATCAGAAGTTTGTCCGGATACGAAATTATTAATGGAATCAGCCACACCGGTCATGGTCTGCTGAAGTCCCGCAATGGCTTCTTTGAATTCTTTTAACTGTTGTTCGTCCATGGGCTCCTCTTTTTTTTCTGGTTTATTTGTTTTAGAAAAGATCATTGCCAGCTTGCGCATAAAGCTTTCCACCTGTTTGTCATCATCCGGCTCCCGCAGATCCGGCACAACTTCACCTGGGTAACGGGCGGTAAAGGTCCGGCCGGAGATTTTGGAAAACCGCATTTCATCGGTGCCAAGGCTGGCAGGGGAGTCTGTCATGCCCAGGCCAGTGAGATAGCACTTGCCGGTTTTGGCGAAATCCTCTGTGGGTTCAATGGAAAAATGCAGATGCTCTTCCCATACCTGGTTCATTTGCAGCAGGGGTCGGGTCGGGCTGATCTTGGCATAAAGCCTGACCAGATCCCCATCCTGTTCGGCTTTAAGTTCCCGGACAGATCCATAGGAGGCATACCGCATGTGGTCGATCCACAGCTTGGCCGTATAAACATCCGGATCATAGTTTTCTGCCATGTCTGTAAGCCAGTCGGCCTTGATAAACCGTCCGTCAACAGTCTCTCCGGATTGGGCTATGCGTTTCCAGCCTGTGACGAGAGAAGCGGGCATGATGATCTCCTTTAAATGATTGATTGAACTTAAATAATTCCATCATAAAAGGGGAATTCCTCCCTGTACACGAAAGCCATTCCGATTTTCGCGTTATCGGAATGCAACCTCACCAGGCGCTTGGGAAATATTGATATTGTTGGGTCATGAGCCATTACCCCCCTGAAATAAAAGACGCTGCAAAAGGTCTTTACCTGCGCCGTCATAAACCAAAAGAGATATCTGAACTCCTGGGAACTCCCTTGCGTACGATCTATGACTGGAGAACAAAAGGCGGCTGGGATGATCTTTTATCCCATGAGACTGTAGAAGGTTCCATGGCAAGGCGTTTGGCCCTGCTGGCAGAAAAAGAAACTAAAACAGAAATGGACCTGGCTGAAATAAGAAGCCTGACCGATTCTCTGGTTCGCCTCCGGGCAGGTAGAAACCAGCAGCCCAAAGGAGAGGGGAACGGACAACAGGGGAAAGGGAAACGATCAGGCAAACGGTCCAATACCCGTAAGAAAAAAAATGATGTAACCGGCATCAAAGCAGTTGATTTCAAGGAGAAGCTGCACAAGCATTATTTTGAATACCAGATGGCCCTGAGGGAAGCACGGCTCCATCGTATGCGCATGCTGCTCAAAGCCCGGCAGATTGGAGCCACCTGGTATTTTGCCCAGGAGGCTTTTGAAGATGCTGCTCTGGAAGGCCGGAATAAAATCTTTTTATCCGCCACCCGGGCCCAGGCTGAAACCTTCAGGCGGTACATTGTTTCCATTGCCCAGCAGCATTTTGATATTGAGCTCAAGGGAAATCCCATTATCCTGCACACGGCCAAGGGCCCGGCTGAACTTCATTTTTTGTCCAACAATTCCAAATCTGCCCAGAGTTACCATGGTGACGTATATATGGATGAGTTCTTCTGGATCATGGGATTTAATGAACTCTACAAGGTGGCCTCGGGCATGGCAGCCCATAAGAAATGGAGAAAAACTCTTTTTTCCACTCCGTCTGCTGTTACCCATGAAGCCTATGATCTATGGACCGGCGACCGGTATAACCAGAGATTTAGAAAGAAACGGGTGGAATTCCCAGGTTTTAAGCAGATGCAGTCCGGTATCCTCTGCCCCGATAATTCATACCGCAGGATCATCACCCTGGACGATGCGGAAAAAGGCGGGTGTGATCTCTTTGACCGATCCCAGCTCCTCCTGGAATACAGCCCCTCAGAATTTAAAAATTTATTTTTGTGCTAATTTGTGGATGACACCTTCGGCGTGTTCAGGTTTGCCTATCTGGAAGAGTGCGCAGCCGACATCAGCCAATGGAGGGATATTGATTTTAATGCCCCAAGGCCTGTGGGCAATTATCCGGTTTGGGCTGGGTATGATCCAAGCCGTTCCCGGGATGATGCAAGTTTTGTGATCCTGATGCCACCATTGAAACCAGGCGGAAAGTTCCGTGTGATTGCAAGGTATAAATGGGTGGATAAAAGTTTTCCCTGGCAGGCTGCAGAAATTAAAAAACTCTGCCAGCGTTATAATTTTAGCTATATGGGCATTGATGTTACAGGCCCGGGCATGGGTGTCTTTGATACGGTGAAAAACTTTTATCCCCAGGCCACCCCCATCCATTATTCAATCTCAAGCAAAACCCACATGGTGTTAAAGGCCCAGGAAGTGATAGGGGCAAACCGGCTTCTCTGGAATGCTGATGAAACCACCATTGCCCATGCTTTTTTAACCATCCGCAAAATTATGACCGGGGGCGGCCAGATCACCTATGCCGCAAATCGAACCAACACCACAGGCCACGCCGATGTTGCATGGGCAATTATGCACGCCCTTGCCAATGAACCCATCAGCCACGACCAGATATCATCTGCCACCGTGGAATGTCTTTAAGGAGAGGTAAGAATGAAAGAAAAACAGGAAAAAAACCAGATGCAAACCGACTCAACCGGAGCCACCGCCTTTTCCTTTGGGGATCCGGAGCCTGTCCTTGACAGCCACCTGACCGATTATATCGGCACCTGGCTTTGTGATAATGGCAGTTATTACAGCACACCGGTATCCTTGTCCGGCCTTGCAAGACTCAGGGGAGCCAATGCTTACCATGGCCCCTTGCTGGAGTTCAAAACCAACATGATCCTTCGGGTTTTTGTGGGATCTTCGGCCTGCTCCTGGTCTGAAATGCAGCCCTTTACCACGGATTATGTCACTTTCATGAATGAGTATTTTCAGAAGATTTACAATATTCTGGGGGAGGTCATAGCGGTAAAACATCTGCCGGCCATTAATATGCGCAGGATGAAAGAACCAAATAGATACTGCATGCTCAATGCAGATGGATCAAGAATTGAATTTAAAACAGGGGAGGTCATCCACATTAAAAACTATGATGTGGCCCAGACCATTTACGGTATCCCCTCATACCTGGGCGCTATCCAGTCCATGCTGTTAAATGAAGATGCCACCTTGTTCCGCCGTCGTTATTATCTCAATGGTGCCCATGTGGGCTATATCTTTTATTCGGCAGCGGCCAACCTGGGAGAAAATGAAAAAAACTCCATCAGGGATGCTGTAAAGTCGGCAAAAAAGTTGGGTAACTTCCGCAACCTTTTCCTTCATATCCCCAATGGCCGGGAAAAGGATGTCCAGATCCTGCCGGTGGGAGACTTTTCGACCAAAGATGAACTGCAAAAAATTAAAAATATTTCCAGGGATGATATCATCGCGGCCCACCGGATTCCCCCGGCCCTGGCCAGCATCGTTCCGGCCGAGGCAAGAGGCGGTTATGGAGACATGACAAAGGCAGATCAAGTCTATGAAAAAAATGAAATCAAACCCCTGCGAAAACACCCGATGCAAATCAATGAAGATCTGCCACAGGACAGGCGTATATCCTTTGACTCACCTGAATATTCAGAGTAAAATAGAGGGGAGAAAAACAAGGGAAATGTCTATGAAAATTAAGTGTAATCGGTGCGGATTTAAAGCAGTTATCAGTTCAAGTTCGGAAGAATCAGAGCAGGTGAAAAAACTCTATTGCTGCTGCAAAAATCCCAATTGCGGCCATACCTTTGTCATGGACCTGGCTTTCTCCCATACCTTGAGCCCGTCTGCCCTGGACATTCCAGAAGAGATTTTGACCAAAATTCACAGTGCCACCCGGATGGAACAGCAACGGCTTTTTAAAAGCCTTTCTCCTGCACGCTAATCCTATAATTGTCTTTGTTTTATCTTAATTCTGTACATATTTAATTCAACAAGGATGATCTCGGACAAATTAGGGGTACCCCCCCCTCTCTAAAAAAAAGGTGATAAGGTGATGAAGAGTTAAAATTGAGGTCTAACCTTATGATATAATAAAAAAAGTGTTTTGTCTAAAGGGTGAGGATTTGGTGATAGAAGGTGATGGAAAAAGTGATGTGTTATGATTACAGGTACTTATATATTTAAAAAAAGAGATAAAAAAAAGTGATGTCATCACCCTTCATCACCTTTTTAGGTTGTATCGAACTGACTAAAATTATTAAGTATTCCTTTTGTTTTTTTGTTTTCATCACCTTATCACCTTTTTTTCAGAGGGGGGTGGGTAGGTAAAAAAGTTTTTTCTCCGCGCATGCATGCGCACACGTGTGTGCTACGATTATACAATATTATGTTAGATGGTTATGTGAGACAGGTCCCTTGGATACATATAAATGGGTTAATGCAATCAAAAGTTTTTACAGGCTTGCATTGCAGTCTGTTTTCCCTATTTTTTTAAAGAAACAAGGTATGAATTTTATTGCCCCTTCTTTTTTATTAGGAAAGAACTTCAGATATTTTTAAGTAAATTGGCAGCACCATTATTTCCTCTGATTTTTTACAACAAGAGTTACAACAACCTGTTGTAAATTCAGTCTATATGTGCCAGATTGTGTCTGGATATGGTTCAAGAAGCAAAAAGGCCGAAACGCCCTTTAAGAGCGAATCGGCCTTTAGTTTCATGGTGGGTCGTCAGGGGATCGAACCCGGGACCTACTGATTAAGAGTCAGTTGCTCTACCAATTGAGCTAACGACCCATGAAATTATCGCCAGGAAAATACCAGTGATTCTCTGGGATGTCAATGGTTTTTTGGTCTGGTTTTTTTAAGAGGGCAACAAAGCAGTTGATCTTTTAATCCTGAGTTTGATATATTGCAGTGTTTTGGAAACTGAATCAAAATTGATCATAATATATAAAATGGATATTTAAGGAACAATCAAATGGGACTGACTAAATCCAAGGATTTGTTTGAGGCGGCTAAGTATTTGATTCCAGGCGGGGTGAATTCTCCTGTGAGGGCCTGCGGCTCGGTTGGCGGGGAACCTGTTTTTATTGACAGAGGAGAGCAAAGCCGGCTTTTTGATGCGGACGGTAATGCCTATATTGATTATGTGCTTTCCTGGGGGCCTTTGATCCTCGGCCATAGGCCGCCCCAAGTTGTTGAGGCCTTAAAGCAGGTGCTTGAAACAGGCACCAGTTTTGGTGCACCCACCGCCCTTGAAAATGATTTGGCAACCCTTGTGACGGAGATGGTGGATTCCGTGGACATGGTGAGGATGGTTAATTCCGGAACTGAAGCCACCATGAGTGCCATCCGTTTGGCCCGTGGATTTACAGGCCGGGATCTGATTGTGAAATTTGACGGGTGTTACCACGGTCATGCCGATACCCTTCTTGTGGCGGCAGGATCCGGTGTTGCCACCTTGGGTATTCCCGGAAGCCCGGGAGTTCCCAAGGATGTGATCAAAAACACATTGTCCCTGGCCTATAATGATGTAGAAGGATTTGAAAAACTCATGGCCGAGAAAGGGGATCAGATCGCCTGTGTTATCCTGGAACCTGTGGCCGGCAATATGGGTATGGTCCGTGCCCGGCAGGCGTTTTTGGAGAGTCTGCGGACCTTGACTGAAAAACACGGCAGCCTTTTGATTTTTGATGAAGTCATGACCGGGTTCCGGGTCGGGGGCAGGGCATGTGCCCAGGGGTATTTTAAGATCACCCCGGATCTGAGCTGTTTTGGCAAGGTGATTGGGGGAGGGCTGCCCGTGGGGGCCTACGGGGGAAAAAGAGAGATTATGGAACAGATTGCACCGGTGGGATCGATTTACCAGGCCGGTACCCTGTCAGGCAATCCTCTGGCCATGGCCGCAGGTATTGCAACATTGAACGCCTTAAAGCAAGATTCAATCTATGAAGATTTGGACCGGAGAACCGATATGCTGGTCAAAGGACTGAACCAGGCTGCGGCCGATGCCGATATTCCGTTTCAGGCAGATCATATCGGGTCCATGGCAGGGTTTTTCTTTACCGATCAGGCCGTGTTTAATTTTGAGGATGCCAAAACATCTGATCTGGATCGGTTTGCCAGATTTTACAGGGGCATGCTGGCCAAAGGCATCTACCTTGCCCCGTCCCAGTTTGAGGCCTGTTTTGTTTCTGCCGCCCATAGTGATGCAGATATTGAAAAGACCCTTGTTGCGGCAAGGGAAGTTATGGCAGCGCTTTGATGAAAGATTCAATTCGCCATATTCATCTCACGGCGGCCTGCGGTACCGGCATGGGCACCCTGGCCTGTATTCTTAAAAAAATGGGGTACAAGGTCACAGGATCAGACCAAAATGTTTATCCGCCCATGAGTGATTTTCTTGAAGAAAACGGAATCAGGCTTTTTTCAGGATTTAGTTCGTCTAATATTTCAAGAAATCCGGCCCCGGATCTTGTGATCATCGGTAATGCCGTGAGCCGGGACAATCCAGAAGCCTCTGCCGTGCTGGAGCAAGGCATTCCCTATATGTCCATGCCCCAGGCCGTGAATCATTTTATTGCCAAGGATAAAAAAATTATCCTGGTCACAGGAACCCACGGCAAGACCACAACCTCTTCGATCATGGCCCACCTGCTTGAAACAGCGGGACTCTCCCCCTCGTTTATGGTGGGAGGGATTTTAAAGGATTTTAATTCAAGCTTTCAGATTGGGTCAGGCCAATACATGGTGATTGAAGGGGATGAGTATGATACCGCCTTTTTTGATAAGGGCCCCAAGTTTATGCATTATGATCCTGAGATCACCATCATGACCGGGATTGAGTTTGACCATGCAGATATATTTACGGACCTGGACCATATCTGCCGCGTGTTTGAGGCCTTTGTTTTAAAAATCAAAGAGACCAGTACCATTATTGCCTGCAATGAAAGCCCGACCCTGATCCGGGTATTGGCAGAGGCTGGTGCATCTGCTCTTACCTACGGAGATCAAGGGGATATAGAGATAGATGACCATGGGACTTGCGGCCAGAGGACCAGGGCGCGGATCAAGGCAAATGATGGGGATATTCTTGTGGATACCCCCATGCAGGGACGGCATAATCTTCTGAATGCCTCCGCCTGTATTGCGGCCGCAAGAAAGCTTGATATCAGCGATGAAAAAATAGCACAGGGCCTGGCCTCTTTTTCCGGTGTTAAACGCAGGCAGGAGATCAGGGGGATCCAAAAGGGCATTACCGTGATGGATGATTTTGCCCACCATCCTTCTGCGGTCAGGGAAACCATTGCAGCGGTAAAACCC
This sequence comes from Desulfobacter sp., assembly GCA_028768545.1. NCBI lineage: Bacteria > Pseudomonadati > Thermodesulfobacteriota > Desulfobacteria > Desulfobacterales > Desulfobacteraceae > Desulfobacter > Desulfobacter sp. The sequence continues at coordinate 2,957,237 of CP054838.1, forward strand.
TTTTATTCCAAGGGCCGTGTTATTGCCGTGTTTGAACCCCGGACCAATACGAGCATGCGCAATATTTTTCAAAAAGAATACCCCCGGGCGTTTACCGGGGCCGATATGGTTATTATCTGTAATCCCTGCGTCAAAAAGAGTATACCTGAAGATCAGCGGTTTTCAACGGCCCGGCTGGCCCATGACATTGAGACATTAGGTACCAGGGCCGGTCATTTCGAAACCGTGGACCAGGTCATTGAATTTTTAACCCCCCAATTAAAAGATAAGGATTTGGTTCTGATCATGTCCAACGGCGGATTTGGGAATATCCATGAACGGCTTTTGGAGAAAATTGGGTGAAAAAGGTGGGGTTAAGAATTATCGGCATCGGTGTTTTTCATATGGTTTTGTACGCTTACCTGGTTCCCTTTGTGATTTATCCAAAATTTGGGAACCAAGGCATGACCTTTGCCTTTGTATTGGCTGTGATTGTTTCCATCACGGTCCTGGGAACTTTGTGGATTGGTAAAGATAAAAATAAGAATAAAGGAGAATAGGCAAATGGCCAATAAGATAGAGTGGGAAGAAAAGTTTAGTGTGGATATTCCGGAACTGGATGAATGCCAGAAAGCGTTATTTGAAAAGTTTAATGCACTCATTGACCTAAAAGCTGAGAATGCAGATGCCAAGGCTGTGATCAACATGATTTCGGAGATCAATGATTTTAGTAAAATGTATTTTTCAAAAGAAGAAAAAATGCTGAGGACAAAAAAGTACCCAGACCTGGAAACCCATGCAAAGGCCCATCGGCAATTCATTAAAAACGCCATCAGCATGCGGCGGGAAATTGCTGAGGATATCAACAACCTGACCATGGAAGCCCTTGTCCAGCAACGGGACTGGCTGGTGGATCATATCCAGACAAGTGACTGCCTTTATGTCCCTTTTTTAAGGATTCATCAATACATTGACGGGACCCAGAAGAAAAATTAAAGTGATCTGTCACAAGTGACGATATCTAAGTTAGGTTTAAGAAATAGTTAAACACTAAATTTAGGTGTGTGAAGATCATGGTATTTGACTACAAAATATTACCCATACAAAAAGAAACCTTAGATTCTCCCAGCGAGATCCGCGGCTTTTCTGAAAGGCGGAAAACCGTTACCCGCAAGCTTAAAAGAGAGAGACGTAAATCCAAACTTGACAGACGAAAAGGTGTAAGAGACGGTGTCATTGTCAGTCTCTCTTTTAAGAGCAACCGGCGCAGGGGCGGTGATCGTAGGCATAAGGCGGGAAATCGCAGGCAAGCCGTCCCCGGTAATGGGTTTAAGATTTAAAATGGTTGAAAAGACTTTTTTTTGTATTTCATGTCCCAGGCAATTTAGAAAACTGCCCCGGCAGGATTGGAAGTCGGGGGTCTAAGTTCCTTTCTCTTTTTTTTTGTTTTTTTGACTTTCAGATAAGACCACCCCAAAAAAAAATATACAAATTTAAGCAACCCCCTTTTGATCCCTGCCAGCCCCTTTCTTTTTGGATCAAAGGTTGGTAAAAAAGAGCCATGGCTGATTATTTTCTATCCGACCTTGATATGCTTCATGACCAGGGCGTGTTCTCCCATTTGGATTATTATTTTGCAAAGACCATGGCAGATATTTTTAAACCTGTGTCTCCTTTGGCGATTCTGTCGGCTGCCCTGGTTTCAAAAGCCCTGGGCCAGGGCCACATCTGCTTGAACCTTAAATTATCCGCGCAATTAGAACTTGGCCAGGGTGAGGCGGCACAGGTCTGTTTGCCCGAATTAGACCCGTGGATCGAGGTGCTTACCCATGAAAAGATGGTGGGAAAAGAACCTGAAGTTCAGACCCCAAAAACCGGAACGGTCCTTGATTGGGTCCGCAGGGTTCCTTTAATTCTGGACAGGGATAACAATCTGTATCTTTCCAAGTATTATGATTTTCAGTATCGTTTGATCCGCAATCTCTACGCCCGTGTGTCCACAAATTCTTTTGCAAAGGACAAGAAGGATATTTCAGATTGGGTGGAGCGTTTTTTCCCGGAAAAAGTGCCAGGAACAGACGGGCAGAAAACCGCAATCCTAAAAGCATTGACCCATAGGTTCCTGGTGATTTCAGGCGGTCCCGGCACAGGTAAAACCCATATCACCAATATTATCACAGCCGTTTTAAGGCAAAGGGCAGAACAAAAAAAAGAGCCCGAGCCCTGTATACGTTGCCTTGCCCCCACAGGCAAGGCTGCGGCCAGATTAAACCAGGGCATAACCATTCATGCGGCCCTTAAACCCAAGCCCGATGGGGTCGGGTTTATACACAATCGGGAGAATCTTTTAAAAGCGGATATGGTGATCATTGATGAGGCCTCCATGATTGATATTGCCCTGATGACCCGTTTGATGGAGGCGATCCCTTTGGATTGCCGTGTGGTGCTGTTAGGAGATAAACATCAGCTTTCCCCGGTTCAGGCCGGAGCCGTGTTTACCGATATCTGTGAAGTTGAATCCATGGCCGGTTTTCGTGTTTTTTTATCCCATAATTTCAGGTCCAAAGGACGGTCCGGAATCGAAAAGCTGGCCCGGGCCGTAAGTCAAAACGATTCAACCTCTTTGAAGCAAATTCTTTGCTCCCAAAAATATCCAGACGTTGTGTTTGAAAATACAAAAGAGATATCCAAGGGCCAGACCATTTTAGAAAAACACATATCCCAAGGGTATCAGGACCTGTCTTCTGCCATGACCCTGGACCAGGCCCTGGACCGGATGGATAATTTCAGGGTGTTGTGCGCCCACAACCTTGGAGATGACGGAACATTACAAATTAATCATCTTTGCGAAAAGATTTTACGACCTGCCATGGAAAATGATATAAAGGTCCCGTTTTTTAAGCGGATTGTGATGGTAAATCAAAATGATTACCATAAAGGGTTGTTTAACGGGGATACCGGTATTGTATGGGAAGAAAGCTTAAAATCTCTGGCCGGTTTTAAAGGGACGGATCAGGAAATTCAAAAGTTCAGGATTTTAGATCTTCCCTCCCATGATCCAGCCTTTGCCGTCACCATCCATAAAAGCCAGGGATCGGAATTTGATACGGTGCTCATCCTGATCCCCGAGAAAATATCACCTGTGGTGACCCGGCAATTGCTCTATACTGGAATTACCCGGGCCAGGAAAAAAGCCGTGGTCATGGGGCGGCTGGATGTGATTTTGAACGCCATGGATATGCCTTTTGAGAGCAGATCTAATGTGGTTGCCAAGCTTGACCGTAAGCTGGGTAACAAAGAAGGATCAGGTTTTTGACACGGGTGAACACACCCAAAGATAAACGAAAGAGAGATTTTGAAAAAACAAGAGAATTTTGCCAACCAGGTCTGGATGTTTTTTGCATCAGTTAAGCTTACGGTTTACACCCTGGTACTTTTGGCGCTGACATCCATTATCGGAACCGTTGTTTTACAAAACGGCAGTCCCCGGGCATATGTAAATCTTTACGGCCAGGGCATGTATAATTTGATCCAGGTGCTGAAACTCGACAATATGTACCAGGCGTGGTGGTATCTGTTGTTGATGCTGGTGCTGTGCATTAATATTGTGGTCTGCTCAATTGATCGGCTGTCTAAAACCTGGAAGATTATTTTCCCGGACAAGATAAAGGTCAATCCCAAGCGATTTAACGGCCTGAAAAATAAACAGGAATTTGAGTCCGACCAGGACCTGTCACAGCTTTTGCCTTCTTATCAAAAGGTGTTGTCCCGTCAAATGGGGGCGGTGATAGAGCATAAGACAGAACAGGGCCTGGTGCTTTACGGAGAAAAGGGGAGATGGAGCCGGCTCGGGGTCTATGTGGTTCATGCCAGTGTGCTTTTACTTTTGGCCGGGGCCTTGTTCGGGGCCTTGTTCGGATTCAAGGCGAGTCTGAGGCTGGATGAGGGCAAGTCTGCGGATACCGTGCTTGATTCATCCACAAGGATGCCCATCAAGCTACCCTTTGCCATCCGTTGCAACGAGTTTGAAGTAAAGTTCTATGATACCGGGGCCCCGGATGAGTTCAGGTCCAATCTGACGATCATAGAGGATGGAAAACAAAGTTTTACAAAGGATATCCGGGTCAATTACCCTTTAAGGTACAAAGGGATTAATATTTTTCAGTCCTCCTATGGTACGGCCCTTCCCAATGAGGCCGAGTTTGAGATCAAGGACAATCTCACCCAGGAAAGCGTTGTTCATACGGTTAAAAAGGGTCAGAGCGTGGCCTTGCCCCAGGATCTTGGCACCTTCACCTTTGAGGGGTTTTTGCCCCATTTTGATTTCAGAGGACACAATTTGGGTGAGGCCTTTGTCGGTCGGGTGGCGCCAAAGGACAAACAAAGTGTCCAGATCGTGATGCCCACTAAATTTCCCACCTTTGACAAGATGAGAAAAGGACAGTTCTCCGTGACGGTCAAAGATTTTCATCAGGCCTATTATACCGGTCTTCAGGTGACCAAGGATCCGGGTGTCTGGTATGTGTATTCAGGCTTTATTCTGATGATCATCGGCTGCTGGATCACCTTTTTTCTCTCCCATCAGTCCGTATGTATCGGACTTGAAAAGAGAGACACCGGCCGTGTCCGGGTCTGGGTTGCCGGCAAAGCCAACAGAAATACCCATGCCATGACATTGAAAATAAAGAAATTTGCAACCCAATTAAAGGAAATTTAAGGCCCATGAACTCTTCTTTACTTTTATCCGCAGCAACATTTATTTATGCCCTGGCATCGGTGTTCTATATCGGATCATTTTCATTCAAAAAAAAGGTGCTTGCCAAATTAGGGGTATGGGTTATTGTGATCGGGTTGGTGGCCAATACAGGGGGAATCCTTTTAAGATGGGTGGAGTCTTACCAGATGGGATACGGCCATGCCCCTTTTTCCAACATGTACGAATCTCTGGTCTTTTTTTCCTGGACCGTGGCGGCCCTGTATATTTTTGTTGAATTCAAGTACAGGGAAAGCATTATCGGGGTGTTTGTCTCTCCTTTAATCTTTCTGGCCATTGCCTATGCCTCTTTTGATCCCTCGATCTCTTCAAAGATCAGCCCCTTGATTCCTGCCTTGAAGTCCAATTGGCTCATTGCCCATGTGATCACCTGCTTTTTAGGATATGCAGGCTTTGCCCTGGCATTCGGGTTCAGCTTTATGTATTTTATCAAACCCAAGGATCCCGATGGGGTGTCCATATTTGCCCGGCTGCCGGACTGGGAAATCATTGATGAGATGACCTATCAGATGATTGTATTCGGGTTTTTATTTTTAACCATCGGTATTATCACAGGGGCGGTTTGGGCCAATTCTGCCTGGGGCAAATACTGGTCCTGGGATCCCAAGGAAACCTGGTCCTTGATCACCTGGTTTGTTTATGCCATTTTTCTTCATCTAAGGTTGATGAGGGGATGGCAGGGCAGAAATCTTGCCCTTGTTTCCATTATCGGGTTTGTGGCGGTTCTTTTTACCTATTTTGGAGTGAATTACCTGCTTTCCGGACTTCATAGTTATGGATAGACTTTAAAAAAGAAGCAAAACATATTTTTTATGGGCTTGACCCGGCCTTGTCCTTTCCTAATATACCTTGACAAGAAATCCAGATATTTATATAGATTAACCCAAATTTTATGTTTTGGACGTTTTGCGGAGGAGCAACGGGATTGCTGTCCGCACGAGATATGAGGCTTTGGGATTTGCACCCGGGGCCGACGGTTATAGTAACATCAACTTTTTAACATTGATGGAGTTTTCATGAGCGAAATAGAAAACAAAGATGAAAATGGTTCCATGGATGGTGCAGAGGAATGCACAGCCGATGGTCCAAAAGATGACAAAGGCTTAGGGCTGGGCGTCATTTTTTTTATGGTGGCATTTTTAATATGCTTCCTTTCCGGGTGGCTGCTTTTTCCCAAGTTGCTTTATTCTAAAAAAGAGCAACCTTTTAATTTTGACCACGCTCTTCACACGGCTGAAACCGGTGATTGCGAAACCTGCCATTACCTTCGGGAAGACGGCACTTTTGCAGGCCTTCCCAATCTTGAGTCCTGTATGGAATGCCATACAGACGAACCCATGGGTGAGACTGAGGACGAAGCGATTTTTGCCCAGAAGTATGTGGCAAAAGAAAAAGAAGTGCCCTGGCTGGTCTATTCCAAACAGCCGGATTGTGTTTATTTTTCCCATGCCGCGCATATTACAAAGGCAGGCATGGATTGTAAGACCTGTCATGGTCCTATTGGTGAATCCACCTCTTCTCGGCCCTATGAAGAAAACAGACTCACAGGCTACAGCCGTGATATCTGGGGCAAAAATATCTGGGGAATCAAAACCAATTCCTGGGATCGGATGAAGATGGATGACTGCGCAGAGTGTCACAAGGAAGAAACCGGCCATCAGGGCTATTGCTTCCAATGTCACAAATAGCGCCTCAACGACAAGAATTTCAAACTTTATAAAGGATGACTTATGAAAGTTGATAGACGAAGCTTCTTGGGATTGGGACTTGGCGCAGCTGCGGGTGTTGCGGTTTCTCCAGCTTTGGTGAAGCTCACAGATGATTCTTCCATCTGGACCCAGAACTGGCCCTGGACCCCGGTTCCAGAAGACGGTGAAATAACCTATGATAAATCAGTCTGCAGCCTTTGTCCTGGCTGTTGCGGCATCAGTGTTAGAAAAATAAACGGGCGGCCCGTAAAAATTGAAGGCGACTCAGACTTTCCCGTGAACAACGGTGGTGCATGCCTCCACGGTATTGCAGGTCTTCAGTATCTTTACGATCCTGCCCGGGTTAAAACCCCCATGAGAAAAAAAGCCGGAAAATTTGAAGCCATTTCCTGGGATGAGGCCATTGACCTGGCAGCCCAGAAACTTGGGGATATCCGGCAGAACGGTGCACCCGAAAGCCTGGGGCTTGTCACAGGTACCCGGGAGGGGTCGGTTTCTAAACTTTTTAACCGGTTCATGGATGCCTTTGGCTCTCCCAATGCCTATGCCATGCCCAGCCTTGAGGCAAACCTGGCCCTTACGGCCCAGACCCTTCACGGTGAAGGCAATACCATCGGGTTTGACCTTGAAAATTCAGATTTTGTCTTGAGCTTCGGCGCCGGCATTATTGAAGGCTGGGGATCTCCTGTGGCCTGTTTCAAGGCCAATGCCTCAAGAAAAGAGCGCCATGCAGAGCTCTACCAGATTGACCCAAGACTTTCCAACACCGCAGCCAATGCCGATCGCTGGATCCCGATAAACCCGGGAACCGAAGCGGATTTGGCCTTGGGCCTCTGTTCGGTTCTTCTTCAGAAGAATTTGTTTGTCCCCGGCCAACTCACCGGCGGGCTGAACCGGTTTACCGCGGTTCTTGCTTCTGAATATACCCCCCAAAAAGTGGAAGCCATTACCGGTGTAAAAGCCGCCGATATTGAAAAACTGGCCATGGCCTTTGCCAAGGCAAAAATGCCGGTGGCCGTGCCTGGAAGGGGCAGGGGAGATCAGGGCCAGAGCTTGAGAGAGTTTGCAGCTGTCCAGACCCTCAACGCCTTGGCAGGACGCCTCAACAAAGAGGGCGGGGCCTTTGTCATGCCCAAGGCAGATTATTTAACCTTTTCTGAAGCCTCCATGGACGAGGTGGCAGAAACCGGTGCTGGCAAAGAAAAACTGGCCAACTCCATTGATGAGCTGATTGAAAAGCTCTCTGCTTCTGCAAAGCCTCTGGTCAATGCACTTTTGGTATATAATGCCAATCCCTGCTACACCCTTAAAACCCCTGAACGGGTAAAAGAGGCCTTTAAAAAGGTGGATTTTGTTGTCAGTTTCTCCTCTTTTATGGATGAAACCGCTTTGGCATCTGATCTGATCCTGCCCGCATCCACCTTTCTTGAAAGACTGGAAGATGTGCCGTCAGGCGCAGGCCTTGCCAAACAGGTGGTCGGCCTTGCCCGGACCATGGTCGCCCCGGTGTTTAATACCAAAAATCCAGGGGATGCCCTGATTCTTCTGGCCCAGGCCATGGGTGGAACCATTGCTGAAAGCTTTGAGTGGGAGACCTATGACGAGGCCCTGGAAGCTGCGGCAGAAGGCATCTGGGACGGACTGAACGAAGAGGGATATGCTGTGATTTCCCAAGGCACACCCATGGAAAGCCCGGCAACGGATTTTGCCTTTATGGCCTCAAATCCTGCCCCGATCAGGCCTGGGTGCGAGGGTGAGTTTATCCTGATGCCCATTGATAATATGCGGATTTCAGGCTCTGCTGTTGCCTCATCTCCCTTTGCCGTGAAGACTGTATCAGACAAGGTCTTGTCCGGAACAGACGTCCTGGTGGAAATCAATCCTGAGACAGCCCGGGCCAAAGGCCTTAAGGACGGCGGTTCGGCCATGCTGAAAACCCAGGTGAAGAGCGTCAAGGTCAAAGTGAATTACAACGAAGGTATCATGCCGGGTGTCATCGGGATGGTAAGAGGCCTGGGCCATGCCTTTGACAACCCATATGTGGCTGGCAAGGGTGTAAATGTGAACGATTTGATAGGCCCGGTAATTGAGCCCGGTTCAGGACTGGATGCCGCCTTTGGAATCAAAGCCAGTATTTCCAAGGCCTAATTGATATGAAAAAGAAATCTTTTAAGAGGTTCTGATGATACAAGATAAAAAAGCACACAAGTTCGGAATGGTTATTGATCTGGACAAATGCACGGGATGCGGCTCCTGCATGGTGTCGTGCATGTCGGAAAATAATGTTCCGTTTAAGGAGGATGAATCCAGAAAAAAGGATAGTATTACCTGGATGCGGGTATACAAGCTGACCAACGGCAAATCCTTTCCGGACACTGAGGTGGTTTATATGCCAAGACCCTGCCAGCATTGCGGCGGACTTGGGGACCACGGACATTCTCCCTGCGTTTCCGTATGCCCTGCAACGGCAACTGATTATGGATATGATACCGGGATTGTTTCCCAGATTTATACCCGCTGCTTTGGCTGCCGGTACTGCATGGGGGCCTGCCCCTATCATGCCAGGTATTTTAACTGGTGGGATCCCACATGGCCCGAAGGCATGGAAAATTACCTGAGCCCCAATGTCTCCCCGAGAATGCGGGGCGTGGTTGAAAAGTGTTCCTTTTGCTACCACAGGTACCAGCTGGCCAAGGAAAAAGCCTATGTGGAAGAACGGGAAATTGAAGAGATGGAATACCAGACCGCATGCACCACGGCATGTCCTGCCGGTGCCATTGTGTTCGGAGATCTCAACAACCCGGCCCACAAGGTCCATCAGATTGTAAAACCCGATCCCCATCCCGACCCCATGAACAAAAACGTGGTGGGTAAATCCAGAAACCCAAAAGTATTCAGGCTGTTAGAACGCCTGGGCACCAACCCAAAGGTCTATTACATGTCCGAACGGGAATGGGTGAGAAAGGCCGGGGACAATTATCTTGATGGCGAATGGGATAAGGTTAAGAATCACCATGGGTCGTCATCCCATGATTAACTATCCAAGACTTAGGAGTAATTAAATATGGATTCTGCATTAATACCTGAAGGCGCAAAACGGTGCGAATTCCCCAAGTTTATGATCGGGATGGCCATTGTGGGTGCCGTCCTGCTCTGGGGCGTTTATGCCATGTTCCTTTGCTGGTTTAAGGGCTTAAACCAGACCAATATGAACGATTATTACGGGTTTGCCCTCTGGATCTGGGCAGACTTGGCGGTCATTGCTGTGGGTGGCGGAGCGTTTTTTACAGGTCTGCTCAAATATATTTTTAAAATCGATGAGCTGAAAAATATCATCAATTTTGCCGTGATCATCGGATTTATCTGCTATTCTTCGGCCCTGTTGATCCTGGCCATTGATATTGGACAGCCTTTGCGCGGCTGGTTCATCTTCTGGCATGCCAATGTTCATTCCATGCTCACCGAGGTGGCCTTTTGTCTCTCCTGCTACTTTGCCGTGCTGACCATTGAGTTCATTCCCAATATCCTGGAAAACCGTCAGGCTAACAAGGTGCCTTTTTTTCACCATCTGGCCCATAACATGCACGGGGTTATGGCTGTTTTTGCCGCCACCGGCGCATTTTTGAGCTTTTTCCACCAGGGCTCTCTGGGCGGGGTTGCCGGTGTCATGTTCGGACGTCCCTTTGCCGTGCGTGAAGGCCTTTTGATCTGGCCCTGGACCTTTTTCCTCTTTACCTGGTCTGCTGCGGCCTTTGGCCCCTGCTTTACCCTGTTGGTGACCAAAATAACAGAAATGGTGACCGGGAAGAAACTGGTCTCGGATAAAACCGTTCATCTTCTGGCAAAGATTTCAGGCTGGATGATCACCACCTATATCATTGCCAAGATAATCGACACCATTTACTGGGCCACCGTGACCGTGCCCAGCCTTGGATTTACCCTGGATCATTTTTTCAGCAACAATGCCTTTTACGGATATTGGATCCTGGTTGCTGAAATTATTGTCGGTGGTGTGGTTCCCGGGCTGCTTCTGGTCTTCAAAAGTACCCGTGAAAACCCAACAACCCGGACCATTGCCATCATCCTCGGGGTGATCGGCGTCTGTCTGAACCGGTGGGTGATGGTGCTTCAGATCATGGCCGTACCGGTCATGTCCTTTGATACCTGGGCCTTGTATATCCCGTCCTGGCAGGAAGTGGCCACCACGGTTCTGCCCGTTGCCTACGGCATTATGCTCATTGCCGTAGCTTACAGGTATCTGCCGGTATTTCCCCAGGAACCTGAACTGAACAAGCCTGTTGAGGCTGCAGAATAAAGGAGAATATCTATGTTTCCATTTTGTTTTGAATGGGCTTGGGACGTCGGACATGCCATTTTCTTTGGCGGGTTCTGGTATGCCATCTCCATCCTCGGCGCTGGCATGACCTTTGTGATTGTTAAGGCAGCCTACGATACAATGAATGACAGCAAGGATTCACACCACTAGATCCATTGGGTGTAGCTGAAAATAAAAAACGCATCCATTTGTCCGTTCAGGGCAAATGGATGCGTTTTGTTTTTATCTTTGGGCAATGGCCTGAAAGATGAAGATCAGTTGACTGTGATCTGTTTGACTTCCTGGGGTGTGGTCTCTTTTTTAAGGGTCACCTTCAGCACCCCGTCAACATAGTCGGCTGTGACCTCATCACTGAGGATTTCGTCAGACAGGGTAAAGGCCCGTTTAAACTGGCCGAATTTTCTTTCCCGCCTAAGGTAATTTTCTTTTGTATCCTCGGCTGTGTCTTTGCGTTCTCCTGAAATGGTCAGCACCTTGTCTTCGATGTTGACCTGGATATCCTCTTTTTTCAGGCCGGGCAGTTCCACGAACAGCAGAACGGTTTCATCTGTACTCACGATATCCACAGCAGAACTTAACGGCCTGGGGCCTGCTGATTTGAACACAGGATCGGTGAAAAAATCATTGAACGTATTTTGGAAAACGCTAAAATCGTTTAAAGGGTTATATTTTACAAGTCTCATGGTGGTTCCTACTCAATTAAAGTTGCCGGCTATGCCGGTTTGTTTTTACGTTAAAAGAAAATTAACCATAAAATAAAAGGTGTCAATAAAAATAATTAAACTTTTTAATTCATTACTAAAATCATTAAATGGAAAACAGTAATGAATTAAATGAACAATTCTGTTGTTAAGGCCACACCAATATTGATTTTAGGGTTATTTTTTTCGGGCCGCCAGGATCCAGACAATGCCCCAGCAGACGACCACCGGAAGAATGCCGGTGAAGATGTATGGCGTTGGGTTGACCTGCCAGGGTTTCATCAAAAGTGCAGTGAGGATGGGGAAAACAACGGAGGCCACAACACCTGCTCTCATTTTCATTGAAAATCCTTTGATCCCGGGTTTGGTCCTGACATTTTTAGGGGCAGGTTTGAGCATCCTTGGCAGGATCAGGACGCAGGTAATCAATAGGAGAAGAACAAGCACTTCGCTGATACCGGTCAATTAATTTTCCTTATCTTAGGCAATGGTCATTTAAGATTTTCTCTTATGGCAAAGATAGGGGGGTTTGTCAATCCCATTGTCAGATTCTGATCCACCATACCATCTTTTTCGTTGCCTTGGTTTGCTCCTCTCTGCGGTGTATGTCCTGTACACCTCATTCGTCGTTTGATAGGCACCGCAATCTGGTCCCTTGCTCGTGGCCAAAAAAACACGGAACATCCCCTTATTTAAGTAAAAATAAAATTAGGCGGTGGATTTGGGCAGCCAGAGTATTTTCAAAACTCTGGACCTCGGGGTATTGTTCAAGTGAACGGGGCATATTCATAGGGTTTTCCCTGCATTAAATTAAAAATTTGGCGAATCAATTCCTTATAATCATGGATATGTTTTTGGGCCGAAATCCTTGCTGCCCTGTGGGTGGCCAGGGGGATATCTGTGTCCTTGGTATGGGCAAAATCCTTGGCCTGCCTTCCTTTTTCGTCAAACAAAAAAAGATCTGCCCCTTCATCCACCAGCACCTGGCCGACAGATACCGAGCCTTTAAATACGGCTGCCATCAAAGGTGTGGTGCCGAAGGTGTGGGCTTTGAAATTGAGATCAGCCCCATAATCGATCAACAGCCTTGAAAGCTCTGGGTTGTCTGAAAAAGCAGACTGCCACAGGGGGGTTATTTTTACCCCCTCGCTTCCGTCGGCAAGGGCGCCGCCCTTGAGCAGGGCCAGGGCAGACGCTGTGTCATCAAGATGATCTTTGGCCAGAACATGAAGCAGGTTTTTTCCCCTGTACAGCCGGTTTGGATCGGCTCCCTTTTCCAGGGCCTTTGCCGTAAGATCTGCAACCCCCTTGGTGGCGGCAAGGTATAGGATATCATGGTGGTCGTCGTCAAACAGGTCAAGGTATCCCCGGTCAATAAAGGTCTCAAGCTGCCGTGTTTCAAGGCTGGCCTCATATTTTTTGATTCTGGACAGTTTGATCATATAAACCAAGATTAAAACCACCAGACTCAGGCCCAGATAGGGGGTGATCATGCCAGGATCAAGTGCCATCTTAATGTTTAAGAATCCTTTTGTTTAATGATTTTGCCGGGGCGTTTAACCTCATACACGTTTTTATTCCTGTCTTTGAGGATTAGAGGGGGGATGGTCGGTTTTTTTTTTGAGGATCATAAAAAGGAAAATAAGATTTCCGGTTAAGAATATCAAACAGAGTGCCAGGGGTTGAATCTCTTGAATTTGCATTGTTTTGTCCTCAATGAAAAGGGGTTTTCCGGCTCGCTTTCTATGTCGGAGCAAACCAGACAAAAAAAATGCCCTAAATGGTCTTGATTCGGAATATGACATAATTGGATATTATACAGGGAAATGTTACCCCATGTGGAAAATGAATGCAAATAACCGAACCAATCCACTTGTTTTTTTTCTTTTAACTGCATTTAATTCATATCGATACCAGGATGGGGTTCGTCCAAAAAGACTAAGGGAAAAGGCTTTGCAGGGTTGAAAAATAAAATCCTCGATGTTCTGAAATAATATAGGGTAGATTGATCGTATCTGTGCATTGAAAATTAAGCCCATTTGGGGTATACCAGAGCCGAAATATTAGATTTTAGTTAGTGTCGTGTTAGGTTTCAATTGGTTCTGAAAGCTCATGGGGAGAAGCGGGTGGACATAGCAGGCATATTGATCAAAACGTTGGGCGGGCTGGGGCTATTCATTCTCGGCATGAAAATGATGACCGAAGGTCTCCAGGCCACTGCCGGTCAGAAAATTAGAAGCATTCTGGAAGCCATCTCGTCCAACCGGATTATAGGCTGTATCACAGGGGCCGGCGTTACTGCCATGGTCCAGTCCTCATCAGCCACCACCGTGATGCTCATCGGTTTTGTCAGTGCCGGGATTATGTCCCTTGAGCAGGCCGTGGGCGTGGTCATCGGTGCCAATGTGGGTACCACCATTACAGGACAGCTGATTGCATTTAAACTCACTGAGGCGGCCTTGCCGGCCATTGCCCTTGGCGTGGGACTTAAATATTTTTCAAAAAAGCGGCGTTACCGTCATATCGGTGATATCATCCTCGGGTTTGGCCTGCTCTTTTTCGGCATGGCCGTGATGAAAAATGGCCTGGCCCCCATTAAAACCGATCCCCAGTTCATCTCCTATTTTACAAAATTTTCTACGGAAAGTGTCGGCGGACTATTGCTTTGCGTGGCCATGGGAGCGGCTTTAACCGTGGCAGTTCAATCCTCTTCTGCAACCGTGGGGCTGACCATGGCCCTGGCAACCTCGGGCCTGTTAAGTTTTCCCACGGCCCTGGCCCTGGTTCTCGGGGAAAATATCGGCACCACCATCACGGCACAATTGGCCACCCTTGGATCCCAGAACAGGGAAGCCCACCAGACCGCCAATGCCCATACTATTTTCAATGTTGCCGGCGTGGGCATTATTTTAATTATCTTTCCTTATTTTGTGGAGGTGGTACAACATCTTACCCTGAATATGGGTGCCGGGCCAGTGGATCATCGGGTCAACAATGAGTACATCAATGCCTCAAGGTATATTGCCAATGGGCATACGCTTTTCAACGTGATCAATGCCTTGGTTTTTCTGGCCTTACTGCCTAAATTGGTCAAACTCACAGTTTTTTTGTCTCCTAAATTAAAAGATTCAAAAGAGCGGTACAATCTGCCCCAGTTTGATGCAAGTTTTATGGACTCGCCCATTGGTGCGCTTGCAAAGGTAAAAGGGGAGATTATCAATTATGCCGATTATGTGAGTATGAATAATAAAAAGGTCTCGGCCTGCCTGGCCCGGAGGGATGACGATGTCCTCGGGGAAAGAGAGGCGGTTGAAACCCATATTGATGACTGCCAGAAAATAATTATTTCCTATCTGACCACCATCTACCAGGGGGAGGTCAATGAGCCCGAGGCCAAGGAGATTTCGGAAATGATGCGCATCACAAATAATATTGAACGCATCGGGGATTCCATGGAAAATATCTCCAAAATGCTTGAAAAAGTATATGATGCCAATATCCAGTTCAGTGATCAGGCAATCAGCGATCTTGTGGCCATTTCACACCAGTCAGACCTGTTTCTTGATCTTGTGGTCAATGAAATGAAGGAAAAATCCCAGGGGTTTTATAAAAAAGCATTGGCCAATGAGGATCTCATTGATCAGATGAGGGAAAATATGCGGTCCCAGCATATTCAACGCTTGAGAGCCGGAGATTGCTCTGTGGATGCAGGGGTGTTTTTCATCGCCCTGGTCTCCTCCTATGAAAAGATGGGAGATTATTGCTATAATGTGGCAACCGGTATCAACCGGATCATCTAAATTTGTTAACTTAAGCTGTCCCTTTGGTTAGCTCTTTATTTGATCTGTCTTTATTTGTTCTGGAAGGATTGAGCCCAAAAATTGGGTTATGGCTGCCAGGGTCTGTTTGGGCTGTTCCATAAATGGATCATGGTAGCAGTGGTCCAAAAGCCAGGTTTTACAATTCTTGATGCCCTTGTTCATAGCCTTTAGCTGTGCCTGTGTACCGTAAGGATCCATGGTGCCCTGAATGGCCAGAACCGGCAGGTCAATGGATTTAAGGTACCGCTCAATGTTCCAGTGGCAAAACCCGGGCGACAGCCAGACCTGGTTCCATCCCCAAAAGGCGGTGTCTGTGTTTTGGCCGTGGATGCGTGACAATTTTGATTTTAGATTTCCTTTTTGGTAACGTTCTTTTGTTTTTTGGATACCTTTCAAGGTAATGGGTTCGCAAAAAACATGGGCAGCCAGGCTGACCATGGCCTTAAGATTTTTCGCCCTGTCAGAGCCGGCGTAAATCAGGCCAATGGACCCGCCGTCTGAATGGCCCACAATAATATGGGATTTGATTTTGGCTGCGGCTAAAATTTTCGGCAGGATCCGGAGGGCTTCAACGTGCAGATAATTTATTTTTCGGGGAAGCGATATTGGGTCTGACTGGCCATAGCCTAAGCGGGAATAGGTAAATGTATTGCACTGGCAGGCTTTTGACAATTGTTTTGGAATATCCTTGAACGACTCAAGACTGCCAAGGCCCTGGTGAAGAAAGACCAGGGTTGGATTTTCAGGATCACCCTGGCCTTGCCATTCAAATTGGATTTGTCTTTTTTTCCCTTGATGCTCAATGGTCAGAACCTCTTTCATTTTCGTGTCTTTTTCAATCGGTCTTAGGCTGCCTGGATTTCCAGGAATTTTTCATTGGCAAGTGCGGAAAATTCATCTCCGAGATGGGAGAGTTTGTCCGGGTGGTACTGCTTGATTTTGATTTTATATGCCTCCTGGATCTCGGACCAGGCAGCGGTTTTAGGAACGCCCAGGATTTTATGGGGATCCTGTCCTTGTTCCTTGGGGTTTGCCTTTGATTTGGGTCTGTTTTTGGGCCTGGCCCGGGATTGGGTTTTTGAGCCTGATTCTGCCTGATCCGATTCTGCCTGATTTGGTTTTGGTCTGCCTGATGCCTTGTTTCCCTGGGGCCTGCCGGAAAAAGGGGTGCCGGCCTTTTTTTTGAACAAAAACCAGGGCAGTTCCCCGTACCGGATCAGGTAATAGACCGACCAGAGAACCAGGCTGTCGTCAATCCATCCCACCCAGGGCACAAGCAGGTCCGGAATAAGATCAAAAGGGGATATAAGATAGGCCAGTCCAAAAAGGATGAGGATGATTTTCAGTCTCGGATTCATAAAGATTATCCGTTCTGGGTCATCACATCAATCATGGAGTAAAGGCGTTTGTCGTTGTCCTTTGCACAAATTTTTGTGGACAAGAAGACAACCGCATCAAGGGTGCCGCTGACATAGATCTCTCTGCCGTTGATATTGTGTTTGAACTCAAACAATGAAGAGCCGTCCTCTGCCTTCAGGGTATAGGTATGCCACCCATGCCCCCCCAAATGTTGTTTGGGGATTTTCCATTCGGTTTCCTGGATCTTGGGGTCCCGGATTTGCTGGATCTCAGCGATATTAAACTCAGCCCCCAGGGTGTTGAAATAAGAGACCATGGCCTTGGCTGTGCCTGAGGTGTCAGCCTTGCCCTGCTGGTGGCTTTCCCTGACTTCAAGGGTATATCCTTTAAAGAGTCCGGGAAAAGTGTTGGCGGCAAATTCCATCATGGCCTGGAACCCGACAATCTGTTTGGCCATGTTCGGTGCAATGACAGCAGGGGTCAAAGATTGTTTCACCACGGCTTCAAGTTGATCCCGGTCTCCGCCGGTGGTGCCCATGACAAAGGGGATATTATTCCGGGTATAAAATTGGGCATTGGCATTGACCGCACTGGGATGGGTATAGTCCACGCAGATACATTCAGGATAGGTCTTTAAAATTTGTTTGATCTCCTGATCCCGGACACTGGGTTTGACAAGGGAAATCTTTTTTGTCTCAACTATCAGGCTTTTATCGTCCACATCCTCTCCTGTGAGGGAAAAGGGGACAAGAAGAAATCGGGAGTCTTTAATGGCGGCAGAGGCCATGATCCGGGCCACATTGCCGGGAAGTCCGTTAATCATTACAGGGATGGTTTTCATATTCACTCCTTATAATTTGGTTTACAAGCCGGGTTAAGGGGTTTAAGGCTTTTGAATCCATGGCCTCAAGCCTGCCTTTAAGCCCTGTCAGGGCCGCGGGAATATGGGATTCAAACCCGGGTTTGTTTTTGTTTCGGGTTAAAAAACCAAATGCGCCCAGGATCTGAAGATTCCGGGTCAGGCAGCAGTACTTGAAGCTGTGTACAAATTCGGCCTTCTGGGATTTGGCGTTTATCTTGAGTCTGGACAGGGCATAGGTCATCAGTTTTTCCTGAATTTTGGGCGCCAGAGTCACATAGGGATCAATTAAAAGTGAGGCCAGATCATATTGAATCGGGCCCTGGCGGGCAGACTGAAAGTCGATAAACCAGACCCGGTTTTTGTGGACCATGATGTTTTTTGACTGCATATCCCTGTGCATCAAGCCTGAAACGCCGTGAATCAGGGCATTGTCTGCAATATGGATGAACGCGGCTTCATAGTCCTGCCAGGAAACATCTTTTCCAAGATACCCCTTGATAAAGGCCTCAAGAAAATAGCGGCATTCCATGTCCAGGATCAGAGACTTTGAATAGGTTGGGGTCTGACAGGTCCACTCCGGGTTAAATTCCCGGATCCCTTCCCTTGAAAACCGGACCAGCCCGTCAATGACCTGTTGATACCAGAACAATAGGGTGGGTTCATCTTTTCCTTTGATCATATTTGCAAGATGGGTATCCCCAAGGTCTTCTAAGGCCACCTGGCCCGATATTCTGTCGTTGCCCAGAATTTTGGGGACCTGAAGGTTCAGGCGGTTTAAGTGTTGACCAATGGCCACAAAAGCTACGACCTGGGCAAGATTCTCTGGTTGGTTCTCTGTAATGCCGTGGTCTGACAAAACAAGGCTTTGATCCCGGTAAACCGCCCTGAACCAGTTTCTGTCCGACCCGTCTCCTGCCAGAGGACATATCTTAATTTTATTGATCACAGAATAGGGCAGGTTGAAAATCTTTGCTGCCATACACTGACGGCTGGTCTCTTCATAGGTTTTTGGGGTGCCGATATCTGTCCAATAGTGATCTTTTACCGTACAGGCATAAACTTTGCCGGAAGGACAAAGGGATTTATACAGATCAACACTTGAAAAAATGCGGGCCTGGTCCATATGGTCAAAAATTTTCGGGTTCAGAACCTGGATACCGGTAAAGGCCAACCCTTTGTCAGGAGACTGGTCAAAATCAAGGATCTGGTTTTCATGATTCACCAAAAGTTTATTGAATTTGTAAAAATCATGAACCACTAAGGTGGCCAGGGCCCCGGATGACTTGTGTGCCTGAATCACGGCAGCTAAATCAAGGTCCCAGACAATGTCTGCGTTGACCAGAATAAAATCATCGTCTGAGAGCTGGTCTTTTAAATTGGCAATGGCCCCGCCGGTATCCAGAATGACAGGCTCATGAACCAGTTCAATCGCTTGCTGTTCAGGATGGGCGCTGATAAAGTCGCGAATTTTATCTGACAGGTGGTGGGTGTTGATAAAAATTTGACTGCACCCCACATCCTTGAGCTGGCCTATGACCCGGTCAAGCACGGGGTGATTGTTGATGGTGAACAAGGGCTTGGGCAGGGTGCGGGTATGGGGCAACAGCCGTGTGCCGAATCCTGCGGCCAGTATCAGTGCTTTCATTGAATCAACCTGCAATCAGGCGGGACAGCCGGTCAATGATCGTTTTGTACTCATCAATTTGGATCTGGTCTCCTGACCCGTTAATATTGTTTCTGGCAAAATAATTGGCTGCATTCCGGTAATTGATCAGGGAAATGGATTCTTTTCTCACCACCTGGTTTCGCTTGTATAATTTGCCGCCAAACGAGAGTATTTTTTTGGCCCTTTCTTTGACATCGTACTTGTCTGTTTTTTTCTTTTCCAGGAAAAGCAGACAGGTTTTATAGGATTCTAAAAAGGGAATCAAAAAGGCAGCAAACCATTTGAGTTTTCTAAGGCCTTCCGAGGTCAGGTTCAGCTGGTCTGCCATGTCAGGGTCGGGCACCAGGATCCCTTCATTGATAAATCCTTTGACCACCAGGGAAATTTTTTCTTCTGCCGTGATTTCCTCGTCAAATGAAAACTCGTCCGTAAACATTTTTAACAAGAATTTATACCGAAGCACCAGGTCTGAAAGAACAAATTTAAACTGGTCTGTTTCAAGAATGGCCACCGCAGTATAGGCCGCAGGAACAAAAAAGCAGATCACCGAGTTCTTATAGTAGTCCAGGATGGCTCTTTTATTATGTTTGACAATCAGGGCGGTGATATCCGTGATTTCCTCTTCATCCTCGTCGGCCAGTTCAATAAAGTTTCTGGACAGAAAATTTTGGATCACCGAATCAAAGGCATTGTCCTGATCCATGATCAGGGTGTCTGACAAATAGGCATTGTTAAAGGTCAGCAGGTTCATATAGGTGTTGACCCGCTCAAGCATCTGTTTCTGGGTAAAGGTGTTTTTCGAGCAATTGAGGATGGCCGAGGCAATAATGCCGTGGGGGGTGGCCACGGTATTCTCGTTAATGGCATTGATCATCTTGTAGCCGAATCCCTTGACAAAGTCCATGTATTCGGTCTGGGTTGCCCGCTTTAGGTTAATGTTTTTTTCTTTGAGATATCCGTTCATGGAAAGGGGCTCATCAAATTTGAGATATACTTTTCCATATTTTTTCTTGAGAAATTTTCGGGTGTTCAAAAGTCCTTTTAGGGTTTCAGGGCTTTTTTGGCCGCCTTCAATCTCTTTTAAATAGGCATCTTCCTCCAATACCCTGTCATAGCCTACATAGATGGGAACAAAGTAAAGATCATCACAGGTCCCGTTAAGATAGGCCTTGATGATCATGGCAAGTCCGCCGGGTCTGGGGCTTAACAATTTTCCGGTCCGGCTTCTGCCCCCTTCAATATAGATTTTTATATTAAATCCTTCGTATAAAAGTTTTTCAAGGTAGGCGGCAAAGATTCTAGTATAAAGCTCTGCTCCCTTAAAGGTCCGTCTCAGGAAAAAAGCGCCCCCGCCTCGGAATATGGGTCCCAAGGGCCAGAAAGACAGATTTTTGCCCGCGGCAATATGGGGGCAGGGCATATTGTTTTTAAACATGACATAGGGCAAGAGCAGGTAATCCAAATGGCTCTTATGGCAGGGGATGAGGATCAGGGGGGCCTGGGTGTATTTTTCACGCATCCGGTTGATTTCATCCTGGTTAACGGACAAGCCTTCAAAGATATTGTGAAATACCCATGTCAGGATCCAGTTGAGAAAGTTGATCACCCTTAAATTATAATTGGCTGCAATTTCGTTGATATAGGCTGCAGCCTTTTTATTGACACGGCGAAGGGGCGTATTGGTTTTGGCTGCATGTTCTGCTAGAAATTCCCGAAGGGATTTGCGGGTGAGTATGTCCTCGGTAATTTCCTGGCGGGATTTAAGCACAGGTCCTGTAATGGATTTTCGCTGGCGGTTGAGTATATCCACAAGATAGCTTCTCAGTCTGTGGGTCTGGAATTCCGCATCCAGACGTTCGATCTCAGGGCGGTTGATGAATTCTTTAAGATCCACCGGCCTTGCCACCTCCACCCGCATTTTGTCTGGGGTTCGGATCAGGGTAAAAATCCGTTTGATAAGGCCCGGCTTTTCATGGGTGCCAAAAATAATGTCAGCCAGACCCGGGTCCTTGTGCATGGGTTTGGTGATATAAACGATGTCTTCGGGAACAATGACAACGGAGCGGTCAATTTGTTTTTGCAGTTCTATGAGTTGGTATAGGGGATCAGGCGTGGCCTTTATAAAGCGGTTATAAAAATCGTCTTCTTCGATCAGGCTGACAAACCCGGCCTTTTGATTCACAAGCGTTTTCTGGGCAAAGCCCGAGGTATAGATATCCTGGATTTGAAAATGATGGAAAAAATAATCCAGATGGGCCAAAAGGATCCGGCAGACCCGTTTTACCGGGAGAAGAAAGAAAAATCTTAGATCAAACCCCAGTTCCGGATAGGGCAGTGCCATGGATTTAAGCCGGGTGTGGAAAAATAAAAAGTCAAAAATACGTTTGTTTTTACAGGCAAAAACAACAATATTTTCTGGGTCAATTCCTTTGATTTTATCCAGGTTGTGGTCGTCTAAAGGGATTTTTTTAACCAGATGGGTGATGATTTTTTTTATGACATAGCTTTGGTTTCCAGGGTAAAAGCTTGTGTAGTATTCATGGGTGCCGTTGAGCAGGCAGTCAATGGATTGACGTATTTTACTTCTGATCTGGGTCGCCAGTTTTTTTATGGGTTGCACAAGGCTCATTGAGATATTCCTTTAAAGTGTATCCTTAAGACCATAAGATGCTTAAGGACTATTTCAATACCAAAGCTTGGGGGGGATGGCAATATGATAATTTTTTATAACCCGGGAAAGATGGCTGAAAAAAACAAGGTTAACCTCTTGAAATAAAAGGGTGTTTTCCCATGGGCAGGCTGCCTTAAAAACGCCTTGATAAAATTAGGACCCTGTGCTATTTTTCTTCATCTATTGACACATGCATTTCTTGATTTAAGGTATAAGTCACTTATTCGATAATTAAGATGGTAAATTTAAGGAGGATATTTTATGAAAACGTTAATTGGCGGAGCTATCGCAGTTCTTCTCGGTGTTGTTGGTCTGGCGGTCTGGTTTGGTGAGTTTTTATCCCTTCTGGCAGGATGTCTTCCCCCTGTCCTATTGCTGGGCGGCGGTCTTGCCCTTTACCTTGGATTTGACGAGTTAAAAGATTCCTGGAAAAATGACGCCGGTGTTGACGCGCCTGTTGAAGATGACAAATCAAAAATTGAAGAACTTGAAAAAGAGTTGAGCGAACTGAAAAAAGAAAAATAAGGTTCGATAGTTAG
The DNA here is from genome assembly GCA_028768545.1 of Desulfobacter sp. Lineage (NCBI taxonomy): Bacteria > Pseudomonadati > Thermodesulfobacteriota > Desulfobacteria > Desulfobacterales > Desulfobacteraceae > Desulfobacter > Desulfobacter sp. The sequence continues at coordinate 2,979,654 of CP054838.1, forward strand.
TATACAAAGAGGGGTCGTTTTATGACGGCCCTTTTTTTTTGGCCGAGGTGGCCAGAAAATCCGCCACTTCATTCTCCTTGATCCCGGCGTGGCCCTTGACTTTGATCAGGGCAATGTCATCAAATGTGCTGAGCATGGCCTTGATTTCATTGGCAAGACCCTGGTTTGCCCGTGGGTGCCATTTTTGAGTCAGCAAGCCAACGGCATAGGCAGAATCCGTGTAAATTCGAATTGGCAGATCTTTCCGTTTAAGGCAGGACAAGGCTCTGCGGATGGCAGCAAGCTCTGCGATATTGTTGGTAGCCGTCCCGATACACTCTGAGATTTCTTTTCTATTGTCTTTATAGACGAGCAGCACCCCGATGCCCGAAGGCCCCGGATTTCCGGATGATGCCCCGTCTGTATAGATACGGATGCAATGTCGCACATCAGGATCTTGTTCAGGGGAGAGGGTTTGTTCCTTTTTCTTTTTCTGGCCGGCCGGCACGGCCTGGTCTTCAGGTTTAAGCGCGTTTTCATGTACCCAATAGTCATAATCCTGGTTTAGATTATACTTGATCAATGCTCTGTCTTTTTTCAAAAGAAGGCTGTTTTTTGAATCATGGGCCACCCATACCTTATTGCCCTTAAAGCTCATTCTTATCCACTGAATATCCGTGAATTGATCTGTATTTTCAGGTTTAGTCATAAAGATAAAATAATTTTGATTCTTCTTTAAAATGATGGAGTTCCTCTTGCCAGCCCGCCTCTAAATCCCTCAGACAGGCCTGGTTTGTCAGGGCCTGTCTCAACGAACAACTGCCCAGGATCAGATCCATGGGAAGTCTTTCATACTCGTATTCATAGGGGGGCGGTTTAAATTCGAATTTTTCAGGATAGGCTTTGATGATTTTCTGGACAAGGGTTAAAGAGCAGATATAGGGTTTGTATACCTCAGGCCGGGTCACATGGATGAAAAACCCCTGGCAGACCTGATGGGCCCATTTGCCTGATGTGGGTTCAAAACAGACCGGCCTTAAAAAAATGCCAGGAAAGGATTGTCCGATCTCTTTGAGCAGGGCAGGTGCATCCAGGTAGGGGGCGCCGAATTGTTCAAAGGGCTGGGTGGTTCCCCGGGCTTCTGAGATATTGGTCCCCTCCAAAATGACCTGACCGGGGTAAACCATGGCTGAAAAGGGCGTGGGCAGGTTGGGGGAGGGGGCAATCCAGGGCAGGTGTGTGTCCGGCCAATACATGCGGCGCTGCCACCCTGTCATGGGGATGATGGTCAAATCACAGCCCATGGCCTGGGTCTGGTTAAAGTAGAGTGATATCTCCCCGACGGTCATACCGTGGCGCATGGGGATGGGAAACCGTCCCACAAAAGAGGCAGAGTCTTTTTCCAGCACATTCCCTTCCACCTCAAGTCCGCCAATGGGATTTGGCCGGTCAAGGACCACCACGGATTTTTTGAGCCGGGCTGCCACCTCAAGACAATAGGAGATGGTATATATAAAGGTATAGACCCGGGTGCCCACGTCCTGGATATCAATGACAAGGGTGTCAATGTCATCAAACATTTCAGGGCTGGGAATCCGGGTTTCGCTGTACAGACTGTAAATGGGAATGTCAAGCCCAGGATCCCGCCCATGTTTTGATTCGATCATATTGTCTTGTTTTTCTGCAAAAAAACCATGCTGGGGGGAAAACAGCGCCTTGAGCTGGCCTGGGAAAAGCTGGTTGATACGTGTTTTGGCATGGATAAAATGGCGGTCCAAAGAGGCGGGATTTGCCAGAAGGCCGAGCCTGCGGTTTTTCAAACACTCTGGATTTTTTTGGTTCAGGCGGTCAAGTCCTGTGCACACCCTTGGCATAATGAACTTCCTTGTTAAGTTTCTTGTAAATTTTGGGACACCTTCCCTTCCTATCATAGGTATTGACAAAAATTCAAATCCTAACTAAGTAATAGTGTTTTATCATAACCCTAGGAGAAAGACTGCCATGAAATTTGAGATCAGTGCGCCTGTAAAAACCATCAAGCCTTATGAGGCAGGAAAACCCCTTAAAGAGTTGGAGCGGGAATACGGGATCACCCATGCGGTCAAGCTTGCATCCAATGAAAATCCCTTTGGTTTTTCACCCAAGGTAACCGAGGCGGTTGGGGCACAACTATCTGCCATGAACCGATATCCTGAACCTGTGGCCCACGGGCTTTGTCAAAAATTGGCAGACCGGTTCAAGGTTATGCCTGAGAATATCGTGCTCGGAAACGGGTCCGATGACATCATTGCCCTGCTGGCCCATGGCTTTTTAAATCCAGGGGATGAGGCCCTGATGCCGCTGCCTTCCTTTCTCATGTATGAGATCTCCGTTAAGACGGCAAAAGGGGTCCCTGTTATGGTGGATCTTGAGGATTTTACCACCAACCTTGAGGGGCTGGTGTCTGCCATTACGGATAAAACCAAAATGGTCTTTATCACCAATCCCTTTAATCCCACAGGTGCCACCTTGACAAGAGAAGAATTTGCAGACTTTGCCGACCAGGTGCCCTCGGATGTCCTTATTGTGGTGGATGAGGCCTATATTGAGTTTGTCAGGGATCCTATGGTGTATAACTCTTTGGAAAATCCTTTGGCAGATCCGCGGATTGTGACCTTGCGAACCTTTTCCAAAGCCTATGGACTGGCAGGGTTTCGCATTGGATACGGCGTGATGGACCCCTTTGTGGCAGAAATTTTAAACCGGATCCGGCAGCCCTTTAATGTGAATGCCATGGCACAGGTGGCTGCAGAAGCGGCCATCGATGACGATGTCTTTCTTGAAAAAAGCATACAAGGGACCCACGAAGGCATTGATTTTTTAACCCGGAATTTGGAAAAGATGGGGTTTTTCGTGCTGCCCACCCAGTCCAATTTTTTAATGGTGGATTTGAAAACCAATACCCAAGCGGTGTTTGAAAAAATGCTGGGCAAAGGAGTGATTGTCAGATCCATGGCATCCTATGGTTTTGATACCTTTCTGCGGGTAAATGCCGGAACCTTTGAAGAGAATCAAATGTTTATCAAGGCCTTAACCGAGGTGATCAAAGGATAAAAGATGAATTATAGAATTGTCACCATAGACGGTCCTGCAGGGGCGGGTAAAACAACGGTCTCCAAACGGCTGGCCAAGGTATTGGGATGTGTTTATGTGGATACCGGGGCATTGTACAGAGCCGTGGCCTATGAGATTGACAGGCAAAAGATAGACTGGGAAAATCCGGCTGCCCTTGATATATTTTTAGACCGCCTGGATCTTACCCTTGCCATGGAAGATCAAGCACTTGTGCTGACCTCTTCGGGCAGAGACATTACCCCGTTTATCAGAACACCGAAAATTTCAATGCTGGCCTCTGCCACCTCGGCACTGCCCAAGGTCCGCAGGGCATTGCTGGGAATTCAAAAGCAGATTTCCGCCACAAGGGATGCCGTGTTTGAAGGCCGAGACATGGGAACCGCTGTTTTTCCCGAGGCCCGGTTTAAATTTTTTCTCTCTGCCGATCTTGGGGTCCGGGCCCTGCGGCGGCACGATGAAATGGACGGACCTGAAAAAAATATGAGCCAAATCAAGTCGGACATGGCCAAACGGGATAATGATGATGCCAGCCGCAAGGCGTGCCCCCTTAAACCGGCGGCAGATGCCGTTTGTGTGGATTCCACCCACATGACCATTGATCAGGTGGTTGAAAAAATATGTTCTGTGATTGAAAAAGCTTAGAGAATCTCATTATCTGCTTGATTTTCCTTTACTCAATTGGTATACAGGTAAATTGTACTCATCTTTACAGTTTTTTTTGTGACAGGTGAGTAACAAAATTCGATTAGGGGGAATAATATTAATGAACGACATTGCTGAAGAAAACGAAAATCAAAACATGAATACTGAAGAATTAGAGACGCAGGACGCCGTGACCGAGCCTGAAATTGAACTCACCGGCGAAGAAACCATGGAAGAGCTTCTGGGCATTTACGAGTCCAGCCTGAGCAAATTTGAAGAGGGACAAGTGGTCACCGGAACCGTGATTTCCGTCGGCAGGGAAATGGTCCTTGTGGATGTGGGTTACAAATCTGAAGGGCAGATCTCTATTCAGGAATTCATTGACGAAGACAGCAATGTAAATGTCAACGTCAACGACGAGTTTGAGGTAATGATTGAAGTCTGGGATGAGGAAGAGGAAACCGTTCTTCTCTCCCGGGACAAGGCCAAAAAGGTCAAGGTATGGGATGCCATTAAGGTTGTCTATGATGATGACGGCACCATTGAAGGGGTTATTACCAGTCGGGTTAAAGGCGGTTTTTCCGTTGATATCGGACTGCAGGCCTTTCTTCCCGGTTCCCAGGCTGATTTGCGGCCCATCCGTAATATGGATGAGATGGTTAACCAGACCTATGAATTCAAGATCCTCAAGTACAACAAGAAAAGAAACAATATTGTCCTGTCAAGACGGGTGCTGCTTGAAGCGGAAAGAGAAACCATGCGCGCCACAACCCTGGCAGCCATTGAAAATGATAAGGTCATGGACGGTATTGTCAAGAATATCACCGAATACGGTGTATTTGTCGACCTTGGCGGTGTAGACGGTCTTCTGCATATCACCGATATTTCCTGGGGCCGGGTCAAACATCCATCAGAACTTTTTTCTGTAGGGGATAATATCACCGTAAAAATTCTTTCCTTTGACTTTGAAAAGGAAAGGGTGTCTCTGGGCATGAAACAGTTGACGCCTGACCCCTGGACTACAGCGGTTGATAAATATCCCATCAATTCCAAGGTTGAAGGCCGTGTGGTCAGTCTGACAGATTACGGTGCCTTTATTGAACTGGAAGAGGGCGTTGAAGGCCTGATCCATGTGTCTGAAATGTCCTGGACCCGCAAGATCCGTCATCCATCCCAGATGGTTGCGGTGGGTGAGCAGGTGGAAGCTGTGGTTCTGGATCTTAAACCGGACAACAGACGGATTTCCCTGGGCATCAAACAGACCGTTGACAACCCTTGGGAAGTTATTTCCCAAAAATACCCTGTGGGCACCATTATCGAGGGTAAAATTAAAAATATTACTGAATTTGGCCTGTTCATCGGTATTGACTATGACATTGACGGTCTGGTTCATATTTCCGATATTTCTTGGACCAAACGGATCAAGCATCCTTCTGAAGTCTACAAGAAAAACGATACCATCCAGGCGGTTGTACTTGACATTGACAAGGGCAACGAAAGATTTTCTCTGGGTATCAAACAGACCCAGGCAGATCCCTGGGAAACCGTTGCAGAACGGTATGAAGTGGGCAAGGAAATTTCCGGTGAAATCACCAACCTTACCGACTTTGGTGTGTTCGTAGAGCTTGAAGAAGGCATTGAAGGCCTGGTTCACGTATCTGAGATCAGCAAAGAAAACATCAAGAGCCCCAAAGAACATTATCAGATTGGTGACTCCATCACTGCAAAGGTGATGAATATCAATTCCGATGAAAGACGGATCGGGCTGTCTATCAAACGTCTTGAAGACGATGATGATGACAAGTATCTTGAAGAATTTGCCAAGAACACCAAGCCTTCGGCATCTGCATTCGGAGAGATCCTGAGAAATAATATTCAGGAAAAACTTGAGGCGGATAAGGCCCAGGAAGAAGCAGATAATACAAAAGACGAATAAAATGCCTTCTTGATATAGATTGCATCTTGTCAATGCTTTTGTAGGGCCGGATAAATCCGAATGGGTTTATCCGGCCCCTTTTTTTTTAATCATCCGTGTATATAGGAAATTTTAGCCTTATGTTTTCACGACGCCATCCGTTTTTATTTTTTTTATCCATTGTGTGCGGTTGTATGACCTTGGGTTTTTTAGGGCTGGTCTGCCTGATGATGATCGGGACCACTGTGATGAGTTCCGGTATGGGAGATCCTCTGGGAAATACCGAGGGGAATATCGGTATTGTGGAGGTTGTGGGGCCGATTATGTCATCCAAAACCATTGTTGATCAAATCAAAGCGTTTCGTGAAGATGATCAGATCAAGGCCATCATTTTAAGGATAGACAGCCCTGGCGGCGGTATCGGGCCTTCCCAGGAAATTTACAGGGAATTGATTAAAACCCGGGATCATAAAAAGGTGGTGGCCTCCATGGGGTCAGTGGCAGCTTCGGGCGGGTATTATATTGCCGCTGCCGCCCAGGGTATTGTGGCCAATCCCGGCACGATCACAGGAAGCATCGGGGTGATCATGGAATATGCCAATCTCATGGAAATTGCTAAAAAAATCGGGATCTCCCCTGTGGTGATCAAAAGCGGGGAATTCAAGGACATGGGATCCCCTCTCAGGGAACTAAAAGAGGCTGAAAAAGTATTGCTTCAACAATTGGTGGATGAACTCCATTCCCAATTTGTTTCAGATGCAGCGGTGGCCAGAAATATGAAGGCGGCTGACATGGCCAAACTGGCGGACGGACGGATTTATACGGGCCAGAAAGCCCTGACCCTGAAACTTGTGGACCGGTTGGGCAATTTGGATGATGCAGTGCAATGGGCAGGTGACCTGGCCGGGATAGACGGAAAATTGATTCCCGTTTATCCCAAAGAGGATAAGATGACCTTTATCAGGAAGCTTGCCGAGACCTTATTCAAAGATATCAACATTTCCGGCGCCATATCTGATAATTTCAGGTATGTCATCCACTAAAGAGACCACCGAAGAGGGGGCACCCGGCACTAAGCCCCCGTCAATAACCGCGTCCAGCCGTTTACCAAAGTAATCATGGAGCAAAGAGGGATTCTCAAACACTTTTCCATCCGGATCGGTGGCTGATGTTGAGATAATTGGGTTGCCCAGTTCCTTTGCCAGGATCAGAGCGGTTTTATTGTCCGGTACCCTGATGCCGGCTGTTCTTCTCTTGGTGAGCATGATTTTGGGCACCATTTTAGATCCGGGCAGCACAAAGGTATAGGGCCCGGGCAGTAGCCGTTTCATGTTCCGGTAGGCCAGGTTTGAAACCTTGGCATAGGTGGAAATGTCTTTTAGATCCGGGCAGATAAAGCTGAAAGGTTTGGTCTTGTTCCGCTGTTTGATGGCATAAATTTTTTCAATGGCCTTTTTATTCATGATATCGCATCCGATACCGTAAAAGGTATCCGTGGGATAGGCAACAATCCCGCCTTTTTTCAGAATATCAACCACCCTGAGGATCTGTCTTTCCTGGGGGTTATACGGATTTACTTTTAATAGCATGATCTGCCCGTAGGTTAAGGTTTTAGGCGTTTTTAATTCAATATTTTGGATCACAAAATGTCCAAAGGCACAGTATAGGTAAAATTCCACCCTGTCAATACAGGGGTTTAAAGCCTCTATCTTTGTTGTATGTGCAATTAAGCTGGGAAGGGAATTAACCCTTACTTTTTAATAGACTTTTTGCCGGCAATCTTCTAAAAATTAACCAGGACTATTCATCGAATTGAATCCAATACATTGATTGTTCAATCTTATTTCAGTTTAAAGGTAGAAAAATTTTGGAGAATTGCCATGGAGAAAAAAGTACTCATTCCGGTGGCTGATTGCAGAAGAACCCTGCATGCGTTAAAATACGGGGTACACGCCACTTCCTTTGTCAATAATTTATACTTTGTTCTTTTTCATGTCCAGCCCATGATTTCACTTTATTTGGAAGATGAGGCCAAAAAAGACCTGCATGTCCGGGCAAAGTTAAATAAACTCAAGGCCAAAAACAAGGCTGCGGCCCAGGCCATTCTTGAAAAATTTAAGGGGCAGATGCTTGAGCTTGGAGTTGATGAGTCAAGGATCGAGTTAAAAACCCAGGTCCGGCAACTGGGCGTGGCCCAGGATATCATCGAATTTGCCCATGAGAATCTGTTTGATGCCATTCTGATTGGGCGACGACGGATTTCAGGCATTCACAAGATCTTTGCCTCCAGCGTCTCTTCTTCTGTACTAGAGCGATCCCAGGTTTTGCCGGTGTGGATGGTTGACGGTGTTCCGTCCTCTTGTAAAATCATGGTGGCAGTGGATGGATCTGAATCTGCCTTAAGAGCCATCGACCATGTGGGGTTCATGGTTTCCAAAAACCCAGATATTGAGTTGACCCTTGTTCATATCACCAATACGGCTCAGAACTATTGTGAAATTGATTTGAATATCTCTCCTGATCCGGAGTTAGTAGAAATAAGAAATAGTGGAAAAAGGGGACAGGGCCTGTATTGATCGGTTTTACCCCCTGGCAAAAAAAAAGCTGATGAATATGGGGCTGTCAGAAGATCAGATCGGCTTTGAATCCATAAAAGGGGAGAGACGGCTGGGTAAATCCCTGGTCAACTACGCCCAACCCCATGGATATGATACCATTGTCATTGGCCGAACCGGTATTGACCGCGCTTTTTTTATGGGATCTGTATCCAGGCAGGTGATCAACCGGTTCTCAGAAGCAGCCCTTTGGGTGGTGAATTAATAAAAGATCAAGCCCTGGTTCGCAAGATCAAAACGGTTGGTTTGCAAGATCAAAACGGCTGGTTCATAAAATCAAAAAGATTTGGGATCCAGACCCGTCAGAACTGACGATTTCTTGTTCTATTGGACGTCTCCGAAACTGATACCCAGGGCCCTGGCCGTCATGACCAATTCGCCTTCAGGGTCGACGCAGCGGATTTTATTGACCGCTTCCTTTAAAGGAACCGTCCCCATCATTCCGTTGGGCCTAAGGGAGACCATTTTTCCAAATTGGTTTTGGGTCACCATGTGAACGGCTCTGACACCAAACCGGGTGCACAATTGTCTGTCCCATTGTGTGGGGGCGCCTCCCCGCTGGAGATGGCCGAGGACCACGCACCGGCTTTCTTTTTTTGTCAGGGTTTCTATCCGTGATGCCACGGCATGGCCGATCCCCCCAAGCCGGATCTCTCGTTCCTGACTGCCCTCGTGGGCGGCTACACGTTTTTTTTCCAGCTTTGCCCCTTCTGCCACAATCACGATGGTGAAATGTTTGACAAGGCGTTCTCGTTCCTGGATTTTTTTTTCAATGGCCTTGAATTCAAATTCAATTTCCGGAATGAGGATGATATCCGCCCCTCCGGCAAGGCCGGCATAGGCGGCGATCCAACCCGCATACCTGCTCATGACCTCGAGCACCATGACCCTGTCGTGGCTCTGGGCCGTGCTGTGCAGTCTGTCCAAGGCATCAACCGCACAGGCCACGGCAGTGTCAAACCCAAAGGTCTGGGCCGTGGCATCCAGGTCATTGTCAATGGTTTTGGGCACACCGACCACAGGAAAGCCCATGTCAAACATCTGCTGTGCCGTGCTCAGACTGCCGTCGCCGCCAATGACCACAAGGGCACAAAGTCCTAATTTTTCAAAGTTTTTTTGGGCCTGGTTCAGAGTGGCTTGGGGCACTTTTCGCTCCTGCCCATCCCCTGCCTTGGCTGAAAACCGTCCGGAATTGGCTGTTCCCAGGATGGTGCCCCCCCGGATCAGCAGCCCGTCCATGTCTTTAACTGTCAGGGGGTGCGCCTGGACCGGGGTGAGCAGGCCGTCAAGGCCCCCATGAATGCCGATGCTTTTATACCCGTTTAAATTTCCCGCCTTTACAATGGCCCGGATAACCGCATTAAGGCCGGGGCAATCTCCGCCGCCGGTAACAATTCCGATTTTTTTGTCTGTCATATGGATTTCCTTCCAGCCAAAAAGGCCCGAACTGCCTGCTGAGTGGCACGGCTTAAAAGTTCAAATGCATTTGTTTTTGCCCGGTCAAGGGAAAGGGGGCGGTTGCAGATGGAAAATACAGCATCTATTCCCAAATCGTGAAGTTCATTTATCTGGTCTCCCATGCCCCCGCAAAGCGCAATACAGGGAACCCCCTGGGCAAGCGCCTGTCTTGCCACACCTGCCGGGGCCTTGTTAAACCGGGTCTGTTCATCCATTTGACCTTCGGCCGTGAGAACAAGATCGGCTTTTTTCAGGTGTTGTTTAAATTCAACCAGATCAAGAACCAAATCAATACCGGGAACAAGATCTCCGTTGAAAAAAGCCTTGATTCCCCCGCCAAGCCCCCCTGCCGCGCCGGCGCCTTTAAGTGAAAAAATATCAATGCCCAGATCTTTGGAAATGATTTGGCCAAGGTGTTCAAGTCCCTTGTCCAGCGATTCAACCTGGGCTTTTGAGGCGCCTTTCTGGGGTCCGAATATCCTGGCTGCCCCCATGGGGCCAGTCAAAGGATTTTTTACATCACAGGCCGTCAAAATTTGAACTGAATGGATTCTTGAATCCAGATCGGTCCGGTCAATTTTGGCCACCTTGATCATGGAGGCTCCAACAGGGGGGAGGATGGCGCCCTGTGTATCAAAAAACTGATATCCCAGGGCCATTGCCGCGCCCATGCCGCCGTCGCAGGTGGCAGATCCCCCAATACCCAGAACGATTTTTTTTGCCCCTTTGTCCAAAGCCGCACGGATGAGTTCTCCTGTACCCAAGGTGGTTGCAGCCAAAGGATCCTGAAGGGCAGGGGGCAAAAGAGCAAGGCCTGAGGCCAGGGCCATTTCAATAACCGCGGTTTGTTTTTTCTCATTGAATAGAAAATCAGCCTGAATTGGCCGCTGCCTTGGATCGTTCACACGGGTTGAGATCATCTGGCCGGCCATGGCCGGAATAAGGTCGTCCCCCCCGTCTGATACCGGTATTTTGATGATTTTGATATCCGCATGGATTTTGTTTATGCCCTCTGCCATGGCAAGGGCCGCCCGGTCGGGTGTCAAGCTGCCTTTGAACGCGTTGGGTGCGGCAATCAGGGTCAGGGGCGCCATCTTATTCTATCCAGGTGATTTTCGGGTCATTCCGATTGGGCATGCGGTGGTATTTAAATTTGGGGTAACCTGCCATCATCACCCCATAGGTTTTAAATCCCAGGTCTTTGCCCAGTTTTTGGGCAAGGGGTTCATACACCGAGGCTGCCCTTAAGAAATATCCGCACCAGCAGGTACCGACATCAAAGGACTGGGCCACAAGATCCAGGTAGGTCATGGCAATGGTACAGGCCTGGGGGGCCATGGGGTTGTTTTGCTCGCCCTGGGCAAGGATCAGGGTCGGGGCATTTCTGGTGACCACATCCATTTTGAATTTCCATGCCGCAACCAGCATGTCCAGATGAAGGGCTTTGGCAATTTTTGGGTTTTCCTTGCAGGTCAGCTTCATCCACTCTATGACCATGGCGGTATGTTCTTTGACAATATCCCGACCATTAAGGATTTTCCAGTGCACAGGCTGGGTATTATGGCCTGACGGGGCAAAGGATGCCAGCCGGATGATCTGATCCAGGGTTTGTTTGTCCACAGGAGTTTGTTTGAAATTTCGAATGGAGCGTCTTGACCGTATAAATTGTTCGGTCTGGGCAGGGGAAAGGTTAAAGGCCTTATCCTTTGTCAGGCAGTCCTGGGGCTTAAGATTTTCATGGGTGAGTGCGCCATGGGGGCAGACGGCAACGCAATGGCCGCAGTTGATGCACAGGGCCGCGGCATTGTCCGCAGCCACGGGAAATTTATCCTTTTTCCACTGAATAATGGCCATGGGACATTCAGCAGCACAGATTCCGTCTTTTTTACACAGGGTCTCATCAATGGTAATGATCGTCATTGCGGTTTTCCTTTGAATAATTAAGATCTTGGATCAGCTTTACCGGTGCTATACCAGATATTTTTGGATGAAACAATTGATATTTATCTGCTATGGAGGTAAAGCCTTAGGCAGATATCTTTTTATGTTAAAATTGATCATTAACCCAGAGGATCTACCTTTTATCATGCAAAAAAAAAGATGGTTTAAATGGACAATGCTGATCTTTGCGCTTGTGGTTTTATATCAGCTGGCACGCCCTTTTTTTATCCAAAAGGAATGGCAGGCCCGAAATTATGTTTATGACCGGGTAAAATCTGTTTTTTGGGAGGCCAATGAACAGGCAAGTCAATTGTACGGGCTTCGTCCCTATGAAAAAGGGTCTCATTTAATGGGAAAAGGGCCCATTGTCATTCTTGTCCACGGCCTGGACGAGCCGGGCCGGATATGGAGCAACCTTGCCCCTGTTCTGGATGAAAAGGGGTATGGGGTTTTGTTCATGAGCTATCCCAATGATCAGAATGTGGCAGCCTCGGCCAGGTTTTTTTTTGACTGCCTTAAAAAATATCCATTCAAGGACCAAAAAATGATTCATGTTATTGCCCATAGCATGGGTGGACTTGTGTCCAGGGAAATGCTGACCCACCCGGAAATTGACTATTTTTTTGAATCAGAAAAAGGTCGGCTGCCCAGGGTCAAAAATCTGATTCTGGTGGGCACGCCCAACCATGGGTCTGAACTTGCCCGTTTCCGGTTTTTCATGGAGATCCGGGACCAGGTCCAGAATTTATTTGAAAAAGATGGCCACTGGCTTCAAGGTCTTTTGGACGGAACCGGTGCCGCAGGCATTGACCTCATACCCGGCAGTGATTTTTTAACAATCCTCAACAGCCGTCCACATCCTTTAAATTCAGATCTCCATATCATTGCCGGAGTGATTTCTCCCTGGTCAGACCATGATATCCACGCCTTTATGGGCCATTTAAAAGTAAATGGGCCGGACAAGGGCCAAGCCCGGATAACAGGGTTTGAAAAGGCCCTGGTCAAAATCAATCATACCATAGGAGACGGTCTTGTGACCTTAGATTCAGCCAGGCTTGATTCTATTCCTTTAACCCAGGTTCAGGGCAACCATCTGACCATGCTTAAAAACATCCTCCCTGATTCAGACAAAATGCCGCCGGCCATTCCCGTGATCCTTGAAATCCTTGACCCCAAGTTGTAAAGGGGAAAATTTTTATGGCATTGCCTGGATAATGACCTTGTAAAAATTGGCTTATTTTGGTAAGAGTACGTGTTTATATACTAAATCTTGATTTTAAATTTGGCTGGCCATTTAAGTTCCCTTTAAATGCCCGGCCTTAATAGTATTAATAAACATTTTTTCCTTTCTGGAGGCTATTTATGTCCAATATATTACCCGAACAGGGGCTATCCTTTGATGATGTCCTTTTGGTGCCTGATTATTCAGCCATTCTTCCCGACGAAGTCACCACCCGTACACGGCTGACCCGGGAACTTGAATTAAACATTCCCATTGTCAGTGCGGCCATGGATACGGTGACCGAGGCCCTTGTCACCATCAGCATGGCCCGGGCCGGCGGCATGGGATTTATCCACCGCAACCTGAGTATTGAAGAGCAGTGCATTGAGGTGGACCGGGTTAAAAAGAGTGAAAGCGGGATGATTGTGGATCCTGTGACCGTACATCCGGATGCCACCATTTCAGAGGTGCTTGCCATCATGGCCAAATACCGGATTTCAGGTATTCCCGTGGTCGAGGAAGACAAGCTTGTGGGTATCGTTACCAACCGGGATTTACGGTTTGAGACCGAGCTTCAAAGATCGGCCCGGGAAGTTATGACCAGCGAAAACCTGGTGACCGTCCCTGAAAAATGCAGTCTTGAAGAGTCCAAGATCATGCTCCATAAACATAGGATTGAAAAACTGCTGGTGGTGGATCCCCAGGGCAAGCTCAAAGGCTTGATTACCATCAAGGATATTGAAAAAATCAGAAAATACCCCAATGCCTGTAAGGATTCATTTGGAAGACTTCGGGCCGGTGCTGCCATCGGGGTGGGCTCGGACATGATGGAGCGGGTGGAATCTCTTCTATCTGCAGGGGCGGATGCCCTGGTCATTGATACCTCCCACGGCCATTCCAAAAATGTGATTGATGCCATCTGCCGGATCAAGGCGGCCTTTCCCTCCTGTCAGCTTGTAGCCGGCAACGTGGCCACTGAATCCGGTGCCAAAGCCCTGATTGATGCCGGCGTTGATGCCGTGAAAATCGGTATCGGTCCCGGCTCCATCTGCACCACCCGTATTGTGGCAGGGGTCGGGGTTCCCCAGCTGACAGCGGTCCAGAACTGTGCGGCCATCTCTAGGAAAACAGGGGTCCCCATTATTGCCGACGGCGGGATAAAGTTTTCAGGTGATATTGCCAAGGCCCTGGGGGCCGGTGCCAATTCGGTCATGCTCGGCAGTCTGCTTGCCGGCACCAAGGAGAGCCCCGGAGAAATTGTGATTTACCAGGGCCGGTCCTACAAGGCCTACCGCGGCATGGGATCTGTGGAAGCCATGAAAAAGGGCAGTTCAGACCGTTACTACCAGAAAGATACCGGGGCTGACGAGGAATTGGTTCCCGAAGGTATTGTGGGCCGGATTCCCTACAGGGGAACGGTCAGGGAAAATATTGTCCAGATGATCGGCGGGCTCAAGGCCGGCATGGGATATCTTGGCGCTGCCACTGTTGAGGAACTCCATCAAAAGGCAAAATTTATCAGAATTTCAGCCGCAGGGCTCAAAGAGAGCCATGTCCATGACGTGGTCATTACCAAGGAAGCCCCCAACTATAGAGTGGAGAGCAACTAATTACCCATGACAACCCCGGGATCTCCATTTTACCATCTGCATCTGCACACTGAGTATTCCCTGCTGGACGGGGCGATTCGCTTGGATTCCCTTATTAAAAGGGCAAATGAATACCATATGGATGCCGTGTCCATGACCGACCACGGCACTATGTTCGGTGTGGCTGAATTCTATGAAAAGGCAACCAAGGCAGGGATCAAGCCGGTTTTAGGCTGCGAGGTCTATGTGGCCCCCAGAAGTCTTAACGACAGGACCCAGATGGATCATAAGGGATTGAGGCATCTGGTTCTTCTGGCCAAGAACAGGACCGGGTATACCAATCTGTGCAAACTGGTCTCCGTGGCCCAGCTCCAGGGGTTTTACTATAAACCCAGAATAGACAAGGAACTTCTGGCCGAGTATTCTGAAGGAATCATCGGGCTGTCTGCCTGTCTTAAAGGAGATATTCCCCAGGCCATCCTGGCCAACGACATGGACAAAGCAGACCAGCTGGCAGAATTTTATCAAAAGACCCTGGGAGAGGATAATTTTTTTCTTGAAGTTCAGGAAAACGGGATGGATATCCAGCATACGGTGAACCAGGGCCTGCTGGATATCTCCCAGCGCCTTTCCATCCCCATGGTGGCCACCAATGACTGCCATTATTTGTCCAAAGGGGATGCCAAGGCCCACGAAATTCTGCTGTGTATCCAGACCGGGGACACCTATGACAACCCCAAGCGGTTCAGGTTTGATTCAGACCAACTTTATTTTAAATCCGCAGAAGAAATGGAATCAACTCTGGGGCAGTTTCCCAATGCCATTGCCAATACCCGGGAAATCGTTTCCAGGTGCAATGTGGAATTCGGGAAAAAAACCTATCATTTTCCAAGATATGCCCTGGATGATTCTGTTTCTGAGGATGATCTGTTCAAAGACCTGGCCATGAAGGGATTTGAAGAGCGGCTGGCCAAAATCAAGGAAAAAACCCCGGATATTGACGAACAGGTCTACCGGGACCGGATCAAGTATGAGATTGACATTATCCTGGATATGGGGTTTCCCGGTTATTTTCTCATTGTGGCTGATTTTATCAGTCATTCTAAAGAAATCGGGGTGCCTGTGGGACCGGGCCGAGGCTCTGCTGCCGGATCCATGGTGGCCTATGCCATGGGGATTACCGCCCTGGACCCCATTGAACACGGGCTGATTTTTGAACGGTTTTTGAACCCGGCACGTATTTCCATGCCGGATATTGATGTGGATTTCTGCATTGAAGGCCGGGATCAGGTATACAAGTATACCATTGACCGGTACGGCGGACCCGAGTATGTCTGCCAGATCATTACCTTTGGTAGACTCAAGGCCAAGGCCGTGATCCGGGATGTGGGCAGGGCCCTGGGCGTTCTGCTTTCCGAAGTGGATGAAATTGCCAAGATGATTCCGGATATGTCCAAAAATTTGACCAAGGCAATCGAAGAAGTGCCTGGTATCCGAGACAAATGCAATGAAACCCCTGAAAAAGCCCAGATGCTGGAAATTGCCATGCTTTTGGAGGGTCTGCCCCGCCACGCCTCCACCCATGCCGCAGGCGTAGTGGTTTCTGACAAGCCTTTGTACGAATATCTTCCCTTGTTCCGTGGCAAGGAAGGTGAGACCATTACCCAGTTTGACATGACCTATACGGAAAAACAGGGCTTGGTTAAATTTGACTTTCTGGGGTTGCGCAACCTGACCGTGATCAAGAATTGTATCGGCCTGATTGAAAAACAGGGCAAAACACCGCCTGACCTGCTTCATCTTGATTTCAGCGATAAAAAGACCTTTGATCTTCTCCAGAGTTCAGATACCACAGGGGTGTTTCAGCTTGAAAGCTCGGGCATGAAAGAGCTGATTTCAAGGCTTAAACCGGCCAGTTTTTCCGATATTGTTGCCCTTGTGGCGCTTTACCGACCGGGGCCTCTGGATTCAGGCATGGCCGATTCCTATGTGGAAAGAAAGCACGGCCGTGAAGAGGTGGACTATATCTTTGACGAGCTTGAAGAGGTGCTCGAAGAAACCTATGGGGTAATTTTGTACCAGGAGCAGGTGATGAAAATCGCAGGCGTCCTGGCCAACTATTCCATGGCCGATGCCGACGGGCTTAGAAAAGCCATGGGTAAAAAGATTGCCGCCATGATGGAAGAACACCGCGCCCTTTTTATGAAAGGGGCCAAGGAAAATGGTCATGATCTTAAAAAGGCTGAAAAAATATTCGACCTCATGGAAAAATTCGGGGGGTACGGATTTAACAAATCCCATTCAGCTGCCTATGCCCTGATTGCTTATCAAACCGCCTATCTCAAGGCTAATTTTCCCTTAGAGTTCATTGCCGCCCTGATGACCTCGGAGCGGAGCAACTCAGATGCCGTGCTCAAGTACATGGATGAATGTAGGAACCATGAGATCAAGGTACTGCCCCCGGATGTGAACCAGAGCGATGCCTTTTTTACCGTGGACGACGACGCTATCCGGTTTGGCATGGCTGCAGTCAAGGGCGTGGGGGACGCCGCCATTGATGCCATTGTCCAGATTCGCGAAACCCAAGGGCCCTATGAAGGCCTTTACGATTTCTGTGAACGGGTGAACACCTCCAAGGCCAACAAGAAAGTCCTTGAAGCCCTGATCAAATGCGGGGCATTTGACGGTTCAAAGGACAAGCGCAGCCAGATGATGGCCGTGCTTGAGGATGCCCTGGACCATGGATCCAGGATTCAGCGGGAAAAGGCAGACGCCCAGCTGGATCTTTTTGCCGATTCAGGCATGGGGCTGGCCCTGCCCTTGTCCGTTCCAAAGATGCCCGTGATGGATGAATGGGAGGACAATGCCCTTTTGGAATTGGAAAAAGAGGCCCTGGGATTTTATATCACCGGCCATCCCATGGATAAGTTTACGGACATCATCAAAAAATATGCCAGCGTGAATACCATCACCCTCCAGGATATGGCCAATGAACGGATGGTTCGCATTGGCGGATTTCTCAAGGTCCTAAAGGTACACAAGACCAAAAAAGGGGATATGATGGCCTTTTGCGCCATTGAAGACCAGACCGCCTCGGTTGAAGTGGTGGTTTTTCCCAACCTTTATGCCAAGACCCACACCCTGTTATCCGATGAGCAGATTGTCATTCTGGAGGCTGAAGTTCAAAAAACAGAGAACATGGTCAAGCTCATCGGTGAAAGAATCGTTCCCATAGAACAGGCTGAAAAGGAATGGACCTCCGGGATTGTGATTCAGGTGGATGCCTCCTTGCATGAGAGTGATATTTTATCCCGGCTTAAACCTGTGATTGAACGGTATCCGGGTGAATGCATCTCCCTGATCAAAGTCAAAATAGACGATGTGCTTCCGCCGGTAATGATCAAGCTTGCAAATGAATACCAAACAGATGCCCACCCCTCTTTTTTTAAGGAAGTCGAAGAGTTGCTGGGTCCTGGAACCATTGAAACCTGGTGCGCACTGATCAAGGAAAAGGTCAAGAAAAAGAAACGCTGGCAGAATAAGAAATCCGCCTGACCCTGATTTGTCATGTGCGAGGTTGGTTTGTTTAATTTCCGACCTTGATCTGATTGATGACCTGGCGGTCTCCGGCATTTTTTTGTGCTATGGCCCCGGCTTTTTGTTTTTGTGCCTGGAAATGGACATTGCCCGAAAGTAAAATTTGTGTTTCAGAGGCGTTGATCACAACGGGCAAGGAATTTAATTCAGCGTCCTGAAGCATTTCGATTTTGATTTTTTTTTGGACCATGGTGTGGGCTGTTTCAAATGTGGTGCCCTGATCCTATGGTCAGCTGGTTTTCAATCCTTACAACCCCTTCAACGGTCCGGATAATATCCATTGCCATTCGCCGGTGGGCGTCGTCCATGGCCTGGCCTGTGAGATAGACCACCCCGTGGCGGACCAGGATATCGATTCCCTTGCCGTCCACCAGATCGTCTGAAAAGAGTTTGGTTTTAATCCGGGTCAGTATCAATGAATCTTCCATCATTGTGGTAAAAGATCGTGGGGCCTCTTTGGCAGAGGGGGGAGAATAAACCATTGGTTGAGGACCCTTGTTGGAGGTGCAGCCCGTCATGAGGATCAGGGCGGTCAATACACAGAGACTGAGAGTTTTTTGAGTCATAATCAATTATTCAAAATCATCCAGGTCTGACAAATCCATATCCTTGAGCAGGTCATCCTCGTCCGGAATAATGCTTTCATCAATAACCACGGGTCTTTTTTTCTTAACCACAGGCAGTACAAGCTCTATTTGGGGCTCTTCTTTGGGAAAGAGTTTGTTTATCAGGCCCAGAAAGACCAGATATAAAACATACCCGATGCCTGCAATATTGAGAACCAGGATAATGGTGCCGAAAATATTTTTTGACAGCATGGCTACGTTAATCCCCTTAATAGTTTGACGCTAAAGGCATTAGTGTTTATATATAATCTTTAACTTTGTGACAAGGCTTTATTAAAGGATTAGGGACAGGTATGAGCTGGCTTGGAAAAATGATCGGGGGAACCATTGGATTTGCCTTGGGCGGACCTATTGGTGCTGTGGCAGGTGCTGCTTTCGGGCACACCTTTGTGGATAAAAAAGAAGATGCATATTTAAAATCAATCCCGGGAAGAGATCCGGGCCTTTCCTCCAATGAGGAGGCGCAATTGATTTTTTTTACAGCAGCCTTTTCCATGCTGGCAAAAATTTCAAAGGCCGACGGGAGAATCCATGAAAAGGAGATCCAGGTGATTGAACGCTTCATGACCCATGATCTTCAACTGGACATGGCAGGGCAGACAACGGCTAAAAATATATTCAGGCAGGCGGTTTCCTCGCCGGATTCCTTTGAGGCCTTTGCCCGGCAGTTTTTTTCGGTGTTTCAATACCAGGCCAATATTATCGAGCTGATGGTGGATGTCCTGGTCAGGGTTTGTGCGGCTGACGGCAGCATTTCAGACCAGGAAGAAGAGATGCTCTTGTCTGCGGTTCATATATTCAACTATTCAAGAACCGATTATCATAGGCTTAAATCCAGGTATGTTCAAAAGAGTGATCCCTATTATGCCGTGCTCAAGTGTGATGAAAACTCATCCAATGAGGAGATTAAAAAGCAGTATAGATCTCTGGTTCGAGAATACCATCCAGACAAGATTGAAGCCAAAGGGCTGCCAGAAGAGTTTATTAAATTTGCAAATGACAAATTTGCTGAAATCCAGGACGCCTATGAGCATATTCGAAAAAGCCGGGGGTTTTAAAACAGACTTTTTCTCAAGGCCTTTTTATTCGTGATTTGGGGCGGATGGGTAAATTTTTGATTCTTCTTTTTTTGGGCAATGCCGATACTTGGTCTTCCTGGCCAGTGAACCTTTTCCATTTGGATATCCCATGATTGTAAAGATATGATCGTGCTATAAAAATGCGGTGAAATTTAATTATTATTCAATAACAGAGAGCGCTTATGGCAAACCGGAAACCCAAATCTGATCGAGACCTGGAAAAAGAATACTCCAAAAAAGAATTCGTTGATAAATTAAGGCGACTTGCTGATGCCATTGAGCAGAATAAAAGATTCAGGATACAAGTTTCAGGAGAGCGAATTTCGGTTCCCTTGGATGCTGTTTTTAATATAGAGCATGAAAGAGAAGGGAATAATGAAGAAATTGAATTTCAGTTAAAATGGGCTGTGCCTGAAAAATAAAAAATTATTCTATATAAGGTTTTAAAAAATCACGGTAAATCCATTTTGATTCCCGGACCTTTTGTTCATAAAGGCCTAACAACCGCTTGTCTTTTTGAGAGGGCGCATTCCCATTTTCCCGGTTTTAAAAAGGCCTGTCTTTTAGAGCAAAAAGAATGATATCCTCTGTTACGCTGAAATGAACATAAATGGATTGTGCTAATGAAGAAAGCTGAAGATTGTAATACTGTTGATGAAGTCCTTGCATGCCTCAAAGAACTGGAAGAAGATCCAAATCGCTTGGTTCGTAACGCTAACGAATTAGAACAGATGGAGCAGGAAATCCTTGAGTATACAAATCGGATAAGCGCCTTTTTTTTAAAAAAAAGATCCAGGCCTCAGTAGATTCCTCTGAACAGGTCGACCAAGAAAAAGAATTGATGTCCAATTGGCCGGGACGGATGAAAAGCGAAGGGCTTGAGACCGTTTGGATTCAGCTTTGTACAGATAGTTCGGTTGATATTCATGTTCGATACTATCGAAGGTCCTGTGACCGCCGAAAAGGAAAAAGATATAAAGGTGCATACGCTGGCTTAATCCTTCTTGGAATCCATGATCGCTGCTCGCCTGCTTTGGCTTCTATGGTGAGTTCTTGGTCAGCCTTATTAAGTTCTTTTGAAGAAGTCCGTCAAGTGCTTTGTGACCGTGGGATGACGTTGGGTATAAAGGTCATCCGTAAACTGACCTATCGGTACGCAGAGCGGGCTCGAGCCGAACAACAAGCGGGCCGAATCCCATTAAATGATGGAGATTTACTTGAAGGGCGGCGAGTCGTTATCAGCACTGATGGTGGCCGCACTCGGCTCAGAGAGAAGAAAAGGGGACCAAAAACCCAAAAGGATAGAACCCGATTTCGTGGGGCATGGCGAGAACCCAAGCTTTTGATCATTTATGTAGTGGACGCCCATAGAAAACAAGAAAAAAGCTTTTCACCATTTATTGATGGCTGTTTCAATGGACCGGATGGTGTATTCCACTTGTTAAAGGGTTATTTGAACTCCCTTCATATTCAGAACTCAGACAAAATACTGTTTGTTGCAGATGGGGCACATTGGATTTGGAATCGAATCCCCGGACTGCTAAAAGCATTGGGTTTGGCTCCTGAGCGTGTGTATGAACTTCTCGATTTCTACCATGCAGTTGAGCATCTGGGTACAGTAGCAGGCTTAAGGAAGACCTGGTCATCCAAGGAACGCAAACGCTGGGTATCGAAGCAGCGAGGTCTTCTGCTGAAGGGAAAGGCGATTGAGGTGGTACAGGCCGTCCAGAAGCTTTGTAGAGGCAGAAACAGTAAGGCTATCAAGACGGAACGGGATTATTTTGTGCGCAATGAACTGAGGCTTAATTTCTCAACTGTAAAAGCGTTGAACTTACCTATTGGCAGCGGTGCTATTGAAGGTTCTGTTGCAAAAAATATTTCCAGGACAAAGAGATCGTTCAGGCGTAAAATTTACGCAGCATAAGAAAACAGATTTTCGACGAATTCTTTCTGCTTTAAAATTTCTCCCTTCCTGATATTTTTAACTTGTCCTTTTCTGATCATGTTCATAATTTCATAGCCTTTTAGCGTCCGCCAGGCAGAATGAAATGTCTTGAACCCCATACCAGCTCTGACAAGCTTTTTGATAAACCGGTGGTCTTGCTCAATAATATTGTTCAGATATTTATTCTGTCTTAGGATACAGTCCTTATTCAGAAGCTTTTTTTCTTTCAAAGCCTTTACTGCCGGAGGATATGCAGGATTTCCGTCAACACTCAGAACCCGAGGTCTGGAGCTATTGGAAGCTCGCAGCATCTTTTTAAAAAATCGTTTGGCAGATTCCATATTACGTCTGCTGCGAAGAAGAAAATCGATGGTATTTCCACGGGAATCGACCGCTCGGTAAAGATACTTCATTTTCCCCCGCACCTTGATATATGTTTCATCAATACGGTAAGAATCATTTGATTGCCGCAGATACTTCCTGCTTCGCTTTTCCATTTCAGGAGCATAGCGCTGAACCCATCGGTAAATGGTACTGTGATCCACAGACAAGCCCCGTTCTTGCATCATCTCTTCCAGATTCCTGTAACTCAGTTGATATCTCAGATACCAGCGAACATTCAACAGGATGATTTCTTTTTCATAATGACGCCACTTGAAAGGGTTTTCATTTTTCATACTATCTCTCTGCAAATAAATTAGTGCCAAAACGGACTTGTATCAGACATTAATAATTTTTTGCAACAGAACCACTTGATGTCCATTTTCAGTCGCCCGATCTCCTCGTAAAGTGGGGCAGTGATTTCTTCCTCGGTCTTTGGCCGCCGTTTTTTCCCTGATGGGAAAAGCTCTAGGGCATTGGTGAGCAGTTGTTTCTTCCAAACCGATATTTGATTTGGATGAACCTTATAGGCCGTTGATAGCTCGGCTAAGGTCTTCATTCCCTTGATGGCTTCGACCGCCACTTTGACTTTAAATTTTGCCGAAAATTGTCTTCTTTTACGTGTCATTTTCATGCGTCCTTTCTTACCATTTTCAGGACGCGGATTCCACTTAAGCAAGTGGTCCTAAAATCGGGGGTAACCGCACTTCACTCGGACACGTATTGAGACCAGGCCCCATACCAGGTCTATGCCTCTCTTCTTGATAAAGGAAAATACTATTGCTCCATCAGAACGATGTATCGGCTTCTTCACAAAGAACATGGTTCTGTGCCGGAACGAAGACGGCAGGTAAATCGCCCGAAATATAAAAAAACTGAATTGCTGGCAACCGGACCGAATCAGGTCTGGTCCTGGGATATTACCAAGTTGAAAAGCGTCACAAAATGGACTTATTTCTATCTGTATGTAATCATGGATATTTTCAGCAGGTATGTTGTCGGCTGGATGGTCGCCCATAGGGAACAAACAGCATTGGCCAAAAGGCTTATTGAGAAGTCCTGTGAAAACCAAAATATATTACCCGGTCAGCTTGGACTTCATGCAGATCGGGGAGCCAGTATGAAATCCAAAGGGGTTGCCCAGCTTCTTGTCGATTTAGGGGTAACCAAAACCCACAGCAGACCGCACGTCAGCAATGATAACCCTTACTCTGAAGCTCAATTTAAAACATTGAAATATTGTCCAAAATTTCCAAATCATTTTGGTTCGATTGAGGATGCAAGAACCTTTTGCCAGGATTTTTTTAGATATTACAACAAAGAGCATTACCATTCTGGTATTGGCCTGGTAACCCCGGAACAGTTTCATTATGGCATTGCTAAAGAGATTTATGGGTCTCGCTGTAGAACTTTGAAAGAGGCGTTTATTAAAAACCCAATACGCTTTAAGGGGAAAATCCCTCGGCCACCAGCTTTACCAGAAGCAGCCTGGATCAACAAACCGGAACAGGAAGAGAAGGATAAGATTGGAGCCTAATTTTAGGCATAAAGTGTCTCATTGTCATTGACACATTCCGGATTGACAAATATGAACTGGTTTATGTCGAAACCAGCGTCTGCTGCTTTTCCCAATAGAACAGACGTTGTTTCTTCTTTCATAATTGGGTGTCTTCCAAGAATCCATAGATAGGATTTATCAGGCCCGCAAACAAGCGAATATTGGTAGTTTTCCTGGTCAAGGCCAAAAATGATATAAGACCCATAATAAGGGCCCAAAAAAGAAACTTTCAAATAACCTAAATTGGAGGCTTCTACAAAATAAGCCTTTCCTTGAGTTTCTTTCCACAAGCCTTTCTCCGCGGAATATCCACGATTTATGACTTTGACGCCACCGTCATTGCGCAATGAATACTCTGCGCTCACATGGGACAATCCGCGTTCAAATGAATGGTCAAATCTTGCAATTTCATACCACTTGCCCAAATATTTTTCTAAGGTAAAATTATTAACAGGGCTCACATTTTCAGGTATTCCAGTGCACCCGATTAAAAGTATAAAAAATAAGATGGATCCCTTTTTTATATTCCTGCCTTTTGGGCCGAATCTGTTTTCAGTCCGTAAAAGCATCAATGGCAATATCCTTTTTTTTAAAATTGAAGCGACAAGCGTTTTGATACGATCGAGTGCCGCCAGAAGAACCGCCCATTCGTCTTTGTACCGTCCGGGACAAAAAACATATGGCAAACGATTTTTAGGACTCTAAGTGAATCCGCCAATCTCAAACCTGCTGCATCTGCCCGTAATAAATGCCGGACAACTGCAATAAATTCTTCAAAAAAGCCGGCGACAGATATCTAATAAAATGTAACAATGGGGCTGTGGCCTCACGCTCAGCCATAAAACAAAGTACAGCATAGACTGTTTTATCCAAGGTCTCAGGACGTTTGCCATCTGCAAAATGGTCATCGATGGTATCGCACAAGCAACTCAAAAATAATTTCTAAGTTTTAATTCAAAAGGATGGGGGTTTAAATATGTCTGGACTTTCAACCACGGCTGGTCGTATTTCATGACATAATGTTTGATCAATGTCATCGGAACAATCAAAGGGACATATCCAGATCGATACTGATCAATGACTGACAATAGCTCCTGCTTCTCATCACCACCCAAATTCTTTTTAAAATATCCCATCATGTGATGAAGTACATTGATATTTTTCTTTAAGGTGGATTTAAGCTTTAGGGCTCTGAGTAACAGTTGTTCATACCTGTCAAACAACTCGTCCAAACCATAATCTTTACCTTGAGCGACAATCTTACCCATTTTTCTGTATATGTCCTGATTATGGGATAAAATGAGAAGCTTATTTTGTGTGTGAAATTCTACAAGTCCTCCCAATGATTTATTGTCATTGATAAGCGTTCTCCAGCGTTGCAGTGAAAAGAGGCTTTCAATGAAATTTTCACGCAGCTTAGGGTCATGAAGGCGCCCTGCCTCCTCAACAGGTATTCTTGGAAAAGCTTGTGTAAACGCCTTTGCAAAAAGGCCGGTGCCGTTTTTTCGCACCTTATCGTCATCGCCGTAAACGCGTATCCGGTATAAGCCGCTGCTGGGAGATTTGCTTCTGAATATAAAACCGCAAAGGTCATCCTTGGTCAGTTCTTTCAAACGCTCCTTAATCCAGGTTTCCATCTGAACTGTTTTGTCCACACAGGTTTTCTGTGTCACTAATCTTGGATTTTCGGTGGGACCTACCAGCCTGACCGCTTCACGGGGCGTTGGCATGCCGCATTCAACTTCCGGGCAGACAGGTACATACTCTGCAAACAGTCCAAGGGTCTGAGTCAAAAATCTATCATGACTGTGTCCACCGTCATACCGGACTTTATTTCCTAAAAGACAGGAGCTGATGCCTATTTTGATGGGTGTAAGCATTAAGATTCTCCATTAATTTAAAATAAAACGGCCTAAAATTACCAAGAGCGAAAAGAGAATTCGGTAACGATCGAATAACTATCAGTAGTGTCCGGTTAGGTTGTTGCATATAAAAAGCATCTAAAATCATTGAAAAACAGTCTGTTTTGTGTTGACAAATGTGCGTAAAAATTTTTGTGCGCCTTGAAAACTTAACTCAAGGAGCTCAAATGACGCACATCTCAGTCCCTAAAAAACAACTACGGTCCCTGAACTTTGACAATTTCAGGTGCCCTCTGATAAAGTCACTTTCAAAAGCACCGGAATTACAATCTCGAGGAGACCGCCCTTTAAAAATGACATTCGAAGACCAGATAAATGCTTTGGTTTATTTCCATCTTCAGGAGCACAAGTCTGCCCGACATTTAATTCAGGATCTCAAGGAGAATGTTTTTGCTAAAGAAAATATTGCGCCAGACGGTGGTATCAGCCGTAGTAGTTTCTGTGAAGCCATCAATCACAGGGGACTCGAACAACTGCAATTTATCTTTGAGGATCTTTATAAACAGGCTCTTGAGTGTCATCCGGGTGAACACGCCGAGTTAGGAGAGTTGGTTTCCATTGACGGTAGTCTCATAAATGCAGTCCTTTCAATGCACTGGGCGAACTACAGAAAAGGAAGTAAAAAAGCCAAAGTACATTGCGGATTTGACATTAATCACGGAATCCCAAACAAAATCTTTTTGACTGAAGGCAACGGCGCTGAACGCACTTTTGTTCCCAAAATACTTTCCAAGGGGCAAACAGGTGTTATGGATCGTGGATATCAATCCCATAAAGAATTTGACCTGCTTCAGGAGCAAGGCAAACATTTTGTCTGCCGTATAAAAACCAGGACAACAAGAACAATTATTGATAACCACGAGACCCCTTCCGACAGCTACATTTTTTATGATGCACTGGTTAAACTTGGTACTCCGAATCAAAACCAGACGAAAAGGCCTGTTCGGGTTGTTGGCTATAAAATTGCTGGCGTCAAATACTATGTGGCAACTGACAGGCATGATTTAACAGCGGAACAAATAGCAACAATTTATAAACTCCGGTGGACCATTGAGGATTTTTTCAAATGGTGGAAAGAACATCTGAAGGTATATCATCTCATTGCCCGCAGTGAATACGGCCTTATGGTTCAGATTCTTGGCGGCCTTATCACTTACCTGTTACTGGCAATCCATTGCCAAAAACAGTTTAATGAAAAGGTCACGATCAAAAGAGTTCGGCAGCTGCGAACCGCCATTCTAAATGACCTGTTTGGCTGCGAGGAGCAGGGCTCTCATAGTTCAAACAGGGACAATATTGTCAAAGATCAAAAAATTATTGAGCAAGCAAAAACCTAACCGGACATCACTGAATAACTATATAAGGTTTTGAAATAATTGACACTCATTTTCTTGATTAATCAGTCTTTTTATCAGTATAATAAATTTACAACAACTTTTCCATTCTTTGATTCTGACAGCAAATGATTTCAGGGAGCCTGAATGAACAAAATAAAACCCATTTTGGTAACAGGCGCAACCGGTTATGTTTCCGGCCGACTTATCCCATTATTATTGGCGGACGGATATAAGGTGAAAGCCATGGGGCGTTCCATCCCCAAGATGGCGGACCGGCCATGGGGGCAGGATCAGAATATCGAACTGGTCAAAGGCGATATTCAAGATTTAGAATCGCTGAAAAATGCGGCAAAAGGCTGTGGGACTGTTTATTATCTTGTCCACTCCATGATTTCCCAAAAAGGCAAATACCGGGATGCCGATAAAATGGGTGCGAAAAACATGGTTCAAGCCGCCACAGCGGAAGAAATAGACCATATTATATATTTAGGCGGCCTTGGAGACATCAACCATAAAAATATCAGCAAGCATCTTCTTTCCAGAAATGAGGTTGGTAACATTCTCATGAAAGGCCCTGTCCCGACAACGATACTGCGAGCGGCCATGATCCTGGGATCAGGCAGTGCCAGCTTTGAAATATTAAGATATCTTGCCGAACGCTTACCTGTAATGATAACCCCTAAATGGGTGAGTATGCCAACCCAGCCGATCTCCATAACCAATGTTTTGGGATATTTAAAAGGCTGTTTAAAATCCCCTGAAACACGAGGAGAAACATTCGATATCGGAGGGCCTGAGGTTGTGGCATACCGGGATTTATTCCGTATCTTTGCCAAAGAGGCAAACTTACCGGCACCCGTTATGATTCCTGTCCCTGTGTTAACGCCGAAGTTATCATCACTTTGGATTCACCTTGTGACACCGGTTCCTGCTGCCATTGCACAGCCCCTGGCAGAGGGGTTGAGCCTTCCGACAACCTGTACGGAAGACCGTATCACCCGGATCATTCCCCAGGATCTGATTCCATGCGCTGAGGCAATTAGAAGGGCCCTTGACCGGGTTCGTCAAGAACAGGTCGACACCTGCTGGGCAGATGCCGGAGACATCAAATATCCTGAATGGTCCCATTATGGTGATTCATCATATTCAGGGGGCACCATTCTTTCCTGCGGATACCAGGCAACCGTAAAGGGAACCCCCGCTGACCTGTGGAGATCCATTGAAAAGATCGGCGGCCGAACAGGGTATTACGGTGCAGATATATTATGGAAGATTCGCGGTATCATAGATATATTTACCGGGGGGGTTGGCCTATCCCGGGGCAGGCGCTCTAAAAAAGAGATCAGGGTGGGCGATGCCCTTGATTTCTGGCGGGTCCTTGAGATGAAATCCCAATCAAAACTAGTTTTGCTGGCTGAAATGAAAACACCAGGGGAAGCGTTGTTAGAAATAAAAATGCAGGCAATAAACAATGAGGTCTGCACGGTCAGTTTACTGGCACGGTTTCTTCCTAAAGGTATACCCGGGCTTTTATATTGGTATCTCCTGTATCCATTCCACCAATATGTATTCACGCAGATGTTAAAAGGTTTGGTAAAGGCCTCTTATTTAAAATTTGTAAAAAAACCGCACAAGTACGATCCCAGTTTGACAACGACATGTCGGTTACCAGATGAATAATGTTAAAAGGTATAGGGCGATGCTATGAGAGACGACAGAGAACAGATATTAAAAGCGATTGTGCAGCTGTTTGAATCCCAGAGCCTGGCTGTTCTTTCCACCCTGAAAAACGACCAGCCATATTCCAGCCTGGTTGCATTTGCGGCAAACTCAGACCTTGGCTGTTTTTATTTTCTAACCCCCAATACAACCCGTAAATATGAACATCTGACAACAAATCCAAAGGTCTCTATTCTTGTCAATGACAGCCAAAATAGGGCCGAGGATATTTACAATGCCGTCTCTGTTACCGGCACAGGTGTTTCGGCGGTTATTGATAAATCAATTGAACAAAAAGCACTTGATCTATATTTGACAAAGCATCCCCATTTAAAAGAATTCGCCAAGGCACCGACCACCGCTTTCATCCGTATCTCCATGGAGCGGTACTTTATGGTCAACCGATTTCAAAATGTCGTTGAAGTCAAGGTCAACCCATGAAACCGCTTCTCAAGACAGATGAATTCTTGACTGCCGGTCGAGACCAGGTTGGGGGCAAGGCCTATTGTTTAGCAAAGATCCATAACCATGGTATTCGGGTGCCCAAAACCTTGTGCATCCCCTGCACGGTTTATGATGATTATCTTGTCCAGTCCTATCTCAAAGACAGAATTTTTCTTGAAATAAACAAAAAACCACTTGAGCAGATGCGTTGGGAAGAAATATGAAGGGCGTTCAAAATTCTGTGTCAGTTGAATGAAAGCTGATATACTCAGCTAAATAAGGAGAACTGACATGACCGAAGAAAACACCGAATTTGATTTTCAAAAAGCCCTTAAAGGCATCCAGGAAGGTAAACCCTTCACAGGTAAGGGCGGCGTCCTTACATCATTAATCAAAAATCTTGCTGAAGCTGCTCTTGAAGGAGAGTTGGAGTCCCATCTCGGGCAGGAAGTTTCTGCCAACCGCCGTAATGGAAAAAGCAAAAAGACCATTAAATCCCTGGATGGTAAATTTGAGCTAAAACCCCCGCGTGACAGGGCCGGAACCTTCTCTCCACAGATCGTCAAAAAACATCAGACAACGCTCAGCGATGAAATTGAAAGAAAGATAATAGCCCTTTACGGCCTGGGCATGAGTTATAATGATATGGCTTCCCATTTACAGGAAATCTATGGACTTGAGATTTCAAATGCCACTCTGAGCACCATTACCGATAAAATCATCCATACCGTCAAAGAATGGCAGGCCAGGCCGTTGGAAAATGTGTACCCAATCGTATGGCTTGATGCCATACATTATAAAGTACGAGAAAACGGAAAGGTCGGCAGCAAAGCCGTTTACACAATTCTTGGGGTGAATATCGAGGGCCGCAAAGAGGTTCTTGGGCTGTACATATCCGAGAATGAGGGTGCGAACTTCTGGCTGCAGGTGTTAACAGACCTTTCAAACCGAGGGGTAAAAGATATCCTGATTGCCTGTGTTGATGGTCTAAAAGGTTTTCCCGAGGCCATTGAGACCATATTCCCGGACACAGAAGTTCAACTCTGCGTAGTCCACCAGATCCGAAATTCATTGAAATACGTTGGTTCCAAAAATAAAAAGGAATTTATGACAGATCTAAAACGTGTTTATAAAGCGGTCAATAAGGATCTGGCCGAAGAAGAACTGGATATCTTGGAAAATAAATGGAATGACAAATACCCGATTGTGATAAAATCCTGGCGGAACAACTGGGAACGCCTCAGTCATTTCTTTAAATATCCAGAAGAGATTCGACGGATAATATACACCACAAATACCATTGAGGCTGTGCATCGACAGTTTCGAAAACTGACCAAAACAAAGGGATCATTCCCGAACCAGGACAGCCTGTTAAAGCTGCTTTACATGGGGATCCAGAACGCCAGTAAAAAATGGACAATGCCGATTCAAAATTGGTCACTGACAATTTCCCAGTTGGCAATTTTCTTTGAAGGCCGGCTGGATAAAGAGCTGGGAATTTGATAGGGATTTATTTACAGATGGAAAAGATGGTTCCAGGAACTCCACTCCAGCAAAAGTCAACTCCTCCGACGTGGCTGATTGAAGGCCCATTCTCGGACCTGACTTTTACTTCCGCTGGCGCTGAGGCAGATCCAGGAACCGAAACCGTGACACAGAATTCTGAACATTCCCAAATAATTTAAAATCCAAGATCTTATTGCCACATGAGTTGTGTTAATCATTACCGTAAAAAAACGCACAATAATGGTATTAGCTGTCGTTTTTTCTCCTGATCCCCAACCCCAACGTATGGTATGCGGCCATCTTCTATGCATGTGGGTCAAAAATCAAGATTATGCCCTGTTAAATTTCATCTTCACGAATTTAAGAAACCAGGATTATATATTATTTTGTTGACATCTTATTTTGGTAGTCATATTTATTTTTTATGGATTACAACCATCAAACGGTTAAGCAAGCCATTCTGGATCATTGCATGGAAACAGGGATTTCTTTTGATGATTTCTGCAAAATTTGGTCAGCCCAAATAAACGAATACCCGTCAATTTTTGACACCTTTTTCAACACCCCGTTTTCAGAAATATCAAAGGTTGCCAAAGATGCCAGGGTTAAATTATTGATGGACATTTTCACCGAATAGCTCGGATCTCTTTTTTCATAACTCCCTTCCCTGCAAAAGCAGGGTTACACACAAATTAAGTATCCCCTGCCAAAGTACTTGTATTTGCCTGAACCGATTGAGTTCGAATTCTTGTTTACAATAAGCTGGGTACTCTGGAAAGTCTACGAATTTGAGAGACCCGACAAGGATAATTAATCCGAACTCCGGATATGGCACAACACTGGTGCTACCGGAGCCCTCAGGAGGCGTGAGTATCGTTTTCTCAAGGGCATCTCAAAAGGGCGCATTCCCATTTTCCCGGTTATACCGCTGGCACTGGATTGTGCATGTTTGCCATCTGCTTCAGGCAGTTCCAACGCCCTGCTTTATAAAATGATCGCAGCATAATCATTTTTTCTGCATTCTCCCGATACCAAAAGATGCATGGACCTTTAAGACGTAAATTCACGACTCTCCGAATCGAACTTTCAATAGGGTTCTGTTGCAAAAAATTATTAATGTCTGATACAAGTCCGTTTTGGCACTAATTTATTTGCAGAGAGATAGTATGAAAAATGAAAACCCTTTCAAGTGGCGTCATTATGAAAAAGAAATCATCCTGTTGAATGTTCGCTGGTATCTGAGATATCAACTGAGTTACAGGAATCTGGAAGAGATGATGCAAGAACGGGGCTTGTCTGTGGATCACAGTACCATTTACCGATGGGTTCAGCGCTATGCTCCTGAAATGGAAAAGCGAAGCAGGAAGTATCTGCGGCAATCAAATGATTCTTACCGTATTGATGAAACATATATCAAGGTGCGGGGGAAAATGAAGTATCTTTACCGAGCGGTCGATTCCCGTGGAAATACCATCGATTTTCTTCTTCGCAGCAGACGTAATATGGAATCTGCCAAACGATTTTTTAAAAAGATGCTGCGAGCTTCCAATAGCTCCAGACCTCGGGTTCTGAGTGTTGACGGAAATCCTGCATATCCTCCGGCAGTAAAGGCTTTGAAAGAAAAAAAGCTTCTGAATAAGGACTGTATCCTAAGACAGAATAAATATCTGAACAATATTATTGAGCAAGACCACCGGTTTATCAAAAAGCTTGTCAGAGCTGGTATGGGGTTCAAGACATTTCATTCTGCCTGGCGGACGCTAAAAGGTTATGAAATTATGAACATGATCAGAAAAGGACAAGTTAAAAATATCAGGAAGGGAGAAATTTTAAAGCAGAAAGAATTCGTCGAAAATCTGTTTTCTTATGCTGCGTAAATTTTACGCCTGAACGATCTCTTTGTCCTGGAAATATTTTTTGCAACAGAACCGAATTTACCATATGGGGTTGAATTTGAGACCCAGGTTTTTCCCCTGTAAAAACCCCTTAATTTAAATCCCTTGGATTATCCTGTGCTGCCCTGTGAACGTTTGGGTTTTCAAATCCGCAAATCATGCATATTTCTTGACTTTTTTACCGATTACCATTAAAAGGTAGGGTTTAGTATTAAATGTCAACTTATCCCTACACTGGAGGAATAATGGATTATAAAAAAACCTTGAACCTGCCTTCAACCAAGTTTGCAATGAAGGCCAACCTTCCCCAGCGCGAACCTGCCATGATCAAAGCGTGGGAACAAAAAAAGATATATGAAAAACTCAGAGAGCAGTCCAAGGACAAACCCCAATTTATTCTCCATGACGGCCCTCCCTATGCCAATGGTCATCTTCACATGGGCCATGCCATCAATAAAATTTTAAAGGACATCATTATCAGATCCAGGCAGATGAGCGGTTTTGATGCCCCCTATGTACCGGGCTGGGATTGTCACGGACTGCCCATTGAACATAATGTGGACAAGAAACTGGGCAAAAAAAAGAAAGAGATGACCCCGGTGCAGGTCAGGCAGGAATGCCGGGCCTATGCAGCAAAATTCGTGGAAATCCAGAAAGAGGAGTTCAAACGGTTTGGGGTGGCAGGCGAGTGGGATGACCCCTATTTGACCATGAACTATCCCTATGAAGCCAGGATCGCCAAAGAGTGCGGGGAATTTGCCCTGTCAGGGGATATGTTTCTGGGTAAAAAACCCATTTATTGGTGTTGTAATTGTCAGACCGCCCTGGCAGAAGCGGAGATTGAATACCATGACCATACCTCGCCTTTCATCTATGTGAAGTTTCCCTTAAAAGACGAGATCTCTGATCTGATTCCCGGTCTTGACGGCAACACCGTATCCATGGTGATCTGGACCACCACCCCCTGGACCCTGCCGTCCAACCTCGGGGTCTGTCTTCATCCTGATTTTGTCTATTCAGCCGTAAAAACAAAGGATCACGGGGTTTTGATCATGGCCAAAGAACTGGTTGAAACCGTGATGCAGGCCTTTGATATGACCGATTTTCGGGTCTTGGGTGATATGGCTGCCAAGGATCTTGAAAATAAAAAATGTTCCCATCCCATTTACGAGAGGGATTCCCTGATCATCCTGGGAGACCATGTCACCTTAGAGGCCGGTACGGGCTGTGTCCATACCTCACCCGGACACGGGGCGGACGACCATATTGCAGGAAAACGCTATGGCCTGGACTGTTATTCTCCGGTGGAGGACAACGGGGTTTTTTCCAAGGATGTGGAGCTTTTCGGGGGTCAGTTTATTTTTAAGGCCAATGCCGAAATTAACAAGGTTCTTGAAGAAAAAAATGCCTTGATTAAAAATGAAAATCTCTCCCATTCCTATCCCCATTGCTGGCGGTGCAAAAAGCCTGTGATTTACAGGGCCACCCCCCAGTGGTTTATCTCTATGGATAAAATGAAACTCAGGGCCAAAAGCCTTGAAGAGATTAACAATGTCAACTGGATTCCCTCCTGGGGCCGGGAGAGAATTTATGCCATGATCGAACATCGCCCGGACTGGTGTCTGTCACGCCAGCGCTCCTGGGGGGTTCCCATTCCTGTTTTTCATTGCAACGAGTGTAAAAAGGTCTATGTGACCAGAGCGTCTGTGGATAAAATTCATGAGCTGTTCACCCAGTACTCTTCGGATATCTGGTTTGACAAGGATGCGTCCTTTCTCATGCCCGAGGGTGCAACCTGTGAATGCGGTTCAAAAAAATTTACCAAAGACCATAATATCCTGGATGTCTGGTTTGACTCCGGTGTCAGCCATGCAGCGGTTCTTGAAGAAAGAGAAGGCCTTTGCCGGCCTGCGGACATGTACCTTGAAGGATCTGACCAGCACAGGGGATGGTTTCATTCATCCTTGCTGACCGGTGTGGGACGAACCGGCCATGCCCCCTACAAGGCGGTTCTCACCCACGGGTTTGTGGTGGATGAAAAAGGGCATAAAATGTCCAAGTCCGTGGGCAATGTGGTGGCCCCTGAAAAGGTGATCAAGCAGTATGGGGCAGATGTTCTCAGACTATGGGCCGCGTCTGCGGATTACCGCGGGGATGTCAGCATCTCGGACAATATTATCAAACAGCTTTCCGATGCCTATCGCAGGATCAGAAATACCTGCAGGTTTATGCTGGGCAACCTCAACGAGTTCACAACTGCGGACTATCGGCCTGTGGACAAGATGGGCGAGCTGGACCGGTTTATCCTCCACCGGCTTCACACGGTGGTCAAACGGTGTCTGGCAGCCTATGAGGATTATGAATTCCATGTGATCTACCACACCCTGCACAATTTTTGCGTGGTGGATCTGTCCTCATTTTATCTGGATATTATCAAAGACAGGCTTTATACCTCACCTGGAAACTCGGAAGAACGAAAAGATGCCCAGACGGCCATGGCGTTGATCCTGGACGCCCTTGTCCGGATCATGGCACCGATTCTGCCCTTTACCTCAGAAGAAATTTATACCCATATGTCCCTTGAGAACGGACCCAAGGAGAGCATCCACCTGGAAGATATGGTTGTGGTTGACAAGGCATGGGAAAATCAGGAACTTGCCGCCAAATGGGAAAATATCAGGGCATTGAGAGCCGAGGTCACCAAGGCATTGGAAGAGGCCAGAACAGCCAAACTCATCGGCCATCCCCTGGATGCCGCCGTTGAAATCAAACTGCCCAAAGGCGAACTTGCCGATCAGGTGGCGAACTTGCCTGAAGCCCTCAATGATATCCTCATTGTGTCCCAGGCCAAGATTGTGGATGCCCTGGAAGGTGATGTGTTTGAAGGCCGTGAAATCGAAGGCCTTGCCATCCGTGTAACAAAGGCAGTCGGTGAAAAATGTGAACGATGCTGGCGGTTTGATACCCAGATTGGCAGCCATGCGGATTATCCCACGGCCTGTCCGCGTTGTGCCAATGCCTTAAAAAACATTCTCGGGTAATTTTTGTGATATCAAACGAAATTAAACGATTGATCCTGGTCGGCGGGGGCGTGGCCCTTGCCGACCAGGTGACTAAGTTTTTCATTACCAAATACCTGGCCGTGTACGATTATATTGTCGTGGTTGAAGGTTTTTTCAATATCAATCATGTGCTCAATCCTGGCGGTGCGTTTGGTTTTTTTGCCACCCAGTCCCCGGCTGTCAGAACATTTGTCTTTTTGTTTCTTTCTTCCCTAGTGGCCTTGTTTGTTCTATGGCTGTACGGGAAAACCGCCCAAACCCATATTTTTCTTTCCCATGGTCTGGCCATGATTTTCGGCGGGGCAATAGGGAATCTCATCGACCGGTTCCGGTTTGGAAAGGTCGTGGATTTTTTAGATTTTTATCTGGGAACTGCCCATTGGCCGGCCTTTAATATTGCCGATTCAGCCATTTCCATCGGCATGGCCATTCTGATCTATCATGTGCTATTCAATAAAATACCTGAAATTTAGATAAAGGACAGATTATGTATCCCATTCTTTTGGAGATCGGCAGCCTCAAGCTATATACCTACGGCCTTTTTATGGCCTTGGGATTTCTTGCGGCCATCTGGTTTACCAAACGAAATGCAAAATTTTACGGGGTTTCAGACAGGATCGTATCTGATCTTTTTTTTACCATCCTGGTCTCAGCCATTGTCGGGGCAAGACTCCTCTATGTTTTGATCAATTTTCGGGCCTACCAGGATAATCTTTTAGAGATCTTTAAAATCTGGAACGGCGGGCTTGTTTTTTTTGGCGGTTTTTTATCTGCGGCCCTGACTGTGATCATCTTTTTACGAATCAAAAAGATGAACCTTTGGAAAACAGCTGACATCCTGGCTCCCGGACTTGCCCTGGGGCATTCTTTGGGACGGTTCGGCTGTCTTTTTGCCGGCTGCTGCTATGGAAGGCATTGTGATCTGCCCTTTGCCATCACCTTTACCCATGCCCAGAGTCTGGCCCCTTTAAATCAGCCCCTGCATCCCACCCAGCTGTATATGGTGGGGTCCAACTTTATTTTGTTTTTAATTCTTCTGGCCATCCAGAAAAGAAAACGGTTCAACGGCATGGTTTTTTTAAGCTATGTCATGCTTTACTCTATGTTCAGGGCAATTGTGGAATTTTTCCGGGGGGATTTTCGGGGGGATTTTTTCTTTGAATTTCTCTCCTTGTCCCAGGGCATCGGCCTGAGCGTGTCCATCCTGGCATTGGTATTTATAATCGTCCGTATTCGATCCGCCCATGGCACTGATTAAGTATAATACCCTGGCCTCGAGCCTGGATTCACTCACCGGGGATGGCTGTGCCAAGGTTTTTTTGATCTGCGGAGAGCCTTTTTTGGTCAGGCGGTCGTTGGACATGCTGACCCATGAGTTGCTCAAGGGGCTGCCCAGGGAATTTGCCCTGGAAAACCTGGACGGAAAGACCATCATGGTCGGAGATATTGTGGAACAGGTATCCACCTTTTCTTTTCTCCAGTCCCAAAAGGTGATTGTGCTCAAAGATGCGCCTTTGTTTTTGGCCAAAGCCCGTCCCAATGAGATTGCTTACGCGCCAAAAGACGTGGATATCCTGGGGGCACTCATTGAAAAGGGAATTCCTGAAAATCATACCCTGGTGATCACCTGCGGTCCTCCTGACCGGCGGAAAAAAATATATAAGCTTTTGTTAAAACAGGGTATGATCATTGACTGTACCGTGGCCTCAGGGGTTCGAAAGGCCGATCTGGATGAGCAAAGATCTGTGCTCAAAGACCTTGCCCGGGGGCTTTTGAGCGGGACCAATAAAAAGATGGACCCCCAGGGATTCAATGCGTTGGTGGACCAGACCGGATTTAACCCTGAGCTCTTTGCCCGGAATATTGAAAAATTGCTGGCCTATACCGGCACCCGGCCTGGGATTTTTCCCCAGGATGTAATGGCTGTGGTCAACAAGGATAAAAAAGACCCCATATTCAGCCTGACCAATGCATTAATGGAAAAAGACGGGCCCAAGGCCCTCGCTCTTTTATCTTCATTGTTTTCAGAAGGGTTTCATCCCTTGCAGATTTTAAAAACCCTGGAGAATCAACTGCGAAAACTTCTGGCTATCAAATGTTTTGTCATAGGTGTTTACAAGGAAATTTCTATCCTTCCGCCGTTGAAAACCATGCATTTTAACGGGTTTAAACAGGTGATGATGCCAAGGATTCAGGCCTATGATACTGTCCGAACCAAGGCGGATCAGACACTGGCTTCAAATCTGGCGTCTCATTTGAAACCGGAAAAAAAGAGCAAGGCAATCAGCTCAGATCTTTTGCTTGCTCCCAATCCTAAAAACCCGTATCCTGTGTTCCAGAATTTCCTAAAATCAGAAAATTTTTCCCTGGATGAATTGACACGGTCATTGACGGCATTGGCCGACCTGGATTATCGCCTGAAATCATCCGGCATGGATGCCAAAATCGGGATTGAAAATTTTATCATTATCCTTTGTTCAACAGGAGGTTGAATTGAATACTAGAAAAACAAAAATTGTGGCAACGATTTCCAACCTGAACTGCTCGCCTGAGTTTATCCAGAGGCTCTACGATGCCGGGATGAATGTGGTTCGGCTCAATACCGCCCATATGAGCCATGAAGATGCATTGGAGGTGATCCAGAACACCCGGAAAGTCTCTGACAAAATCGGAATTCTCATTGATACCAAAGGGCCTGAAATACGTACCTGTGATGCTGATGCGCCTTTGGTCGTCAAACACGGGGATTATATCCGGATCAAAGGGGCGCCCCATGAAAAATCTGCCGATGATGTCATCTGCGTTTCCTATACCCATTTTGTTGAAGATGTGCCTGTCGGTTCTTCCGTGCTTATTGATGACGGGTATATTGCCCTTGCCGTGATGAAAAAGGATGAGGACTTTTTGATTTGCCATGTTGAAAATGACGGGGTGATTCATCCCAGAAAGAGTATCAACATTCCCACAGTCCATGTGAAATTACCGGCGTTGAGTGAAAAAGACAAAGGCTTTATCCGGTTTGCCGCAGACCAGGACCTTGATTTTATAGCCCATTCCTTTGTCCGGAACCAGGAAGATGTGATTGCGGTTCAAAATATTTTGGACCAGAAAAAATCACCCATCAAAATTATTGCCAAGATAGAAAACTCCGACGGGGTAAAGTATTTGTATGAAATTCTTGAACATGCCTATGGGGTAATGATTGCCAGGGGAGATCTGGCCGTGGAAATTCCCACGGAACAGATTCCGTTGATACAAAAACAGATTGTCCAGACCTGCATTGAGATGCGGCGTCCTGTGATTGTGGCCACCCAGATGCTTCACTCGATGATTGAATCCCCGAGACCCACACGGGCGGAAGTTTCCGATGTGGCCAATGCCTGCCTGGACCATGCCGATGCCCTGATGCTCTCGGGGGAGACCGCCAATGGCAAATACCCTGAAGTTGCCGTACGGACCATGGCCAAAATTGCCGAAGAGGTAGAAGAAAAGAGAAGCTCATTTATTGATGTGCCCTATTCAACCACGAAAAAGGTCACGGCCTACCTTGCAAAATCAGCTGTAAAAGCGGCACTTCGCCTGCACACCAAGGGGATCGTGGCGGATTCTCTCTCAGGGGCAACCATTTTGGCCCTGGCGGCCTACCGGGGGGACAACCCCATTTTTGCCCAGGTCTATGACCGGCGGGTCATGCGTCAGCTTTCCCTGTCATTCGGGGTGTTTGCAGACTATATCCCCTTGGAAATCACCACGGCAAGAACGGCAGAGCCCTTGCAAAATGCCATCTGCCGGCTGCTGGATGAAAATCAATTCAAGGATGATCATCTGATCATCGTACTTGCCGGCAGCTTTGGACCTGAACATGGGGCGTCATTTATAGAAATCAGCACTGCCGCAAGTTTTAAGGATAAATGTAAATAAGGCTTAAAGGGTGATGAAATATCCAAGGTCAATAGGGGGCCTGGATTTCCATTTTGGACAGGGTGATCTTCATGTCTGAAATGGTTTGTTTTTTCATCCGCACAGAGTGTTTCATCCTGGATTTTTTCCTGTCAAGAGTCCTGATCTTATCAAGAAAGACCTGGCAGAGGTCCGCATTTTTGCACTCTTGAGCAAGCCGGGGCTCCAAGGCATCTATTTGGGTTTGAAGATCGGTGATCTTTTGGCTTAAGCGATCCAGCTCTTTTTTTGATGATGAATACTTTGTTCAAATTCATGGATTTGTCTGCCCTGGCGGTATCCCTGGATAAAGCCGGGTTTTAAAGCCTCGGGGCAAATATCTTTGAAAGCACGGCCCTTGCGTCCTAATACAAACCCTTTGTTCGGGGTGCAAAATTCAACAAGGCCATTTTTCCGGCCCTGTTGATAGAGGGTAAAATCCGGACCGACCCCGTATTCGGCACAGGCCTTTCGATGGTCTGAAATCCGGCCGGGCTCATATCCTTTTATCCCGTCTTCATATCCGATTTCATACCAGTTTGCTGTAAGGCATTCTTCCTTTTTCATGGTGGCACAGCCCATGAGGGCAAAAGAGATGAGTACAAAGAACAGGGTTGAAAAAAAAGGTCTTGGGTAAAAATGTTTCATGGCAGTTTTCAAGTGGGTGTAAACTATAAGATTCATCATGACTAAAATAGATCCTGGACATTGTAAGAAAATTGGACATCGTTGCCTGAAGCCTTCGTAAAAGCTTCGCCCGGGTCAACAGGGCAGAGCAGAGGCTGATTCCCAATTTGTTGATAACCGGGTAGGGCGCTTTTTTAAAAGGCCGGGGCCCGTGTGCATTCCCTGGTACCCCTTACCAGGGACTCACACGGGCTTTTGGGGGTGACTGCCATTGAAAAAATTATCCTTTCAGGCAGGGTTTTCTGGCTGCTGTTACCTCGTCAAGCCGCGTCACCTTGGGCAGAACAGGGGCTTTTTGCAACAGATGAGGAGTGTCACAGGCCTCTTTGGCAATGGCTTTGACCGCATCAATGAACTGGTCAATATCCTCCTTGGACTCGGTTTCCGTAGGCTCTACCATAAAGGCGGCATCCACCACCAGGGGAAAATAGACTGTGGGGGGATGAAACCCGTAATTCAAAAGGCGTTTGGCCATGTCCATGGTGGTGATGTGAAAGGGTTTTTGATTTGCATCGTTGAACACGCATTCATGCATGCAGGGACGGTCATAGGGCAGGTTCAAGGTCCCTTTGAGGCTCTCTTTGATATAGTTGGCATTGAGCACGGCAAGTTTTGAGGCATTGGCAAGCCCTTCTGACCCCATGGACAGGATATAGGCATAGGCCCTGATCATTACCCCGAAATGACCGTAAAAGGTGTGGAGACGTCCGATGGTATCCGGAGCATTGGTGATCCATTGATACTGATCCAGATTTCTTTCAACCCGGGGCAGGGGTAAAAAGGGAACTAATTTTTCATTCACGGCCACAGGGCCTGAACCGGGTCCGCCGCCGCCGTGGGGGGTGGAAAAGGTCTTGTGCAGGTTTAAATGAAGGACATCAATGCCGATTTGCCCTGGTTTGACAATGCCCATGATGGCGTTCATATTGGCGCCGTCACCATAGACCAGGCGGTTCGGTTGCAAAAAATTATTAATGTCTGATACAAGTCCGTTTTGGCACTAATTTATTTGCAGAGAGATAGTATGAAAAATGAAAACCCTTTCAAGTGGCGTCATTATGAAAAAGAAATCATCCTGTTGAATGTTCGCTGGTATCTGAGATATCAACTGAGTTACAGGAATCTGGAAGAGATGATGCAAGAACGGGGCTTGTCTGTGGATCACAGTACCATTTACCGATGGGTTCAGCGCTATGCTCCTGAAATGGAAAAGCGAAGCAGGAAGTATCTGCGGCAATCAAATGATTCTTACCGTATTGATGAAACATATATCAAGGTGCGGGGGAAAATGAAGTATCTTTACCGAGCGGTCGATTCCCGTGGAAATACCATCGATTTTCTTCTTCGCAGCAGACGTAATATGGAATCTGCCAAACGATTTTTTAAAAAGATGCTGCGAGCTTCCAATAGCTCCAGACCTCGGGTTCTGAGTGTTGACGGAAATCCTGCATATCCTCCGGCAATAAAGGCGTTGAAAGAAGAAAAGCTTCTGGATAAGAATTGTATTCTGAGACAAAATAAATATCTGAACAATATTATTGAACAGGACCACCGATTTATTAAAAAGCTTGTCAGAGCTGGTATGGGCTTCAAAACATTTCATTTTGCTTGGCGAACATTAAGGGGCTATGAAATTACGAATATGATTAGAAAAGGGCAGATTAAAAATATCAGGAAGGGAAAAATTTTAAAGCAGAAAGAATTCGTCGAGAATCTGTTTTCCTATGCTGCGTAAATTTTACGCCTGAACGATCTCTTTGTCCTGGAAATATTTTTTGCAACAGAACCGCGACAATAAAGGGGCATCTTGTCGGCTACATTTGTATTGATTTAAAGGCCAAAATTGATGACACAAAAGCCTATGAAATCGTCACCCTGTATGTTCAGGAACACTTCCAGAAAAAAGGAGTGGGCACAAAACTGATAGAGCATATCACAAAAGAACATGGGCCCAAACAATGGTTGACAACATGGACATACAACGACAATGCCATTCAATTTTATAGGCATTTAGGCTTTGTACCCGTCGGGGAAACCTATTTTGAATTTGATAATGAAAGGCACAAGAACTTAATTTTTAAAAAAAATTAAAGCATAATCTCAAAAAAAGAGAGAATCGGGTAAGATCCTTCTATGCCTTTTTTTAAAGGATTTTCTATCCATCTGAAATTTAATCGTTTATTCCCTTAATTATCGTTTTTTACCGGCAAACAAGATCTCCAGCCGTAAGACCATACAAGTATAGGGTCTGATAATAAATATTATGTAAACTTATGTTATTTAAACTCATTTATACAAGGACACAAGGCCCATGGTTAAAGGTTAATCAAAATGTAATCTTGAAATCTGCCCTGCCCGTGTTATATTAGCTTTCAAAGAATTAACTTTACCCCAACAGAACGGAGGATTCACAAATGAATGCAAATTTATCATTTCAGCAAGCCGGCGTTATGACCAAGGTCAATGCCTTTATCAGAAGCACCTATAACTGGATGGCCATTGGACTGGCAGCCACAGGGTTTACCTCTTATTTTATATCCACGAGCCCCGCAGCCCTTGAAATGGTCTTCGGCAACCCCATGATGCCCTGGGTCATGTTTATCGGATTGATTCTTCTCTGCGGGTTTTTAAGCGCAAGAATTCAAAAAATGCAGGCCAGTACGGCCACAGGCCTGTATATTGCCCTGACCGTGGTTTACGGGATCTGTTTGGCACCTATTTTTCTAATCTACACCTCAACCTCCATTGCATCCACATTTTTTATCTGTGCTGCAACCTTTGGAAGTGCCAGTGTCTATGGAATGATAACCAAAAAAGACCTTACCGGCATGGCCCAGTTTCTCATGATGGGACTGATCGGCATCATTATCGCCATGGTGGTTAATATATTTATCGGAAGCAGCATGATCCAGACGATGATCTCAATGGTCGCGGTTGTTATTTTCACAGGACTGACCGCCTATGACACTCAAAAGCTCAAAACAATGGCTGTTTCCATCCCTGACAATGCCACAGGCGCCATGGTCAGAAAAGGCGCCATCATGGGAGCCTTGAGTCTTTACCTTGACTTTATGGGTCTTTTTGTTCACCTGCTCAGCCTGCTGGGTATTGCCAGAGATTAAACCCTGCTTTTGGGCAAATTTTTATCCAAATAAAAATTTGCCGGCAACACCTTAATAAACATAGCCCCCCTCTGGGAAGTTCTGGCGTTTGACAGATCCCAGAGGGGGGTTCTTTTTTTTAAGGTTTTTCTCTGTTTAAAGGCTTTTTCTAACTGCCTGACAGATCCTTTCACAGCAGTCCGTGGTCGTGGTCTCATCCGGGCCCTCGACCATCACACGCAGCAAAGGCTGGGTCCCTGAGTACCGAACCAGCACCCTGCCCTGGTCTCCCAATTGAGTTTCAACACCCTTGATTGCATCTGCAACTAAAGGAATTTTCATAAAATCTGGTCGTGACTTATCCACCTCAACATTCATGAGAACCTGGGGGTAAACCCTCATCACCTTGGCCAGTTCAGAAAAAGTGTCCTGGGTCTTGAGCATGACTTCTAAAAGCATCAAAGCCGTCAGAATACCGTCTCCTGTGGTATGCTCCTTTAAAAATATCATATGCCCCGAGTCCTCACCGCCCATGACGGCCCGGACCTGTTTCATTCTCTCCAACACCTTGCGGTCTCCCACATCGGTCATTTCATGGGAAATCCCTAATTTTTTCAAGGTGTTGACAAGCCCTATGTTGCTCATAATTGTACTTACAACTATATTATTTTCAAGCCGGCCACAGGATTTTGCAAATTTCGCACAAATGG
This sequence comes from Desulfobacter sp., assembly GCA_028768545.1. Taxonomy (NCBI): domain Bacteria; kingdom Pseudomonadati; phylum Thermodesulfobacteriota; class Desulfobacteria; order Desulfobacterales; family Desulfobacteraceae; genus Desulfobacter; species Desulfobacter sp. The sequence continues at coordinate 3,023,637 of CP054838.1, forward strand.
CCAGGATACAATCCCCTGTGATCCTTTGCCCTGTTTCATCCACGGCAATCAGCCGGTCTGCATCCCCGTCAAAGGCAAAGCCTACATCGGCATTCATCTCCAGAACCCTGGATTCAAGGCCCTGGATATGCTGGGACCCGCAATCATCATTAATATTCATGCCGTCAGGCCTGGAATGAATAAAATCGACATCAAAAAAACGCGGATTAAAAACCAGGTCAGCACAGGTGGATGCTGCCCCGTTTGCCAGGTCAATCACCAGCTTGATCCGCCTGCCAACAGGTTTCTTAAAAGGAAACTTATCCAAGAGAAAGTCAGCGTATCTCTGGCAACCATCTGAAATTACAGATATTTTTCCAACCTTTTTTCGTGGAACAATTTTTTCACCCAAAATCCGGGCTTCCATGGCAGCTTCCTGGTCATCTCCAAGTTTGATCCCCTTTTTTTGGAAAATCTTTATCCCATTATCATGGTAGGGGTTGTGGGAAGCTGAAATCATAATGCCTGCGCCGGCCCCTTCCACTATCCCGCTCAGGTAGGCGACCCCGGGCGTTGGAATCACACCGGCCAGCATCACATCAACCCCCATGGAGGTTATCCCGGCAGCCAGGGCCGCTTCAAGCATCTGGCCTGAAATTCGGGTATCCCGCCCTATCACCGCAGCGGTAAATCCCGCCTCTAGGGTGAACAGGCCCACAGCCTGTCCTGTTTTCATGGCCATTTCACAGGTCATGGGATAGGTGTTAGCCCTGCCCCGGATTCCGTCTGTACCAAATAGCGATCCCATACTTATTTTCTATCCTGTATTTTTTTTAAGGCCTGATCTGAAACCTATTCAACCTTAAGGTTTATAAAATTTATCCATACTCTTTTTTTCAATATTGGCCAGCCAGGCAGTGCCTTTAACCCCATCAGCAGGATCCAGATTTTGGATCACACGAACATAGTCTTTTCCCTGGTTTGCCACAGCCGTTTCAACAGATCGGATAAATGCTTGCCCATTGGGCCCGGGCAAAAAGGGCGGATCTTGTCTGTCAAAAACATCCTGGGCCAGACAAATTTTTTCCAGCACCCTGTTGTGGCTGTCAATCACAATACTTTTTTCAGTCTTGGTATTTGCCCCGAGAATATCCCTGGAAATTTTAAGTTTTTCTCCAAAATCAACAAGCCGTTTAATCCGTTCTTTAATACAAAGGGATAAATTTTCACCTAGCCCCTTGATCAATTCCCGGGAATGGACACCACTGACAAACAAGGGGCGAATATGGGCATACCATGCCTTTAAGGCAAATAATCCGCTGATATAGGCCAAATTATGCTCAAGAATCTGCCCCGGCTGGGTGTAAATCCCGGCTTTCCTTGGCACAGATGCGTTTTTAAATCCCCCGCCGAGAATCAGCCGATTCTCACGGGGCTCGCTTTTTCGAATGATGGACCCGGCAGCAGAGATACACCCGAACCCGATCTGGGCAGGCCCCACAAGTCCGCCCTGCCCTCCGAGAAACACAGGGGGCTTGTTCAGCATAACCCCCTGGTGAACATTTCCCATCATGGACGGAGTGGCCTTGTCCTGGTTCGGGGTATAATTAAAATGGATAAACGAAGACCCCACCTCAGAATGGTCCTTGCGGCTGGTTCCGCCTGCCATGAGACAGTCACAAAAATTGATCAGGCTGCCCAGGGTAACAAAGGGAAAAAGAATGGTCTGTTTTAGCCCCACTGTGTGGGCGGCATTGGCCTGTTCTTCAAGGATACACCCCTTTCGCACATGGGCGTTTGATCCAAACTGATTTTTCCCGAGAAGCACGGTATCCTGAAAATACCCCCCGTTAAGTTTGGAGTCAGGACCGACCAGGGTATTTTCCAGGGTCACCTGGGCCTCGTATCCAATTTGGGCATGATCCATGATCAGGCTTCGTTTGCCCATGATCTTGGTGCCGCTGTACAAGGTTACCTTGTTGCCGGATATCCTGTCTATATCCACATCAGAAGAAATATACACGGTTTCCGGGTTGGGTATCCTCACCCCTTTATCAATGAGTTGCTCTATTATTTTTTCAGTCATGGGCTATTAATTAGAAATCTATGGTCTATATTGTCAAGTTTTTTTGGTATCAGGCCAAATCAATGCTCCCTTAATCCACGGCACAGTTTGAGTCTTTCTCGCTGAAAAAATCTTGATCCCCCAAATTTTTTCCCTGTTGTCATTCCAGACCAATCCTTTGAATGATTCTTTTTTTGGATCTTTGGCCGATTTTTTTTTAATTCTTTATAATAAACACTTTATTCTCTGTTTTTTTTCCTATACTCTTTTATCTGTCCGTCAAGAAAAAAACAAATTTTTAGAACCCTTCTGGGTCTGCCCCTTATACAGGAGATAAAAATGAATCCATCTGGCCTGCTTGAGTCAAATCACCCTCAAATGAAAACCATATGTTCGGCGTTGGATGATCAGGCACAGGGGTTCAGCCGGGAAGGCTCGCACCTAAAACATTTGATCACAGATCCGGACAGGCTTGAAAAATATTCTATTCAATCCCCAAATTTTGTCTTTGATTTTTCCCGCCAGCGCCTGGATCAAAAAACCATTGATTTACTTTTAAACCTGGCAGAAGAGACCCATGCCCTTGACACCTTTTTTCAAATGACCCGAGGAGACCTTGTCAACCCGAGCGAAAAGAGACCGGCCTTGCACACTGCGGCCAGAGGATCAGGCAAAGGTCCCATTCAATATAAAACCCTGGATGTCAGAAAAGAAATGGACCGGGTAAATCAAAACATCGCAACATTTTCAAAAAAAATCCACCAGGGAAAAATCACTCCAGGCTGCAACAGGCCGTTCACCGCTGCTGTGGTGGTGGGTATCGGCGGATCCTATCTTGGATGCGAATTTTTATACGAGGCCCTGGGGGCCGGCCCCAAAAAAAAACTGCCCCTTTATTTTCTGGCCAATGTGGATATTGACAATTTTGCCCGGATCATTGGTGAAGTGGATCCTGAAACCTGTTTGTGGATCGTTATTTCAAAATCCTATACCACCACGGAAACCATGGCCAACCTCAACCAGGTACTCTGGTTTTTAAAAGAAAAGAACCTTAACCCCAAAAACCATCTGGTTACGGTCACCGCCCAGAAAAGTCCTGGAGACAATCCAGACACCCCTATGCTTGCAAGCTTTCACATCTTTGATTTTATCGGAGGACGGTATTCTGTCTCTTCTGCCGTGGGCGGCCTGCCCATAAGTCTTGCCTTTGGAACCCAATGTTTCGAACAATTTTTACAGGGATGTAAAGCCATGGACACCCATGTGCTTTCAGCTGAACCCCGAAAAAATATCCCTTTGGTTGCCGCCTTGATTTCCATCTGGAACACCATTTTTTTAAATTATCCGGGCCAGGCCGTGATCCCCTACGCCTCAAGCCTGTCAAAGCTTGCCCCCCATGTTCAGCAATTGTACATGGAAAGCATGGGAAAATCAGTCTCTGCCCAAGGCACTCCCCTGTCCCGGGCTGCGGGCACCATTATTTTCGGAGAACCCGGCACCAATGCCCAGCATTCATTTTTCCAGCTTGCCCACCAGGGCCCGGCCTTTCCCATTGAATTTATCGGGGTGTTGAATCCCGGGTACAAAGGGTATCAGGTTCTGTCCAAAGGCGTGACCAACCACCAGGAGTTATGGGCAAATCTTCTGGCCCAGGCCAATGCCCTGGCCAAGGGTCAGGCGCATGACACCCCGGCCCGGCAATTTACAGGAAACCGTCCCTCTTCCATCCTTGTGCTCAAGGACCTTGAACCTGAAAGTCTTGGAATGCTTTTGGCCTTTTACGAAGCCAGGACAGTGCTTGAAGGCTTTATTCTTGGCCTCAACCCCTTTGACCAGTTCGGGGTGGAACTTGGCAAGACCATGGCAACAAAAATAAGAGAAGAGATGGCTGCAAAAAACAAAGCCCCTGAATATGATTTTGACCCTCTGGACCCAGATACTAAATTCTACCTGAACCTGCTGTTTGACCAATAAAAAGGGCGGATAAAAAAAAGGGCCAATGGCCCCCACCAATATATTTGTTAACCCATTGGGCCCCGGCATTCTTGATCTATCAAGAAACCGGGGCCCAATGAATGTTAAAACATTTTTTTAAATTTTAAACAAAGGTGTAGAGCGACGCCCCCCAGGTAATACCGGCACCAAGTCCTGCAAACAAAACCGTACTTCCGGGCTGGCCGGTTCTGCCCTCTTCTATGGCCTCGTGCAAGGCAATGGGAATACTGGCGGCCGTGGTGTTCCCATATTTATGAATATTGTGAAAGATCTTGTCTTCGGGCAACTTCAAAAATTGACCAAAGGCCTGGTTAATGCGCTTGTTGGCCTGGTGGGGAATCACAAGATCAATATCTTCAAGTTTCATATCCGCCTTGGCCAGCACCTCGTGGGTGACCTTGGGCAGCATTCGCACCGCTTTTTTAAAAATAACAGGGCCGTCCATCACCGGAAAATACCTGGGATCATCCATGGGCACATCATCGGGCATCCGCTTGAATAAATTGGATGCCGGCAGTTCAGTCATGAGAGAATCGGCAAGATTTCCATCCGCATGAAGGGCGGATGCAATCAGCCCGACCTTCTCATGGGTATCATCGGCCTCAATACAGACAGCTCCGGCTCCGTCACCAAAAATAACCGTCACATCCCTGCCCCGGGTGGATTTATCAATGCCCGAAGAATGCACTTCCGCACCGATCAACAGCACCTTGGAGGCAAGACCCGACTTGATATAGGCATCTGCTGTGGCAAATCCGTAAAGAAACCCTGTGCACTGCTGGCGAATATCCAGGGCCGGAGTGGAATCAAGCCCAAGATTCCTGGCAACCAGGCAGCCTCCGCCGGGAAACATGATATCCGGGCTCAGGGTGGCAAAAATGATAAAATCAAGATCCTGGGCGGTCCATCCGGCAGCCGCCAGCGCTTTTTCTGCCGCTTTGGTGCCAAGGTCAGAGGCACCGCAGGGGTCTTCTTCAGTGATCCAATGCCGCTGGTGAATACCGGTCCTTTGTTTTATCCATTCATCAGAGGTATCCATGAACTGGGTAAGGTCCTGATTGGTAACGACATGGGGCGGAACAAACATGCCAGTGCCTTTGATTATTGATTTTCTCATTTAATGTCCTTTACTCTATATTCATTTATTTCCTGTCAAATAATCAATTGCCAAATATCTGAGACTGCTATATGATTTTGAAACTTTTGATTTCGATTAATCGTAAACAGCTTTATAGTATTAATTTAATGTTTAGGCAAGAAACTTCACCTCCGGCAGGGCTAAAATGATAAAGAATCCCCCCCTTCCGGGACTGACAATTTATCCATAAAGAATAATAAAGACTACCTTGGCAATAAATATACTTATCCTTTTGACAGGCCTTGCCCTGCTCTACTTTGGATCTTCCGTTCTGGTTGAGGGATCAGCCTCCACCGCTATCATGTTTTCAGTCCGTCCGGTCATCATCGGCCTGACCATTGTCTCCCTTGCCACATCCGCCCCAGAACTCCTGGTCAGCCTTGTTGCCGCCGTAAAAGGATCTGAAGGGATCTCACTGGGCAACATTCTTGGCAGCAATGTGATCAATATTGCACTGGTGCTGGGAGCTTCGGCAATGATTAAACCTGTGGCCATTAAACAACAGGTGATCTCCATTGAAATCCCCTATATGGTTTTAATCTCATTTGTTTTCTGGCTCTTATGTCTGGACGATAATATCAACAGAACAGACGGCTTTATCCTGATTACCTTGCTCATCATTTTTCTCGGGTATGGGCTGTATACGGCCAGCGACAAATCCCAGGACCGGACAAGGGAAAACAAAAAAGACCCGGTGAAAATTTTAAAAAACATCGCCTTTATTCTGGTCGGCATACTCATGCTGGCCTTTGGTGCCAATCTTGTGGTCAAAGAGGCCATTGAAATGGCCGAACAGATCGGGCTTTCCCAGACCTTTATTGGAATATCCGTTGTGGCCCTGGGCACCTCTTTGCCGGAACTTGCCACTTCGGTTGTGGCTGCGGCAAGGGGAGAAAGTGATATTTCAGTGGGCAATGTCGTTGGCTCCAACCTATTTAATATCTGCCTGGTCATGGGGGTGGTGGGACTGTTTAACCCCATGCAGGTGGAGCCCTCTTTGCACGGATTTGAGTTCCCCTTCATGATTTTTATCTGTCTTACGCTCTGGGCGATGGCCTATTTTTTCCACGGGGTGGGAAAAAAGGGAGGCATTTTGCTTATCGCCTTATTCTTAGTGTATCTTGGGGTTTCTTACTTAAAATAAACAATGGTTTCGCAGATTTTTATTTTTTTCCTTGCAAGTATTGACAAAACTATTATATGGACTGATAGGTAAAAATTTTCCACTCCCACTAAACGAGGCATAAATGAGCGATCCTAAACGACTTTTAATCGTTGATGACAATAAAGACATATTGTCCACCTTTTATGAATTTTTCAATTCATTGGGATATGAAGTTAAAACAGCTGTTGACGGATTTGCCGCTTTGAAAATTTTAAGGGATAAGCCCAAATTCTTTGACTGTTTGATTACCGACCTTGTCATGCCCAATATCAGCGGAGTCGGTTTAATTTCAATCGTTAAAAAAGAATTTTTTGATCTCAAAATCATCGCAATGACAGGATATGGAGATAAACCCGGGGCCATGGCATCAGAGGCCGAAGCAGACCTTGTTCTTTTCAAACCCATTGACCTGTTCAAAATTGAAGAAAAGGTATCAGAACTCCTTGAATTAACCCATTAAAGAGTAAATCAAGCTTATGAGTACAACACCTTTGATCGGCGTCAGTAAATCCATGTTAAAAATCAAGGAATTGATCAACCATGTGGCCAATACCTGCCTGAATGTTTTGATTACAGGCGAGACAGGTGTGGGTAAAGAGGTGGTGGCCCAAAGCCTGTATGCAGAATCCCCCAGAGCTAAAAACAATTTTGTGAAAATAAATTGTGCCGCACTGCCTGAGACCCTTTTGGAATCAGAACTTTACGGATATGAAAAAGGGGCATTTACCGGCGCCCACAAAAAAAGATCTGGCAAATTTCTCACTGCGGATAAAGGAGTGCTTTTTCTGGACGAAATCGGAGATATGCCCCTGTCCCTTCAATCTAAGATGCTCCACGTGCTTCAAAGCGGTGAATTTTCTCCCCTTGGATCAGATGAGGATTTTAAAACAGATGTGTGGGTGATTGCCGCAACCAACCATAATCTGGAAAAAAGCATTCAAAATAAAACCTTTAGAGAAGATCTTTTTTATCGGCTCAATATTATTAAAATAGATATTCCTCCCTTAAGGGATCGCCAGGATGACATCCCGGCCCTGGTTGAATATTATTTCAGAATGTACCGGGCCCAATATCCAAGCAGTCAGGGCAGTAAACCCGACCCCCAGACCCTGTCACGGCTGTGCAGCTATCCATGGCCCGGCAACGTCCGCCAGCTCCAAAATTGTATTAAAAAGCAGATGGTCCTCAACTCCTGGGAAAAGACCCTTGACGAGCTTCCCTGGGACCCCCCGGCTAAAAAGGCTGAAGATAATTTATCCTTGTCTGATCCAGGCCATCTCAGGTTTAACAACCATGAAAATAACAACAGGTTAAAAATCATCTCTGAATTTGTAGACCTGTCCACCAGCTCCGAAAAATTATTTGAAGACATTTCCCTTAAAAAGATTAAAAAACTGGCCTCTGACAAGGTTGAAAAAGAAGTCATTTCCTTTGTGCTTGAAAAAGTCGGGTGGAATCGCTCTAGGGCTGCAAAAATTCTCAAAGTCAGCTATAAAACCTTGTTGTATAAAATGACGGAGTTTGAGGTCAGACCCCCAGTCAAATAACCAGTGCACAACCGGTCTTTCTTCGGGATAAGCACCAATGCATTTTGGGGTCTGTTTTTCCAATGTCCCCGAACCAATTTTCCTTTGCCCGTCCATTTTTTTTTGCATTTTCAACAATTAGGTTTACTTCCCATGGGTTTTTAAATATAGAGTTAAGCTAAACCAAAACCAATGAATTACGTTTTAAAAACAGTACCCTGGGTCAATTTAAACCAATAATTTTGGTTTAATTAAAGATAGCTTTTGTTAAGTTGGATTTTCCTCATTTTATCATTTAAAAATGAAGTAAAATCAAAAAATTATTTTTATTCAAGGAGGAGATATGCGGAAAATTGCCTTACTCACGGTGTTCGCCATTTGCTTGGCCATGATCCTAACCCCAACGGCATTCAGTGCCAGAAAAACCATTATTAAAATCGGTATCAATGCCCCGTTGACCGGGGATATCCCCAAGGTGGGCGAAGGCAGCAAATATGCGGCCATGCTTTGGCTTGAGGACATTGAAAAAGCCGGTGGCCTTGAAGTTGGCGGGAAAAAGTACGAGGTAGAGCTGGTTATTGAAGACAATGAATCCAAGGCAGAATCCGCAGTAAAAGCCAACACCAAAATGATCACCCAGGATGATGTTCTTGCCATTGTCGGTCCCCAGTCCTCCAAACAGGCCGTGCCCTCAGGAGAAGTGGCCAACAAATATAATACGGTCATGATCTCCCCCTGGTCCACCAATGAAAATACCACTCTTGACAGACCCTATGTTTTCCGTGGTTGCTTCCTTGATCCTTTCCAGGGTCCTGTTGTGGCCAATTTTATCACAGACGAATTTGCGTTTACCAAAGCTGCGGTTCTCTATGATGTGGCAAATGACTATTCAAAAGGTCTTGCAGAAGTCTTCAAAGCTGCCTGGGAAAAAAAACACGGGGCCGGCTCTGTTGTGGCCTATGAAAGTTTTACCACAAAAGACACAGACTTTTCCTCCCAGCTGACCACCATAGTTAAATCAGGTGCCCAGGTTTTGTTTTCCCCCCAATATTACAATGAGGTCCCCTTGATTGTAAAACAAGCCAAAAACTTAGGCTGGAAAGGCCCCATAGTCGGATCTGATTCCTGGGGATCTGCTGAGCTGGTCAGCCTTTGCGGTAAAGACTGCAACGGTCTTTTCTTTTCCTCCCATTATGCGGCAGCCGGTGCAAAAGGCGCAACCAAAGCCTTTATTGACCGGTATGAAAAAACCTACGGCTATATCCCTGACGATGTGGCCGCCCTGACCTGGGATGCGCTTAAACTTGCCGAGCAGGCCATCCAGAATACCGGCAAAATTACAGGCAAAGTGGCCAAGGACCGTACCGCTGTGAGGGATGCTTTGGCCCAGATCAAAGATTTTGCAGGCATCACCGGAAACATGACCTTTACCCAGGAAGGTGACCCCATCAAATGTGCCGTTATTGTTAAGATCAACGATGAAGGCCAATTTGAATTCTACAAATCCAGTTGCCCATAACATTTTTTTTGTGCAACCCTTATAATGACTGCTGCACCCCTGTCAAAGGGGTTCAGCAGTCATTGCTGTATAAACAACCGCGGCCTTGCGACCGCCTTAGATATTGAAAGCCATATTTTTTCAATATAATGCAACAGGAGTTGGTGAATGGAATCCTTGACTGAATATGTACCATATATCATACAAAACCTGATCAATGCCGCCCAGAGAGGCAGTTTCTATGCGGTGATTTCCATCGGGTATTCCATGGTATACGGTGTACTTATGCTTTTTAACTTTGCCCACGGTGATATTTTCATGGTGGGTACCTATATCGGGTTTGGCATTGCCACCCTTTTTCTTGCCGTTTTTGCAGGTTTGTTACCAGGTCCTCTGATCTTTATCGCCACGGTTGTGGTGACCATGTTTTTGGCTTCATGGATCGGGGTCTTTGTCGAAGTTACAGGATACCGTCCCCTTCGCCAGGCCCCAAGGGCATCGGCTGCGATCACAGGGCTTATGATCGGTATTATATTTGAAACCGGTATTCTCATCCTGCTCGGGGCCAAACGCTTAAGCTTTCCACCGCTTATGGAATCGGTCACCTATAATGTTGGCGGGGTCTATTTTACCAATGTAAAGGTGATGATCATTATTATCTCTTTGCTACTCATGCTGGCCCTGCACGGATTTATCCAAAAGACCAAATGGGGGATGGCCATGCGGGCCATGTCCTATGATTTTCTTGCCGTCCCCCTCATGGGGGTTTCCATTAATATTATCGCCCCTCTCACCTTTGCCGTGGGCGCAGGACTGGCATCGGTGGCCGGCATTCTTTACGGCCAGGCCTATCCCATCCTTGACCCCTATATGGGCGTCATCATTGGGTGGAAAGCCTTTGTTGCCGCAATCCTCGGAGGAAGAGGCTCCATCAAGGGCGCGGCCCTTGCAGGCTATCTTCTCGGGTTTATAGAAATATTTGTTGCCACGATTTTCCCGTCTACCTTGAGGGATCTGATTGCCTATTCCATTATTCTGGTGATCTTAACCTTCAGGCCCAGAGGATTTTTCGGAATGGAACACAGTACAAAACTGCGATTATAATAAAAATTTAGGAATTTCAAATGGAACTTGCAAGAAAATTTAAATCTTTGTTTTCAACCGTGCCCATGCTGGGATGGATGTTGGGAACACTAGTGGCAGTGCTCATTGAGTATTACTGGGGATATGATTATATTTCATATTACCTGGGACTGCCAAAGATTCCCGTGCTTTTCGGCACCCTGATCATGCTCAAGGAGCCCTTAATGATTCCAGGGGCCCTTGGGTATGATCTTATTGTATATATCATCCCCATCCTGACCGTTGCCAAACTGACCACAGGCCTGACCAACCCCCTTGCTGCTGTGATGGAAAAACTGCCCCTGGCCCTTTCCGTACTCATTCACCTGGTGCTCTTTTACGGTGTTCTTCAGCTCTGGGCCGGAATCAACGATTACAGGGTTCTGGTCATTAAACTGACCATGATTTCCATCATTCTCACGGTGAGCATCAATGTGATCAACGGTTACCAGGGAGAGTTCTCATGCTCCCATCCCGGATTCATGGCCATTGGCGCCTATGTATCCTCCACCCTCACTTTGATTTTATTTGCCAATGACAAAATATTCGGGGCCGCGCTTTTACCGCCGTCTCTTGGGCCCTGGCTTTTTCCCATTGCCCTGATTGCCGGAGGTGCAGCCGCAGCTTTAGGATCATTGGCCGTTGCCATCCCGTCTTTTCGAACCCGGGGGGATTATCTGGCCATCATCTCTTTAGCCTTTATGTTCATTGTCAAATCCGCCGTGGAAAATCTTCATGTGATCGGCGGTGCCAGGGGCATGGGCGGCCAGCCTGATTTTGCCCCTCTCCATGTCATTTTTATCTGGACCATGCTCTGTATCTGGATCATTCACAACTTTGTCACCTCCATTGTGGGCAAAGCCCTGAACACGGTAAGGGATGATGAGGCCGCCTCGGAATCCATGACCATTAAAACCCGTAAGACCAAAATGACCGCCTTTATGTTCGGCGCCTTCTGGGCAGGGATTGCCGGCGGACTCTTTGCCCATGTCCTGGCCTATATCAATCCCGGGATGTTCAGCATTAACCGGCTTGCTGAAATTCTGGCCATGGTCTATTTCGGAGGCCTGAACTCCATTGTCGGGTCCATTGTGGGCGCTGTATCCATCAATATCCTGGGCGAAGCCCTTCGTCCCCTGGAATTGTTCAAATGGATCATCATCCCCTTGATTTTGATATTTGTTATGATTTTCAGGCCCTACGGGCTGATCTCTTTCAAGGAAATCAACGCCAAACGTTTATTAAAGGCCAGACATAAAAGAACCCCGGGTTCTGATCATGTCTCTTCAGAAAAAGAATTAGGAGCGTAATTATGACATCATTGCTCAGGGTCGAAAACATGACCCATTATTTCGGCGGGTTGCGGGCCGTTCATAATTACAACCTGAACATTGCCCCCCAGCAGATCACAGGGCTTATCGGGCCCAATGGTGCCGGAAAAACCACCATATTTAACCTGATCACAGGGGTTCACACCCCTACCCAGGGTCAAATCACCCTGGAAAACCAGAATATTGTCGGGCTTGAAACCAATGAAATTGCAGCCAGGGGATTGGGAAGAACCTTTCAAAACCTTGCCTTATGGCGGCATATGAACGTATTGGACCATATTAAAATGGCCCATTATTCCCAGCTCAACTACGGGTTGTTTGACTCCTTTTTCAACACCCCTGCCTGCAGAAGAGAAGAGGCAAGGGTTGAAGAAAATGCATACCGGCTTCTGGAACTATTTGACATCAAACAGCATGCCACCCAGATGGTGACCAACCTGCCCTACGGTGCACAGCGGAGGGTGGAGATGGCCCGTGCCATGGCCACCAACCCCAAGGTGCTCTTTCTGGACGAACCCACAGCCGGCATGACCCCGGACGAACTGGTGCAGATGATTAAGATTATCCGCCAGGTCCATGAGGATTTCAAGGTGGCCATTTTTCTCATTGAACATAGAATGAAATTTGTCATGGAACTTTGCCATTATATCCAGACCCTGGTCTTTGGCGAAGTCATTGCCCAAGGCGTGCCCGAGGAAATACAGAACAATCCCGAGGTGATCGAAGCCTATCTGGGTAAGGAGGATCTGACCTGATGCAGCTGAAAATAGAAAACCTGAAAGTCTCTTATGGCAATATCAAGGCCCTGCACGGCATCAACTTTACCGTGGATGCCGGTGAAATTCTCACCATCATCGGTGCCAACGGAGCCGGTAAAAGTACGACCCTCAGGGCCATTTCAAGGATGGTACCGGCAGAAACCGGGTCTGTGATGGAGTTTGAAGGAAAAAATATCCTCAAATACAGCACAGACAAGGTGGTCACAAACCTGGGGATTTCACATGTGCCCGAAGGCCGCAGGATCTTTGGAAACCTGACAGTGACCGAAAACCTGACCCTGGCCTGCTTTGCCAGAAAAGACAAGGAACAGATCACCAAAGACCTTAAGTGGGTATTTGATTTGTTCACCCGGCTTGAAGAAAGAAGAGACCAGCTGGCCGGCACCCTTTCCGGCGGAGAGCAGCAGATGCTGGCCGTTGGACGGGCCTATATGTCGGGCCGTAAAATCATGCTCTTGGACGAACCCTCCATGGGGCTTGCCCCTTTGCTCATGCTGGACATGTTTGATGCCCTAAAGGAGATCAACAAACTGGGGACCACGATTTTGCTGGTAGAGCAGAATGCCCGCCTTGCCCTGAAGTTTGCCCAAAGAGGATATGTCATTGAAAACGGGACGTTGGTACTCGAGGGACCGGCCGACGAACTGCTTGACAATCCAGATGTTAAAAAAGCCTATTTAGGGGCTTAAACGTTTGACCCAAAGTCCCCGGAAAACCGGGGACTTTGGGTCATCGGCTATAGATAAGGAAAAAAGGCTGAAACAAGCCGATTGCAGGCCTTTTCCAGAATGGCTCTGGGACAGGCAATATTCATCCGCTCAAACCCGGCACCGTTCTGACCAAACCAGTCTCCGTGATCCAGTGCAAGACCTGCCTTTTCTTCCATAATCTGGACGATCTTTTCATGGGAGAGCCCCAGGGCTCTAAAATCAATCCAGGGCAGGTAGGTGGCCTCAAGTTCAAATATTTTTACACCGGGCAGCCGGGTTTCGACCTGATCTTTGAGATAAGCATAATTTTCATGGAGATACAAAATCAACGACTCAAGCCAGGGTTGCCCGCCCTCATAGGCCGCCCTGGCTGCAATGGCCCCAAAAAGGCTTGAGCTTCCGGTTGAATGAAATCCCAAATTCTCAAAATAAATGCCCATTTCATCCCTTAGCCTAAGATTTGGAATGATCAAACTTGAATAGCCAAGGCCGGCCAGATTGAATGTTTTGGAAACGGCGTTGGCGGCAATGGAATGATCGGAAAACCATTTGGATATGGATTGAAAACTGGTATGCCTATATCCGGGCATGATCAATACATTATTTTTAATACAGATATCTCCGAATCGTCCAAGCTCATCCCGGGTCCAGACCCGGCCCACAGGATTATGGGGAGAACAGAGAATGGCCATTTTCAATCGTGGGTCAGAGGTTTTGATCTCCAGATCTTCAAAATCCATCTCATAATGTCCCGCCTTAATCACCAGGGAATTTTCAACCACCCTCCGGCCGTTCTTTTTGATGGCAGATGCAAAAGGATAATATACCGGTGTCTGGATGAGAACCTGGTCTCCTGGGTGTGTAAACTGCTGAATCAGATAATGGGTGGCCGGTACAATGCCTGGTGTATTTAGTATCCATCCAGGATCAATCTCCCAGTTGTGCCGGGTCTTAAACCAGTTGATCAAGGCGGTGTGAGCCCCGGGGTCCTGTACGGTATACCCGTAAATTTGGTGGCCAAGCCTGGACTCCAAAGCATCACACACCACTTGGGGAGATAAAAAATCCATGTCCGCCACCCAGAGCGGCAGCAACCCCTCTTTTTTGTTGCCAAACCGGGAGTTTAAAACCCAAGGCTCCCATTTCATAGACCCTGTGCCGCTTCTGTCAATAACCTGGTTAAAATCGATCTTTTTTTCCATAAAAAAGTTTCCACTTTACTTATTTTTGAGGACAAACCCCATTGGGATTGCTATGATACCGGCCATAAAAAATGGACCCTAATATTGTAAACTCACAGCCAGGATCTATACATGATGAGGGCTTCATTTTTCAGTGTGGTCAGGCGCAAATAGCATGGGCTGACCTTTTATTAAAATTTAAGGAGCATTCATGGACGCCCAACTCTCCTATGTCGGTATCATAAAATCCCCATTAAAGCATCTTAAAAACTGCCCCAAACAAGGATCTGAAGATGGGGTTCATGCCAGGATTGAGATATTTGAACCCTATCGGGAATGCCTTAAGGGAATAACGCCCGGTTCAAAACTTATCATTTTAACCTGGCTTCATAAATCTGACCGAAACTGCCTTTGTGTCCATCCCAGGGCCAACCCGGGCAATCCATTGACCGGGGTCTTTTTAACCCGTTCCCCCAACCGGCCTAACCCCATCGGACTTCATGAGGTAAATGTTCTTGAATCAGACAGCCAACACCTGATTGTCACCCCCCTTGAAGTCCTGGACAATACACCGGTGGTGGACATTAAAGTTCAATGGCCGTCAAACCCATAGGGGTCTTTATGGTTTATGCCAAAACCCTTTGATGCCACCTCACCCATGAGTTTCGTTAAGGTGGGACAGGCATAAAATCTATTTGACTTTATCATTGGGGTGCGATAATTTTCAATATAGTATAGTTAAATTTATCTTTTCCAAAATTTGTTCGTACAATTTTAGTACAAAAAGAGGTTAAATGAAGATCGATAAGACCAACATTGATATCATCAGAGAGTTAAAACAAGGAAAAAAATCCTTTAAAAGAATAGCGGATAAACTGGCCATTACAGAAAATACGGTAAGGTCCAGAGTAAATAAACTTCAGGATGAAGGGGTACTTGAAATTTGCGGTCTGGTAGATCCTGCAACCCTTCCGGGTCACAGGACAGTCATCATCGGAATCAAACTATCCCAGATGAATCTTGTGGAAAAAGGCAAAGAAATCAGCAAGCTAAAAGGGGTGATCTCGGTATCTGTTGTCACCGGCCGGTACGACCTGGTTGTGCTAGTTTTATTTAAAAAAGGGTTTGGGCTGCTGGAATTTTATACCGAAGAAATTTCCAAGGTTGCCGGCGTCAACTCGGTTGAGACCTTTGTTGTTTACAAATCCTATAACCTGAAAGTTCCCTACATCTTTTAAGCCCCCTCTCATCCTCAGGATTTGAACTTGAACCCAGGATGCAGGCAAGTTTTGCCTGAAAAATGTATACGTTTATCGGTCTTTTCTCCCCTTGGCAGCCGGGGGCCAAATTTGCCCGGCATATAAAACCGAGCAAAAAACACGTATCAGGCAAATTCTGAAAAATTAATATCCATTTAAAAAAGGGGGTGTGATGAACCATCATCTTAAAACCACGCCGCTAAATGAATGGCATAGACAGAAAAACGCTAATATGGCGGATTTTGGGGGATTTGACATGCCGCTCTGGTATGAGACCGGGGGCAAAACAGAACACCTGGCCGTAGTCAAATCCGCCGGCCTGCCTCTGTCCCACCAGGATATGGGTGAATTTTCTTTTATCAATCATCCCTGGGATTTTGTCCTGCCCCTTGATAAAACCAAACAGAGATTTACCAAACATTTTCCTTGGCAAACAACTCACCTTCAAAGAAGGAAAAAGGGCTATAGGCGTTCGGATTTTTAACGATACCAGACCGGACCGAACCGTAAGACAAGCGTTAAAACATTTTATTTAAATACGGGTACCCAACCCAATTAAACCCAGCATACAAGGAGGTAATTTATGAAAGCATTGGATGAACTTAATTTTCCTGAGGACCTAAAATACACAAAAGACCATGAATGGGCAAAAACACAGGACGACACCCTGGTCATCGGGCTTTCTGACTATGCCCAGGACCAGCTCGGGGAAATTGTATTTGTGGAACTGCCTGAACCTGGAGACAGGTTTTCCCAAGGGGATGAATTCGGCAGTGTGGAATCGGTTAAGGCGGTCTCTGAAATTTATCTGCCAGTTGGAGGCGAAATCCTTGAAATCAATGAGGATCTTGAAGAGGCCCCCGAACTTGTCAACAATGAATGCTACACCAAAGGCTGGCTGGTTAAAATCAAACCAGAAGACCCGTCTGAGATGAACAGCCTTATGGATTTAGGAGCATACCTTGAAATGCTGAAAGGATAAAAAGCCATGCGCTACCTTCCCCATACCCAGGAAGATATCGACCAGATGCTGGCCAAAACCGGCCATCCATACTTGGATCATTTATTTGAAACCATACCCGATGCCTTAAAACTCAAACAAGGACTGAATATCCCCGAGGCCATGAGCGAATGGGACCTGAACCGTTACATGGAAACCCTGGCCTCTGACAACATTGCCTGTAAAGAGTACACCTGTTTTATGGGTGCAGGATCCTATGACCATTACATTCCGGCCATTGTCCCCTACCTCATCTCCCGTTCCGAATTCATGACAGCCTATACCCCATACCAGCCAGAGGTTAGCCAGGGCACCCTCCAGGGAATTTATGAATTCCAGACCATGGTGGCAGCGCTTCTCGGAATGGATATTGCCACAGCCTCCCACTATGACGGGGGAACCGCTTTGGCCGAATGCGCCCTCATTGCCCTGAGAAAAGACAGAAAGGCCGATAAAATTGCCGTATCCTCCCTGATTCACCCGGCCCACAGGGAAATTATCAATACCTATATAGTCCCTGCAGGATATGAAATGGTTGAAATCCCTGCCAATGACCAGGGGCTCACCGATCTTGGTGCATTTGAAGCCATGAAGGGCGTTGCAGGAGTTGCCGTGCAATCTCCTAATTTTTTTGGAAACATCGAAGATTTAGGGGCCTTTAAAACTGCAGCCCAGGCCAAGAAAGTGTTGTTCATTACCTCCTTTACCGAAGCCATGGCCTATGGGCTGTTAAAAAATCCCGGCAGTTTCGGAGCGGACCTTGTGGCCGGTGAAGGTCAGAGTCTGGGCATTGCCAAAACATTCGGAGGCCCGGGTCTCGGCCTTTTAACCGGTACCCAAAAGATGATGAGAACCCTGCCCGGCCGCCTGGTGGGAAAAACAGCGGATGCCAACGGCGACTTGGGATATGTGCTTACCCTGGCCACACGGGAGCAGCATATTAGGCGGGAAAAAGGGTTCTGTTGCAAAAAATATTTCCAGGACAAAGAGATCGTTCAGGCGTAAAATTTACGCAGCATAAGAAAACAGATTTTCGACGAATTCTTTCTGCTTTAAAATTTCTCCCTTCCTGATATTTTTAACTTGTCCTTTTCTGATCATGTTCATAATTTCATAGCCTTTTAGCGTCCGCCAGGCAGAATGAAATGTCTTGAACCCCATACCAGCTCTGACAAGCTTTTTGATAAACCGGTGGTCTTGCTCAATAATATTGTTCAGATATTTATTCTGTCTTAGGATACGGGAATGTTCAGAATTCTGTGTCACGGTTTCGGTTCCCGGATCTGTCTCGGCGCCAGCGGAAGTAAAAGCCAGGTCCGAGAATGGGCCTTCAATCTGCCACGTCGGAGGAGTTGGCTTTTGCTGGAGCGGAGTTCCTGGAACCATCTTTTCCATCTGTAAATAAATCCCTATCAAATTCCCAGCTCTTTATCCAGCCGGCCTTCAAAGAAAATTGCCAACTGGGAAATTGTCAGTGACCAGTTTTGAACCGGCATTGTCCATTTCTTACTGGCGTTCTGGATCCCCATGTAAAGCAGCTTTAACAGGCTGTCCTGGTTAGGAAACGATCCCTTTGTTTTGGTCAGTTTTCGAAACTATCGATGCACAGCCTCAATGGTATTTGTGGTGTATATTATCCGTCGGATCTCTTCTGGAGGTTCTGTTGCAAAAAATTATTAATGTCTGATACAAGTCCGTTTTGGCACTAATTTATTTGCAGAGAGATAGTATGAAAAATGAAAACCCTTTCAAGTGGCGTCATTATGAAAAAGAAATCATCCTGTTGAATGTTCGCTGGTATCTGAGATATCAACTGAGTTACAGGAATCTAGAAGAGATGATGCAAGAACGGGGCTTGTCTGTGGATCACAGTACCATTTACCGATGGGTTCATCGCTATGCTCCTGAAATGGAAAAGCGAAGCAGGAAGTATCTGCGGCAATCAAATGATTCTTACCGTATTGATGAAACATATATCAAGGTGCGGGGGAAAATGAAGTATCTTTACCGAGCGGTCGATTCCCGTGGAAATACCATCGATTTTCTTCTTCGCAGCAGACGTAATATGGAATCTGCCAAACGATTTTTTAAAAAGATGCTGCGAGCTTCCAATAGCTCCAGACCTCGGGTTCTGAGTGTTGACGGAAATCCTGCATATCCTCCGGCAGTAAAGGCTTTGAAAGAAAAAAAGCTTCTGAATAAGGACTGTATCCTAAGACAGAATAAATATCTGAACAATATTATTGAGCAAGACCACCGGTTTATCAAAAAGCTTGTCAGAGCTGGTATGGGGTTCAAGACATTTCATTCTGCCTGGCGGACGCTAAAAGGCTATGAAATTATGAACATGATCAGAAAAGGACAAGTTAAAAATATCAGGAAGGGAGAAATTTTAAAGCAGAAAGAATTCGTCGAAAATCTGTTTTCTTATGCTGCGTAAATTTTACGCCTGAACGATCTCTTTGTCCTGGAAATCTTTTTTGCAACAGAACCAAATTTTGGATGCATTAACATTTTGAACGAGTCTTTGTTATCTGTACAATTCTCCATTTTTTAAAAAATCATTGGATTAACAAGTGTCGATCTAAAACAAATAATTTGCTGTAATAAAACCCGAGTGTCGTAAACGAAAGCGATACCATGACGATACTTATTCATCATCAAAAACCCACCGATGCTGGAGGCGTTGTTTATTTTTTTTCGATGCTTTTTTTGGGTAGCAAAGCCGCTTAGGACAAGTTTTTAAAAAAAACCATTCGGATCAAGGCTATAGATATTTGAGGTAGTGGCTAGCAGGGACAAGTTCGGGAAAGTCGCCATCTTTTAAATTTGGAATTTTAAAGGCGTTGGAATTCAGCCAAGAAGTAAGGTCTTGAAGGTCCTTGAAAAATCGCCAATGTATCGACTCCTTGAATTTGTTGTTGGCTATATCCAGAATATATTTTGAAAAATGAAAATTTTCAGAAGATAAAGAATACCCAATAAAAAGTTCTTGGTAATATCCTGAAATGTATTGGTTAAGCTCAATGAATTTCTGGTGACATTCCGGCGTTAGAAAGTCCCAATTCCGGCCATCCAAAATAATGCATCTTCTCGTTTGGGGTTTTGACTCCACCCGTTGTTTTAAAAGGCGGGTATAAATTTCCACGCATTCGAGGTTCCACGATTCTGCTGCGCTGATCAGGGTGTAATCCGGTTCAAATTTGAATGCAAAGGATCCATGAGCTTTTATATCCATCTGTTTAATATAGGTTAGATGATAATTTTTGTCAATAATCACAAAACAGCATAAAAAACGAACCTTTCCGGCTCTGTCAGGGGTTACACGAGAATACGATGGGTATAGTCATGAATGCCATAGGTCTGTTGAATTTTATGGTTTTGGGCTCGACCCACCCCTTAGGAATATTGACTGATGGTCAAGCCTCAAAATCGTTTATACGATCTTAAATCCTCTTCTTTGGCACAATCCCATGATCCAACCCTGTTCAAAACCAGCAAAAAGATTGATTTGAATTATGAATCAGTGTAGAAAGAAGCTGTGTTATAGTGCATGGAATTAAGGTGTCTTGTATAAGGTTGTCCCACCATGTGATCTGTGCACATTAAATCGATAAAAGCAAAGAATTTTAAATAGTATTTAATTTCGAGAACTTACCACCTTTTACCTTAACTCCACGGTTTATACTGATCCATGAAAAAAGATTACCGTTCCAAGCAAAGACCCTTTAAAAAAAATAATGGACGCCGATCTGAAAATCGCCCGAAAATGCAGCCGGGCGTGGATAAGGCCTTAAGACAAACCTTTGGCCAAATCGGAATTCCCGAAAAAAAGCCATTTGAGCCGGATCCCTTTCAGCTCCAGGCCCTTGAAGCCATTAAGGTTTCTGACTGCCTGGTCACCGCCCCCACCGGGGCCGGCAAAACCTGGATTGCGGAACAGGCCGCCAGAACCATTATGGAAAAAGGGGGGAAAACCTGGTATGCCACCCCGCTCAAGGCCCTGACCAACTCCATCCACATGGGATTTTCCAAGATTTTCGGCAAGGACAAGGTGGGCATACTCACCGGAGACATCAAGGAAAATACAGGGGCGGATATCATCATCGGCACCACTGAAATTTTAAGAAACCAGCTCTACGACGCCATGTATACCGGTGAAAACATGGATTGCGACCTCATTATTTTAGATGAGGCCCACTATCTTGGAGATGCAGAGCGGGGCGTGGTATGGGAAGAAATCATGATTTATCTGCCCGTACGCATCCCTTTGCTGCTCTTGTCCGCCACCATCGGCAACCCGGATCAAATTGCAGGATGGCTTGGACAAATCCGGGGAAAGCCCTGTGAAGTGGTGGAAAATACGGTACGGCCCGTCCCGCTTCACCCGGTGTTTTTCCATCCGTCAGGCACCTTGTTTCCCTTGCTTGAACCTGCAGAACGAGGCAGACCCCGCCTTCATAAAAAGGTATATAAATTTGTCAATTCCAGACGGCGGCCCATGCTGGCCCCGCCGGGAAAACTGCCCCGGTTTGCCGATATCCTCAAGGTCATGGCCCATTTTGATCTTTTGCCGGCCATATTTTTTCTCAAATCCCGGGCAGAATGCGACCAGGCCGTGCGGCTGTGTAACAACAGTCTTTTAAATAAAGATCCCAAACGCAAACAGGCCCTGGCAGACCGCATTGATGAACTCACCTGCAACAATCCCCACCTGGCCGCCCATCCCCAGCGTCAATATCTCGAAGAAACCGGCACGGCAGGCCATCACTCAGGCCATTTACCGGCCTGGAAAGTGGTGGTGGAGACCCTCATGGCCGAAGGGCTGCTCGATGCCATGTTTGCCACTTCCACCGTGGCAGCCGGGGTGAATTTTCCGGCCCGGTCCGTGGTGATTCTCAATTCAGACCGGTTCAACGGAAAGGACTTTTTATCCCTGACTCCCAGTGAATTCCAGCAGATGGCAGGACGGGCAGGACGAAGGGGCATGGACAATATCGGGTTCGCCATGGTATTGCCCGGCAAATTCATGGACATCTCCCTGATTGCCAAACTGGTCAATGCCCCGCCCCTGAACGTGGACTCCCAGATCAAAATCGATTTTTCAATGGTATTGAACCTGCTTTTATCCCATACCCCGGACCAGGTAAAAACCCTGCTTGAAAAATCCTTTGCCTCCTATCTCATTATGGCAGGCCACAACACCGGAAAAACTGGAAAAATGGCCCGAAAAAAATTCGGGGCCGATCTTGAACATCTCTGGCTGGATTTTATTTACCACATGGACTTTCTAACTGAAGAAGGCTTTGTCACCCCTGGGGATAAAAAACCTGCCGCCCTGACCGAAGACGGAATCTGGGCCTCAAAACTCCGCATTGACTCCCCATTGCTGGTGGCCCATGGGTTAAGGCATAACCTTCTGCCGGAACAGGACCCTGCCCTTTTGGCAGCCATCATGGGATCTTTTGTCAATGAAAAGGAATTCAAAGACGACCCCCTTTACCAGACCGCCCTGCCCAAACGGCTCAAAGAGACCTTTCTGGAGATTCGCAAAGGCCTTAAACCCTTTGCCATGACCATGCTGAAAAAAGGATTTCCTGCCCCCAACCTTTACATCCAGCCGGCCATCCTGCTCAATGCCTGGGCACATGATACCCCCTGGGACGAACTCATGCAGGGATCAGATTATGCTGAAGGGGACTTTGCCAGGCTTATTTTAAGAACCGCAGAGAATCTAAGGCAGATGACAAAACTTAACGAGGATTTTCCAATCATTGCAAAAACGGCCAGAGAGGCCATTGACCTGATCCTCAAAGAGCCTGTGGTCACCCAGTTCAACTGATGGGTATGACCACCCATGGTATTTACGCCTGGCACAACAAAACATGACCCCCTTATGGTTCCAATACCTGGACCGGGGGTTCATAATACTTTAAAAAAACAAGCTATTAAGGAGAACCCATATGACACCCTTTATTTCTGACAAGGCGCCGGCCGCTATCGGTCCATACAGCCATACCGTTATCCACCAGGATATGGTCTATTGTTCAGGCCAGATTCCCTTGGATCCGTCGACCATGGAACTTAAAGGAAATACCATTGAAGAACAGACCTTCCAGGCCATGGCCAACCTGAAAACCGTATTGGAAGACTCGGGTTCAGGACTTGACCAGATTGTCAAAGCCACCATATTTTTATCCTCAATGGATGATTTTGCCGGAATGAATACGGTTTATGAAAAGGCCTTGAACGGTCATAAGCCTGCCAGGTCAGCCTTTGAAGTAGGACGGCTGCCCAAGGACGCCCGGGTTGAAATCGAATGCATCGCCGTCCTGAACAAGGCATAAAAAGGAGACAAAATGACAGAAGATACTAAAAAAGTCATCTATTCAATGATCAATGTGAGCAAATTCCACGGAAAACGCCAGGTGCTCAAGGATATTTCCCTTTCCTATTTTTACGGGGCCAAAATCGGGGTCTTAGGACTCAACGGCTCGGGGAAATCCTCTTTGCTCAAAATCCTGGCCGGAACGGACACGGAATTTGCCGGGGAAACCATTTTATCCAAAGGCTATACCATTGGGTATCTTGAGCAGGAACCCCTTGTGGATTCTGACAAAACCGTAAGAGAGGTGGTGGAAGAAGGGGTTCAGGAGACCGTGGACCTGATCCGGGAATATGACAAAATTTCAGAAGCCTTTGCAGAACCCATGGAAGACCATGAAATGGATGCCCTGATTGAAAAACAGGGAAAACTCCAGGAAAAACTGGATCATATGGATGCCTGGGACCTGGACTCCCGCTTAAAAATGGCCATGGATGCATTGCGCTGCCCGCCGGAGGATACAAAGGTTGCCGTGATTTCAGGGGGAGAAAAACGCCGGGTTGCCCTGTGCAGACTCTTGCTCCAGAAACCCGATATTCTCTTGCTCGACGAGCCCACCAACCATTTGGACGCAGAATCCGTGGCCTGGCTTGAAATGCATTTGAGCCGGTTTGAAGGCACCATCATCGCCGTTACCCATGACAGGTATTTTCTGGACAATGTGGCCGGATGGATTCTGGAACTGGACCGGGGAGAAGGCATTCCCTGGAAGGGCAATTACTCTTCCTGGCTGGAACAAAAACAGCAGCGCCTGGCAACGGAGCAAAAAAGCGAATCCAAACGCCAGCAGACTTTGGCCCGGGAACTTGAATGGATCCGAATGTCTCCCAAGGGCAAACGGTCCAAGTCCAAAGCCAGAATAAAAGCCTATGATGATCTTTTAAAAAAAGATGCCAGAGAGCAGGAACAGGAGATGGAAATTTTTATTCCAGCCGGGCCCAGGCTCGGTTCCAAGGTCATTGTGGCCGAAAATGTTCAAAAGGCATTTAAAGACAAACTTTTGGTGGATGATATGAACTTTGTCATTCCTGCCGGAGCCATCATCGGGGTGGTCGGTCCCAATGGGGCCGGAAAAACCACGCTCTTTAAAATGATCACAGGACAGGACAGCCCGGACTCGGGCACCATAGAACTGGGTCAGAGCGTAAAGGCCGCCTATGTGGACCAGGAAAGAGATTCCCTGGACCCTGAAAAAACCATTTACGAGGTGATTTCAGGAGGCAGGGACAAACTTCTCATCGGCGGCCGGGAGATCAATTCCCGGGCCTATGTGGGAAAGTTCAATTTTTCAGGCACAGACCAGCAAAAAAAGGTCAAAGATATCTCAGGCGGTGAGCGCAACCGTGTCCACATGGCCACCATGCTCCAGGAAGAGGCCAACCTTCTGCTGTTGGATGAGCCCACCAATGATCTGGACGTCAATACCATGAGGGCATTGGAAGAGGCCATTGAAAATTTTGCAGGATGCGCCGTTATCATCAGCCATGACCGCTGGTTTTTAGACCGGGTGGCCACCCATATCCTGGCCTTTGAAGGTGAAAGCCAGACCCTGTTTTTTGAAGGCTCCTACTCAGACTATGAAAAGGACCGGAAAAAACGGCTGGGCATCAAGGAAAACCAGCCCACCAGAATCAAATACCGGCAATTGACACGGTAATATTTTGAAGCAGGGGCTGATTCAAATCCATATTGCGGTTTTTCTATTCGGATTTGCAGGGCTGTTTGGCAAATTTTTATCCTGCAGCCCCTTTTATATCGTTCTGGGCCGGACCTTTTTTGCAGGTCTGGCCCTGGGTCTTTTTGCCCTTGTCCAGCACCGGACAAAACTGACAGGCTTTACCCCCAAAGCCCTTGCGGGTTTTATTTTCCAGGGTATTCTTCTGGCCTGTCACTGGGTCTTTTTTTCCTGGCCATCCAGGTCTCGTCCGTGGCTGTGGGCCTTATCACCTTTTCAAGCTTTCCCCTTTTTGTCACCTTTATGGAACCTGTGTTCTTTAAAGAGCCCTTAAAATCCGTTGACATGGCCACAGCCCTGGCTGTATTTACCGGTATTATTTTGGTGGTCCCGGATCTGGACCTGTCCAACCAGACCACCTTGGGAGCCTTTTACGGCATTTTATCAGGCCTGACCTTTGCCCTTTTAGCACTGGTCAACCGTAAAAACGGTTCTGTTGCAAAAAATTATTAATGTCTGATACAAGTCCGTTTTGGCACTAATTTATTTGCAGAGAGATAGTATGAAAAATGAAAACCCTTTCAAGTGGCGTCATTATGAAAAAGAAATCATCCTGTTGAATGTTCGCTGGTATCTGAGATATCAACTGAGTTACAGGAATCTGGAAGAGATGATGCAAGAACGGGGCTTGTCTGTGGATCACAGTACCATTTACCGATGGGTTCAGCGCTATGCTCCTGAAATGGAAAAGCGAAGCAGGAAGTATCTGCGGCAATCAAATGATTCTTACCGTATTGATGAAACATATATCAAGGTGCGGGGGAAAATGAAGTATCTTTACCGAGCGGTCGATTCCCGTGGAAATACCATCGATTTTCTTCTTCGCAGCAGACGTAATATGGAATCTGCCAAACGATTTTTTAAAAAGATGCTGCGAGCTTCCAATAGCTCCAGACCTCGGGTTCTGAGTGTTGACGGAAATCCTGCATATCCTCCGGCAGTAAAGGCTTTGAAAGAAAAAAAGCTTCTGAATAAGGACTGTATCCTAAGACAGAATAAATATCTGAACAATATTATTGAGCAAGACCACCGGTTTATCAAAAAGCTTGTCAGAGCTGGTATGGGGTTCAAGACATTTCATTCTGCCTGGCGGACGCTAAAAGGCTATGAAATTATGAACATGATCAGAAAAGGACAAGTTAAAAATATCAGGAAGGGAGAAATTTTAAAGCAGAAAGAATTCGTCGAAAATCTGTTTTCTTATGCTGCGTAAATTTTACGCCTGAACGATCTCTTTGTCCTGGAAATCTTTTTTGCAACAGAACCAAAATATCCTTCTGGTGGGCCATATCAACATATTCCCCAAAGGATTTTTCATAGGCCCCAAGCCCGGTTGAAATGTCTTTTATCCCCTTGGCCAGATCATCATCCATACTGAGCCGGGTTATTTCCCCGATCTTTTCTTTCAGCTTGGAGATGTCTTTTTTCACCTGGCTGACCCCATCGGCCTCGTTGGTCAGAATAAATTGTTTTTCATTCTGGCGGGCATCCAGAATCAGATTCATCAGGGACTGAAAATGATTGGCAGCATCAACCCGGTCCACCACCCGGGTAATTCCGGTGCGGCCCACAAATGCCAATAAAATCAGCAAACATAAAATAATAGAAAATCCGCCTGCAATTTTTTTTGCCAGACTCAACCCCTTAAGCATAATTCCTCCGGATCTTGTGATGATCAAAAAAACGAAAATTCGCCGGGCTTATTTTTTCGCCCATCCCCCAAGCAAATGAAGATGAAGGTGAAAAATTTCCTGGCCCCCGCCCTTTTCCACATTAAACAAAAGCTTGTACCCGGATTCATTCACCCCTTCTTGTTCAGCCATCTTGGCTGCAATGGTAAAAAGCCTGCCCACAACGGCTTCATGACCGGGTTCAAGATCATTGATGCTGCGGATATGGGTTTTAGGAACCAAGAGCAAATGAACCGGAGCCGCAGGATTTATATCCCGGAACACCACATAATAATCATCTTCATATAAAAACTCACTGGGAATTTCCCGGTTTAAAATTTTACAAAACAGACAGTCGTCAGACATTACTTTTCTCCTAAGTTTGAAGTTATACAATCAATTTCATCCAATAAGTTTTCCATGGCCAGGCAGGCCTTGTCCTCTAAAAAAATATCTGTAACCCCTCTGGTGTATTCAGAAGGAAACGGGTTTATTTCAATGATCACGGCATTTGAGGCTTTGGCCCTGGCCGGAATCAGGTTGGCCGGTGCCACCGTCCCTGTGGTACCGATCAGAATCATGCAGTCGGTCTTATGGGCAGCCTCAAAAGAACGGGTGGCAGCAGGTTCCGGAATGGGTTCCCCAAAAAAAATCACATCCGGTTTTAACACACCGCCGCAATGATCACAGGCCGGCGGCAGGCGATTGAGGTCCACTTGGCTTACGGGAAAACGGGTAAGGCAATTTAAACAGACCACCTGTTTCAAGGATCCGTGAAATTCATGGACAACTTTGCTGCCCGCATCCCGATGAAGGTTGTCAACATTCTGGGTGATCACGGCCTTGACCATTTGTCTGGCCTCAAGTTCTGCCAGGGCATAATGGGCGGCATTGGGAAGCGCCTGACCAAAAAGCGAATAAAAAATTTTCCTGACAACAGACCAGGTTCCTTGGGCATCCCGATTAAAATGTTCAATATCAAAGGTGAAAGGATCATATTTATTCCACAAACCATTTTCCCCCCTGAACGGAGGAATTTTTCCCCCCTGAACGGAGGAATACCGCTTTCAACTGAAATGCCCGCCCCTGTGAATGCCACACAGGCCTCTGACTGAACAATTTTTTGGGCGGCTTTTTGATAATCGTTCATATCAAATCCATAACCTCCAGGGTATGGGTCCATAAATCCGCAATCAACAGCTTATTTCGCAAAACCTCCCCCTTGCCGATCAATATTTTCACGGCTTCAGAAACCTGGAGGGATGCAATAAAACAAGCGCAATAGGAAAGGTTGCCAACCTGGGTTTCAATGCCTTTTTTTGAAGCATCAATGGAAGCGGGACTGCCGTAAATCAGTTCAAATCCTCTGTCCTGGGGAAAGATGACCGTGACCTGTCCTGTCCCCCCGGCAATGGCACCGGAAACCAGAGGCTTCTTGCCTTTTTGGGCGGCCAGTTCAAGTACAAATCGGTCAGAAATGGTATCCAGGCAATCCATGACAAGATCTGCATCCCGGATCAGGGCCTGGATATTCTCGGGCCCTGCAAAGACCTTGTGAATCCCAATTTTCACAGATGAATTAATTTTTTCTATTCTCTTTTTTGCCTCATCTGCCTTAAAACAGCCCAAATTGTCCTCACGGCTCAACACCTGACGGTTAAGGTTGGTTGAATTAAAACGATCCCCATCAACCAGGGTGAGGCACTCTACACCGATCCGTGCCAGAAGCTCACACACCGTGCCCCCAAGCCCCCCAAGCCCAATAACAGCAACATGGGAGGTCTTAAGGCGATTTTGATCTGCCAAGCTTAGGCTGTTAAAATTTCTCAGATACCGGTCGTTCAAACAGGTCCCCATCCCTTATCCTCCGCCCACCGGGGGGAAAAGCCCCACACGGTCTCCTCGGCAAAGTGTTTGGTCTGCCGAAGCTTTTTTCCCATTGATAAAAATCAGCTTTACCGTATCCGGATCAATCCCAAGATCGAAAATCAGATCAGATATTGTACTCCCCTTTTCAACATTGTGAGGACCGCTGCCCCGGGGATGATATTTGGCCAGGGTAACAAAAAGCTTGAGATCTATTTGAATCATTTGATGCGCGTCCATACAGATTTTCCAAATCCTAAATTAAACGATTTAACCTAAACCCGATATTTTATCACCAGGCGCAATGCCAAAGGGCCATTAAGGTCCAACCCCTTAAAAATCCTGCCTGATTTTATAAGGCCGGGGTTTACACTTTTCCCCAAGGCTGATATTTATTGAACTTGAGTATAAGACAGATCCAATAATTTGTATATGATTTTAAGGCAGAAAAACATCCATGAATGCAGCCAAAAACGATAGCCCAACTCCCAGAGGCCAAGAGAAATTAAGCACAGAACAGGTGGCCAAAAACCTGGCAAACTTTGCCATTGACCGGACAGATTTAAAAGAGTTGATTCTGGCCCTGCCCCAAGAGACAAGCCTGAATAAAACCACCCTGGAATATGAGCTTGGCATACTCAAAATATTGAGTGTCGGATGGGGCATTGCCTTTTACATGGCAGCCACAGATAAGAACAAACCCGCCTTAACCGAATCCTATTGGGCAATGATCCAGGAAATTTCCCAGAATATTTCCACCCTTACCCAAACCACAACCGGTACCCAGGTTGACTATTTCGGTATTCTTAAACAACGGCTGGATTCTTATGTGGAACTCATGCAGACCAATCCTTCCCAGGCTACAGAACCCACGGCGGTCATGGGACCTGCATTTGCCCAGGCCTGCAAATGCCCCAACGACCCCATGGCGATTCTCACGGGAACCAAAATGTTTACCCTGACCTTAGGTGCTGTCAAAGAGTACCTAGCTGCCGTCAATATTAAAGAGATCACCATTCATTAAAATTAAAACCGACTGCCAATGAACCCATTAAAATATTTAGGGTTCTGTTGCAAAAAATTATTAATGTCTGATACAAGTCCGTTTTGGCACTAATTTATTTGCAGAGAGATAGTATGAAAAATGAAAACCCTTTCAAGTGGCGTCATTATGAAAAAGAAATCATCCTGTTGAATGTTCGCTAGTATCTGAGATATCAACTGAGTTACAGGAATCTAGAAGAGATGATGCAAGAACGGGGCTTGTCTGTGGATCACAGTACCATTTACCGATGGGTTCAGCGCTATGCTCCTGAAATGGAAAAGCGAAGCAGGAAGTATCTGCGGCAATCAAATGATTCTTACCGTATTGATGAAACATATATCAAGGTGCGGGGGAAAATGAAGTATCTTTACCGAGCGGTCGATTCCCGTGGAAATACCATCGATTTTCTTCTTCGCAGCAGACGTAATATGGAATCTGCCAAACGATTTTTTAAAAAGATGCTGCGAGCTTCCAATAGCTCCAGACCTCGGGTTCTGAGTGTTGACGGAAATCCTGCATATCCTCCGGCAGTAAAGGCTTTGAAAGAAAAAAAGCTTCTGAATAAGGACTGTATCCTAAGACAGAATAAATATCTGAACAATATTATTGAGCAAGACCACCGGTTTATCAAAAAGCTTGTCAGAGCTGGTATGGGGTTCAAGACATTTCATTCTGCCTGGCGGACGCTAAAAGGCTATGAAATTATAAACATGATCAGAAAAGGACAAGTTAAAAATATCAGGAAGGGAGAAATTTTAAAGCAGAAAGAATTCGTCGAAAATCTGTTTTCTTATGCTGCGTAAATTTTACGCCTGAACGATCTCTTTGTCCTGGAAATATTTTTTGCAACAGAACCCCCAGATATATTGCAACGGCAGGGGGTAAAATTCCCTTGCACAAAAGCAATGTTCAGTCCCATGAAAACTCGGATGTGATCCTTAAAAAACCCTGGAATGGCGAAGTTGTCAACTACCCTGATGCCGACCCCGAAATTTTTTCCTTTATGAAAAACTAAAAATGAATTCTAAGACATAAAATATAGCCCCGGGGCAGCCTTAAATTTAAGGCTGCCCTGTGTATTTTTTCATAACCCCCAACCCTTCAGGCAGGTATAGATGACCTTGAAAATAATTGACTATATTCATGAAAACAAAGCAGGGCTTTTTCAGCTGTTGGAAGAACTGGTTCTGATCCAGAGCTACTCTCGAAACAAAAAAGGCGTAGACCGTGTAGGTGAACAGATTGCAAAACAGATGACCCAGATCGGTTTTTCCTGTGAATTCACCCAGGAAAAAGACCTTGGCAACACCCTCATTGCAAGATCACCCAAAGCATCCGGTCAGCAGGGACAAGAGCAGATTCTAATCACAGGTCATATGGACACGGTCTTTCCCGAAGATACGTCATTTAACTGGTACAAGGAAAGTGACACCCAATGTTTCGGGCCGGGCGTGGCAGACATGAAAGGGGGACTTGTGGTGGGGATATTCGCCCTTAAGGCCCTTGTTCATTTAGGCTTGGCCAAAAATAAACCCATCACCTTTATATTCAACAGCGATGAAGAGATAGGCTCTCCGACCTCCAGGGAACTGATCAGAAAAGAGGCCCAAAAATCAAAACTTGGCCTTGTGCTTGAAGCCGGCGGGATGAACAATGAAATTGTCACCGGTCGAAAGGGTAACTTATCCGTTGATCTCACGGTCAAAGGCCAGGCCGGTCATGCGGCATTTGCAGGAAAAAACAAGGCCAGCGCCATCGTTGAATTGGCCCATAAAACCCTTGCCATTGAAGCCATTAATCAGCCTGAAAAAGGCATTTCAGCCAATGTGGGTACCATCAACGGCGGCATCGGACCCAACACGGTTCCCGACCTGGCCAGAGCAGGCGTTGATTTCAGATTTCTCACTGACAAGGATGCCCGCCAGGTCCAAGAGAACCTTGATCGGATTGTCCAGCATCAGAGGGTTCCCAATACCCGGTCCGAAATGAGGGTGGTGTCCAGCCGGCCGCCCATGCCCCAGACCCTGGCAAACCAGGACCTGTTCAAAACAATTGAAGGGCTGGCCCACACCCTTAAAACCCCGGTTATCCCTGAGCTTCGCCAGGGCGTATCAGATGCCAATATCATTGCAAGCCAAGGCATCCCAGTGATCGACGGTCTAGGCCCCCAAGGGGAAAAAGACCATAGTGAAGACGAGTATATTAAAAAAGCCAGCCTCTGGGAACGAAGTATTTTATTTGCCACCATCCTCAACGCCCTCTAACCTGCCAATGGGTGCTTTTTTGGGTTCTGTTGCAAAAAAGATTTCCAGGACAAAGAGATCGTTCAGGCGTAAAATTTACGCAGCATAAGAAAACAGATTTTCGACGAATTCTTTCTGCTTTAAAATTTCTCCCTTCCTGATATTTTTAACTTGTCCTTTTCTGATCATGTTCATAATTTCATAGCCTTTTAGCGTCCGCCAGGCAGAATGAAATGTCTTGAACCCCATACCAGCTCTGACAAGCTTTTTGATAAACCGGTGGTCTTGCTCAATAATATTGTTCAGATATTTATTCTGTCTTAGGATACAGTCCTTATTCAGAAGCTTTTTTTCTTTCAAAGCCTTTACAGCCGGAGGATATGCAGGATTTCCGTCAACACTCAGAACCCGAGGTCTGGAGCTATTGGAAGCTCGCAGCATCTTTTTAAAAAATCGTTTGGCAGATTCCATATTACGTCTGCTGCGAAGAAGAAAATCGATGGTATTTCCACGGGAATCGACCGCTCGGTAAAGATACTTCATTTTCCCCCGCACCTTGATATATGTTTCATCAATACGGTAAGAATCATTTGATTGCCGCAGATACTTCCTGCTTCGCTTTTCCATTTCAGGAGCATAGCGCTGAACCCATCGGTAAATGGTACTGTGATCCACAGACAAGCCCCGTTCTTGCATCATCTCTTCCAGATTCCTGTAACTCAGTTGATATCTCAGATACCAGCGAACATTCAACAGGATGATTTCTTTTTCATAATGACGCCACTTGAAAGGGTTTTCATTTTTCATACTATCTCTCTGCAAATAAATTAGTGCCAAAACGGACTTGTATCAGACATTAATAATTTTTTGCAACAGAACCCAGAATTCTGTGTCACGGTTTCGGTTCCCGGATCTGCCTCAGCGCCAGCGGAAGTAAAAGTCAGGTCCGAGAATGGGCCTTCAATCAGCCACGTCGGAGGAGTTGATTTTTGCTGGAGTGGAGTTCCTGGAACCATCTTTTCCATCTGTAAATAAATCCCTATCAAATTCCCAGCTCTTTATCCAGCCGGCCTTCAAAGAAAATTGCCAACTGGGAAATTGTCAGTGACCAATTTTGAATCGGCATTGTCCATTTTTTACTGGCGTTCTGGATCCCCATGTAAAGCAGCTTTAACAGGCTGTCCTGGTTCGGGAATGATCCCTTTGTTTTGGTCAGTTTTCGAAACTGTCGATGCACAGCCTCAATGGTATTTGTGGTGTATATTATCCGTCGAATCTCTTCTGGATATTTAAAGAAATGACTGAGGCGTTCCCAGTTGTTCCGCCAGGATTTTATCACAATCGGGTATTTGTCATTCCATTTATTTTCCAAGATATCCAGTTCTTCTTCGGCCAGATCCTTATTGACCGCTTTATAAACACGTTTTAGATTTGCCATAAATTCTTTTTTATTTTTGGAACCAACGTATTTCAATGAATTTCGGATCTGGTGGACTACGCAGAGTTGAACTTCTGTGTCCGGGAATATGGTCTCAATGGCCTCGGGTAAACCTTTTAGACCATCAACACAGGCAATCAGGATATCTTTTACCCCTCGGTTTGAAAGGTCTGTTAACACCTGCAGCCAGAAGTTCGCACCCTCATTCTCGGATATGTACAGCCCAAGAATCTCTTTGCGGCCCTCGATATTCACCCCAAGAATTGTGTAAACGGCTTTGCTGCCGACCTTTCCGTTTTCTCGTACTTTATAATGTATGGCATCAAGCCATACGATTGGGTACACATTTTCCAACGGCCTGGCCTGCCATTCTTTGACGGTATGGATGATTTTATCGGTAATGGTGCTCAGAGTGGCATTTGAAATCTCAAGTCCATAGATTTCCTGTAAATGGGAAGCCATATCATTATAACTCATGCCCAGGCCGTAAAGGGCTATTATCTTTCTTTCAATTTCATCGCTGAGCGTTGTCTGATGTTTTTTGACGATCTGTGGAGAGAAGGTTCCGGCCCTGTCACGCGGGGTTTTTAGCTCAAATTTACCATCCAGGGATTTAATGGTCTTTTTGCTTTTTCCATTACGGCGGTTGGCAGAAACTTCCTGTCCGAGATGGGACTCCAACTCTCCTTCAAGAGCAGCTTCAGCAAGATTTTTGATTAATGATGTAAGGACGCCGCCCTTACCTGTGAAGGGTTTACCTTCCTGGATGCCTTTAAGGGCTTTTTGAAAATCAAATTCGGTGTTTTCTTCGGTCATGTCAGTTCTCCTTATTTAGCTGAGTATATCAGCTTTCATTCAACTGACACAGAATTTTGAACGCCCTCTAATCAAAGACGTTCGAGGGTGCTTTGTTCCTGCAATCAAACCATGAACACGCTGCCCTTTGAGAGCATATCCCTAGCGACGGGTTGTATAAGGCGAAAAGCCGCTTTCATCAACATAAACAAACGTTTTGCAACGACGTACATAACGTTCACGAAGACGAAGATATGCCTTTCTTTTGCTGTCGCTTCGCTCCCTGTATCCCGTCATCTTTTTTTTCGAGTGATTCCGAGTTGTTTCATATTATACCAGATACAGGCACGGGATACTCCGAAATGCTGCGCCCTTTCCGATTGTGTCATGTCATCATTTGTCTCCACATGGAGGCGCAAAGCTTCCAGATCCAAACTTCGTGGTCCTTTTGGACCGGGTTTCTTGTATGACAAACCATCTTCGGCAGACGTCCAGTTGTGAACACTTCCACGGGATACATTAAACTGACTGGCAGCTTCCGTCTTGCTTCCTCCATTTTCTACAAAATCTATAACGCGTTTGCGTAAATCTGATGAATATCTCATGGGGAAAATATAAGTTGTATAAATCCTTGTTCAAGTAATTGTTTGCTCTGCTATATTCTTGAGAAGTCATCTATCCTCCAGCCCGAAAATTTTCCTGCCGAACTTTTTGCTTCACCAAAGGAGATTTTAACGGAATCCATAAACTCTGAGCTAACACTCTCTCAAGTGCGAAACCAGGAAATGTCACGAATAGAGAGAATTTACCTTGATCAGCTATTGAAAAAGCATTTTGGAAAAATCAATATCACAGCAAAAGCGGCCGGTATAACAACAAGGCAATTACATAAACTGATGACCAAGCACAATTTAAAAAAAGAAGCCTACAAAACAAAAAAACTGCTGAGCTGATCATGCGTGGAAACGGTCTGCAAATGTCTTTACTCGGCATTCGTGCGTCCATGGAAAATTTTAGTACCACAATAACAGGTTTTATGATGTCCGGTTATTTTTTGGGCTTGATATTTGGTTGCAATTTTACGCCTTTATATGCTGATTTCTTTTGGTATAGTGGCCCCCAGTGTCAATAGAGTTTTTTATTCAATTTAAGCGTTATCTTTAAAATTTCCCCGACAATTAGCGGAAGTGGAAGCCAGGCCCTGGAAATGGGCACCTCAAACATTGCCCGTCGGAAGGGGTTGGCTTCCGCGACATGTTGCCGGAAGCGACAATGACCTTCAGGAGTTAACGGAACGGTATCTTGAATTACCCAGACTTAAAAACTGGACTATTACAACGTATTGAAAGTGTAGTTGTCTTCTTTTAATTCCGTATTTGGTCCGCTGTTGGTAAAGGATCTAAAGCCCGTTGACCTGGAAAATTACCAGATTCGAAGAAAAGACCTGTGTAAATCTGATTCCTATATTGATCAGGAGATAGGGGCGGCCCGTGGGATGGTTAATAAAGCCTGGGACAATGACAAGGTATCTGGGGATGCCCTGAAACCTTTTAAAAAAATTACCAAATTATTGAAACGTGGCGGCAATGCCAGGGACAGGGCATTGAACATTGAGGAGTTTTTCCTTTTGGCAGACGCCCTACCCCTTCATGCCAGGAATATTTTCATCACAGGTTTTTTACGGGTATGCGCATGGGTGAAATTTTATCGTTAAAATGGGATCAGGTGAGCCTGAAGCACCGCAGAATTGAACTTGAGGCCGACCAAACCAAAGACAATGAAAAACGGTTTGTTCCTATCCCTGACACCCTGTCTGAATGTCTGGTGAAAATTTCCAGGGCATTGCATGATGACCATGTTTTTCTATGCAAGAGAAAAGCCTTGAAAAGTATTCGGGCCAGCTTAAAAAAGGCCTGTGAGACTGTTGGGATTCCTTACAGCAGGAACACCAAAAATGGGATCACACCCCACGACCTGTGACACACCTTTAACACGTATATGAGAAAGGCCGGGGCTCATGATACCGTGACCATGGATATCACCGGCCATTCCACCAGGGAAATGTTTGACAGGTATAATACAGTCGATGAAGTTGAAAAAGCCGAAGCTGTAAAAAGGATGGAATCTTTTTTGTTCGATCCAAAAGAAAATGAAGAGACTAAAAAAGGGTAACATTAAACTGGCTGATGTTACCCTAAAAGCAAAACGGGTAGTTAGGATGTTTCCTAACTACCCGTTTCTATTATTGGTACCGAAGAGAGGACTTGAACCTCCACGCCTCGCGGCACTAGATCCTAAGTCTAGCGTGTCTACCAATTCCACCACTTCGGCTTTGGAATCTGTTTTAAATCTTGGATTTAAAAGATCGGCAACTTATCTACATTTATTCTCTTCATAAATCAAGCATTTTTTATCAGTAGTGTCCGGTTAGGTTGTTGCATATAAAAAGCATCTAAAATCATTGAAAAAACAGTCGGTTTTGTGTTGACAAATGTGCGTAAAAATTTTTGTGCGCCTTGAAAACTTAACTCAAGGAGCTCAAATGACGCACATCTCAATCCCTAAAAAACAACTACGGTCCCTGAACTTTGACAATTTCAGGTGCCCTCTGATAAAGTCACTTTCAAAAGCACCGGAATTACAATCTCGAGGAGACCGCCCTTTAAAAATGACATTCGAAGACCAGATAAATGCTTTGGTTTATTTCCATCTTCAGGAGCACAAGTCTGCCCGACATTTAATTCAGGATCTCAAGGAGAATGTTTTTGCTAAAGAAAATATTGCGCCAGACGGTGGTATCAGCCGTAGTAGTTTCTGTGAAGCCATCAATCACAGGGGACTCGAACAACTGCAATTTATCTTTGAGGATCTTTATAAACAGGCTCTTGAGTGTCATCCGGGTGAACACGCCGAGTTAGGAGAGTTGGTTTCCATTGACGGTAGTCTCATAAATGCAGTCCTTTCAATGCACTGGGCGAACTACAGAAAAGGAAGTAAAAAAGCCAAAGTACATTGCGGATTTGACATTAATCACGGAATCCCAAACAAAATCTTTTTGACTGAAGGCAACGGCGCTGAACGCACCTTTGTTCCCAAAATACTTTCCAAGGGGCAAACAGGTGTTATGGATCGTGGATATCAATCCCATAAAGAATTTGACCTGCTTCAGGAGCAAGGCAAACATTTTGTCTGCCGTATAAAAACCAGGACAACAAGAACAATTATTGATAACCACGAGACCCCTTCCGACAGCTACATTTTTTATGATGCACTGGTTAAACTTGGTACTCCGAATCAAAACCAGACGAAAAGGCCTGTTCGGGTTGTTGGCTATAAAATTGCTGGCGTCAAATACTATGTGGCAACTGACAGGCATGATTTAACAGCGGAACAAATAGCAACAATTTATAAACTCCGGTGGACCATTGAGGATTTTTTCAAATGGTGGAAAGAACATCTGAAGGTATATCATCTCATTGCCCGCAGTGAATACGGCCTTATGGTTCAGATTCTTGGCGGCCTTATCACTTACCTGTTACTGACAATCCATTGCCAAAAACAGTTTAATGAAAAGGTCACGATCAAAAGAGTTCGGCAGCTGCGAACCGCCATTCTAAATGACCTGTTTGGCTGCGAGGAGCAGGGCTCTCATAGTTCAAACAGGGACAATATTGTCAAAGATCAAAAAATTATTGAGCAAGCAAAAACCTAACCGGACATCACTGACTAATAACATAAACTTGGTGTTTTTATATGGAAAAAATAAAATACGCCCCCTATTTTCGCACCCCTCTTGCCAAAAATTGAACATTGCGCCGGATCTGCCAACTTGAAAAAAAACAAAAAAATAATCGGATACAAATCCATAAGGCTGGTTTGTCAAAAAAGTTTTTTTTAAATCATGGACCGTCAAAAACAATTTACACGGGCTTTCCAGAGACTGGTTTTCGTCTTTTCGCAAGGCGAAAACGGGTTGACAACCCCTAAAAACAGAAAAAGCCCTTTAAATAAAGGGCTTTTGGTACATATTGCGAGGTTATCTTAAATATAATTTGGTGGAGGCGGCGGGAGTTGAACCCGCGTCCGAAAACAATCAACCCAGGCTTCTACATACTTATCCTGAACTTTAAAATTGGCCGTTGCGTCTCCCTCAGGATGGATGCGCTTCGGTATATCCTGAAAAATTCAACCTAAAGGGCTCAGGAAACCCCTATCGGCGGTCTTGCAAGAGTCGACGCCCCGATCTGAAATCTGCAAGAGGGATTTCAGGAGGACGGAAGCCGCCTTAAGCAGCTACAGCGTAATTATAATCGTCTGCGATTATGTTTTTTTCTGCCGGATTTACGAGCGGACAAAAAAACGCTCGGTATGCTACCTTGGGCATCAGAATCTCCGTCGAAACCATTTCGCCCCCAAATTGTAAAAGATCAAGTCACGCGCTTTAATATAATAACATGCATTGGAATGTCAATAAAGACCTGGGTTAAAAAAAACACAGGGTTATAAATCTTTAGCCGGAATATTTTTTTCTATCCCGGTCCATGTCCCTTTTAACGTCTTTTTGCTTTATGGTTTCCCGCTTGTCATATAATTTTTTACCTTTGCCAAGACCTATGAGCACCTTGATTTTATCATTTTTAAAATAAATTTTAAGGGGTACCAGGGTATAGCCTTTTTCTTTTATTTTAACGGTCAGCCGCTTAATTTCATACCTGTGAAGAAGAAGCTTTCGGGTTCTTAAGGCCTCATGGTTTGCGTTGTAGGCATATTTATAGGCAGATATATGCAACTGCCTTAAAAAAACCTCATCTTGTTTAATATCGGCATAGGCGTCCTGAAAACTGACCCTGCCTTCTCTCATGGCTTTGACCTCAGATCCCACAAGCACAATACCGGCTTCATACTCGGCATCTATCTGATAGTTATACCTTGCCTTTTTATTGGTGGCAATGAGTTTTGTGTATTCCGCATTCATGATTTTATTCTTCGTTGTCCCTGTAGGGGAGAATGGTTTTATATTTATCCAGGATAAAATCCGTGATCTCCTGGGTGGTTTTAAATGCCATCACTGTTTTTGCACATTTACGGGCCATATAAACATCCATGGACCGGACCATTTTTTTGATCACCGGGATTGAACCTGAATTCATGGACAAATTGGTCAGGCCGATGCCCAGAAGTACGGGGATATTAATGGGATCCCCTGCCATTTCACCGCACATGAACACCTCAATATTATTTTTCTGGGCAGCCTCATAGGTCAGGCGGATCATTTTAAGCACGGCAGGGCTTAATGCCTGGTACAGGTGGGCCACCCGCCGGTTGCCCCGGTCAATGGCCATGGAGTACTGGATCAGGTCATTGGTGCCGATACTGAAAAAATCGACCTGCCCGGCCAGCTCATCGGCCATGATCACAGCAGACGGGACCTCAATCATGATGCCCAGGGGGATATCTTTGTTAAAAATTTTGTCTTCATCTTCAAGCTCGATCACCGCCTTATTAATAACGGCTTTAACCTGAATGATTTCTTCCATGCAGGAAATCATGGGAATGAGCAGCTTGATGTTGCCAAAGGCTGCCGCCCTTAGTATGGCCTTGATCTGGGTGATGAAAATGGCTTCGTTTTCAAGGCAGAACCGGACAGCCCGAAGTCCGAGTGCAGGATTTGCCTCTTCCACAGGATCAATATAGGGGTTGAACTTGTCTCCGTTGATATCCAGGGTCCGGATGGTCACGGGCGCAGGATTCATGAGTTCCACAAGCTCCCTGTATTTTTTGAGCAGTTCGTCTTCCGTGGGAAACCGGTTCATATCCAGATACAAAAATTCGGTCCTGAAAAGCCCGATGCCTTCTGCCCGGTTGTCCTTGGCCGAAACCACTTCTTCCACCAGTTCAATATTGGCCATGAGATTCAAGGCCACCCCGTCATGGGTCACGGCAGGCAGGTGGCTGTCCCGTTCAATATCAGCCCGGTAGGATTCAAAACGGGCCATTTTTTCTTCATACTTGAACAGGGTATCCTCTTCGGGATTGATGATAATAATGCCTGAAGAGCCGTCAACAATAAGGATATCATCATTATTAACGTTGACGGTGGCGTTTCCAAGCCCCATGACCGATGGAATTTTCAGGGATTTGGCCACAATACTGGTATGGGAATCCTTGCCTCCCCGGTCAGTGACAAAGCCCTTGATTCTTTCGAGCTGGATCTGACTTGTATCTGCAGGGGAAAGGTCATGGGCCACAATGATCACCCGTTTGTTGATATCCTTGATCCAAATATCCTGGCCCCCCACAAGGTAGGTCATAATTTTGTCTGACACCTGGATGATGTCATTGACCCGTGCCTGAAGATAGGCGTCGTCAATCTGTTCGAACATCCGCCTTACTTTTCTGGACACCTTTCTCAATGCCCATTCCGCATTGACCCTGTCGTTGGAAATGGTATCAATGGTTTTGCCGTAGAGCATCTTGTCCTTGAACAAAACCATGTGGGTCTCAAGAATGTTGAGATTTTCACTCAGGTCTTCACCTAAAGACTTGATGGTTTTGGCATGGTCATTTTTGGCTTTGATTACCGCATTCTTAAACCGGTCTATTTCAGCAGGCACCATCCGGGCATCCACAGGATACCGTTTGATCAGGTTCACCCCTTCACGGTCCACAAGGTATGCCTTGCCGATGCAAATGCCGGGGGATCCGCTGATGCCGGTGATGGTAATCTCGCCTGCAGGGGATCTATTCATTGATCTGTTCTCCAAAACCCATATCGAAAAACGCCTTAAGTTCCTCTGCCAGCAGAGTATCACCTTTGTTTTCAACGTGAATGGAAATCCGGGTGCCGGTTACCGCACACAGGGTGAGAATATCGATGATGCTAGATGCATCCACGGTTGACACCCCGTCAGACAGCCAGATATTTCCCTTTGCCCCCATGGTCATCTCAGCTATTTTTGCTGCGGGGCGGGCGTGCATTCCCAGAGCGTTCACGACTTTGGTCTTCCGGGAACTTGAATATTTTGTGTTCAATTATCGTTCTTTCCAAAGAAAATTTTTTTTCTTGTTTATATCTTTCAATGTTAAAAGTCAACAGTGCCTGAACCAGAAGAGATCCGCCCGAGTTGATCAGGTTGATAAGCTGGCCCACTTTGTGTAGAATATACCAAATTTTTATAATTTTAGCCAGTTGGAAAACCAAGGTTGCCCCTCAGGTTGACCAAACACACAGATAAAGGAAAATTGCCATGACCTCCACAAAAGAGCCCCTCCAATACCCCATTGATGATTTTAAATCAGGTGAATCCTGGCGGCTGTTCAAAATCATGGGAGAATTTGTAGAAGGAATCGATACTCTCCATAACCTCGGCCCTGCCGTGTCCATATTCGGCTCGGCCAGAACAGATCCAAAGCATCCGGATTATCAAAGGGCCCGGGACACGGCCGCCTTGTTTGCCTCTTCCGGCTATGCGGTAATCACGGGTGGGGGCCCGGGTATTATGCAGGCCGCAAACCAGGGGGCCAAAGAAGCCAAAGGCAAATCCATAGGCCTTAAGATCAACCTGCCCTTTGAAGAAAAAGGCAACCCCTATCTCACCACCTCCGTTGATTTTCATTACTTTTTTGTCCGCAAGGTCATGTTTGTTAAATATGCCCAGGCCTATATCATCATGCCCGGCGGACTTGGCACCCTGGATGAGATGTTTGAAACCCTGACCCTTGTTCAGACAAGACGGATCAGGCAGATGCCGGTGATTTTAATGGACAAAAAATTCTGGTCTCCGCTTTTGGACTGGATTAAAACACAGCTTGTGGAAAGGGGATTGATCTCCCCGGAAGACCTGGATCTTTTCCATCTGGCCCAGGATCCGGACCAGGCCCTGAAAATTGTTCAAAATTTTTATCAATAAAAAACAATGCCATCAGATCCTTGCCATTCCCCTTGCAAAATAAAAGGCTGTTTTTTCCGGAAACGCCTTGAGGCTCAACCCCACCTGGATTTTTTGTTTGAGCGTCTCAAGGTTTGGCAGGGGCTCTGACGGCCTTGCGCTGCGCAGATACATCTCCCCCCAAGAATTGCGGTAGATCACGGCATAATCTGAAATCTGAGTCTTGGGTTTGGCAGAATAAAAGTTCAAGGAGATAAAGAGGCTGGCAATGTTGGGTTGTTTGCGCATATCCTTGAAATGAACATTCTTTTTTATTTCAGGATTAAAAAATTCATACATGGACCGATACAATTTTTCAACATCATCATGGGAGACAGAAGTGGGGTTGGGTACCAGCCCCAGAAAGGTCTGCTCCGTATACAGCCTGTTGTTGACCAGCCACGCTCCGATTTCTTCGACAGTCGCAGCCTTAATAATCGACTCCTGGTTTTGATCCCGGTGCCTCGGAATCTTATGTACCAGTTCCCAATGCCCCGGGGAGTTAGCCATGGGCAAATACTTGAGATGAAGCCTTGAAAAATGACGGTCCCCTCTGGACACTAAAAGCAATTTTTTTATTTTAAAGGGTTTGTCCTGGAAAAAAATATCCACTTTTCTTTCAAGTACGATGCGGTCCTGCTCTGAAATCATCAGGCTGGTCATGGACTGGGTATCAAATTGTTTTTTAAGGGCCATATACTTTGAGACCATATAGCGTTCAATGGTGAGGGAGAGGCGCTGTATGGCGGCATAAGGCCAGGCCTTGAACCGGCCGACTTCAAAAATTTTTTTAAAGGTCCACCCCCATTCGGCCAGACCGCATTCCAAAAGGACCTTGCGCAGGCCAAACACGGAATAATCGATCTCAGAGGGTTTTGAAATGCCCAGCTTAAGAAAAAAACAGGTCAGCAGCAGGTTGATGGACTTTTCATCCCCGGATTTTAGGTAAAAATCGATCAGGGTGTTGACCAGAATGATATAAGAGTCGTTCTGTCCCGGTTTTAGATGGGTGCCTGAATTCATCCACTCGTTTTTATACTGGTTGCACAAAAGGGTTTCCCTGCCGTAGGCATTGATATATTTTTCCAGCAGCGCCATCTTTATCACCGATTTAAACGGGCTTTTAATCCATTTGAACATCTGCCAGATAGAGGCGCCGAAAAACTCATTCACCGGGATGGCATGAATGTCGCCAAGATCAATATACCGGTGGGATTTTGTAAACTTTGAAATTCGATTGATAATCAGGTTGTAATAATTAATGGAGATGGTCGTGGGCAGCACAGACCAGAGCGGCAGTTTTCCCGCCACATGGATCATGGTTCTGTAGAACTCCTCCTTGAGCAGCCTGGATTGGGCAGATCCGGAGCTTTTCTGGGTGGACCCGCCAAAATCATTGTTCCGGGCCTTGAGAATGTCCACCATGAAAAAAGTCACATGGGTTTTAAATTTTTCCATGGCCTGGGCTTCAAGACCGTCCAGTTTTCTGCGAAGCAGGCCGATCTCTTCCGGGTAAATCATCCGCTCGTCAATGCAGACCCAGTAATCAATGTCCGATTCTGCGGTCTGGGCAAGGGATCCTACGCTCCCCATTGAAAACAGACCCTGGATGGCAGGTGAAAAATTGCGATGCGCCCTGACCTTATTTTTTCCCAAATATTTTTCCCCGACCCGTATGGCCTCTTGGCAGGGCAGATAATCTGCAATACCGCAGGGAGGCAAGAACGATGAAAAATCAGCGTCCAGAAATTCAAAATTTTCATGGAGCAACAACGGGATGAGCTGAAAAAAATCAGCCTGGGCAGGCTTGAATATATCAAAGGCTGTCAGCAGGCTGAGCTTGTTCTGATTTAAATATTTGGCCTCCCCATAGTGAATGAATTCACAAAATATCAACATATTAATTTCAGAGG
Source organism: Desulfobacter sp. (assembly GCA_028768545.1). Classification (NCBI taxonomy): domain Bacteria; kingdom Pseudomonadati; phylum Thermodesulfobacteriota; class Desulfobacteria; order Desulfobacterales; family Desulfobacteraceae; genus Desulfobacter; species Desulfobacter sp. The sequence continues at coordinate 3,067,403 of CP054838.1, forward strand.
CAATTTCAGGATCTATCTTTGGCAAATCATTAAAGGAGAGCTGGTGATCCCGGGCGTTATAGTCAATATTCCGGGTTCTGATCACATCCCTTGCATAGGAGGGAAACCGACTGAATATGGCCTTCACATTGGTAAAATAACCCATATTTAGACCGGATGTGGCAAACGAGACCCCTGAAATTCTTGAATGGGCAAAACAGGCACAGGTTAAGTCTGCATGCTTGAACGATGTTTTTGAAATCACCACATCTATGAATATGCCGTCGTTAAACTTGGCCCGGTTGAAATTGCAATTGTAAAACGAGGCCCCCTGGAAACTGCAACGGTTGAACCAGCCGCCTTCTGCCGTGACATTGACAAATACGGCATTGTCAAAACAGGCCCGGTCAAACAATACCCCTTTGATGTTGACATTGTAAAACACGGTTTTTTTAAACACGGCCTTGCCAAAGCTTGTGCCGGATAAATTGCAGTTCCCAAATGCAGCCTGGGTAAAAAAGAGGATTGAAGAGGACAGGTCCAATTGTGAAAGATCCTCTCCTCTGATCACCGTCTTGGTAAAATCAATCTGCCGGGAGACAATATTTTCCCTTAACAGGTCCAGTTTTTTCTTTAGAGGATCCTTTAACACGGCCTTTAAAAAAGACTTGGGTTTGTCTTTGTCTTTTATCTGACCAGCTATATGCTCGAACTGATTTTCAATGCTTTGTTTTTCTTTTAACAATAGTTGGGATGTTTTTTTAACAAACCCTCGAACACCAACGGACACCCCTTTTTCATTCAGGGTTTCAAGATCCTTGAGTATCCGGACTACCCGTTCGGGCCGCTTTTTGATCATCCCGAAAATACAGGCCAGGTTAATGTCAAAATTATCCGTTTGATACTCGTCCTTGTTCAGGGCAATATCCTGGATGACAAAAAAAGAAAGCCTGGATAAATTGGAAATCTCAATATGAATATTGGGAATAATGGCAGGATTGGTTTTCCTCACAAGCGCCATGAGTTGATAAAAGCTGAATTTACCTGACACCACAAGGGCTTTGAACGCATTGACCGCTTCATTTAAATCCGCGCGTTTAAACCGGTCAAAAATGGACTCAAACAGCTCGGGATACAACCCCATTGAAGAGTTTTCAACAAGGCTGTAAACCGCCATCCTCACCTTTTTTACCTCTTCTTTTAAAAGGACCTGCCATAAGACCGGATAGGCAATCTTTGTCTGCATCATTGACAAGGCTTTCAGCCCTGTAATCCTGGATTCAGGACTCCGAGAAAAAAGTTCGGTGTCAACGATCTTGTCCGGATCCCGCAATTTTTTATTGATATTATTTAAAAACGGGTCTGCATCTCTTTTCCGGTCAAAAAGACTGGCATAAAAAACAATCACCGGTTCTCTTTGTTCAAGCTCTATTAAAATTTTTTTGAACAAAGCGGCATATTTGAGCCTTATGGCAGGAGTGGCCTGGAGATATTGATCCACAAACTCAAGGCGCTGGTACTCGTTCATCTCCTGGATGCATTTTTTGATCACATCCAGAGAAAACCGATCCTGGTAAAGGGCTTTAAAGGCAAAAAAAGCCCCGAATCCCCAAAGGAAACCAGGGTAGAAAGCAAAAGAGTCTTGTCGGCAAATGCAAGGTCCCCGGACAATTTTAAATAAATTTTAGCGCAGATCCTGAGTGCGTCGGAACGTGCCTGTTTATAGGCCTGTGCATCCAAAGGAGCGTTAAGTTTTTTCCGGATATCGCTCCTTAACGCTTCAAGACTTTTTTTGGCAAAGGTCCGATCGTTGAAATGATAGGAAAACAGGCCTTCGAGTATGGGCAGTATGCCCAGCATGGGCATAAAAAGATGTGCCCGAGCAATGAGATCGGTTCTGGCATTGGAATCAAGAGACGCCCAATGAGTGTCAAAAGTGTTCAGATCAAATCCGGGCTTTGAATCAGCCATAATATAATGTTTTTTCCCGTTTGTACATTTCTACTTAAAAGTGGTATATGGGTATGCTTAAAATCCATAATTTAAGCTTTAACCTGTATAGCATAACAGAATAATTTTATGAAATTATTTGATACCAAACCAGAAAAAACAAGTTCGGATAACGGGTATGATGCCCAGTCCATAGAGGTGCTCAAGGGCCTGGACCCGGTCAAAAGAAGACCTGGAATGTACACGGATACCACAAGTCCTGACCACCTGGTCTTTGAAGTCATTGACAATAGTGTGGATGAAGCCATTGCAGGATTTGCCACAGCCATTGACGTGACCCTGACCCGGGACAATCGGATCATCGTGTCGGACAACGGCAGGGGCATGCCCGTGGATATCCACCCCAAAGAAGGCATTTCAGGTGTGGAACTGATCATGACCAAACTCCATGCCGGAGCCAAATTTTCGTCCAAGGATTATGCCTTTTCAGGCGGCCTTCACGGTGTGGGCGTTTCTGTGGTCAATGCCTTGTCCTCCCAATTGGATATTATTATCAAAAGGGAGGGTAAAAAATTTGCCATCTCCTTTGAAAACGGATTTAAAACAAAGGCCCTAGAAGCCATCGGTACGGTGGGACAAAAGAACACCGGCACCCAAGTCTGCTTTGCCCCGGCACCGGAATATTTTGACGTCAAAACATTTTCCAAAGAGGCCATTCAAACGGCCTTAAAATCAAAATCTGTTCTCTGCCAGGGTTTGACCACAAGTTTTACCCTTGAAGAAACAAAGGAACGCAAAACCTGGTGTTACACCAACGGCCTGGATGAATATCTCAAAGAACACCTAACCGAAAAAAAGATCTTGTTTCCCGATCCGTTTACCGGCAAATGCGAGGGAGAAGATTTCCAGGCCATCTGGGCCATCAACTGGGGCGACCAGACCAGCCTGAACATAGAAGAAAGCTTTGTCAACCTGATCCCCACAAAACTCGGCGGCACCCATGTCAACGGGTTCAGGTCAGGACTTCTCGAATCCATCAGGGAATTTTGCAAGTTCAGAAACCTGTTGCCCAAGGGGCTGTTTTTAGCACCGGAAGACATCTGGCAGAACGTGGGCTATGTCTTGTCCGTAAAACTTGTGGAAGCCCAGTTTTCCAGCCAAACCAAAGAAAGGCTTTCGTCCAGGCATTGTGCCAACCTGGTCAATCTCCAGGTCAGGGATGCCTTCAGCCTCTGGCTTAACCAAAACGTTGAACTTGGAGAGGCCCTGGCGGCCCTGGCCGTGGACAATGCCAGGGCCAGGGTAAAAAAAAGCAAAAAGGTCACCAAAAAAAGAGCATCCAACGGGGTGACCCTGCCGGCCAAACTCTCGGACTGCTCCAGTGACGACCAAAATTTAAGAGAGCTGTTCTTTGTGGAGGGGGACTCCGCAGGCGGATCAGCCAAGCAGGCTAGGGACAGACGTTTCCAGGCCATCATGCCCTTGCGCGGAAAAATAATGAACACCTGGGATGTCTCATCATCATCCATTCTTGAATCCAAGGAAATCCGTGATATCTCCCAGGTACTCGGCGTGGTGCCCGGATCCAGCGACATATCCAAACTGCGCTACAACAAGCTTTGCATCCTGGCAGATGCCGACTCTGACGGGCTTCACATTGCCACCCTGATCTGTGCTTTATTTTTAAAGCATTTCCCTGAAGTGGTGAAAAACGGTCATGTGTTTGTGGCCATGCCTCCGCTATACCGCATTGACATGGGCAAGGATGTCTTCTACGCCCTGGATGATTCTGAAAGAAACGCCATTATCAAACGCTTGAACAAACGAAAGAAAAAAACAAAAATCAATATCCAGCGCTTTAAAGGGTTGGGTGAAATGAACCCGGCACAGCTCAAGGAAACCACCATTGCCCCGGATTCAAGACGATTGGTTCAGCTCACCATTGATCCGCCTGTGGACCCGGGTTCGGGTCTGTCATACGACTCTTTTGCCCCCCAGGGGAACAAACCAGGCCAACAGGAAAATGAAAGTTTAGAAAAAAGCCGTGAACAGGCCCTGGACCGGCCAGACAAAGAGATTGAACCCCAAAGCGAGCTTCAATCCACCCCCTTCCAGGATAGCACCCCTGTGCCCTTTAACAATAAGGACAAGGATGTCTGGGAAATCATGGACATGCTGCTGGGAAAAAAGCGGGCCAAGGACAGAAAACGCTGGATTGAAACCCATGGTGTAATTAAAGAGAATTAAATAATGACCAATACCCTGCCTTCAACCGTAGAAGAATACGAAAAACTCCCCTTTCAGGAGTTTACCCAGAATGCCTATCTCAACTATTCCATGTATGTCATCTTGGACCGGGCACTGCCCCATATTGGAGACGGGCTTAAACCGGTTCAGCGGCGCATTGTTTATTCCATGAGCCAGCTGGGGCTTTCCTCCACGGCAAAGTTTAAAAAGTCCGCCAGAACCGTGGGGGATGTGTTGGGTAAATTTCATCCCCATGGCGACTCAGCCTGTTATGAAGCCATGGTGCTCATGGCCCAGCCTTTTTCACTTCGATACCCCCTGGTGGACGGCCAGGGAAACTGGGGGGATCCAAATGATCCCAAATCCTTTGCAGCCATGCGGTATACCGAATCCAGGTTATCCCCCTATGCCGCCATATTTTTAGGAGAGCTGGACCAGGGCACAGTGGACTGGGTACCCAACTTTGACGGCACATTGAATGAGCCGACTCTTTTACCGGCCCGCCTGCCCAACCTGCTTCTCAACGGGACCACAGGTATTGCCGTGGGCATGGCCACATCCATTTTACCCCATAATTTAAGGGAAGTTGCCAAAGCCCTGATTCACCTCATTGAAAATGAAGATGCCGATACAGCCCAAGTATGCAAATTCATCAAAGGCCCGGATTTTCCGACTGCCGCTGAAATCATTACCCCCCGCCATGAAATCCTCCAGACCTATGAGACGGGAAAAGGGCGGATCAAAATGCGGGCAAAGTATGAAATTGAGGATGGCGAAATTGTGTTTAACGCCCTGCCCTACCACGCATCCACCGAAAAAATTTACGAGCAGATCGCCTCACAGATGGCGGCCAAAAAACTGCCCATGGTCACAGACATCAGAGACGAGTCTGACCATGAAGACCCAACACGGCTTGTGATCATTCCCAAATCCAACCGGGTGGATTATACCGCCCTGGCCGATCATTTATTTGCCACCACAGATCTTGAAAAATCATATTCCGTTAACATGAATATGATCGGGCTTGACAAAAGACCCGGGGTGAAAAGCCTGGTTCAAGTTCTTTCAGAATGGCTGGTATTCAGACGCCGGACCATTGAGAAGAAACTCAAATTCCGCCTGGATCAAGTGCTGTCAAGGCTTCATATTATAGAGGGATTTAAAATTGCCTATCTGAATATTGACGAAGTCATAAGAATCATACGCCAATCAGACCATCCCAAAAAAGATCTCATCAAGGCTTTTGATCTCAGTGAAATTCAGGCCAAGGCCATTCTGGAAATACGCTTGCGACAGCTGGCCAGACTTGAAGAGATTAAAATCATCTCCGAGATGGATGCCCTTGACCTGGAAAGAAAAACCCTTGAAAAACTGCTCAGCTCTCCAAAGGCATTTAAAAAATTTTTCATCAATGAAATAAAAGAAGATGCCAAAAAATACGGCGACAAACGCAGATCCCCCATCAAGGAAAGAAAAGATGCCGAAGCCTTTTCCGCCACAGATGTCATTGATGTAGAGCCGGTCACCATTATCCTGTCCACCAACGGCTGGATCCGTTCTGCCAAGGGTCACGACATCAAACCGGAAAATGCCAAATTCAGGTCCGGCGATCATCTCATGTGCCATTTAAGGACCCGGAGCGACAAGCCCATTTCCCTCATGGACAACACCGGAAGGGCATATACCCTCTATTCCCATGATTTGCCTTCGGCCCGGAGTAATGGGGAACCTGTCACCGGACACCTGACCATGGCACCGAACACCTCCATTTGTCATATGATTTCAGGGGATGCCCAGGACCTGTACCTTGTCGGGGCAGACAGCGGGTACGGGTTTATCCTGAAATTTGGAGATTTGCTCACGAATTATAAAAACGGCAAGGCTATTGTGACCGTACCCTCCGGCCAGATGCCGGTTCAGCCAAGGCTGGTGCCGACAATTGAAACCGACAATGTCATTGCGATCACAACCAAGGGGCGGGTGTTGATCTTTGATATCAAACAGCTGCCAAGGCTTAAAAAGGGTAAGGGGAATAAAATCATCCACATTCCCCGGCCGGACAAATCAGACTCAGATCCGGAAAAACTTAAGTTCCTAAAAATATTGCCATTAAAATCAAACCTTGTTATACATTCTGGCAAGCATTTCCTAAGGCTGAGCCCGGGCAACCAACAAGATTATATTGGAATGCGCGGGAGAAGAGGCAAACTGTTGCCCAGAGGATACAGAAATGTTGACACCCTTGAAGTGATTCTATCATCGGATGACACAATTTCATGAGACCCTTTTTAAAAAAACATTCCATCTTTATCACCCTTATCGGGCTTAGCCTTGGATTTATCTGGGTATCCATTTTGATTCACACCCGGGAATTGGGCCAGTCCCTGAACACGGTGGAAAAAATTCAGCAGGCCGGAAAACTCAGACTGATTACGGCCAACGGAATGAACACCTATTATTATTACGGGGGACAGCCCACCGGTTTTGAATATGACCTGGCCATGGCCTTTGCCGAATACATGAATGTCGAACTGGACATAGTGACCCCTGGCTGGAACAACATATTCACCTATCTTGATCAGGGCAAAGGGGACTTTATTGCCGCGGGCATTGCCATTACCCGGCAGCGGTTGGAGCATGCCGATTTTTCAATCCCCTATATGACCATCCAGCAGCGGATCATTCACCACAACCTGGTTTTTGGTCCCCAAAACATTGATGACATGATATTTAGGACCTTTCATGTTCGCAGATCCACCTCATATCATTCCAGACTGTCCCAGATCAAAGACTCCGGCATTGACCTTAAATATATCCTCCATGACAACACCCCCACAAAAGAACTCATTGCCATGGTCCACGACCGGCAGATCAAATTTACCATTGCCGATTCCAACCTGGCCCTGCTCAACAAACGCTACTTTCCCGATATCGCCATTGGCATCCCCATTCAGGAAAAAGAATCCCTTGCATGGGCCGTGCGCAAAGACGATTCTGAAATGCTCAGGGAGGTCAACCGGTTCTTCCTTTATGCCAATGAAAAAGGAATCCTTAAAAAGATTACGGAAAAGTATTATGAAAACATCAAAAATTTTGATGTCTATGAATTAAAAAAGTTCCATCAACGCATCCAGACAAGACTGCCCAAATACAAGGATGTGATTGTGGAAGAATCTGCAAAATACGAATTTGACTGGCGGCTTGTGGCTTCCGTGGTCTACCAGGAATCCCATTTTGACCCCAGGGCAAAAAGCTTTACCAATGTCAGGGGCCTGATGCAGGTCACCCATGCCACGGCCAAGGAAATGGGGATTTCCAACCGCCTGGATCCCAATGAAAGCATAAAGGCCGGGATCAAATACCTCAACCTGATGTACCAGCGGTTCAACTATATTGAAGATGAATATCAACGGCTGTTGTTTGCCCTGGCAAGCTACAATGTCGGATACGGCCATGTTCTGGATGCCTTGAAAATAGCAGAACAAAAAGGCTACGATACCCAGACCTGGCAGGCCTTAAAAAAGACATTGCCCCTTCTGTCCAAGGCCAGCTACTACAAAAAGACCCAGCATGGTTATGCCAGGGGATGGGAACCGGTTCGGTATGTGACACGGATACTGACCTACTTTGATATTCTCAAACAAAAAACATTATCCTGAAAATAGATACAGGATAGACGATAAAAAATTTGACTTGCGTGGTTCAATTGATTAGTACCACATAGGGCTACCCATTATCAGGCAGGTCAACTCATACAAATTTTAAAAAACGAGAAACTGAATGACTAGAAAAATACTAATCAATGCATTGGATCCTGAAGAAAATAGGATTGCTGCCGTTTGTGATAACAAGCTAGATCAATTTCACATAGAGACCTCAGCCAAAGAAGTCACCAAAGGAAATATTTACAAAGGGATTGTGACCCGGGTAGAACAGAGCCTCCAGGCTGTTTTTGTGGACTACGGGGGAAATAAAAACGGGTTTTTACAAAAAAATGAAATCCATCCCGACTATTTCCAGGATGTTGAAAAAAAAGACAAAGCCCTGTTCAATCTCATTAAAAAAGGCCAGGAAATGATTGTCCAGGTCTCCAAGGATCCCATCAACCTCAAGGGGGCCATGCTCACCACCTATATTTCATTGCCCGGACGGTTCGGGGTACTCATGCCCGGCAATACCACCCGGGGGGTGTCCAGAAAAATCAATGAAGAGGACGAACGAAAACGGCTGGTTAAAATCCTAAAGGGAATGAAAATTGCCGAAGGATTCGGCATGATTGTCAGAACCGCCGGAAAAAATGCCACAAAAACCCTGCTCACGGCAGATTTAAGATACCTAATGCGGGTATGGAAAAATATTGACAAACTGGCCGTTAAAAACCAGGCCCCCTGTCTGCTGTACAAAGAACAGAGCCTGGCGGTCCGCTCCCTGAGGGATTATTTTACCACTGACATCAAAGAAATCCTCATTGACAGTCCTGAGACCTTTAAGGAGGTCAAAGAATTCATAGGACTGATTGCCCCCAAACAGCAAAAAATTGTCAGGCTGTTCAAAGGGGAAAAACCCATATTTACCAAATACCAGTTGGAAGAGCAGATCTCATCCATTTACCGCCGGGAGGTTGCCCTTAAATCCGGCGGATTTTTAGTGATTGAACAGACAGAGGCCCTGGTCTCCATTGATGTCAACTCCGGAAAATCAACCAAGAAAAAAAATATTGAAGAAACCGCTTATCATACCAACCTTGAAGCGGCAGAAGAGGTGGCACGCCAGCTTCGACTCCGGGACATGGGCGGGCTTATCGTGGTGGACTTCATTGACATGAAAGAACGCAGACACAAGGCGGATATAACCAAAACATTAAAAAAACATTTAAAATCTGACAAAGCCAAAACAAAGGTGGGCGGCATCACAGCCTTCGGCCTTTTGGAAATGTCCAGGCAGCGCATCCGCCATTCCATTACCTACGGGGCCTATGAAACTTGCAAACACTGCAACGGCAGGGGAATGACCCCTTCGGTTGAGACCCAGTGTCTGGCTTTTTTACGCCAGCTGACCCTGAAAACCCTGAAAGCTGAAAAAGACCAGACATTCAATTGTTTTGTCCCGCCCGAGGCGGCCTATTATATTTTAAATACCAAAAGGGAAGAACTCATTGATATTGAGACCAAAAGACAGGTCAGCATCAATATTGAGATTGATCCAAATATGGTCGCAGGAGAGAGCAGGATCAATTAGGCCGGGTTGACAATACCGGCACATTTGTGTATCTGAACAATTTCAACACAACTAAAAAGGAGAACAGATGCTCCTGAAACGGGGTAAACAAAAACCAGGAATGATTGCAGCCCTTGCCCTGTGTATTGCGGTTGCGGCACTGGGATTGTTTATGTTCCAAAAAAATTCAGCCTCAAAATTAAAACAGGCAGACAGGACACACCCGGGCAAGGTATCAGCACCGGCTGAATCCCAAAAAGTTACAGGCAAGATCAAAAAATCAGAGCCCATCGTTTTTCAGGATCTTAAAAAGGATGAAACCCTTAAAACAATGATGGGGCACAGGAAAGAAAAGCATGGCATCAAAAAAAGCCTGGACATGATTGTTCAGTCGGATGAATCCTTTACCGTTGGTAAATCCACTGTGTCCATGCAAAAAATCCTGGAACAGGCATTTAAAAAGAAAGGCCAGGTTTTTGAAGAACAAATCCTTGACTCTGGGACCACCCGGCCCGTAAAAACCCAAACCTATGGAATTTATGTGGTCCAGCCCGGTGATAATATCTGGAATATCCACTTCAGGATACTCAAAGATTATTATACGGACAAGGGCCTGATCATTAAAGAGGGAGCAGATGAACCCGGCACCGGCGGGATGAGTTCCGGCGTGGGTAAAATTTTAAAATTTTCAGAGACCATGGTGATCATCTACAACCTTCACGAAGAAAAGGTAACCCAGGATATAAATATCCTTGAACCCTTGAGCAAAGTCGTTGTCTATAATATGGACGCCGTGTTTGCTTTGCTCGAGCAAATAAATTTTGACAATGTAAACAGGATCCAGTTTGACGGGAAAAACATCTGGATCCCTGTGAAGAAATCTTAAAAAGCATGAAAGAATTTTTATCAGTTAAGGAGGAAGACCTTGATTAGCACAGCATTTGCAATGGGACAAACCGGTGGAGCACAAGGACAGGCAGGCGGACTTGCAGGATTTTTACCCATCATCATCTTGTTTGCCATTTTTTATTTTCTCTTAATCCGGCCCCAACAAAAAAAGGCCAAAGAGCACAGAGATATGATCAGCAACCTTAAAAAAGGGAACCGGATTGTCACTTCAGGGGGAATTTACGGCACAATTTTGTCCATTGACGACACCACCATCGGCCTTGAAATTGCCGAAAAAATTAAAATTAAAATTTCCAGGGGAAATGTTGCAGCCTTAGTGACGGACAATGAACCTGCTGCTAAATCCAAAGAAAAGAAATAAATTATCCTTTAGGAGTGATGAGATTGAAATTATTTACCTTTAAACGCATATTGATTCTGGGTACTATTGTTGCCGCTGTTGTCTGTCTGCTTCCCACCTTTATGGATACCTGGCCCCATAAAAAAATAAACCTGGGCCTGGATCTTCAGGGCGGCATGCACCTGGTTCTTGAAGTTCAAAATGAGAAAGCGGTTGAAGCCGAGATGGAAAGAACCATAGCAGAACTCAAAAAGGATTTAAGAAAAGTGGGGATCAAGCATCTGGGAATTACCCGTACCCCTGACAACCAGATTATTGCTAAAATTTCAGGCCAGGACAATAGGACAAAGGTGGAAAAATTGCTTTCAGAAGATTATTCCAACCTTGAAATTCCTTCTGTAAAGACCCTGGACCAGGGCCTGGCATTTACCTTAAACCTTCCTGACAAGGAAACCGCCTCCATTAAAAAAATGGCCACTGAACAGGCCTTGGAAACCATTCGAAACAGGATTGACGAGTTTGGGGTATCTGAGCCGGACATCCGGATTCAGGGATCAAACCGTATATTGCTCCAATTGCCGGGTATCAAAGATCCAGACCGGGCCAAGGGACTGATCGGCAAAACCGCACAGCTGACATTCCAGCTGGTCAATGATCAGGCAGATGTGAGAACAGCCCTTGAAGGCAACCCTCCGGTGGGATCTGAAATCCTCTATCAGCAAAAAGTCGATCCCAACTCCGGAAATGAAACCCGGGTGCCTTTTCTCATTAAAAAACAGGTACTTTTGGACGGCAGCCTTCTCATCAATGCCCGGGTGGAGTTTGACCAGTTTCAACAGCCCCAGGTGGCCATTGAATTTTCCCGGAAAGGGGCCCGGATTTTTGACAGGATCACCGCTGCAAACGTCAACAAACGTCTGGCCATTGTCCTTGATAAAACCGTCTATTCCGCACCCAATATCCAGGAACGCATTGCCGGGGGAAAGGCCAGAATTACCGGTCAATTTTCCTTGGAAGAGGCCAAAGACCTTGCCATTGCACTTCGGGCAGGTTCTCTTCCCGCCCCTGTGACCATCATTGAAGAACGGACCGTCGGCCCAACTCTGGGTGCTGATTCCGTACGCATGGGTCTGATGTCCATGGTCGTGGGCGGGGCCCTGGTGATTGCCTTTATGCTGATCTACTACAAAGGGGCAGGCCTGATTGCCGACTTGGCCCTGATTATCAATATCATTCTCATAGGGGGCGGACTTGCCGCTTTCCAGGCGACCTTGACTCTGCCGGGCATTGCCGGCATCATCCTTACCATTGGTATGGCCGTGGATGCCAATGTCATTATCTTTGAAAGAATCAGAGAAGAACTCAGGGCTGGAAGAACTGCTCTGGCAGCAGTTCATGCCGGTTACGAACGGGCCACATTGACCATTCTTGATGCCAATGTCACCACCTTGATCGCCGCCATTGTTCTCTTCCAGTTCGGTACAGGTCCCATCAAAGGATTTGCCGTCACCCTTGCTTTAGGTATCGTGGCCAGCTTGTTTACGGCCCTGATTTTGTCCAAGAGCATCTATGATTTGATTCTCCAAAATAAACAATCATCCACTCTCAGTATATAAAGGAACCTATATAATGCAGTTTATCAAGTCTGATGTTAACATAGACTTTATCGGAAAACAGAAACTCGGGTTATTTTTCTCCCTGACGCTTATTATTGCAGGTATTGTGGCCCTGATTGTCCACAAGGGTCCCAACTACGGGATTGACTTTGTCGGCGGCACTTTGGTCCAGGTCAAATTCACCCAGAAAGCAGCCATTTCCGATATCAGAAAAGGACTCAACACCCTGGGGCTCAAGGATGTGGCCGTCCAGGGATTTGGCCAGGCCCAAAACAATGAATACCTGATCAGGACCTCCAATGCCCATGCCCTTGGCAGCAACCAGGAAGAGGTCCTTATATCAGGGCTTGAAAAGGCCACCCAACTTGTTCCTGAAATCCGCAGGGTGGAAATGGTCGGCCCCCAGGTCGGTTATGATCTGAAAAAAAAGGCCCTTTTGGCAATTTTTTATTCCCTCTTGTTTATCACCATCTATATTTCAGGCCGGTTTGAACAAAAATGGACCATTGCCGGAATTACGGCAGGGGCATTGATGACAGCGGTGTATTTCTTATCTGTTTTCAACGTGTCCATGCCTTTTTTGATTACCGCGGCCCTGCTGGTCTCTTTGGGACTTTTCTGGACTTTAAAACTCCAATATGCCATTGGCGCTATTGTGGCCCTGATCCATGATGTATTTATCACCGTGGGTATTTTTTCCCTTCTTAATCTGGATTTTTCATTGCCCATTATCGCGGCCCTTTTGACCATTATCGGGTATTCCTTGAACGATACTATCATTGTATTTGACCGGATCAGGGAAAATATTAAAGGCATTACCGACAAGGCAGCCCTGCCCGATCTGTACAACAAAAGCATTAATGAAACCTTGTCCCGGACGATTCTGACCTCTTTGACCACCCTGATTGTTCTTTTGGCCCTGTTTTTTCTGGGCGGTGAAATTATTCATAATTTTGCCCTGGCAATGATCATCGGCGTTATCATTGGTACCTTTTCGTCCATATTTGTTGCAACCCCACTTGTGCTTGCAGCTCAAAAAAAAGGATAAATCCATGTTTCAGGCAAAACCCGTCCTGATCAAATTATTTTTCCTTATTTCAGCGGTGGTTCTGGTCTCTTCATGTTCTGCTTTGGATTATTTCAAAACCGAACATGGAGAGCCGGACCCGGCCGGTATAGGAACTGAAAAGCCCCTGCCCCAGTCTGATTCAAACAACAAACCCGCGCCAGAGCAAAACCAGATTCAGGATCTTGAAAAAAAAATCGTTGTACTTGAAGACAAGGTCACCACCCTTGAGACCCAGGTTGCCGGACAAAAAAAAGTGGTGTATACCATTGAATATTCTGATCCTGCAAAGCTTTATGAAAAGGCAAGAACCCTGTTGCTGGCCAATGAGACAGACAATGCAGCCGATCTTTTTGCCACCTTTGCCGACAAGCATCCGGGCCATGCTCTGGCAGACAATGCCCTTTACTGGTTAGGCGAATGCTATTACACCACCGGGGAATATCAAAAATCCATTGAAATATTCAAAACCCTGGTCAAACAATACCCCAAGGCGGGTAAAGTACCTGATGCCCTTCTTAAAACCGGGTATGCCTATGTTTCACTGGACGATGCCAACCGGGCCAGCCACTATTTCAAACAGGTGATTAAAAAACATCCCTTTTCTCTGGCGGCAAAAAAGGCGCAGGTAAAACTCAAAGAATTTCAATAGCCTGTGATGGAATGGACAAATACTGGGATACATATCTGCCATGGTTCATACTCAGGGAAATACCCGGGTTAAACCACCGGGTCATCAAACGATTAATCCGGGCGTTTGAATCTCCCAAGGCCATTTTCAATGCAGGCGTTGACCAATTGTCCGCAATTAAGGGAATCCGCAAAAAAAATATTCAGGCCATTCACCGCCATTTAAAATACCAAGACCTGGCAAAGCAGCAACTTGGAAAGATTTTGGCAAAAGGGCTCAAGATCGCAAGCCTGGTGGCTCCCTGGTATCCTGCCCTGCTCAAAAAAATACCGGATCCTCCTCCGGTTTTAACCTATGACGGCCACCTTGATTCTGACTCTCCTTGTATTTCCATTGTGGGTTCCAGAAAGGCCACACGGTACGGACTTGATACGGCGAGCCACCTGGCAAACCAATTGGCCCAAAAAGGATTTACCGTGGTCAGCGGCATGGTTGTGGGAATTGATACCGCGGCCCACAAGGGAGCCCTAAAATCTTCAGGCAAAACCCTTGCCATTTTGGGATCCGGCCTTGACCATATCTATCCCAGACAGAATAAACCCCTTTACGAAAAAATAAGGGCAAAGGGAGCGGTGATCTCTGAATTTAATCTGGACACCCCGCCTTTGCCTCAATTGTTTCCCCAGCGCAACCGGATCATTGCAGGGTTGAGTACCGGCACCATTGTGGTTGAGGCCGCCCAAAGAAGCGGTTCTTTGATCACGGCCCGGCTGGCCTGCGAATATAACCGGGAGGTGTTTGCCGTGCCGGGCAGTATCCGCTCTACAACCAGTCGGGGCACCCATGCCTTGCTGTGCCAGGGGGCCCACCTGGTCGAAGATGAAACAGATATCCTTGAAGAACTCAACCAGTTTGTTCATTCAGAGCCCTCAACCTCGGAAGAAAAAAGGGGGGATAAAAAAGAGTTTCCAGTCATGGACAAAACCTGGACTTTGGTATATAAACACCTGGATCCATACCCCCAAACATATTGATACGATCATAGCATCCACTGGAATGAAAAGCCCGATTATACTGGCAACCCTGGTTGACATGGAATTAGCAGGGCATATAATACGGCATCCTGGGAACTATTTTTCGAAATCGGAGGAATAAAATTGGCAAAACCGCTCATCATTGTCGAGTCACCCACCAAAATTAAGACCCTTAAAAAATATGTGGGCAAAGGATATAATGTCGCAGCAAGTGCCGGACATATCCGAGACCTTCCTGTTAAAAAACTCGGGATTGATGTGGATGACAATTTTAAGGCCGAATACGTTAATATAAAAGACAAAACCAAGGTCATATCCAACCTGAAAAAAATTGCCAAGGATACCGACCAGGTTTACCTGGCGCCTGACCCTGACCGTGAAGGAGAGGCCATTGCTTTTCATATCATGGATATCCTTAAAAAAAAGGGACGCAAATTTCACAGGGTTCTGATTCACGAGCTGACTAAAAAAGGGATCACCGAAGCCCTTGAAAAAACATTGGTGCCCGATGCAGACAAATATGATGCCCAGCAGGCCAGACGAAAACTTGACCGACTGGTGGGATACCAGATCTCTCCGATTTTATGGCAAAAGGTCCAGCGGGGATTAAGTGCAGGACGGGTCCAGTCCGTGGCTGTAAGAATCATCTGTGACCGGGAGCGGGAGATACGTCTTTTTGAACCTGAAGAGTACTGGACCATTACCAGCGATCTTCTGGCCCAAAATCCCCCTGAGTTCAATGCCGCCCTGACCAAAATCGCCAATAAAAAAGCCAAGGTCTCCGACCAGACCCAGGCCATGTCCATTGTTTCGGATCTTGAAGCTGCCCAGTTTGTTGTGGACCAGATCAAAAAAAAGACCGTCAAACGCAACCCTCTGCCCCCCTTTATCACCAGTAAGCTTCAACAGGACGCCATTAACCGGCTTCGGTTTTCAGCAAAGAAAACCATGGTGGTGGCCCAGCAGCTCTACGAAGGGATTGAAATCGGTACCGGCGGCCCCGAGGGTCTGATCACCTATATGCGTACAGACTCCACACGTATTGCCCCGGAAGCTGCCCATGAGGCCCTCTCGCTTATTGCCAGGGACTATGGCCCTGAATATGCCCTGAAGTCCCCCAGATTTTTCAAAAACAAAAACAAGGCCCAGGATGCCCATGAAGCCATCCGGCCCACCTCGGTCTATAATACCCCTGCCAAGCTTAAATCCTTTTTTACAGAAGATCAGTTTCGGCTTTATGACCTGATCTGGAAACGCTTTGTAGCGTCCCAGATGGCCCAGGCCCTGATTGATCAAAAAGCCATTCTCATCAAGGCAGGAGAAAAATATCTTTTTTCAGTATCCGGGTCTACAACTAAATTTGACGGGTATATGCGGCTTTATGCCGTTGCTGAAAAAACAAAGGAAAAGGATATTCAGGCCCTGCCCCCGGTGGAAGAAGGGGATCTGCTGTCCACCATAAAAATCAACCCCAAACAGCACTTTACCAAGCCGCCACCCAGGTTTTCAGAAGCCTCTCTGGTCAAGGAGCTTGAAAAAAACGGAATTGGAAGACCGTCCACCTATGCCTCCATCCTCGGGGTGATCCAGGACAAGGGGTATGTGGAACTGATCAAACGTTATTTTATTCCCAGCGAGCTTGGATTTATCGTAAATGAACTATTGGTCGACTCTTTTCCGGATCTTCTGGACATTTCATTTACCGCCCAGATGGAAACCAATCTTGATGATGTTGAACAGGGCAAGCTCGATGAAGTGGACCTGCTCAAAAAATTTTACAAAGGGTTTAAACTCACCCTGGACAATGCCAAAGACAACATGGTCTCTGTCAAGGGTGTGGGCGTGGAAACCGGTATTTCATGTCCCTTGTGCACCAAACCCGTCAATATCAAAATTGGGAGAAACGGACATTTTCTGGCCTGCACAGGCTACCCTGAATGCGGATTTACCAGCAATTACACCCGGGATGAAAAGGGGAATATCTCCATTGTCGAAAAAATTGCAGACAGTGAACCTGTCAAGGACTGTCCAAAATGCGGACAACCCATGGTTCAAAAAGACGGGCGGTTCGGCTTGTTTTTAGCCTGTACAGGGTATCCTGAATGCAAGCACACCGAATCTGTGGGCCAGGATAACGCCACCAATGATACAGGCGTGCCCTGCCCTGAAAAAGGCTGCAAAGGCAGTGTTCTGGAAAAAAAATCCAAACGGGGGAAAATTTTTTACGGTTGCTCTTTATATCCGGAGTGTAAATTTGCATCCTGGGACAAACCCGTTGACAAGGCCTGTCCCCTTTGTGATTCTCCCTTTCTTGTTCAAAAAGAGACCAAACGGGACGGTAAATTTTTAAAATGTCCCAATCGGGACTGCCAATTCAAAGAGAGCATTCTGCCCGAATAAAAGCAGGGGCACAGATCAGGTGATGGGTTTGGAATCCGGCTGGCGAACCCATTTTTGGATGGCGGAAAAGACCACCTCCCGCTTGATGAGTTTGGTTAAAAAATCATTCATGCCCACGGCTTTGCACCTTTGTTTAAAATCATCCAGAACATTTGCCGTCAGCGCCAAAACCGGTACGGGATTAAGCTCTTTTTCCTTTTCATAAAAACGGATTCTTTGGCAGGCCTCAAACCCGTCCATCACCGGCATATTGATATCCATGAGCACCAGATCAAATTTTGAAGGTACTGCCCGGTAGGCGCTAAGGGCCTCTTGTCCGTTCCCGGCCACTTCAACCTGGTATCCTGCCCGGGTCATCATGAGCATGGCCAATTTCTGGTTGACCGGATTATCTTCGACCAAAAGAATCAGGGCATCTGTTTTGGTCTTTTCAGAGATGGAATGGGAAGTCAGAATAGAGGCCTTGGCTGTTTGGGATTTTTCTTCATCAATCATACCCATCATATGGGCAGCCATTTCAAGGAGCGGGGCTTTTCTGGCAGGCTTGGGAATAAACCCCTTAAAACCACTTTTCTCAAATATCTTGGCAATGCCCGGAAAAGGAACCGAACAGGCCATCCATTTAAAGGGAAAATCCTCGGGTTTCGTGCCGTTCATCAACCCGGTAATATCCCGGGCAAAGGGTTTGATTGATTTGCCAAAATCAATGATCCCCAGATCATAGTCAGAAAAGGCAGCACCCGGAGAATCCATCCCCCTTAAAACCTGGGGAAGTTCATCCAAAGATTTGATATCGGCCTTTACCTGTGCAGAGACCAGAAGATGGGCCAAAACTTTGGATGCATCCTCTCCGGTTGACATCACCAATATCTTTTTTCCCTTAAGCCTTGCCGGCCGGATCCTGCCTGAGGAAACAATCTGACCGGTTTTAACATGGGCATCAAAATAAAATGTGGACCCCTTGCCTTTGGCAGACTCCACCCAAATATCTCCGCCCATTTTTCGGGCAATGTTCCGGCTGATGGCAAGACCTAAACCGGTTCCCCCGTAACGGCTGGTAATAGCATCTTCAGACTGGATAAAAGGCTCAAATATCCCGTCCTGATTTTCAAGGGCGATTCCAATTCCGGTATCTGAGACGTCTACCTTGAGCAATGTGTTTCCCTGTTCAAGGACGATGGCATCCAGACCGAGACTGATGCTGCCCTGGGGCGTAAACTTAACAGCATTGCCCAGCAGATTCAAAAGAATCTGGCGAAACCTGTGGGGATCTCCCACCACCTTTGCCGGCACCTGGTCGGAAATCCGGCAAAGCAGTTCTACACGGGATTCATCCACCTGGGTTCTGACCACATCAATAGTATCAAAACAAAGGACTTCAGGATCAAAGGCCATTTGCTCAAGGTTCATCTTGCCGGACTCCACCTTGGAAAAATCAAGGATGTCATTGACCACAGACAAGAGGGTATCGCAGGGAAATCTGGCACTCTCCAGAAAGGCTTTTTGCTCCGTGTCCAGGCGGGTGTCCATGAGCATATCCGTATATCCGACAATCCCGTTTAAAGGGATCCTTATTTCATGGCTCATGGCGGCCAGAAAAAAAGTTTTGGCCAAAGAGGCCTCTTTGGCTTCCTCGGCCAGATCGTTGGCCCGGTCCATGGCATGCCTCAGCTGCTCATTAGCCGATTCCAACTCGATCAGATGGCTTTTTTCCCTGGCAATACGATTGATTCGTGCCAGGGTGGAGTTGATGTTAAAGGGCTTGGTCATATAGTCCGACGCCCCGGCATCCATGATATCCACGTAGGAATACTGGGCCGCATAACCGGTCATGATGATAAAATGAATATCTGGATTATGGGCTTTGACTTTTTTAAGCAGCTCCATCCCGTCCATTCCGGGCATGGAGATATCTGAAATAATGAGATCAAATGCGTCAACGGTTTGGGAAAGAATCATATCCCATGCCGTTTCAGCATCACAGGCCTCTTCACAGGTAAAGCCTGCACGTGCAAGCGCACTGGTCAGCAGGGCCCGAAGGCTGGGTTCATCATCCACCACCAAAATCCGCTGAACAGGAGACGAACAGATGGTATCAGACCCACTGAGGCCCTGGTCTGACTTGCGGGTTTCAACTTTCTTATTCATTCACCCGTTCAACATACACCCGTGTACGGGTATCGATTCTGACCATCTGCCCCTCGTTGACAAAGGGCGGAACCTGAACCTCAAACCCGGTTTCAAGGGTGGCAGGCTTTGTGTCGCCTGTTGCCGTGTCGCCCTTGGCCCAGGGTTCTGCCGAAACAACTTCCAGAACAACAAAATTGGGCAGGGTTACCCCGATGGGATGTCCATTGTGAAGCAATACCGTGCACACGGTGTTGTCCTTGAGCAGGTCAGTGCTGTCCTGGAGCTGGTCTTTTGTCAAAAAAACCTGCTCGTAATTTGATGAATTCATAAAACACCAGCTATCCTTGTCAGCATAGAGGTATTCCATCTCCACTTCCTCAAGATCGGCTTTTTCAAATTTATCCCCAGACCTGTAAGTCCGCTCAAACTGGGATCCTGTAATCATATTTTTCAGCCTGCATTTATACAGGGACTGGCCCTTGCCCGGCTTTTTAAACTCAAATCCAACAATGACATGGGGGTCACCGTCAATATCCATTTTAAGGCCTTTTCTCAAATCACTGGCTAAATACATCCATTGCTCCTAATCGTTGAGGTGATGAAATCCATAGGTTATTAAAGTGATTCTAATAAAGCATAATACAGGGATATTGGCAAGATCCAGTTAAAAACAACTTGCTTTTTTCACGGGTTTGTAGGAAAATTTCCCGATTTAGAATTCAACTTTTTTAGGAAACAGATCATGATCATAGTAATTGATTTCGGTTCACAATTTAATCAGCTTATTGCCAGGCGGGTCAGGGAAAACAACGTCTATTGCCAGGTGGAGCCTGCTGACATCTCCCTTGAAAAAATCAAAGAGATGAACCCCACAGGCATTATCCTGTCCGGCGGCCCTTCATCCATTTACGAGGAGAACGCTCCTTTTATTGATCCTGCAATTTTTGACCTGGGCATCCCGGTGCTGGGCATCTGCTACGGGATGCATTATATGGTTCATGCCCTAGGCGGCAGTATCAAGCGTGCTGAAAAAAGGGAATACGGATTTGCCGAACTTCAACTCAAAGAGCCAAGCCCTTTGTTCAAGGATATGGACACTCAATTTCAGTGCTGGATGAGCCATGGAGACTCGGCCAAAGACCTTCCCCAAGGGTTTATTGTAACCGCATCCACTGACAATACGGCCATTGCCGCCATTGCCAACCATGAAAAAAAGTTTTTCGGACTCCAGCTCCACCCGGAGGTAGAGCATTCAATCAATGGAGCATTGATGATCCGGCACTTTTTGTTTGATGTCTGCCTTTGTGAACAAAACTGGACCATGAAATCTTTTTCCGACGGTTCCATTGCCCAGATCAAGGATGCTGTAAAGGATAAAAAAGTGATCATGGGATTGTCCGGGGGCGTGGATTCATCCGTTGCCGCTACCCTGATCCACAAGGCCGTGGGTAAAAACCTATACTGCATTTTTGTTGACAACGGTCTGTTGCGCCACAATGAAAAAGAGCAACTGGAAATCAGCCTGACCCAAAACCTTGACATGAACATCAAGTTTGTGGATGCCAGGGAAAAATTCATATCTGCCCTCAAAGGGGTCACGGATCCCGAGCTCAAGCGTAAAATCATAGGAAAACTATTTATAGAGGTTTTTGACGCCGAAGCCAAAAAAATTCAAGGGGCAGAATTTCTGGGCCAGGGCACCCTGTACCCGGATATTATCGAATCCAAATCCGCATTTGGCGGTCCCACATCTATTATCAAATCCCACCACAATGTGGGCGGACTGCCCGAAGAGATGAACCTCAAACTCATAGAACCGCTTCAGCTTCTGTTTAAGGATGAGGTCAGAAAACTTGGACTTGAACTTGGAATCAATGAAGACCTTGTCTGGCGCCAGCCCTTCCCGGGTCCTGGCCTGGCCATCAGAATCATGGGAGATATCACCGAAGAACGACTTGACATCCTAAGGGACGCAGACACCATTCTTTTGGAAGAAATCCGTGCCGCAGGGCTTTACAGGAAACTCTGGCAATCCTTTGTTGTGCTGCTGCCGGTAAAAAGTGTCGGGGTCATGGGAGACAAAAGAACCTTTGCAAACTGCGTGGCCATCCGGGCGGTGACCTCTAACGACGCCATGACAGCAGACTGGGCCAAACTGCCCCATGATCTTCTGGGTAAAGTTTCAAACCGGATTATCAATGAAGTGGATAAAATCAACCGGGTTGTCTTTGATATCACCTCAAAACCTCCCGGAACCATTGAGTGGGAATAAAACAGGATCTAAATTTAAATGGATGACAAAAGCCTTGGAGACTTTCGCAGTGATATATCCCGTCTCCCGGAAGAAGAAAATACATCCCCGGACATGCAGGGGTCAATCTATCACCAGGAAATCAACACCCTGAAGATTGAAAAACTGTCCCAGCGGATTACCATAATTTCAATCATCCTTCCCTGCATCATCATTGCCGTATTGGTCTTTGCCTATATTGACATGAAAGAACGGGTCGTGGATGTGGATCAGTCCAAGGGCAGTCAGATGGCAAAAGTGGCCAGGGATCTGGAAACAAAACTCAATGCTTTGGATGTCCGGATTGCAAAGGCCAAATTTGAACTGGATGAAAAACTGGTTCTGGTTGAAAAAAAGAGCCAGGCCCTTGAAAACCAGGCCGCAAAAATGTCCTCGGCCAAGGCCGATCTTGCAGCCGTGAACAAGGCAATGGCTAAACTTGAAAAACGGATCAAAACCAATTCAGGACAGGACAAGGCCACCTTGGCTCAAATGAAGAAAATCAACGGCCAGCTCCACGCTCAGATCAAGGACAACAACGACCGTTTTAAGTCCAGTGCCCAAAAGATTAAAGATGAGATCCAGCTTTTTAAAGAAGAATTTGATGCAAGACTGCTTGAACTCTCCTCCTATGAGCAGCAGATCGCCCAACTTTTCAAGCAGACCGGGTTAATGGACAAAAAAATTAAAACCCTGAAACAGGACACTCAAATCTCCATGGAAAAAGAGATGGCCAAGGCCCGCCTTTCTTTTGAAAAAACAATCAAAGAGTTAAAGGCAAGTATGACAGCCGGACCATCAGCCCGAACAACACCTGTGGACAAGCCTTCTGAGACCCAAACACCGCCTCAGAAATCTGGCCAGCCGTCAAGCCTGCCTCCCCTGCCCGTTTCTGACAAAACAGGGTCCATTTCAGAACAAAATCTCAGCCAATAGCGCCGAATGACGGCTTTCAATGAAACTGGCCGGCGTCATACGGAAAATCAGCTGGTCAGCCATTGCAAGGATTTTACTGCAGCTTATATGGGGGTCAAATATCTGGCCTCCCATATCCACAAGTATCCGGACACCATAACTCATCCAACCATAGATGCCCTGGTACATGTCATTGAATTTAGCCCCTTTGACAACCAAAAACAGGTCTTTTTTTTATATTCAGAAGCCTCTGAGGCACTGGTTTGCCTGGCAGAGAAGGCTCAAAACAAATGGGGTGCCGATATTATTCAAAGGCTTGTGGCCCTTCTGCCCGGATGCCGGGGCAAACGGCTTCGGGCAATTGGACAGGCCTTGGGCAAACTCTCCCTTGAATTTTCAGCGCCTTTTTTCTCATGGGATCTGTCTTTAGACTCCCTTGAAATCGAGCTTAAAGAGATAGAAAATTTTGTAACAAAAGACCGGGAACTATCCTATGCCTGGAAAGGCCGTAGCCTTATGATTCTGTCTCGTACACAGGTCATGGGCGTAGTAAAATTTGACACCTCCCAGGACAATATCAAGGCGCTTTCCCAGGAAAGCCAATGGATGGATTTTCTGGGGTCCCATACCCTGTGCCCGGATGAATCCTTTAAGGTGCCCTTGCCCATAAAATTAAAAAAAAAACGTTTGTTCAAACTCATAACGCCCCTTCCCCCGGGCGGACCTGAAACCATTGAAAAAAAAATCTGCATTGCCTTTGTCCCCTGTGACGGGTATTTTGACTATCCCAATGACAAAACTCAAAAATGGTCTGAAGAGTAAATCAAGGCGATCTTTTTTAAAAATGCAAGACTGCTCGGGGCCCTGTCCGGAAGAGGCGTTTTCCATACCGCCCTGATCCCCTTGTTTCACAACAGGGCTCAGCAGCTAAGAAGAAACGATAACGGTGCGTATCTCTGGGAGCATGGAGGAAGACTTGATCAATGGCTGGACTCCTGTCAATTCCCTAATTTTGGCGCCTCGGGTCCCAGGGATTTTGAACACCTGGTTCAAATGAACAACAGCCAGAAGCTTCGGCATTATATTGGAGAGCATCTCTTGAGCTTTACCCTGGTCATCGGCAGTTATTTCAGAAACAAAGCCCCCGACCGAAGGGGCAAAGATGAACATCAGCTGCCTCTGGACACAAGGGATTTGTTTTCACCCCCATTATTTATTGAACTCCTGTCCGGAGTGTGCAAGGCCTATTTTAAAGGTCTTGCAAATAAATCAATGGCTCCTGAATTTGACCTTTGCTCTTTTGAATTGGTAGAGGCACTTATTCAGGTCATGGGAAAAGACAAAGACATGGAAGAGGTATTAAGGGTTCATGACCAGAACCAAATGAGCCAGACCTATTTTTCCCAATTTTTAAAGCAACGAGGCATTAGTACGCCTCCCTTAAAAGGCAAACAAGATATTGTCCTTGAGACAGGTCCCCATCTGGGCGGATTTAACCAGGCCATATCCGTTCCCGAACTCATTGACGCCTTGTTCAGATTTTCCGCAATATTGGTTTCCACCTGTTTTCTCAATGAAAACAAGTGGAAAGCCTGAGTAAATTGAGGTATATTCACGCAACTGGGTAGACAATACATAAGGAACCGACATGTCCAAACAACATCCTGAATGCCCGCTCTACAACCATGCCACCTGTAAAGAACTTCACAATCCAAAGCTGTGCGCCATTATTCGGGATGACAAAATCTGCCTAAAAAAACAGCAAAAATCAAAGAAAGAATCTGTTAAACCGGTAAATTAACGAACCCGCAGCCTGTCTCCCGGATGAATCACCTTTTGATATGAAAATTTATTCAACCGAAGCAGGGCAGCCAGCGGCATCTTGTATTCCTTTGCAATCTTGATGAGACTCTCCCCCGGCATGACCACATGAAATTTCATCGTTACTTTTTTTTCCCAGGCCTTGCGCAAAATTGTAAAATTTTGCTTAAATCCTTTTTCTTTCTCCTTGGGCACCAGCACTGATGAGTCTTTTCCCTCCAGATAGTATCCCCGGATTTCAGGGTTATAATCTTTCAAGGTTTTAAAGGATATGCCGGCAGATCTGGCGATCAAAGACAGGGGTACTTCACGGTTCAAGGAAAAATTAATCTTTGAAAAACTAAACACTGGGTATAGATCCTGGGGCATTAAATGAAATCCATAGGCCTCGGGATTTTCAATAATCAATTTGGCAGCAACGATCTTGAGCAGATACCGCTGGGTTTCCAAAGGCAGATAAAGGGAAAAAAAATCTCTGGTTCCCTGGGCTTGGATTCCCGTATCCAGACCGAATTCGCCCATGTTATAGGCTGCAAGGGCCAAAAAATAAGAACCAAACTCCTGGTGAAGTTTTTTTAGATAAAGACAGGCCGCCCGGGTGGATTTAAAAAGGTTGCGGCGCTCATCCACCCGCTTATCTATCCGAAGCCCATACCGGGTTCCCGTACTCTTGAGAAACTGCCAATACCCCACAGCCCCCTTGCCGGAGCGGCTGTGGGGCCTTAGAGCACTTTCCACAACAGGCACATACTTTAAGTCCTGGGGCAGATTTTCCTGTTTGAGAATTTTTTCAATGTGAAAAAAATATCTCTGAGATCGTTTGAGCCATAAAAGGACCTGGGGCCTGTTCCATGCGGCAAGCATGACCTCTTTTTCAAGGCGTTCTCTTACCTGGGCATCTTCATACGGGATTTTCAGGCCGCAAAGACGGATATCCCCTGTAAACCTTGTAATTTGACTCAACTGGGGGATGTGGGTCCTCACAATTGCCTGGGTCACCCTTTCTTTGGCCAAAAGGGGGGAAGCCATTGCCAGGAGGGCCAGGATCCCACCAATGGCCCTAAAATAACTCATTGAAAATTTTCTCCCTAATTTTAAAATCAATGCATTGTTCATTGTCTGAGAATCATGCCATCATCCCTCTTAAAAATCAAGAATGGGGGCATCAATTCCATTTCAACACAAAACAAGAAAACCAAAGCTAAAGTTTTAAGCAGGGTCATCGCATGTAACTTTTATTAAGATTCGTCCTTACCCGGCTGGAATAGGTGAGGGGGATTCCGTTAAATCTTAAGCGGTCGTCCTGACCGCTTAAGAAGCGGAAATGATCGGACCTATGCCGTCCTGGCGGGCCGCTCATTTACGCCACTCCACCCCCTTCACCCTATCCCAGCCTGGCTCTCCTGGCTTGTTATAGTATATGAGCATCGAACAAAATTTTCCTAGACATCGCTGCACAGATACGATATATATGGCAATAAACACAAGGAGTTGCCAATGAACGAAAAAAAATCTCTTGAAACTTTTTTTGACAATATTCAGGACCCCAGACACCACAATAAGCTTCATAATTTAATTGATGTCGTCATCATCGCAATTTGTGCGGTAGTTGCTGGCGCAGACACTTATGAGCAAATTGAAAACTTTGGCAAAAAGAGAAAAAGGTGGTTGTCAAAATTTCTAAGCCTTCCCCATGGGATACCCTCCCATGACACCTTTGGCAGAATTTTTGAAAGGATGAACCCGAATGAATTTCAGAGCAGTTTTATGCACTGGGTTCAGTCGGTTGCAAAGATGACCAAAGGTCAAGTCATTGCAATCGACGGCAAAACTCTAAGGCGTTCACACGATACCTCCAATGATAAGAAAGCCATTCATATGATCAGTGCGTGGGCTTCGTCTAATAAAGTGGTTTTAGGGCAATTAAAAACCGAAGAAAAATCAAATGAAATTACGGCCATTCCAAATCTTTTAAAACTTTTAGATATCTCGGGCTGCATTATAACCATTGATGCCATGGGCACTCAAAAGAAAATCGCTGAAACCATAATAAACAAAGGGTGTGACTATGTCCTTGCCCTGAAAGAAAATCATAAAACCTTGCATGATGAAGCGGTACTTTTTTTCAATAAAATGGAAGAAATGAAAAATCAGGGGTACCAGTTTAATGAACAGACCAGTGTTGACGGAGGGCACGGTCGAGTCGAAACGCGCAGGGCTGTGATAACCTCTGATATTGATTGGTTTGAAGATAAAAAAAGTTGGAAAGGTTTGAAAAGTATTGGAATGATTGAATCCACCCGGGAAATGGACGGCCAGATCAGTCATGAAAAGCGATATTATATATCGAGCCTGGATAGCGACCCCAATATTTTTGGTAATGCTGTCAGGAGGCATTGGGGAATTGAAAATTCAGTGCATTGGGTATTGGATATTGCGTTCCGTGAAGACGAAAGCAGAGTCAGAAAGGGGAACTCTCCTGAGAATTTTGCAGCGATTCGGCACATTGCATTAAATTTATTACGGAACAATAAGACATTTAAAGGGAGTGTAAAAACCAAAAGGTTGAATGCTGCTATGGATATCAAATATCTGGAGGAAGTTATGTTTGGATGATACTTGAACCAATCAAAACTATAGGCACTTTACAATATTTACATGCGTGAGCCCTGAAGTTTTAAGGTCCAACCTTTTCAAACTCCTGAGGATATGTCATAATAATAAACTTGATTAAAATATTAAAAAAGTGAATTCATATTGATATCATTTATAAAAAGACTGGCCCAAAATGCCGGTCAAATCTGCTTAAAGGATCAGACAGCACTTTGTCCAAGCGATCTGAAATTTAAATCCCCCAAAAATATTGTCACAGCGATTGATCAAAAAGTGGAACAATTTATTATACGTGAGATCCAATCCGCATACCCGGGCCACGGCATTTTAGGAGAGGAAACCGGTTCCAGCAATCAGGACAGCCCGTATCGGTGGATCATCGATCCCATAGACGGTACCACCTCTTTTGTTCACAACCAGCCTTTTTATGCTGTGAGCATCGGTGTAGAAAAAAACGGACAGCTCATCCTCGGGGCCGTATATGCCCCTGTATTTGACCAGCTCTTTTACGGTGAAAAGGGAAAAGGTGCCTTTTTAAACGATGCTCCCATCAAGGTGTCAGCCACAAAAGAGATGAACCAGGCCGTCATGGCCACAGGGTTTGCCTGCCTCAGGTCGGACCTGAAAAAAAACAACCTGGGCTATTTCAACAAAATCGTGCCCAAACTTAGGGATATCCGCAGGTACGGATCAGCTGCCATGGATCTGTGTTATACCGCCTGCGGTCGTGTGGACGGATTCTGGGAGATGAACCTCAACCTCTATGACATTGCCGCAGGCGCGCTTATCCTAAAAGAGGCCGGCGGTACGGTCACTGATTTTTCAGGAAAAACCAATTTCCCCCAACAGGGCATTGCTGCGGCCAATGGACTGCTGCACCCCCAATTATTAAATTGTCTTAAAGAATAAAAGAATTTATGAATATTATTTTCACCATCATTTTTCTTTTAAGTATTGCCGGCGGTGCTGCCTGGGGGTATATAAACAACCTGACAGTGTGGGGGTATATCATCAGCCTGACCATATCCGGATTTATCGGATCCATGATTATTGCCCTCATCTTTACCTATCTTTATTTTTTCCAAAAAGAGAGTAAACAACAAGGGCCTGTACAAAAACTCAATGACCTTAAAGAAAGACCAAAAATAAAATAATGACGATTCAATGGTTTCCCGGCCATATGCTGGAAACGAAAAACCAGCTTAAAAACAGCATTTCCAAAGTGGATGCCATTTTAGAAATCCTGGACGCAAGGCTGCCTATATCCAGTGCAAACCCTTTTGTTACTCGCCTTGGACAGGGAAAGGCATGGCTTAAGGTACTCAATAAAACAGATCTTGCAGACCCCAAGGTTACCCAGGACTGGCTTGAGTATTTTAAATCAGAACAAAATATCAGGGCCATTGCCACCTGCGGCACCCAGGCCAGTCAGGCAGAAAAAGCTTTGGGCCAATGTGTTGACCAGGTGGTGCGGAACAAGGCCAGGAAAGCCAAGGTCATGGTGGTCGGAATTCCCAATACCGGAAAATCCACCATTTTAAATTCCCTGGCAGGAAAA
The DNA here is from genome assembly GCA_028768545.1 of Desulfobacter sp. Classification (NCBI taxonomy): domain Bacteria; kingdom Pseudomonadati; phylum Thermodesulfobacteriota; class Desulfobacteria; order Desulfobacterales; family Desulfobacteraceae; genus Desulfobacter; species Desulfobacter sp. Next base: position 3,096,119 of record CP054838.1, read on the forward strand.
AAAGTGGCCAAAACCGGTAATGTACCAGCAATTACAAGGCATCAGCAGAGAACCAGCCTAAAGAACAATATTGATATTTATGATACACCGGGAATTTTATGGCCGGTGATTGAGCCCAAAGAGCGAGCCTTGGCCCTTGCAGCATCCGGGGCTATTTCAGATGCTGCCGTTGATTACCATGAAATCGCTTTTTTTGCAGGCACCCTTCTTCTTGAACGGTATCCTGAAAATCTTATGACCCGGTACCCGTTTCTGGATACCCTTCCCAAAGACTCCCAGGAACTCATCGAGTCCGTTGGCCGATTTCGGGGATGTTTGAAAAAAGGGGGAATTATAAACTACCAAAAAGCATCCGAACTTATGGTCCGGGATCTTCGGTCCGGCAAAATCGGACAGATCAGTTTAGAAACTCCAAAGGACATTGAATCAGCCAATGAAATCAGCCATTAAATCTGTATATAGATACGGGTTAGCCCTGTTTATTATAGTTGTTTTAACAGGGCTTTTTGTTCAGCCCTGTTTGAGCGCCGTCACATCTCTTGCGCCTCTGCCCGCACAATCCAGCCAGTGCCGGGCCATTATCAAGGCCCTTGAGAGCACCCATTTTACCGGAAAAAAAATGGATAAGACCATGTCTGCCCAGGTATTTGACCGGTATATCAAACATCTGGACCCCAGTCGCCATCTGTTGACCCAGGCAGACTTAGATGAATTTGAGCCCTTTAAATACCTGATGTACACTTTTTTAAAAAAAGGAGATTTAGGGCCTGCCTTTGAAATTTTTAACCGTTACCAGGCCAGGGCATCCCAGCGGCTGACCCATATCATCACAATTGTGGATGACTGGGAAGATAAGATCGATCTGACCCTGGACGATACCCTTGTTATTGATCCTGATTCAAGGACCTTTGTTTCAGAACCCCAAGACCTTCTGGCCCTGTGGAAAAAGGAAATCAAAAACCATATCATCACCTTGAAAATTGACAACAAAGAGAACCAGGAGATCACCACCACCCTTAAAAAAATATATAAAAACCGGTTGAACCGTCTTTACCAGGTAAAATCCAGGGATGTATTCCAGATTTTCATGAATGCCGCAACCGCCTGCTTTGATCCCCATACCCAATATTTCCCTCCCAGGGTATCAGAAGATTTTGACATCCAGATGAGCCTTTCCCTTGAGGGAATCGGTGCCGTACTTCAAAATGAATATGAATATACAAAAGTGGTCCGCCTTATCCCCAAAGGCCCGGCCGACAAATCCCACCTGCTCATGCCCGGAGACAAAATCATCGGGGTGGGCCAGGGTAAAAAAGGGGAAATCAAAGATACCATCGGACAGCGGATAGATGATGTTGTCAAGCTGATCCGGGGGCCAAAGAATACCTTTGTCCGGCTTAAAATCATCCCTGCCAAAAAGACCAATGCCACGGCGACCATCAGTATCCTGCGGGACAAGGTCAAGCTTGAAGAGCAATCTGCCCAGAAAAAGACAGTGAGTATAGACTTAAACGACCGCACCTATAAGCTTGGCATAATCGAAGTACCCAATTTTTATATTGATTTCCAGGCCTATCACAACGGGGAAAAGAACTATAAAAGCACAACCCGAGATGTTGAAAAACTTTTATTTGAACTGAAAAAAGAAAAGATAGACGGTTTGATCGTTGATCTGCGGGATAATGGGGGGGGATCTTTAAAAGAGGCCAATGACCTGACCGGCCTTTTTCTTAAATCCGGCCCCACAGTGCAGATTAAAACCAAACACAGGATCTCCAGACTCTACGATCAGGACCCCTCCATTGCCTATACCGGTCCCTTAGTGGTATTGATGAACCGGATGAGTGCCTCTGCCTCTGAAATCTTTGCAGGGGCCATCAAAGATTATCACCGGGGCATCATTGTGGGTACCCGCAGTTTTGGAAAAGGCACGGTCCAGGAACTCAAACCCCTTGGCAATGGGCGGCTTAAACTGACCTCAGCTAAATTCTACCGTGTTTCGGGCAAAAGCACCCAGCACAAAGGCGTTGAGCCTGATATCTGGTTTCCTAAAATTTATAAGGTCAAAGAGACCGGGGAAAGTGCCTTGGACGGAGCCCTGCTCTGGGACAGAATTCTCTCAACCCGTTACAAGGCCTATCACCCTTTGCAGCCTCTCTTTGCTTTGCTTTCCGAACAATATGAAATAAGGGCGACCAAGGCTGCCGGCATGACCTACCTTAGACAGAGAATTGATATGGCAAACTCTTTTTCAGATTTAAAAGCGCTGTCTTTGAATCTTGAAAACCGCAAAAAGATGAACCTTGAACAAACCGCCCGGGAACTGGCCCTGGAAAATGAATTTAGAATCCAAAAAGGAAAAGAGCCTTTGGATTCTCTCAAGGATGTTGATCCAAAAATCAAAGAGTTCAAAGAAATCCTTATGGAACAGACCCAATTTCTTGCTGCCGATTTTATCCGCTTATCCCGGCAGCTGGGATATTATTGGTAAAAAAAATAACCCATAAAAATTTAAAAAGGAGCGTATCCATGGCAAAAGCCAGCGCAAGGCATATCCTGGTTGACAATGAAGATTTTTGCAAGGAACTGATCGAAAAAGTAAATGGGGGAGAAGATTTTGCCCAGCTTGCAAAACAACACTCGAAATGCCCTTCAGGAGCCAGAGGCGGTAACCTTGGACAATTCGGCCCGGGGCAGATGGTCCCTGAATTTGATACAGTGGTGTTTAATGAAAGTGTGGGCGTGGCCCATGGCCCTGTAAAAACCAGTTTTGGATTTCACATTGTCGAAATCACCAGCCGGGAAGATTAATTTTTGTTCCCCCTGTGAGCAGACTGCTGACAGGGGGCTTTTCGACCTGCCCCATGACTCCTGAAAAAAAAAACATAAAACGGATTGCCGTCTATACCACAGGGCTAATCCTTGTCCTGTTGATTGCCGCCCCTCTGGTCATCGAACCTTTTTTAAACTCCCCCCCTGTTAAAGCCCGATCAATCTGGGAAATTAAAAAAATTTCCCAGATTGATGTTTTGCCTGATGACATTGAGTTTTTCATCGCCCCCCTTCCGGGGCTCCGGTTTTTAAATCTGGATATTCCCCTGAATCAGGAAATGAGCCTGGCCATAAAGCAATTGGAAGTTAAAATTGACCTGAGCCAGCTGCTCAAGCGTAAAATTGCAGTCAGCCAGATTCTTATGGACAACCCGGATCTTAAATATTCTCCGAAAACGCCCAGCCCTTCTAAACCATCCGGGCCATCCCATCTTTTCCACACGCCTCTGCAGATGCCCGACCAGACCATCGAGCGGTTGTTTACCCTTTTTCCGGACAGTCAGGACGATCTTGAAATCATTATCAACCAGGCGCAGACAGATTATTTCGCCTTGATGGATGCACGATTTCAGGTCTTTAAAGATAATCGATCCCTAAAATTCAACGCCAGAATAAAAGAGGTGGATCTTAAAAAAGACCAGATATCGTCATTTGACCTGTCCATGAACGATCAGGTCCAAAGAATCAGGGTTCAGGATATTTTTTTAACTCTCAGCCTTGACCGGGACAACACCCTGTCAGGCAAAATCAGACTGAACCGTCCCCAAATCACCCTGTCTGGCCAGGGTCCGGCCCTGGCAGCAGAAGACCTCAACATTGGATTTTCCCTGTCAAAGGATCATATGACCGCCGCGCTTGAGCCGGCCGTGATCACCTATCCCAAAGCCCGTGTATCCATTGATTTTTCAGACAATCAAAACGATAAAAAAACAGCTGTGACCTTTAAGGGCAAGGATATTGATATTGGTCAGGCACGAGAGGTCTACCTGGACCTGCTCAAGGGAAACCAGGTGATTGATATCCTGTTTGACATTCTCAGGGGGGGGACGGCAAAAGAAATTGTTGTCGGATTCAAAGCCCAAAGCCTTTTGAAGCTGTTTGACGGTAACAACCTTGAGCTGGACGGAAATGCGGAATCTGCAATTGTAAAAATACCTGAAGTCCCCCTGATTGTTGACACGGTTTTTGGCAGGGCAAGGGTTGACAAAGGAATTTTGCACATAGAAAATCCAACGGGTAAAATAGGGTCAACACGCCTAGACAGCGGGACCCTTGACATTGATCTTCGCCAGGATGATATCGTCCCGTTCAAGGGCAGATTTCAATTAAACACTGGCCTTGATGAACTGCCCCAAACCCTTATTTCCCTTTTGCCCGGCACCCAGCTTGCCAAGGAACTTGAACAGGTTTCCCAGGTCCAGGGTCGTGCCGATGCGGTTTTAGAGCTGGAAATGCCTGAAAACAACACCCCGTTAAAGGTCAGGGTCTGGGCAAAAAATATTAATGCCCGGGCCAGGTACCGCCGGGTTCCTCTGCCCATCCGTATTGACACGGGTCAATTCCACTATGAACCTGAAAGCATCGTCATTTCAAACATAAAAGGCCAATTGGGAACAAGCCCCATAAAAGACCTTTTTGCAAAAATAACCAATCTTGAACAGGCCCCTGTTTTAACAATAAAAAATGCAAATGCCCGGCTGAATATAGCCCAGTTCATGCCATGGATCAAAAAACAACCCTCTATAATGGACCTTGTCTCTCCTGCACAGGCGCTTGACGGAACCCTGATTGTGGACCAGATGACCATGGAAGGCCCCATGTTCAGTCCGGACCAATGGCAGTTTGATATCCAAGGGTCAGGCAGTGAGATTTGTGTTAAATTTCAAAATAAAGATTTTTCCATTGAAAATCTTTCAGGACAATTTCAAACCGACCAGGACAATCTCAACGTTTCCTTGGGCACCGCTAAAATCACGGATATCTCATGGCTGGACATGAGGATTGACCCAAAGGCTCTCTCAAGCGTGGCCCTGCCCCTTCAACTCATCAAGGGGAGCATCAAAAAAAACAGGGGCAAAGATTTTTTCCACGCCGGAGTTTCAAGTCCGGGCGGACCTGAAATTTATATTGATTTCACAGGCGAATCCCTCTCCGATTTGGTGCCTTCCCTTGTGAGGATGAAAGACAAAGAGACCAGCAACGCCACAATCATTGTTAACCCGAATCCCAAACAGCCCATCTTCACATTTGATGGAACCCTTAACACAAAGAGCCTTGAAAAATGCCTGGTGCCCGGGTCTTTTCTTTTTCAAAAGCTATTATCCCTGACAGGGAAAAACCCCTTCAACCTTTCAATGGATCCTGAAAAAAACCTTTATGCCACAGCCCGGCAGATCAACCTTGACGCCCTGATGGGCGAAGGTCGGAAGACCGATTCCAAAAAGAAAAAAAACACGACAAAAAACCGTGCCCTGATCTCCCATAAAAATATGAGGGTTAAGGCGGACGCCCTGATTTATAAAGAAAAAACCTTTCATGGGGTAAATGCCGATATTTCCTTTGACCCTGAAAAAACAAAAGTTCAAATCCGTCATGCCCAATTATGCAGCCTGATCACCAAGGGATATGTGGATATCTTTCACAACACCTCTGAAATTGCCAGCGATTTTGAAATCATTTCCAATGAAAAGGAAGATATTTCCCTGATGCTAGGTTGCCTGTTTGGCACCCAGAGTGTCATTGAGGGCAGTTATCGCTTTAACGGCAAATTATCCGGCAAAGCCGATGCTCATCTTATCACCGCCCGTCAAAACGGCACAATAGACTTTAAGGCCGAATCCGGACGGATATTCAAGGCCACGATCTTATCCCGGGTATTGTCCGTGTTAAATGTTTTGGGTGATACGTATCTGCAGCAGCTCGGATTCGGATACAAAACCCTAACCCTTAAAGCCGAAGTAAAAGATAGTATCATCCATATTAAAAAAGCCTATATTGACGCCGATAATATGGCCATCATTGCCAGCGGGTGGATTGATCCTTTAAAGGATAAACTGGACCTGACCATTTTAGTGGCGCCATTTAAAACCATAGATACCATTATCCAGCATATCCCGGTGGTAAACACCATTTTGAGCGGGCGCCTGGTCTCCTTTCCGGCAAAAGCATCGGGAAAAATCTCAGACCCCAAGGTCATCCCGCTTCATCCATCGGCTGTCGGTAAAGGACTTGTCAACCTTTTCGGAGATCTGATCAAGGCGCCTGTCAGGCTCATTGAAGGAACAAAAAAGAATGACCAAAAATAATATTTTTTCCTGCCACCTGGACCTGCCCTACTCAGCTGTAAATGCCAACGGCAGGGTCAAGGTAGACTGGCTGCTCAATGCGTTTCAGGATGCAGCCTCACAGCAATGCCACACCCTGGGCATCTCAGGCTTTGATATGGCCAAAAAACAGCTTAAATGGGTGGTGGCCCAGTATAAAATTAATATCCATGACCAGATCCCCTGGCTGGCTCCCCTGACCCTGAGTACCTGGCGGGCCCCATGGAAAAATCTGTACGAAATCCGCGGTTTTTCCATGGGGATAAATTCCAAACCGCCTCTGGTGACCGCAGAGAGTATATGGATACTGACCAAGGCATCAAATGGTAAACCGGTCAGGCTCAAGCCCTATATGCCTGAGATATTAATGCAGGATACGGCCGAGCCCGCAGAATTGATAAAACCCAAAGACGATTTTGGTGAATACCAGCATGAGGCTATTTTTCCGGTTCAATTTATTGATCTTGACCTGAACCAGCACGTAAATAACCGGGTCTATCTCAGGTGGGCTGTGGAATCCTTGCCTGATCCCTATTGTTTTGAATATACCCCGGTAACCTGTGAGGTGATATACAGAAAAGAAGGATTATTCAAAGATAAAATCTCAAGCCGAATTCGAATGATTTTTTCAGATTCAGGGCTGACCACCCATCATTCCATACGAAAAACAGCCACCCAAGAGGAACTTGCAAGACTCACCCTTTGCTGGAAAAAATTTACCTTACAAAATCTATTTAACAATCATGAATGACCCCTATTCAAAGGCATTCAACCTGGCCTTAAGAAATCTGTCCAGGCGTGCCAAAACCATATTTGAAATCAAATTAGTTCTCTCTTCCAAGGGGGTTGAACCCATGGTCACAGAAGAGGTTGTTCAGCGGTTGGTTGAATTAAACTATCTGGATGACAAAGCCTTTGCCCGCCAATTTATTGACAACCGAATCAGATTCAAGCCCAAATCAACCTTTGCGCTGGGATATGAGCTCTCGTGCAAAGGTGTGGCCCCCTCTATTGCAGACGAACTGCTCAGCTCACTGGACAATACTCAACTTGCCTTTAATGCTGTGGACCGAAAGCAGAGCCAATGGCAGCACCTGGATCAGGATGCCTGTAAGAAAAAACTCATGAATTATCTTCGGTACAGAGGCTTTGACCATGGCGTCTGCCAGGCAGCCTGGCAACGGTTCCTAAAGAATAAATAAATTCTCATTTTAGGAAAAAATTTCACCAATATATTACTTTATTTTCCTAATTTTATCATTATTTCCGCCTGTCTCAGATGGATAGGGTCTTGGTTCTATCCTTATCCCGCTTATTTTATCAACAAAAAGAACACCTTTTATTTGTCTCAAGGTTTGGACAAAAACTGGCACGAATACTGCATTTTTCATTTTTAAAATTATAAACACCACCACAAAGGACGTGCTTATGGTTGGCAGAAAAAGAACAATAGAAAGGCGAAGAAACAAAAGATACAAAGCGGTTGAAGGGGCATATGCAGCCATCAGCCCGAACTCCCATAAACTGGGCCAGATCATTGATATTAGTATGGGAGGCCTTTGTTTCAAATATATTGACACTTCAAATGAAACAGACCCGGTTCAGCCGGCTGCCGAAGATGCCATATTTTTAAGCAGCATGGGGTATTATGTGGGAGATCTCCCTTTTAAAACCGTTTCAGACTATGAAATGACAAACGCCCCCTCCTTTAGTTCAATGAAAGTCAGAAAACGTCATCTTCGGTTTACAGACCTTACATTCAAACAATTGTTTGATCTGGACTACTATCTGAGAAATAATGTCACAGAACAAATTGAACGGCTTCCGGATCAATACCGGTCCTGATACAAACGCAAAAACGCCTTTGCCCTGACTTTTTTCAGAACAAAGGCGTTTTTATGGTCATGCCTGTTGAGCCACCCAAGCTTGCCTTTCCGTCTGTATCAGGGTGTGGCGTTACAGCGTCTGCCCTGAGTCTCTTGGAGGGCCAACCTTTCTGATTGTTGCAAGGCCCAAGGTTATTCTCCCGTCTTGGGTAAAATAACAATTAATGCACGGTCCTGGGCCTGAATAAATTGTCCGGCCACCCGGGTCACATCCCCAAGGGTAATATTTGAGTACCCCTTGACCAGGTCAAGGGCCCAGTCCAGGCGTTCTGGATGACGAAACGAGTCCGCCATGACCGAATTGAGCCAATAATTGTTACTCTGCCTGAGTACAGCCAGATGATTAATCAATGGGGCCTTGACAAGAGACAATTCTTCCGGGGTCACTCCGTTTTCAACCAGATCCTTAATCATCAGGTCTATTTGCTCTTTGACGGCTTGTACGGATTTGGGTGAAACATTCACCACAAAATTCATTACCCCGTATCCCTTAAATGCCAAAGAAGGATGATTATATACATAGGGAGAATAAGAGGCACCAAGAGTTTCACGAACGGTTTTTCTCAACCGTTCGGAAAAAACCCGTGAAAGCACAGACAAGGTTCTGGTCTGCTTGATATTCCAAAAATCATCAGTTAAAAATCCAACCCTGACCATCCCCTTGTCTATTTTGCTATCAAGATTAAAAGTACGGGTGTCTCCTTTGGGAAACGGCAAAGACTCTTTTGGCAGGGTCTCTGAAACCGGCTTGCGGTCTTCCAGAGCCCCCAAATAGGTTTTAGCAAGCACCTCAAAGGCTGATACATCAAAATCTCCCACAATGAAGACTTCCAAAGGGCTGGATTCAAATGCGGGTCTCAGCCAGGACTCAATATCATCCATGGTCATCTTTTGAATCCTGTCTGGATCTTCAAGACCGAACCGAAGATCCCCGCCTGCCAGAAACCTGTTTCCCAAAATTTTCATCACCCCGTCAGGGGGCCGCTTTAAAGCATTGTAATTTTGACGGTAACGGGTCTTGGCAAGATCAAGGCTTTTCTCTCTGAATCCCGGATCTTTTAGATAGGCATAAAGCAGTTGAAAAAAAAGCGTTGCCTCCTTGGGGGGTGCACTGCCCCCCAAGGCACAATAGGTCTGGTCAATCTGAAAACCAAGACGGACTTCTTTTCCGGCAAGAGCCGCCTCCAGCTCATCCATGTCCATATTCCCCAGCCCGCTTTGCCCCACGGCAGATTCGACAAGGGGAGTTAATCCTTGCAGGTTCATCAGAAAATCGCGTACCTGGACTGAGAAACATCACTGGGAAGGCAATAACACAGTAAGGATTTTTATGCTTGAAATGATGGTGTGAACATGATCATGTTCTAATTTTTTTGTGTTATTCGCACAAAATCGGAGAATGAATTAATGTCCACAAGCTTCATATACCATGCCTTTGGCCTTCGTGACTACTTTTATAAAACAACGCGTTTCATCGGTGGAATAATCACTTTTGAACTCATACCAAAACCGGAGGCGGTAAAATGCCCGGAATGTAATTCCAGGTCCGTCACCAGGAAAGGGATTGTGACAAGAGATCTCAGAACAATACCGGTAGGTTCAAAACCCGTGATTCTCAGGACGGCTATCCAGAGAATTTGGTGTTCGTTCTGTCAATTTGTCCGGCAAATCAAACTATCCTTTGCCCAGGAGGGGAAAAGCTATACCCGGGCTTTTGAACGGTATGTCTTGGAGTTGTCTCAGTTCATGACAATCAAAGATATTGCCATCCATTTAAGGATCAGCTGGGATACGATAAAGCAGATCCAGAAAGAAGACCTGCTGAGGCGTTATCGAAATATCCCCCTTGAGAAAGTCCGGCAGATTGCCATAGATGAAATTTCCATAGGGAAAGGGCATAAATACTTGACCATCGTGATGGATCTGGAATCCGGTAGAATTCTGCACGTGGGAGAAGGAAAAGGTGGTGAAGCTTTGAAATCTTTTTGGACAAAAGTGAAAATATCGAAAGCAAAAATCAAAGCCGTCAGCATCGATATGTCCCCGGCATACTTGAGTGCTGTTATTGAAAATCTTTCTGGTTCAGCAATTGTCTTTGACAGATTTCATGTTGTTAAATTGTTCAATGAGAAACTGTCGGATTTCAGGCGAAAGCTCTACAACCTTCTTGCCAATACCGGGCAACAAAAACTTCTGAAGGGAGTCCGGTGGCTTTTGTTAAAAAATCCCGAAAACCTCAGTGATGACAAGAAGGAGGCCCAACGGTTAGAAGAAGCATTGAAAATAAATCAGCCGCTATTGGTAGTCTACTACATGAAAGAGGAACTCAGGCAAATATGGAATCAAAAGAAAAAAGAAACAGCTGAAAAGATAGTCAGCAATTGGATCAATCTGGCCAATATTTCCAAAATTTCAATGTTGATGAAATTTGCCAAGACCTTGGCTGTGCACAGGCAAAGAATCCTTTCATACTATGATTACAGGATATCTACAGGTCCTTTAGAAGGGACAAATAACAAGATAAAAACCATGAAACGGAAAGCTTATGGATACAGGGATTCGGAGTTTTTCAGGTTGAAACTTTTGGACCTTCACAATAAAAGGTACGCATTAATCGGATGAACCTCCTTGCATCTGTTGGGGGAAATTGGCCCACCCCTTTCCAAACACGGCTTTAAAGGAAAATTCTCCCTTTTTAAATTGGGTCGGCTTAAGGTTGATCCGAACATTATTTCCAAGGTCAATCTGCTTTATACCCAGCCCTTTAACATTTTCACGGCTCTGGATAAGATGAGCCTTGTTCACAGGTAGTTTAAGATAGGGGAAAGATTTGGGTTCGGCCTGTTCATAGGGATGGACCGCCTGGGACCGGCTTTGGTTAAACACATTGGCAATCTTTAGTTCAGGCCGATCTCCCGGGTCAGCATTTCCTGTTACCAATACCAGACAATGATCGTCAGGCCAGGATGACCTGAATCCCAGGTTCACCTCGTCCAAGGTCAAAGATTGAATATGGGAAAAGAGCAGATCCCGTTCCTGTCCGGGCGAAAGAAACAATCCTTTTTGGTTCAGCGTAGAAAGCAGGCTCTGGGAAATCTCATGACTTTTCCGGGTCGATGCCTTGGCCGCCTTGGCATCAAGCGAGGACAGGACATCAGCTTTGGCCCGGGCAAATTCCTGGGGTGAAAATCCGAATTCAAGGGCCTGGCGCAGGGAAGATTCCAACTGAGTTAAGGTGGATTCCCAATGCTCCGGATCACAGGAGGCCTGGACCGCTGCAATCTTTAAATGCTTGAGGTAATTCCCTGAAAATACAGATGCGGAGGAAAAATCTCCAGACTGATCCCTGACCATCTTAGAAAGCCTGTTCTGATAAATAAGATTGCCGATATACTGGGTTGTCTCCTGTTTGAGGCTGTCTATGGTTTCAGGTTCAAACGGCTTATGAACCACACGCTCCATGGTGATCTGGGTGGTACCGGCCTCAGGCTCTCCATGATAAAAAAAACGTGTGCCCTTGTGGGGGGTCCATTTCACCTTTGGAACCGCCATGGACAGGTCCGACCGGGGCGCCAGCGAAGAAAAGGTGTGTTCTATCATGGTTTGGGCAAGCTTGATATCCATGTCCCCGACAATGACCAGAGCCATATTGTCAGGCCGATACCAATGATCGTAAAATCCTTTTAACAAGGTGCTGTCAGCAGACTCTATGATTTTCTTGAGCCCGATGGGCCAAACGGGACCCCGGCAGTTCAAAGGCCAGCTCCTTTTTAAAGGTTCGGTAGGAAACAGAATCCCGTTCCCGTTTTTCAGCCAGAATAACCCCTCTTTCCCGGTCAACCTCAGTCTCCAGAATAGATGCACCCTGGGCATAATCCTTGATGACCACAAAGGCATCTTCAAGATCTTTTTGACCTCCCTTTGGAAGGCTTAAATCATAGATCGTGGAATAAAAAGAGGTCCTTGCATTGGCATCCGCACCAAAATCCATCCCAATGGACTGAAAATAGGTAATCAGCTCACCCGGTTTAAAATGCTCAGAACCGTTAAAGAGCATGTGCTCAAGAAAATGCGCCACCCCCTGCTCTTCATCGGTTTCATGGACAGATCCTGCAAATACATTCAAATGAATACTGACCCGTTCCTTGGGAGTCATATTTTCCATGATCAGGTATTGGAATCCATTGGGCAGCACCCCGTAGACCAGGGCCGGATCACTGGGTATTTGAAGCGCCAAACGAGGCTGGGTTGTTTTTTCCACGCAGGAAGAAACAAAGCCTGTTAAAAAAATCAGAAAAATAAATATATATAAGGGTCGTTTTTTCAAATCAAAAGAGGGCGTTCAAAATTCTGTGTCAGTTGAATGAAAGCTGATATACTCAGCTAAATAAGGAGAACTGACATGACCGAAGAAAACACCGAATTTGATTTTCAAAAAGCCCTTAAAGGCATCCAGGAAGGTAAACCCTTCACAGGTAAGGGCGGCGTCCTTACATCATTAATCAAAAATCTTGCTGAAGCTGCTCTTGAAGGAGAGTTGGAGTCCCATCTCGGGCAGGAAGTTTCTGCCAACCGCCGTAATGGAAAAAGCAAAAAGACCATTAAATCCCTGGATAGTAAATTTGAGCTGGAAACCCCGCGTGACAGGGCCGGAACCTTCTCTCCACAGATCGTCAAAAACATCAGACAACGCTCAGCGATGAAATTGAAAGAAAGATAATAGCCCTTTACGGCCTGGGCATGAGTTATAATGATATGGCTTCCCATTTACAGGAAATCTATGGACTTGAGATTTCAAATGCCACTCTGAGCACCATTACCGATAAAATCATCCATACCGTCAAAGAATGGCAGGCCAGGCCGTTGGAAAATGTGTACCCAATCGTATGGCTTGATGCCATACATTATAAAGTACGAGAAAACGGAAAGGTCGGCAGCAAAGCCGTTTACACAATTCTTGGGGTGAATATCGAGGGCCGCAAAGAGGTTCTTGGGCTGTACATATCCGAGAATGAGGGTGCGAACTTCTGGCTGCAGGTGTTAACAGACCTTTCAAACCGAGGGGTAAAAGATATCCTGATTGCCTGTGTTGATGGTCTAAAAGGTTTTCCCGAGGCCATTGAGACCATATTCCCGGACACAGAAGTTCAACTCTGCGTAGTCCACCAGATCCGAAATTCATTGAAATACGTTGGTTCCAAAAATAAAAAGGAATTTATGGCAGATCTAAAACGTGTTTATAAAGCGGTCAATAAGGATCTGGCCGAAGAAGAACTGGATATCTTGGAAAATAAATGGAATGACAAATACCCGATTGTGATAAAATCCTGGCGGAACAACTGGGAACGCCTCAGTCATTTCTTTAAATATCCAGAAGAGATTCGACGGATAATATACACCACAAATACCATTGAGGCTGTGCATCGACAGTTTCGAAAACTGACCAAAACAAAGGGATCATTCCCGAACCAGGACAGCCTGTTAAAGCTGCTTTACATGGGGATCCAGAACGCCAGTAAAAAATGGACAATGCCGATTCAAAATTGGTCACTGACAATTTCCCAGTTGGCAATTTTCTTTGAAGGCCGGCTGGATAAAGAGCTGGGAATTTGATAGGGATTTATTTACAGATGGAAAAGATGGTTCCAGGAACTCCACTCCAGCAAAAGTCAACTCCTCCGACGTGGCTGATTGAAGACCCATTCTCGGACCTGACTTTTACTTCCGCTGGCGCTGAGGCAGATCCGGGAACCGAAACCGTGACACAGAATTCTGAACATTCCCTTTTTTTGGGCTTCAATGATGAGTTCTGCCTGTTTTAACTTATGCTCTAATTTAGATTTTTCTTTTTGAAGTCTGGCGACCTCTGTTGCCAATGGGTTCTTCTCTTTGGATTTCCTCCCTCGTTTTCGAGGTGCCATGGCGTTGAGAAGTCCTTTATCCCGGGCTTTGCGCCAATCGGCCAAATTTGAAGAATAGAGGCCCTCTCTTCGAAGGATCCTACCTATTCCTCCGGATTCATTGCAGTTTTCAACCTCTTGGAGAATACGCAGTTTATAAGAAGCAGTGAAATTACGCCGGGGCTTTTTCTCAGGAACTTCAGGATCAGGGATTGAATCCTGTCCCCCCAAGGAGGCACCAATTCCAGTCGCCCTATGGGCTCCTTCCATTGGTGCCTCCTTGGGGGCTGCCTGTTTTTCGGACTCTGGTAGTGGGTTCATTTTTATCGGTTTCATATAAGTATTGCCTTACCCGCCCTACACTAATTTATCAAGGGGTAAGTGTCTCACTTATATTGTTACAGAGGGCTTTTGGTTTTTACACTCCCTTTAAATGTCTTATTGTTCCGTAATAAATTTAATGCAATGTGCCGAATCGCTGCAAAATTCTCAGGAGAGTTCCCCTTTCTGACTCTGCTTTCGTCTTCACGGAACGCAATATCCAATACCCAATGCACTGAATTTTCAATTCCCCAATGCCTCCTGACAGCATTACTAAAAATATTGGGGTCGCTATCCAGGCTCGATATATAATATCGCTTTTCATGACTGATCTGGCCGTCCATTTCCCGGGTGGATTCAGTAGTGTCCGGTTAGGTTGTTGCATATAAAAAGCATCTAAAATCATTGAAAAAACAGTCGGTTTTGTGTTGACAAATGTGCGTAAAAATTTTTGTGCGCCTTGAAAACTTAACTCAAGGAGCTCAAATGACGCACATCTCAGTCCCTAAAAAACAACTACGGTCCCTGAACTTTGACAATTTCAGGTGCCCTCTGATAAAGTCACTTTCAAAAGCACCGGAATTACAATCTCGAGGAGACCGCCCTTTAAAAATGACATTCGAAGACCAGATAAATGCTTTGGTTTATTTCCATCTTCAGGAGCACAAGTCTGCCCGACATTTAATTCAGGATCTCAAGGAGAATGTTTTTGCTAAAGAAAATATTGCGCCAGACGGTGGTATCAGCCGTAGTAGTTTCTGTGAAGCCATCAATCACAGGGGACTCGAACAACTGCAATTTATCTTTGAGGATCTTTATAAACAGGCTCTTGAGTGTCATCCGGGTGAACACGCCGAGTTAGGAGAGTTGGTTTCCATTGACGGTAGTCTCATAAATGCAGTCCTTTCAATGCACTGGGCGAACTACAGAAAAGGAAGTAAAAAAGCCAAAGTAGATTGCGGATTTGACATTAATCACGGAATCCCAAACAAAATCTTTTTGACTGAAGGCAACGGCGCTGAACGCACTTTTGTTCCCAAAATACTTTCCAAAGGGCAAACAGGTGTTATGGATCGTGGATATCAATCCCATAAAGAATTTGACCTGCTTCAGGAGCAAGGCAAACATTTTGTCTGCCGTATAAAAACCAGGACAACAAGAACAATTATTGATAACCACGAGACCCCTTCCGACAGCTACATTTTTTATGATGCACTGGTTAAACTTGGTACTCGAATCAAAACCAGACGAAAAGGCCTGTTCGGGTTGTTGGCTATAAAATTGCTGGCGTCAAATACTATGTGGCAACTGACAGGCATGATTTAACAGCGGAACAAATAGCAACAATTTATAAACTCCGGTGGACCATTGAGGATTTTTTCAAATGGTGGAAAGAACATCTGAAGGTATATCATCTCATTGCCCGCAGTGAATACGGCCTTATGGTTCAGATTCTTGGCGGCCTTATCACTTACCTGTTACTGGCAATCCATTGCCAAAAACAGTTTAATGAAAAGGTCACGATCAAAAGAGTTCGGCAGCTGCGAACCGCCATTCTAAATGACCTGTTTGGCTGCGAGGAGCAGGGCTCTCATAGTTCAAACAGGGACAATATTGTCAAAGATCAAAAAATTATTGAGCAAGCAAAAACCTAACCGGACATCACTGGGGTGGATTCAATCATTCCAATACTTTTCAAACCTTTCCAACTTTTTTTATCTTCAAACCAATCAATATCAGAGGTTATCACAGCCCTGCGCGTTTCGACTCGACCGTGCCCTCCGTCAACACTGGTCTGTTCATTAAACTGGTACCCCTGATTTTTCATTTCTTCCATTTTATTGAAAAAAAGTACCGCTTCATCATGCAAGGTTTTATGATTTTCTTTCAGGGCAAGGACATAGTCACACCCTTTGTTTATTATGGTTTCAGCGATTTTCTTTTGAGTGCCCATGGCATCAATGGTTATAATGCAGCCCGAGATATCTAAAAGTTTTAAAAGATTTGGAATGGCCGTAATTTCATTTGATTTTTCTTCGGTTTTTAATTGCCCTAAAACCACTTTATTAGACGAAGCCCACGCACTGATCATATGAATGGCTTTCTTATCATTGGAGGTATCGTGTGAACGCCTTAGAGTTTTGCCGTCGATTGCAATGACTTGACCTTTGGTCATCTTTGCAACCGACTGAACCCAGTGCATAAAACTGCTCTGAAATTCATTCGGGTTCATCCTTTCAAAAATTCTGCCAAAGGTCTCATGGGAGGGTATCCCATGGGGAAGGCTTAGAAATTTTGACAACCACCTTTTTTTCTTTTTGCCAAAGTTTTCAATTTGCTCATAAGTGTCTGCGCCAGCAACTACCGCACAAATTGCGATGATGACGACATCAATTAAATTATGAAGCTTATTGTGGTGTATGGGGTCCTGAATATTGTCAAAAAAAGTTTCAAGAGATTTTTTTTCGTTCATTGGCAACTCCTTGTGTTTATTGCCATATATATCGTATCTGTGCAGCGATGTCTAGGAAAATTTTGTTCGATGCTCATATACTATAACAAGCCAGGAGAGCCAGGCTGGGATAGGGTGAAGGGGGTGGAGTGGCGTAAATGAGCGGCCCGCCAGGACGGCATAGGTCCGATCATTTCCGCTTCTTAAGCGGTCAGGACGACCGCTTAAGATTTAACGGAATCCCCCTCACCTATTCCAGCCGGGTAAGGACGAATCTTAATAAAAGTTACATGCGATGACCCTGGTATCCTTGTCCTATTGACCAGTTAAAAATACAAAAATTTAGAAAACTGGGAATACCTCTGCAATAGAGAATAAAAGGTTAGGCGTCGTCATTAGCACGATGTGCACATGGGTTAAGTGATTGGTTATAGATCAATTGGCTATTTTTCTTTAGAAACATTAACTTGTTAATCAGCGTGCAATGATGACCCCTTTATAAGGAAATTAGCGTCGAAAATTGCCCCCCCCTGATATACATCTTCCATAAAATTTTTCATGGAGGACAGGAGATGTTAATAGCGGAAACGATAACGTAAATTCGGCGGTATTATTTTGTAGAGAAGCGGAGCATCAAAAAGATAAGCAGAGACCTGAACATATCCAGAAACACAGCCCGCAAAGTTATCCGAAGCGGCAAAACCAAACATGAGTATACAAGGGAAAATCAACCTATTCCCGGTTGGGTCCCTATCTTAAAAGTTTGGATGAAGAATTAGAACGAGACTGGCAAAGGCCGAAAAAGAGAAGAATTACAGCGATGCGGCTGTATGAATTTTTAAGGGACCATGACTATGAGAGCAGTTATGACAGTGTCCAAAGATATGTTCGTCGGTGGCGCCAGGAAAAAAACAGGCAAGCCCCCCTCGGAAGACGAACAAAAACAAATTGCAGCATTACGGTTCATTGTTATCACTGCAAAATCCAATGTCATTTCAGAACAAGATAAGATCAGAGAATTGAAGACAGGTAAATACAATAGAAGTGAAACCCCCTTTGATACCATGGCCCGCATCCAGTTTAGGCAGAATATTGAAAAAATATCAGACGAATTGAAACCCTTGAAACACAAGAAGAGCTGGCAGAAAAATACATTGAATTTTTGCCCAAAGCAGACCGGGATCAGGCAAAAAGAACCCTTCAAAAGATCAGGAATGAATCTCCTGATGACATTAATAAATTTTTAAAACTCAATGCCGCATTGAAAAACAAGTGGCATGGACGAGTGGAGGCAAAAATCGCTAAAATGGATGAAGATCTGGCCTGGAAAGATGCACAGGTCAGTGCGCTGGAGAATATTAAAATGGGAGCTGATGTGGGTATGCTTGCCTGCATCCCCAGGCTGTCGCTTTGACCTATCAGTTTGCCACGGGCTGGGCTGAAAAAGATCTTCTCAACGGGGTCAAGCAATCGGTATCCATGTATTCAGATGCGGTTGATATTGCCAGGACGGATGGTATGGTGCAGCAAAAGCAGGGGGATTTTCTCTGGTCATGAATAAAGGTCTTCCCTTTCTTGTGGGTAAAATGGGCAAAGGAACTGATGGCCTGCCCGGCTCAAAAATCGGAAAGGCGTCTGACTCGGTTTCCAACGCTGCCAAAAAAGCCGATGTTGTAAAACCCAATATCGTGGTTGGAAAACCGAAAACTAAAGTTGCCCTGCCAAAAGTAGATGATGTTAAATTGTATAAAGCAGAACTTGACACTGCTGAAAAACAGGTTAAAGGATTTGTATCAGATTATCATAATTGGAAAAAAGGAATAAACAAGGGGCTTGCTGAAGAGGAGATCAAGCAGCTTCATAAAAAAGTAATTGCGTCAACCTCAGCCATTAATGCAAATCCAACGGCCAAGGGATATTTAAAATATAAGGCCCCGCCGGCAACCGGGCGGTTCTTTGACAAATCATTGGATCAGGTCCACGCCAATGCGAGGCAACAATACTATAAGACCATGAAATATGCCGGATACAGTGATCATGAAATATTTGCAATCCGGAATGCGGCAAGTTCTGGTTCCACAGGAATGGATTTTGACCAGGCTTTAAAAGAGCAGCCAGATTATCTTCCGTTTAAAAATAAAGATGGGTCGATATCCAAAAAACGCAATATCTGACATGACACAATCTCTTTTTATGTAAATAAAAACCCATCGTTTTTCATGGTGCCCTATTTTATCCATTTGGGTTAAACAAACACGATTGATATTATCTCTTGGACGTTTTAAATTGCCCCAGGCGCCTATTATACCATATGGGTTGTCCTTTTTTGACCCTCACGAGAAAAATATAGATCACGAATTTGAAAACCGTTCAATTGTTTATATAATTCATACTTTGACAAAATATAGATAATTTTCTATTAATAAAAATCTGAAAATCTTTTAGGATACATGAATGCAAGAAAATTTTTTGGACATTTTCACGAATATTTTCAGCTCAATCCGCGAGCCGCTCTTGATCCTTGATTCTGATTTGAAAGTTGTCAAGGCCAACCATTCTTTTTATATGACCTTTTGTGTTAAACCAGAAGAGACTGAAGGGGTATTGATCTATGATCTGGGAAACCGGCAGTGGAATATTCCCAAACTTAGAGAATTACTTGAAGAAATCCTCCCGGGTAATACCCTGTTCAATGATTTTGAAGTGGAACATTCCTTTGATGTCATTGGAACTAAGATTATGCATTTGAATGCCAGACGAATTTATAAGGATACGAAAAAGACAGAGTTGATTTTACTGGCCATTGAGGATGTGACGGAAAATGAATATCATAAGCGGCATCTTGAAAAGATGGTGAAAGAGAGGACCGCCCAACTTGTCCTGGAAAAACAAAAGACTGAGCAAAAAAAACGAATTGCTGAAAAATCTCTTGAGGAGATAGAAGTACTGAAAAAGCAACTTGAAGAAGAGCGGCCATACCTGAAAGATGAAATAAAGCTGGAACATAATCATGAGAACATTATCGGTCAAAGTGACGGGCTAAAATATGTGCTTTACAAGGTTGAACAGATTGCAGACAGTAATACTACGGTTGTGGTGCTTGGGGAGACAGGAACCGGAAAGGAGCTTATGGCCCGTGCGATTCACAGCTTCAGCAGCCGGAAAAAACGTGCGCTGATTAAAGTCAATTGTGCGGCATTGCCCTCAAATCTTATAGAAAGTGAACTGTTCGGCCATGAGAAGGGAGCGTTTACCGGTGCCGAACGCAAGCATCGAGGCCGTTTTGAAATCGCCGACGGCGCAACCCTGTTTTTGGATGAAATCGGAGAATTGCCCCTGGAATTGCAGCCAAAGCTGCTCAGGGTTATTCAAGATGGGGAATTTGAACGATTGGGAAATTCGCGCACCACTAAGGTAGATGTACGGATTATTGCTGCTACAAACCGGAATCTTGAACAAGAAGTCGAAAAAGGACGCTTCCGAAAAGATCTCTGGTACCGACTCAATGTCTTCCCTATTACCATGCCGCCGCTGCGTGAAAGAAGAGAAGATATACCACCTCTTGTTGATTTTTATATTAAAAAAATTTCCCGGCGTTTGGGTAAGCAGATCAAGATGATTCCCAAAACTGCAATGACAGCTATTTTGAATTATCACTGGCCGGGAAATATTCGGGAGTTGGAGAATGTCCTTGAACGGGCAGTGATCAATTCATCCAGTTCAAAACTCCATCTGGCTGATGACCTTGAAAAATCCTACCGGCATCTGAGCAAAGATTTAAAAACCCTGGAAGCGGTTGAACGCGACTATATTATTGGTGTGCTAGAGCAGACCTGCTGGAAAGTCAGCGGAAAAAACAGCGCGGCACAGATTCTTGGCCTCAATCGCAGCACATTGCGCGCCCGTATGCGCAAACTTGACATTGTCATCCCGGAACGCCTTTCGCGTCATTAGAACGCTTTTTTATTGGGTTGCGTTTTTTAAACGGTATCATATGACCCATTGAACAAATAAGACCCTTTCTTAAATCCTCCTGTTCACCTCGTTCGATCCTGTTTCATCCATAAAAATCAATACGATAGAACAAGCTTTCTCCTTACCATACTACTGGCACATTGATTGCTCTATGTCCTTGATATCAGGAAAAAAACAACAAAGCTCTATGATAATACCCTCAACCACTGGGACATATTTTCATTTCTAAATGAAGGAGGACGCTATGGGTGACAAGGGAAAACGAGACAAAGGCAAGCTTGAAAAACAAAAACAGGCAAAGACCGCAACTAAAGAAAAGCACTGGCTAAAAAAGGCAGATAAAAGATCTTCACAGTGAATCCGGTCTGTGGGTCAAGAAAGGATAGCCGTTTTAATTGATGGTAATTGCAGAATAAAATTTTAAAAGGTGGGTCAAATGATTGTTGTCAGAACAACCATGAATGTGCTTCCGGAAAAGCATCTTGAAGTATTACAAACCCTTTTGTCGCTGATAGCGCCTGTGGGGGCGGAACCCGGCTGTAAAAGCTATTGTGCCTTTTGTGACATCGATGACAAGAACCGTTTCACACTGCTTGAAGAATGGGAGACCCGAAAGGATCTGGATCGTCACTTTAATTCCCGTCGATTCGGGGTGCTTTTGGGAACAAAAACACTTTTATGCGCGCCGCCTGAAATGCAAATTCATACGATATCCCATACCGGAGGGATGGAGATGATCCATTCGGTCAGGCAGTCCAATAATTAAATGAAAAATTAGAGGCGCAACGGAGATAAAAAATGAATATCCTGCTGATTTACCCAAAATTCCCGGACACCTTCTGGTCGTTTAATTATGCCGTAAGTTTTATCGGAAAAAAAGCGGCTTTCCCGCCCTTAGGGCTTATCACTGTGGCCGCCCTGCTGCCGGAACAATGGCCCAAGCGACTGGTGGATGAGAATGTGGAGCGCTTGACAGACGAGGCCATCTTGTGGGCGGATATGGTTTTTATGGGGGGGATGACGGTTCAGCGAAAAGCCGTTGAAAGGATTACGGCCCATTGCCGTGCATTGGAAACGACCATTGTGGCCGGCGGTCCCCTTTTCACATCTGAGCCGGATGCCTTTTCCGCCATGGATCACCTGGTGCTGGATGAAGCGGAACTCACACTGCCCTGTTTCCTGTCGGATCTTGCAAAAGGTCACCCCAAAAGAATTTACCGGGCCTCCAAATTTTGCGCACCTGCCCAAACCCCCATTCCATTGTGGCCTCTTTTGAATATAAAACGGTACGCCTCGTTGAGCATCCAGTTTTCCAGGGGATGCCCGTTCAACTGTGATTTTTGCAATGTCACCGCCCTGTTCGGGCACAGACCCAGGTTGAAAACACCGGTTCAGATCATTGCGGAACTGGACTGCATTTATGCCATGGGCTGGCGGAACAGTATTTTTTTTGTGGATGATAATTTTATCGGCAACAAGGGCTTTTTGAAAAAAAAGCTGCTTCCGGCCTTAATTCAATGGAGACGCGGCAAAAAAGGATGTGTATTCTTCACTGAATCGTCCATCAATCTTGCCGACGATCCTAAGCTTCTTGATCTGATGGTACAGGCCGGGTTTGATTCGGTGTTTATCGGCATTGAATCCCCTGATGAAACCGCATTAAGCGAATGCCATAAAATCCAGAATAAAAACAGAGATCTTCTCGAAAGCGTGGCTGTGATACACCGTTCAGGTCTGCAGGTCATGGGTGGTTTTATTGTGGGCTTTGATAGTGACAGGTCTTCCATTTTTCAACAGCAGATCGATTTCATCCAGAAAAGCGGCATTATCATGGCCATTGTGGGAACGCTTCAGGCCCCTCCAGGAACCCGGCTTTTTGACAGGCTTGAACGCCAGAGCCGGGTGGTGAAGCCGTTCACCGGTGATAATGTGAACGGCACAACCAATATCCTTCCGCAGATGGGAATGGATGCGCTTGTTAAGGGGTATCAGCTCATCATGAAGCAGATTTATTCACCTCCAAACTATTACCAGAGGGTCAGGACGCTTTTGCGGGAGCTCAAAACGCCAAAGGTTCTCCAGCCCCTTGACGTCCAGCGGTTCCTGTCTTTTTTCAGGGCGGGTATCAGGCTCGGGATCATCGGAAAAGAGCGGTTTCGGTACTGGCAACTGATTCTATGGACTCTTTTTCGCAGGCCCCGGCTGATATCTGTGGCAGTCACGCTGTCCATATACGGGTATCATTACAGGCGGATCTGTGAACGGTATATCTATTAACCCCCTCATCGCCGTCTGTACGGACGGCACCTATAAAGGAGTCGTGAAATTATGGCCTCAGATCGGATGGATGAATTAACTGCGAATGTGATAAAACTGGGAGACCGCATCCGGCGTTCACCTGCGGGGTTGAAAATGGGGATGGGAGTGAAAATTCTTTTGGCATTAACCGCTTTTGCATATATTTGCTATGCGTTTTTGTTTGTATATGTAGAGCCTTACGAATACGGCATCAAAGTGGTCAGGATCGGGCTTACCCGTGGGGTTCAAAAACAAATTTATCATGCAGGCCTTACCTTTGTAATGCCATTTGGGCTACAGCAGATCTACCGCCTACCCAAAGGCATACAGGTACTGGAATTGACTAATTTTCCAAAAACAGCTGCTGATGGGGCCAGAAAAGACCGGGCGGCACACATTCAGACATCGGATGGTTTTTTTGTAGACGTGGATGTGTCCATGCTTTACCACATTAAAGACCCCTATCTTGTGTTTACCACCATTGGTCCGAGAAAGCTTTATGAGGACAACGGTATTATTCCCAAAGCCGAGCCTGCCTTAAAGGATACCTTGGGAAAGCTGACCACCGAAGAATTTTACAACAGTCCCATGCGGGTAAAAAAAGCCGAAGCGGCCAAAGACCAACTCAACAGGGAACTCAATACCAAGGGGATTGAGGTTGACCAGGTGCTGGTCCGGTATTTTAAATACAGCCCGGAAATCCAAAAAAATATTGAAGCAAAAAAACTCCAGGACCAGATGGTCTTTACCAACCGGGCTGCCGCCCGGGCGGCAAAGGAAGAAGCACAGCTCAAAAAAATCGTCCAGGAAGGCATGGTCATCGCTGCAGTGGAAATGGAAACCGGAAAGGCTTATGTCACCCGGAAGATTGCAGAAAAAGATTTATACGTCCGTAGGATAAAGGCCAATGCATATCTTCTGGTAAAACTCAGTGATGTCCGGTTAGGTTTTTGCTTGCTCAATAATTTTTTGATCTTTGACAATATTGTCCCTGTTTGAACTATGAGAGCCCTGCTCCTCGCAGCCAAACAGGTCATTTAGAATGGCGGTTCGCAGCTGCCGAACTCTTTTGATCGTGACCTTTTCATTAAACTGTTTTTGGCAATGGATTGCCAGTAACAGGTAAGTGATAAGGCCGCCAAGAATCTGAACCATAAGGCCGTATTCACTGCGGGCAATGAGATGATATACCTTCAGATGTTCTTTCCACCATTTGAAAAAATCCTCAATGGTCCACCGGAGTTTATAAATTGTTGCTATTTGTTCCGCTGTTAAATCATGCCTGTCAGTTGCCACATAGTATTTGACGCCAGCAATTTTATAGCCAACAACCCGAACAGGCCTTTTCGTCTGGTTTTGATTCGGAGTACCAAGTTTAACCAGTGCATCATAAAAAATGTAGCTGTCGGAAGAGGTCTCGTGGTTATCAATAATTGTTCTTGTTGTCCTGGTTTTTATACGGCAGACAAAATGTTTGCCTTGCTCCTGAAGCAGGTCAAATTCTTTATGGGATTGATATCCACGATCCATAACACCTGTTTGCCCCTTGGAAAGTATTTTGGGAACAAAAGTGCGTTCAGCGCCGTTGCCTTCAGTCAAAAAGATTTTGTTTGGGATTCCGTGATTAATGTCAAATCCGCAATGTACTTTGGCTTTTTTACTTCCTTTTCTGTAGTTCGCCCAGTGCATTGAAAGGACTGCATTTATGAGACTACCGTCAATGGAAACCAACTCTCCTAACTCGGCGTGTTCACCCGGATGACACTCAAGAGCCTGTTTATAAAGATCCTCAAAGATAAATTGCAGTTGTTCGAGTCCCCTGTGATTGATGGCTTCACAGAAACTACTACGGCTGATACCACCGTCTGGCGCAATATTTTCTTTAGCAAAAACATTCTCCTTGAGATCCTGAATTAAATGTCGGGCAGACTTGTGCTCCTGAAGATGGAAATAAACCAAAGCATTTATCTGGTCTTCGAATGTCATTTTTAAAGGGCGGTCTCCTCGAGATTGTAATTCCGGTGCTTTTGAAAGTGACTTTATCAGAGGGCACCTGAAATTGTCAAAGTTCAGGGACCGTAGTTGTTTTTTAGGGACTGAGATGTGCGTCATTTGAGCTCCTTGAGTTAAATTTTCAAGGCGCACAAAAATTTTTACGCACATTTGTCAACACAAAACAGACTGTTTTTTCAATGATTTTAGATGCTTTTTATATGCAACAACCTAACCGGACACTACTGGGTAAAACTGGCAGAAGCCGAACGGGTACGCCTTAAAAATGATGCCCTGAAAGGAATCGGTTCCGATCGCATGGTGGGATTGAAAATGGCCCAAGTTTATAAGGGGCTTGATCTGATTATCCTGCCCAGTGACGGGGCCCACGGGGTTAACCCCTTGGATTTGGACAATACACTTCAATTATTTGACGTTCGCCACGGAGGTAAAAAATGAAGAATTTATTAATTCTGTTCACTTTGCTGAGCTTTTTATCTGCATTAACCGGATGTGTGCCCCATACCACAGGAGAAACCGAGGTTGGAGTGAGGACTATAAAAGTTGCTTTGTTTGCTTCAAAGGGGGTGGAGGACCGGGTCTATGCCCAAGGCGCCACCTATTTTTTCCTGCCCTTTATCAATGACTGGCATGTCTTTGACACCAAGCTGCAGAATCTTGAAATGACCTTTTCCAAAACCCGGGGAGATCGCAGAAGTCAGGATGATCTGCTGTTTAAGACCATCGACGGTAATGATATCAGCCTTGATGTCATCATTGCCTACCGTATTGATGCCGCAAAAGCCCCTTATATTTTGCAGTATGTGGCCAGGGACGATGCCACGCTGAGGGATACCATTGTCAGGACCGTTGCCCGAAGCAAACCAAGGGATATTTTCGGCGAGCTTAAAACTGAGGCCTTTTATGTTGCAGAAGCCAGGGAAACCCAGTCTAACAAGGCCAAGGAAGCATTGGATGCCATTCTTGGCCCCATGGGAATTGTTGTGGAAAAAGTGCTCACCAATGACTACCGGTTTAACGCGGAATACACAAAGGCAATTGAGGATAAAAAAGTGGCGGACCAGCAGGTGGAGAAAAACAAATCTGCCCAGCATGCCGCTCTTGAGGAATACAAGCGCAAACTGGAAGAAGCCCGGGGTGAAGTCAATAAAATGGTGGCGGATGCCGACGGCCAATACCTTAAGGACAAGATCGAGGCGGATGTTTACTTGGAGCAGCAGCAGCTTCTTGCACAAGCCATTGAAGCAGAAGGGATTGCCCAGGCCAAAGGTATCCGGGAGATGAACAATGCCCTGGCAGGTCCAGGCGGTGAGATTATCGTAAAATTGAAAACTGCCGAAGCGCTTGAAGGAAAACGGATTATCCTGCTGCCGGTGTCCGAGGGGGGGATGAACTTGAAAACCACGGACATCAATCGATTGATTGAAACATTGGGGGTAAAAGCGCTGTCGAATAATTCAATACCCAAATAAAGGGCAGTAAGCCAATACCTCACAATTGCTGTACCGGAGGAAACGGCCATGAAAGACAAGCATATCTGGGAAATTATTTATCTATGTATCCGCATAAATACAAAGGCCATTGACATTTATATGAAATTGTCCGAGGCTGAACCCGTCAAATCGCTTGCCGCCATCTGGATTCATATGGCAAAAGAGGCAAAAATTCAATCCGACGTATGGATCATCGCAAAAGAAAAAGCACAAGAATACCGTTTCCCCTCACTTTTTGAAAATCCCTTTGTCATAAAAAAAGACCTAGAGGCGTTATTGGGTAAAATTGATCTGCTCCAGGATCGCTGGTCCCAAGAACAGACAATGGAAAATGCACTGATTTTGGTATACCGGCTGGAGTACCATATGTTGAATCCGGCTTTTGAACTGCTTTTTCGGGCATTAAAACCTCTGTCCGATAATATCAACCCCTCTGATACCTATGACCGGCATATGAATCGATTTATAAACATGTTCATCCGATACGGTGACATAACACCCGAATTGGAATTGCTGGGTGAGACCTTGCAGAGCCTTTGGAAGAGAAACCAGGATTTGATTGAAATTTCAATGATTGACGGATTGACAAAGCAGCTGAATCGTCACGGGTTTTTTATCCTTGCCCTTGAGTTATCCTACCTGGCTCACAGGAAAAAAGAAAATATCGCTATATTAATGATTGATATTGATCATTTTAAAAAAATTAATGACCGGTATGGCCATCCCACAGGAGATAAAGTCCTAAGGGCAGTGGCGCAATCATTCAGCGCCCATGTCAGAAAATCAGATGTCATCTGCAGATATGGCGGTGAAGAATTTGTTATATTGTTCCCGGATATCCTTCCAAAAGCCTTGCCTCTTGTGGCTGAGAAAATACGGAAAGGCGTTGAAAAAACCCGTGTCGACGGCATCGGGGTGACCGTTAGTATCGGCGTTGAACAAGGCACCATCCGAAGTAATCCGGACAAGACATTGTTTTCTCTGATTTCAAAAGCAGATGAACGGTTATACAAGGCCAAGGCAGGCGGCAGGAACTGTGTTGTCATGACATCTTAAAAAATGACGGTGCCCATGTTTAATAAATCGGAAAAACACCCATGAAAAGCATTGTAGACAAATTATTAGATCTGTTTAACATGTCCGGTCGTTCTGAGAAAAAGGATGCCGCGGCACCCTCCCCGAAATTCAATGCCTGGCCGCTGATCATCGGGTTTCTTATTGTGAGCTATTTTGGACAACTGATGTTTGCCCCGAAGATGAAACCCATTCCATACAGTGAATTCAAGCATGCCATGGTCGACGGCAACTTAAGTGATATCTCCATTGGCCCTGAGGCGATATCAGGGTCCATTAAGGGAACTCCGAGCTATGAATTTGTGGCGGTCCGGGTCAATGATCCAAATCTTGTAAACCAATTGGACGAACTCAATATCAGCTATTCAGGCCGCAGGGAAAATAAATTTTTTATTATCCTTTTGTCCTGGGTTCTGCCAATGGTCTTCATTTATCTGGTCTGGCGGTTTGCCACTAAAAGCATGAAGACCGGTGCCGGCGGGGTGATGTCTTTTGGAAAGAGCAAGGCCAAGATTTTTGCAGAGAGCGACACTAAAGTTTCTTTTGATGATGTGGCCGGAATCGATGAGGCCGAAGAAGAATTGCAGGAAGTGGTAAGTTTCTTAAGCACCCCTGAAAAGTTTCAGAAATTGGGTGGCAGAATCCCCAAAGGAGTCCTTTTAGTGGGGCCTCCCGGAACCGGGAAAACCCTTCTGGCCAGAGCTGTCGCAGGGGAGGCGAAGGTGCCTTTTTTCAGCATCAGCGGGTCAGAGTTCGTTGAGATGTTTGTGGGTGTGGGCGCATCCCGTGTTCGCGATCTTTTTTCACAAGCCGCAGCCCAGGCACCTTGTATCATATTTATTGATGAACTGGATGCCCTGGGCAAAGCCCGTGGAATGAATGTCATGGGCGGACATGATGAACGGGAGCAGACACTGAACCAGCTGCTGGTTGAGATGGACGGGTTTGATACCAACAAAGGGGTTATCATTATGGCGGCCACCAACCGACCCGAAATCCTGGACCCTGCGCTGCTACGCCCGGGCCGGCTGGATCGGCAAGTACTGGTGGACCGGCCGGATATCAACGGACGGGAGGCCATTTTGAAAATTCACTCCCAAAATGTCCTTTTAAGTCCTGAAATTGATTTGGGGAAAATTGCCGGCCGGACCCCGGGATTTGTGGGTGCGGATCTTGCCAATATCATCAATGAAGCAGCACTGCTGGCTGCCCGAAATGACAAGGAGGTGGTTGAAGCGGCGGACTTTGATGAGGCCATTGACAGAGTTGTGAGGGGGCTCCAGAAAAAGAACCGGGTAATGAATGTTAAAGAAAAGGAAATTGTGGCTTTTCACGAGTCAGGACATGCCATCGTGGCTGAATCTGTCGAGTTTGCGGATCCCGTGCATAAGATCTCTGTTATTCCCCGGGGTATCGCCGCCCTTGGATACACCCAGCAACAGCCTACCGAAGACCGGTATCTTATGACGCGCTCAGAATTGACAGACCGCCTGGCCGTTCTGCTGGGTGGCCGGGTGGCGGAGGAGCTGGTGTTCAATGAAATTTCAACCGGTGCCCAGAACGATCTTCAACGGGCAACTGACATTGTTCGGTCCATGATAACCGAATACGGAATGAGTGACCGATTGGGTCTGGTAAATTATGATCGCCCCCGCCAATCCATGTTCATGCCTGAAGGCTATCCGTCGGCCAAAAATTACAGCGAAGCCAAAGCAGCCCAGATTGATGAGGAAATTTCACGGATGATAAAACAGGCCCATGAGCGTGTGCAAAAAATTCTGTCCGAGAAAAGAAGTACTCTTGATGAATTGGCAGCACTTCTCTCGGTTCAGGAAACCTTCCTGGGGGAGGATCTCAGGAAAATGATGTCTTAAAACGCAATCTAAATGAGGAGGTATTATGTTTGAAAAAAAATCAAGTAATCTGGATTTAGCTATCCAGAAGGCCGTGGCCCAGGCAAGGGACACCAATTATTTTCAGACCGGTGTTACCGGTCGAGGGGTTTATCCGTTTATTAACTTGTTTGAGACAGACGGAGACCTGGTGCTGGCAGCAGAATTGCCTGGAATAAAAAAAGAGGAATTGACACTGGAAGTCAGGGAAGATGTGCTGCGATTGTCCGGTGCTCGCAAAATTGAGTATGCACAGGATTGTAGCTGCCACCGCCTGGAACGCAAAGGATTGCATTTTGACCGTTCATTGAAACTGCCTTTCCGCATAGAAAGTGTTAAAATCCGGGCAGAATTCCAGAATGGATTATTACAGGTGTTCCTGCCAAGGGCAGAGTCAGATAAACCCAAAAAAATTGTTATCAGTTAGTTTGGAAATACAAGGAGGATACCATGGCTGAAAAAAAAAAGATCGTCACCAAAAGCGAGGCTAAAGCTCTTCAAAAACAGGAGCATAAAGAGGAACGAACAGATGCCGGACGTTTTTTTATTCCCCAGACTGATATCGTTGAAAATATTGAAAGTCTGTTATAGCAGAGCAAACAATTACTTGAACAAGGATTTATACAACTTATATTTTCCCCATGAGATATTCATCAGATTTACGCAAACGCGTTATAGATTTTGTAGAAAATGGAGGAAGCAAGACGGAAGCTGCCAGTCAGTTTAATGTATCCCGTGGAAGTGTTCACAACTGGACGTCTGCCGAAGATGGTTTGTCATACAAGAAACCCGGTCCAAAAGGACCACGAAGTTTGGATCTGGAAGCTTTGCGCCTCCATGTGGAGACAAATGATGACATGACACAATCGGAAAGGGCGCAGCATTTCGGAGTATCCCGTGCCTGTATCTGGTATAATATGAAACAACTCGGAATCACTCGAAAAAAAAGATGACGGGATACAGGGAGCGAAGCGACAGCAAAAGAAAGGCATATCTTCGTCTTCGTGAACGTTATGTACGTCGTTGCAAAACGTTTGTTTATGTTGATGAAAGCGGCTTTTCGCCTTATACAACCCGTCGCTATGGATATGCTCTCAAAGGGCAGCGTGTTCATGGAGGGCGTTCAAAATTCTGTGTCAGTTGAATGAAAGCTGATATACTCAGCTAAATAAGGAGAACTGACATGACCGAAGAAAACACCGAATTTGATTTTCAAAAAGCCCTTAAAGGCATCCAGGAAGGTAAACCCTTCACAGGTAAGGGCGGCGTCCTTACATCATTAATCAAAAATCTTGCTGAAGCTGTTCTTGAAGGAGAGTTGGAGTCCCATCTCGGGCAGGAAGTTTCTGCCAACCGCCGTAATGGAAAAAGCAAAAAGACCATTAAATCCCTGGATGGTAAATTTGAGCTGGAAACCCCGCGTGACAGGGCCGGAACCTTCTCTCCACAGATCGTCAAAAAACATCAGACAACGCTCAGCGATGAAATTGAAAGAAAGATAATAGCCCTTTACGGCCTGGGCATGAGTTATAATGATATGGCTTCCCATTTACAGGAAATCTATGGACTTGAGATTTCAAATGCCACTCTGAGCACCATTACCGATAAAATCATCCATACCGTCAAAGAATGGCAGGCCAGGCCGTTGGAAAATGTGTACCCAATCGTATGGCTTGATGCCATACATTATAAAGTACGAGAAAACGGAAAGGTCAGCAGCAAAGCCGTTTACACAATTCTTGGGGTGAATATCGAGGGCCGCAAAGAGGTTCTTGGGCTGTACATATCCGAGAATGAGGGTGCGAACTTCTGGCTGCAGGTGTTAACAGACCTTTCAAACCGAGGGGTAAAAGATATCCTGATTGCCTGTGTTGATGGTCTAAAAGGTTTTCCCGAGGCCATTGAGACCATATTCCCGGACACAGAAGTTCAACTCTGCGTAGTCCACCAGATCCGAAATTCATTGAAATACGTTGGTTCCAAAAATAAAAAGGAATTTATGGCAGATCTAAAACGTGTTTATAAAGCGGTCAATAAGGATCTGGCCGAAGAAGAACTGGATATCTTGGAAAATAAATGGAATGACAAATACCCGATTGTGATAAAATCCTGGCGGAACAACTGGGAACGCCTCAGTCATTTCTTTAAATATCCAGAAGAGATTCGACGGATAATATACACCACAAATACCATTGAGGCTGTGCATCGACAGTTTCGAAAACTGACCAAAACAAAGGGATCATTCCCGAACCAGGACAGCCTGTTAAAGCTGCTTTACATGGGGATCCAGAACGCCAGTAAAAAATGGACAATGCCGATTCAAAATTGGTCACTGACAATTTCCCAGTTGGCAATTTTCTTTGAAGGCCGGCTGGATAAAGAGCTGGGAATTTGATAGGGATTTATTTACAGATGGAAAAGATGGTTCCAGGAACTCCACTCCAGCAAAAGTCAACTCCTCCGACGTGGCTGATTGAAGGCCCATTCTCGGACCTGACTTTTACTTCCGCTGGCGCTGAGGCAGATCCGGGAACCGAAACCGTGACACAGAATTCTGAACATTCCCTGTTCATGGTTTGATTGCAGGAACAAAGCACCCTCGAACGTCTTTGATTGCTGCCCGCATCGAATATAGTTTTGAAGAACCATTTTTGTTTCAGGGAACATGCAATGCGGATATCTTTAATGCTTGGATCGAACACCAGTTGAGTCCACATCTGAACGATAATCATGTCGTTGTGATGGATAACGCATCCTTCCACAAGGGCGAAGAAACCAAATATTTGATAGAAAGAACTGGTGCTGCTCTTTTGTTTTTGCCCCCGTATTCACCGGATCTCAATCCGATTGAACACGATTTTGCGGCCCTAAAAACCATCCGTGAATACAATGAAAACGAAACGATTGATGAAATTATCAGGATGTATAAATAATTATCGGCATTGCTATAATAACGATGGATCTGCCCGGTGTAAAAAAAGAGAATGTAAGTATAAAATTGGAGAAAAATATACTTGAGGTCGAGGGGAGGATTGATTATTTGCCCTATGAAAAACTTAATCCTGTCTACACGGAGTACAACATCGGTAATTACGCCAGAAAGTTTACCGTCTCCCATGCCGTGGACACCAGTAATATAGACGCGGTTTTAAAGGATGGTGTTCTGACCTTGGCATTGCTCAAGGTTCCTGAAGCAGAACCCAGGCAAATACCCATTAAATAAAAAATCCAGCAGGAACGCTGAT
Source organism: Desulfobacter sp. (assembly GCA_028768545.1). NCBI lineage: Bacteria > Pseudomonadati > Thermodesulfobacteriota > Desulfobacteria > Desulfobacterales > Desulfobacteraceae > Desulfobacter > Desulfobacter sp. Next base: position 3,128,823 of record CP054838.1, read on the forward strand.
ACAGTCCCTGTTGGACTGTATCAGCGTTGAATTCAAACTGCCAGCAAGGCTACATCACGACAAACTGTTGCGCCCAGCCCAGGTAATGGTTGCAGTAGGTTAAACCGCGCCAGTCCAATGACATCTGGACTGAAATTTTAAGTGGTTGGCTTTTGGGACAGCCAAACTTAAATTCGGTCAAATATGACCCTTTGGATATATATGATCTAATTATCTGGCTGTCAAAGGCTTCTTATCTTTATCTTTGTACTGCAATTGTTTTAATTAATCAGCAGGTTATGGGCCGTATTCAGCGGCATATTTCCCTGGCATATAAATTGAATTATGCATTTAAAGAAAGACACATAAAATCAATCACTAAAGGAGATAAAAGATATGAAAAAGTCTTCTAACGAAAAACCGTATCCGCCTGGATATTATGGTAGAAAAATGATGAGTGCCTCAGATTGGGCTGGAACACAAGTCCGGAAATGGGAAAGAGAACAAGCAGAAAGGAAAAAGCTTAAAGATTTTTCACCCAAACACTGCATTTGTTTGTCGCGAGGTATCGGGGCCGGAGCATTAGAAGTGGCAGATATCCTGTCTAAAAGGACCGGATATCCTGTGATTGATAAAGAACTTATAGAACATATGGCAAAGGATTCTTCCTTAACCGAAAAGATCATTAAGTTTTTTGACGAACGGTTTCCGGGAGAAATGAATGAACTGCTTGTGGCACTCTCCATTGAAAAGAAATTCCTTAAAAATGATTATGTCAAGCAGCTTGCAAAAACGGTTACAGCATTGTCACATACTGAGCCGACTATATTTGTGGGCCGGGGAACCCACTTGATTCTGCCCCGCCATATAATTTTGTCAGTACAGTTGGTCTGCAGCAGGAAGCATCGGATTGAGAAACTGGCAGATATGCTGGGTATCGATAAAGGCGAAGCAGAGAGACGATTAAATATTATTGATGAGGAACATCATGAATTCTTTAAAGCGGTTTATCTCAGGGAAAAAACTTCTTCGGATGAATTTGATCTGATGATTAATATGGATCACATCAAATCAGTACACCAGATTGCTCAAGTCATCGCCTCTGCCTTTGAACAAAAATTTCAAGTAAATTTCAAAAAAAAATAATTTTGACCACAATGAAAGACTTGAATAATGGAGAAATTGATCATGAGTTTAAGACCATTAAGTGACAGAATCCTTGTTCAGCGTGGGCAAGAGGATACGGAAACCAAAGGCGGTATTATTATTCCGGACACAGCAAAAGAAAAACCAGTAGAAGGAACGGTTGTGGCCGTAGGAAAGGGTCGATTGGGTGAGAAAGGAAAACGGATTGCAATGGATGTTAAAGCGGATGACCGTATCCTTTTCAGTAAATATGGCGGAATCGATGTAAAAATTGGGGGCACAGATTATCTTATCCTGCGTCAGGATGATGTCTTGGGCATAATTGAATAACCAACAACCCGTGAAAAGAATGGAGATTAGTTAGGATGGCCAAAGAAATAAAATATGATGCAAAAGCCCGTGAAGTTATGCTCAAAGGTTTGCAGACACTGGCAGATGCTGTCGTGGTGACCCTGGGCCCTAAAGGCCGCAACGTGGTGATTGAAAAATCCTGGGGATCACCCGATGTGACCAAAGACGGTGTAACCGTTGCCAAAGAAATTGAGATTGAAGACAAGTTTGAAAATATGGGTGCTCAGATGGTAAAAGAGGTGGCCAGCAAGACCTCTGATATGGCCGGAGACGGTACAACCACGGCTACCGTTTTGGCTCGAGCTATCTATGAAAACGGTCAGAAACTGGTGGTTGCAGGCCATAACCCCATGTGGATTAAAAGAGGCATTGATAAAGCCGTTGCCCGGGTCGTTGAAACCCTTGAAGCAATGGCAACACCCACTAAAAATCAAAATGACATCGCCCAGGTCGGCACCATCTCGGCTAACAACGATGAGACCATCGGCAATATTATTGCCGATGCCATGGATAAAGTCGGAAAGGAAGGCGTTATCACTGTGGAAGAGGCCAAATCAATAGACACGACCCTTGAGGTTGTGGAAGGCATGCAGTTTGATCGCGGATACCTTTCTCCCTATTTTGTAACCGATACTGAAAAAATGAATGTATCGTTTGAAAATCCTTATGTGTTGATTTGCGAAAAAAAGGTCTCCTCCATGAAAGACCTTCTTCCGGTTCTTGAAGAAATCTCCAAAACAGGAAAACCCCTTTTAATTGTTGCCGAAGATGTTGAAGGTGAAGCCCTTGCCACCCTGGTTGTTAACAAACTTCGCGGCTCTTTAAATGTTGCGGCCGTCAAGGCGCCAGGGTTTGGTGACAGAAGAAAAGAGATGCTGGAAGATCTGGCCGTTTTAACCGGTGGACAGGTTGTTTCCGAAGATATCGGAATCAAACTTGAAAATGTAACCATCCAGGATCTGGGTCAGGCAAAAACCATTACCATTGATAAAGACACCACCACGATTGTTGATGGTGCTGGTACCCAAAAGGACCTTGAAGGCCGCGTTAAAATGCTTCGTGTACAGGTTGAAGAAACCACGTCTGACTATGACAAAGAAAAACTTCAGGAGCGTCTTGCCAAGCTCGTTGGCGGCGTTGCTGTCATTAATGTCGGTGCGGCCACTGAAACTGAAATGAAAGAAAAGAAAGCCCGGGTGGAAGATGCTCTTAACGCAACCCGTGCTGCGGTTGAAGAAGGCATCGTCCCGGGCGGCGGTGTGGCCCTTGTCAGATGCATTCCTGCCCTTAAAAAGCTTACCCTTGAAGGCGAGGAAAAACTGGGTATTGCCGTTATTGCAAGGGCCATTGAAGAACCGCTTCGCAAAATTGCCGACAATGCAGGGGTTGAGGGTGCCGTTGTTATCAATAAAGTCAAAGAGGGGCAAGGCGCCTTTGGCTACAATGCAAGAACCAATGTTTATGAAGATCTGATTGAAGCCGGTGTTATGGATCCGAAAAAAGTGGTTCGGTTTGCCCTCCAGAATGCAGCCAGTGTCGCATCTATTATGCTGACCACACAAGCCATGATTGCTGACAAGCCGGATAAAAAAGCAGAGGGTGGAATGCCAGGTGGTGGTGGAATGGGCGGAATGATGTAAACGTCTGCTAAAAAACCGACGTCCATATGGATAAATCCTTGACACAAAATTCACCCAAGTGTCTGACCATGGTGAATGGAATTTGCATATTGGAACGATTGCACAGAAGCCAATATCAGAGGGGTTTGGACCTATGAAATGACATGGTGCAATGAAGATTGATCCCCAAGAAAGGATGGTAAAAATGCTAACAAATACACAATTATTTGAAGGCATCAAATCCATTGCCGTTATCGGCAACTATCTGCCCCGGCAATGCGGTATTGCAACCTTTACAAGAGATCTGGTTGAAGGATTGTCTGCCCGGGCACCGGACATCTCTACCTGGGCGGTTGCAATGAATGATAAAGCTCAAGGATATGCATATCCTGAAAAAGTGCGTTTTGAAATCCATCAGAACAAATTGGCTGATTATGACATTGCCGCCCAGTTTTTGAATATCAGCCACACCGATATGGTCTGCCTCCAGCATGAATTTGGTATTTTCGGCGGACCCGCCGGCAACCATCTGGTCAAGTTGCTGTCAGATCTGCAAATGCCGGTGGTAACGACACTGCATACGGTGTTGAAAGATCCTTCTCCCGAATATCGTACCGTCATGATCAAGCTGGGGAAATTATCCGATAAACTGGTGGTCATGAGCAGAAAAGCAGAACATTTTCTTCATGATATTTACGGTATCTCACGGGGGAAAATCGCTTTTATACATCACGGTATTCCGGACATGCCCTTTATTGATTCAAGTTTTCATAAAGATAAATTCGGGGTGGAAGGCAAAAAGGTCTTACTCACCTTTGGTCTGCTCTCTCCGAGCAAGGGAATTGAAATTGTACTGCAGGCCCTTCCGGCTGTCATCGAAAAATTTCCGGACGTGGTGTACATTATTCTTGGTAAAACCCATCCCCATGTATTGAAAACCAAAGGGGAAGCATACCGGATCACGCTACAACAGATCGTTCACACTCTGAATATCAGTGATCACGTGATATTTCAGGATAATTTTGTTACCTTGGGGAAACTGGGTGAATTCCTCGACATTGCAGACATATACATCACACCCTATCTTGAAGAAGCACAGATTACTTCAGGAACCCTTGCCTATGCAATGGGAACAGGCAAAGCCATTATTTCAACCCCATATTGGTATGCCACCGAAATGTTGGCAGACGGCAGAGGTAAACTCGTACCATTCAACCATCCCAATGCGATGGCTGAACAGATTAATGAACTGTTGAAAAACGATACCCAGCGACATGCCATGCGTAAAAAAGCATATACCTTCACCCGTGAAGCCCTTTGGAAAGAAGTTTCGCAAAAATATCTTGACGTGTTCAGGGAGGTCCGTCAAAATCGCATCCGGCACCCACAGCCCATGCATTCCTATGTTGGAAATATCAAAACCATCACCCGGTTCGATCTGCCTGAGATCAAGCTGGATCACTTAAAGTCCATGACCGATAACACCGGCATGTTGCAGCATGCCGATCATACCATTCCCAACAGATTGCATGGATATTGCGCGGATGATAACGCCACCTGGTGGCGGCCAGAAAAATCTGGTGTTCATAGAGATTCAGACCGGTGATTATTTGGGCGAAGATGATATTGAACGGTTGGCCGATGATTTTGGAAGGATTTGACTGACCCATGAAAGGGCCGAAATGGACAAGAAAGATCTTGTAAGGTGTTACCCTAAAGATCCGATACTGGCCCGGGAGGATCTCCCTTACCTTAAAATTAGGAAATACACGTATGCTGCTGAAACGACATCGGAAACTTAAAGTAAAAAGAAAACCCAACAAAATTGTCGGGGATACCTCCCGTGTGATTACAATGCCGCATTTTCCCGATGATCCTAAGCGTCTATCCCTGATTATAGAACGAATCTGTGGTCTGACTATAGGGAAAAGCAAAAAATTATTAAAACAGATAATGAAGGATTTTTCAGGGCGGCATGAAGACCTGACTTATGTTTTTGAACGACACTTTAACTTGGTAAAAGGACTTATTGGTAAAAGTTTTGTACTAAGTGATATTCAAAAAGCATTGATCGGCGCTTACTTTACAAAAGAGTATGCCATTGAATCCGCAGCTCTATTCAATCCGTCCATTGTTCCTCATCCGATTCAAGGTCACCTTGAAAAAGGCAGTCTGCGGTTTGTCATGAGCTTGCGGGCCACCGGGGAAGGTCATATTTCCTCCATTGTTTTCAGAAGTGGTGTGCTCAACCGATATAACACGTTCCGGTTTGATCCGGTCAGTGAATTTGTGGAAACGCCGGTTCTGAAGGTAAACCCTTCCTACAAGCGCAGGATTTTTCAACATAAGCTCAAGGAAATAAATGCGGATAATGATATCTGCACCCATATTCTCAATGAGCTGCCTGAAGTATTCAGCAAAGAACAATTAATCAAGAAAATGAACACCCTGCGTATACATCCGCAATTTTCAAAGAATAAACAGAACAAGACATTTGAGATCATCCACTGGCTTTCCAATTCGAATTATGAGGTCGCATTCCATTCAGATCATCGCATATCTGAGAGGGTTATTTTTCCTGTTTCTAAAAATGAGAGCCGCGGGATTGAAGATGCAAGATTTGTTCAGTTTTTTCAAGGAAATGGAGAATCAATCTACTATGCGACCTATACCGCATATAATGGGTTTACCATTCTCCCCCAATTGATTGAAACCAAAGATTTTATCAGTTTTAAAATATCCATGTTGAACGGAAAGGCAGCACAGAATAAAGGCTTGGCTTTATTCCCAAGAAAAATTAACGGCCAATTTGCCATGCTGTCACGGCAGGATGGCGAAAACAACCATATTATGTTTTCAAAACATCTGCACTTCTGGCGAACGTCTAGAGTTCTCCAGATGCCTGAATATCCTTGGGAATTTATTCAGATCGGCAATTGCGGATCACCCATAGAAACGGGTGACGGCTGGATCGTTCTTACCCATGGCGTGGGACCCATGCGGCAGTACTGCATAGGGGCTGTTCTCCTTGATCTTGAAAATCCGTGCAAAGTCATTGCCCGACTTGAACAACCGCTTTTAGCTCCCACAGAGAAAGAGCGGGAAGGGTATGTTCCAAATGTTGTCTATTCCTGCGGTTCGATTATCCACAACAATGAACTGGTTATTCCATATGCCATGTCGGATATAAATTCCGGTATTGCAACCATTAAAGTCAAAACATTGATTCAGCATATGCGTGCAACAGCTTAAGATTTTGATTTTAAAGGAAATTAATAATGGGGAACTGATAGTGGGTCTGCACCCAATTTCTCCCTTATATTCATCCGGGAGATAAGATGAATCATCCTGTTTTTCTTGCCGCCGATATAGGCGCGACCAAAACAAATATATGCCTTTACACGTTTCCCGGGCGTTTGGTTGCCTATTCACCACCGGTTCAATTCCGAACGGCTGATTTTTCAGGCATTGAAGCGCTGGTTGCCCAATTTTTAGGCAGCCGGAAGCTGGATCTATGTTTTTGTGTCTTGGGGGTTCCCGGTCCCGTTGATAACGGCAGGGCTCATATAACCAACCTTCCATGGGTGTTGGATGAAAAGAAAATACAGAGTGAGTTGAATTTAAGGACGGTCAGGATCGTCAATGATCTTGAGGCCACCGCCTATGCATTGACCGAGCTTAAATTCAAAGACATTTTTACACTCAGTGCCGGGAAAAAAAAGGGTAAGGGAAACAAGGCTATTCTTGCGCCGGGGTCTGGTCTTGGTGAATCCTTTTTAACCTGGGACGGGGCGACATACGCTTCTTTTGCATCCGAGGGTGGGCATGGTGATTTTGCCCCCAATAGTAAGATTGAGTGCGATCTGTTTGAGTATTTACAAAAAAAATACGGTCATGTCAGTTACGAAAGAGTCTGTTCGGGACAGGGCATTTATAATATTTATCGATTTTTGAAAGACCAAAACCATGAAAAAGAACCGGCCTGGCTGACGAAAGAATTCAAATCCGCGGGAACAGACCCGGTCCCGTTGATCATTGAGACAGCCCTTAACACAGAGAGAGAATGCCTGATATGTGTTAAAACAATCATGATTTTTTCAGTAATTTTAGGAGCTGAAGCCGGAAATCTTGGGTTGCGCGTGTTGGCCAAGAGCGGCGTCTATCTGGGAGGAGGACTTTCTGCAAAGGTGTTGCCTTTTTTAAAGGAAAAAGCGTTCGTGCAGGCTTATTATCAAAAGGGTCGAATGAGCGGTCTGATAAAAGAGATCCCACTGCATGTGATCACAATCCCTACGGCCGGTCTCATAGGGGCAGCCCTGTATGGTGTCGTTCATTATTTGTCTGATTGCCAAAAAGGAAAATCCGGTAATGTGTGAAGATGGGAATGAAAATAATTGCAGTAATTCGTTCGGCAAAACATGAAATTGTCTCCTTTGACAGTAAGCCATGTTAGGAAGTGAACACAAGATTTTACATCAACCGGCTAACATTTTTCCTTAAAGTTTAGAAAAGAACGCCTCTTTAATAGCTTGGTACAAAAAAATTCTAACCCTCAACTTTATAGTTGAGCCCCCCTTAGGAGGACAATACTGCTGTGACCCGGTTTATTCCAAATAATTATATTACCCTTCTGCAAAACGGAGATACATATTTTCCGGCCCTTGAGGCAGCTTTGGACAGGGCCGAGTACGATATTTATTTGATAACTTATATTTTTAAAAATGATACGACCGGGCGATGCATTGCAGAAGCACTGAAGAGATCGGCTTTGCGGGGTGTAAAAACCCATGTGCTCATGGATGGATTCGGTTCGCATCTTTTACCCAAAACCATGGTTGCCGATCTGAATGCCGCCGGCGTCATGGTGATGAAGTTCCGGCCAAACATATCTCCCTGGACGTTTCGAAGGATGCGCCTGCGCCGTCTGCACCAGAAAGTGGTGGTTGTCGACCGGAAGGTCGCCTTTGTCGGAGGCATTAATATTATCGATGATAATGATCCCCCGGATCAAACAGCCCCTCGGTATGACTACGCCGTCCGTATGGAAGGGCCGCTGGTGGGTGCCATTCATATTGCTGCCCGAAGGATGTGGCGGCGGGTGGCCAGGCTTCGCCTGTATCCCCATGGGTACCGGGATACCCACAGACAACCGCCGTTCACAGAATCCAGGGGTGGCATGCGCGCCGCTTTTCTGGTACGCAATAACATCCGGCATCGCCGTGATATCGAATATGCTTATCTTCGGGCCATAAAACGCGCGCATTCTGAAATTATTCTTGCAAATGCCTATTTTCTGCCCGGAATAAAGTTTCGCCGTGCTCTTTTGGATGCTGCGGCCCGCGGCGTGCGTGTGATCTTACTTTTGCAGGGAAGAATGGACCATCGATTATTCCACTATGCCTCTACAGCCTTATATGGCAGTTTTCTGGATCAAGGAATCAAAATTTACGAATACCATAAAAGCCTCATGCATGCCAAAGTTGCCGTAATCGATACCCATTGGGCTACGGTTGGATCCTCGAATCTTGACCCTTTCAGCCTGCTGCTGTCACTTGAGGCAAACATCGTTGTTGATGATGAAACCTTTGCCGGAACATTAAAGCATAGCCTTAAGACTGAGATTAGTGCCGGTGCCCGCCAGGTAAACCTGCGCAGCGTTAAAAACCGGCCCGTACATCAGCGTATTGCAAGCTTGATAAGTTACGGCCTTGCGCGATTCATGACGGGAATGGCGGGTTCTGCCCCGGACAATCCTGCGATCAGCCATAAAAAGGATCAAATATGACCCTTTGGACAGATGAGACCTTTTTTATCGGCCACCCCTGATGCAGTAATGAATATTTGAAGATAAATTGTATTAATAAATCAAGCAGATAGGCTCGTTTTGCAATTAAAAGTCTCTGTGGCACATATGTTGAAATAATATGCGTCATATAGATGCCGATGTGTCGCCGAACATATGAACTTAACAAAGGGAGAACAGATCATGGATCTTGTGCAGTTAGTCATAACCTTAGTAATTATCGGGGCACTGATGTGGTTCGTGAACGCTTATATCACCAAGGACAAGAAGGTCAAACAGATGCTTAACATCTTTTTGGTAGTCGCTGCCGTATTATGGATAGGTAGCATGTTCGGCGTGTTCGGTTTTGTTTAAGACGTTCATATGGACAGATCATCTGATGCGCTTGCGCCTGGTTCTGGTGGCGCAAAGATAATGACGGGGGATACAGCATGGTTTGGACCCAGAAGACATGGTGCAATGAAGATTGATCCTAAAAAAACAGGAGGTGAAAAATGATATTAAAGGCACAACCGGTTGAGGGGATTAATTCCATTGCCGTCATCGGCAATTACCTGCCCAGGCAATGCGGTATTGCAACCTTTACCAGGGATTTGGTTGAAGGCCTTTGCGCCCGGGCGCCCCATATCCATTGCTGGGCGGTTGCAATGAATGACAGAGTCCAGGGGTATGCATATCCTGAAAAAGTGCGGTTTGAAATCAATCAGAACAAACTGGCTGATTATGGCATTGCTGCCCAGTTTTTAAATATCGGTCAGACCGATATTGTCTGCCTCCAGCATGAGTTCGGTATCTTCGGCGGATCAGCAGGCAGCCATTTGCTCAAACTGATATCCAACCTTCACATGCCTTTGGTGACCACCCTGCATACCGTGTTAAAAGATCCCTCTGACAAATATCGTACCGTGATGATTAAATTGGGAGAATTGTCGGATAAACTGGTGGTCATGAGCCGCAAGGCAGAGGGGTTTCTCCATGAAATTTATGGCATACCCCGGGAAAAAATAGCCTTTATCCATCACGGTATTCCGGACATGCCCTTTATCGATTCAAGTTTTCATAAGGATAAATTCGACGTGGAAGGCAAAAAGGTATTGCTCACCTTTGGCCTGTTGTCCCCGAACAAAGGTATTGAAACGGTTCTGAAGTCCCTGCCTGCGGTTATCGAAAGGTATCCGGAAGTGGTATATATTGTTCTTGGCACCACCCATCCCCATGTGTTGAAAGCCAAAGGCGAAGCATACCGGATCATGCTCCAGCAAATCGTTCACAACCTGAATCTGGGTGAACATGTAATATTTCAGAATAGTTTTGTTGAACTGCGTGAGTTGTGTGACTTTTTAGGTATCGCAGATATATACATCACCCCCTATCTTGAAGAGGCCCAGATTACCTCGGGAACCCTTGCCTACGCCATGGGAACCGGCAAGGCTATTATTTCAACACCATACTGGTATGCCATAGAAATGCTGGCCGAGGGCCGGGGAAAAATTGTTCCCTTTAGCAATCCCAATGCCCTTGCAGAGCAGATTAATGTGCTATTTGACAATGATACCCTGCGGCATGCCATGCGGAAGAAGGCATACACCTTTGTTCGTGAGGCCATATGGGGACAGGTGGCCCAGCAATATCTTTAGGTGTTCAATGAGGTTCGTCAAAACCGGATACGGCGTCCGCGCCCCAGGCATGCCTATGTGAAGGATATCAAAGCCATTACAAGGTTTGATCTGCCTGAAATCAAGTTGGATCATTTCAAGGCGCTCACCGATGACACCGGCATGCTGCAGCATGCCAACCATACCATCCCCAACCGACACCATGGATATTGTACGGATGACAATGCCAGGGCATTGCTGGTGGCAGCCATGGGACAAAAATACTTGCCCTCCAACGGTTTGGGGTTGAATGCCTTAAGCGGTCATTACATAGGATTTCTTTTATACGCCTACAATGACAAAAACGGCCGGTTTCGAAATTTTATGACCTATTCAAGACAATGGAGCGAAGATATCGGATCAGAGGATTCCCATGGCAGGGCCATCTGGTGTTTGGGAAAAGCGGTGTCGTTTCTGGACAACACAGGCCATCTGGCAATGAGTACGGTTCTGTTTAAAAAAGCATTGAAAGCAACTGAAAATTTTTTATCCCCCAGGGCCATTGCCTTTTGCCTGGTGGGCCTGAATGCCTATCTGGATAGATTTTCCGGGGACTCTGAGGCCAGAAAAATCCGGGATGTCCTGGCTGACCGGTTATTTACTCAGTTTAATACCAATGAAACCCAAGACTGGCCATGGGTGGAGGACACATTAAATTACGCCAACGCCAAATTACCCCATGCGCTTTTGGTCTCCGGCCATAAGATGCAGGTTCAAAATATGGTCGCCATGGGTATTAAAAGCCTTGAATGGCTGCTTGCCGTCCAGACGGCAGATTATCATTTCGCTCCCATCGGCTGCAATGGCTGGTTTAAAAAAGGCGGGAAACGGACACGGTTTGATCAGCAGCCCATTGAAGCCAAAACCATGGTTGAGGCCTGCTCCGAAGCCTATGCCATAACAGGGGACCCCAAGTGGGTCAAAAATGCCGTCCTGTGTTTTAACTGGTTTTTGGGGCACAATGATTTGAATATGCCACTGTATGACCCAAAGAACGGGGGGTGCCGGGACGGATTGATGGTGGACGGTATCAACCAGAACCAGGGGGCTGAATCCACGCTTGCCTGGTTGCTGTCGCTAATGACGCTACAAAAACTCTATGCAGATGAACTGTTAGATCAGTCCTCCTGATTAATTCGATTAATATAAAGGAAAGATTAATGCGTATTGCCATGCTGTCACCGATTGCCTGGCGGACTCCGCCACGGCATTACGGCCCCTGGGAAAAGGTGGCCTCACTCTTAACCGAAGCCCTGGTAAAAAACGGTCATGACGTCACCTTGTTTGCCACAGGGGATTCCATTACACGCAGCGCTCTTCATGCTGTCTGCTCCAAGGGATATGAAGAGGATTCGAGCATTATCCCAAAAGTATATGAATGCCTTCATATTTCTGAACTCTTTGATCATGCCGAAGAGTTTGATATCATTCACAATAATTTTGATTTTTTGCCTCTGACCTATACCGGCCATACGCAAACGCCTGTGGTTACCACCATCCATGGTTTTTCATCACCGGGAATTTTACCGGTGTATCAAAAATATAATCAAAAAACCTTTTACGTTTCCATCAGTGATGCGGACCGGGCAACGAGTCTGGAATATATTGACACCATTCATCACGGCATTGATATAAAAGAGTTTGATTTCCAGTCGAATCCAGAAGATTATCTGTTGTTTTTCGGTCGTTTCCATCCTGACAAAGGGGCAAAAGAGGCCATTGAAATTGCCCGGGCATGCGACAGAAGACTGATCATGGCAGGGATAATTCAGGATGTTGATTATTTTCAAAAATTCATCAACCCATATATTGACGATGGTTCAGTCAGTTATCTATGCAGTGTAGGGCCTGAAAAAAGAAATGAAATTCTGGGCAAAGCACATGCACTACTTCATCCCATCAATTTCAACGAGCCCTTTGGCCTTAGTGTAATCGAAGCCATGGCCTGCGGTACTCCAGTGATCGCTAATAGTCGCGGGAGCATGCCCGAGCTTATCCAGGACAATAAAAATGGATTTCTTGTTTCCAGTACAGAAGAGGCAATCCTTGCGGTTGACCGCATCAGAGATATTGACCGTGAATTTTGTAGGCGAACCGTGGCGGATCATTTCACCATCGACTGCATGGTAAAAAAATATATCCGTGTTTATGAGCAGATACTTGAAATAACCAAACGTGAAGACCACCGTCCCTGGGGTTTTTATCAAGTTCTTTCCGATGAAGATACGGTGAAAAATAAAAAAATAGTGGTCTATCCGGGAAAGCGTCTGAGCCTTCAGCGTCACCAATACCGAGATGAACACTGGTATATCGTTAGCGGCAAAGGAGAATGGACACTTGACAGTAAAACAATCGGAGTGACCGCCGGACAATCCGTTGATATCCCACGGAAATCCATTCATAGAATTAAAAATAATGGCCAGGAAAACCTGGTGTTTATGGAAATTCAGACCGGAGATTATTTTGGCGAAGATGATATTGAACGTCTGGCCGATGATTTCGGAAGAATTTGATCCATGAAAGGACCTAAATGGACAAAATAAAGGATATTGTAACCCGTTATCCGAAAAACCCGATACTGACCCGGGAGGATGTTCCTTACCCGGTTGCAACGGTTCACAATGCAGGGGTGATCAAGTACAAAAATAGGTATATCATGCTGTTTCGATCTCATCTGGAAAATGGGCGCTCCATTATTGGAAGAGCGGACAGTCCGGATGGCTTTAGCTTCAAGGTAAAACCTGAACCCTTTTTGACGCCTGCTTCTGGTGGACCTTTTGCAGAATATGAATCCTTTGGCGTGGAAGACTTAAGGATAAACCCTGTGGAAGATTTTTATCTTCTTACCTATAGTGCTTATTCTCAGCACGGGGTTCGCATCGCCCTTGCCCGCACAAGTGATTTTGAAAAAATTGAGCGGATTGCCCTGATCACCCAGGCTGATCTGCGCAATGTGGTTATTTTTCCGGAAAAATTTGACGGCCGGTATGTGAGACTTGACCGGCCGCACTCTGAAATATCCCCCTGGTCCATCTGGATTTCCTATTCTCCGGATCTGATTCACTGGGGGGATTCAAAAGTATTGATGAAACCCTTGGTCTATCATTGGGATGAGATGAAAATCGGCCCCGGAGCACCGCCTATTAAAACGGAAAAGGGCTGGCTGCATATTTATCACGGGGTTTTCAAAACCATGTCCGGAACCGTTTACAGGCTCGGTGTTGCCCTTCACAAGCTTGAAGACCCCGCCCGGATCATCGGGGTGGCTGACCAGTGGATCCTGCAACCCGAAGAGGTTTGGGAACAGACCGGCTATGTTCCCAATGTGGTTTTCACCTGCGGTGCTGTTCCCGAGGAAGACGGGACCGTAAAAATTTACTGGGGGGGAGCTGATACGGTGATGTGTGTGGGTACGGCAAAAATTTTCGACCTTGTGTCTCTTTGTCTTCAATCCGGCCGGCCGCCGGTTGAATGATTTGACGGTCGTTCTTAAATTTTCTCATCCTTTAATTTTAAGGAAATGCAACCATGCCGTTTAATTCACATCATAAGCTTGAAGTGAAAAGAAAACCAAACAAAATTAACATGGATACAGCCCGGGGCTTTCCCCTGCCCCATCTCCCGGATAATCCCGATCGCATATCCATGATCATACTAAGGATTGTCCGCCTGGGTGAAACCTGCGCAGGTTTGTTGATTGCAGATGTGATAAGAGATTTTTCAAATCGGCATGAAGACCTTTTACGCATTTTTGAGCGTCATTTAAAGGCGAACTGATTACTCCTTCTACCATGTCTGATATTGACTACGGTATTGCAGGTTTCGATTAAAAAAACTGCTCAATTGTCTGAGCAAAGCGGTTCCTTAACAGCGGGTTATGCAAAGATAACCGGAAAAAATTGCGAAAGGAGAAATACAATGAGCCCATCAATCCAAAAACCAAGACCAAGCAAGAATGATAAACGAGACACATGGATTGAATACGGCAAGGAGGAAGGAGAAAACTGGATTAAAAAGGTTCTGTTGCAAAAAATTATTAATGTCTGATACAAGTCCGTTTTGGCACTAATTTAGGTTCATCAGAAAATCGCGTACCTGGACTGAGAAACATCACTGGGAAGGCAATAACACAGTAAGGATTTTTATGCTTGAAATGATGGTGTGAACATGATCATGTTCTAATTTTTTTGTGTTATTCGCACAAAATCGGAGAATGAATTAATGTCCACAAGCTTCATATACCATGCCTTTGGCCTTCGTGACTACTTTTATAAAACAACACGTTTCATCGGTGGAATAATCACTTTTGAACTCATACCAAAACCGGAGGCGGTAAAATGCCCGGAATGTAATTCCAGGTCCGTCACCAGGAAAGGGATTGTGACAAGAGATCTCAGAACAATACCGGTAGGTTCAAAACCCGTGATTCTCAGGACGGCTATCCAGAGAATTTGGTGTTCGTTCTGTCAATTTGTCCGGCAAATCAAACTATCCTTTGCCCAGGAGGGGAAAAGCTATACCCGGGCTTTTGAACGGTATGTCTTGGAGTTGTCTCAGTTCATGACAATCAAAGATATTGCCATCCATTTAAGGATCAGCTGGGATACGATAAAGCAGATCCAGAAAGAAGACCTGCTGAGGCGTTATCGAAATATCCCCCTTGAGAAAGTCCGGCAGATTGCCATAGATGAAATTTCCATAGGGAAAGGGCATAAATACTTGACCATCGTGATGGATCTGGAATCCGGTAGAATTCTGCACGTGGGAGAAGGAAAAGGTGGTGAAGCTTTGAAATCTTTTTGGACAAAAGTGAAAATATCGAAAGCAAAAATCAAAGCCGTCAGCATCGATATGTCCCCGGCATACTTGAGTGCTGTTATTGAAAATCTTTCTGGTTCAGCAATTGTCTTTGACAGATTTCATGTTGTTAAATTGTTCAATGAGAAACTGTCGGATTTCAGGCGAAAGCTCTACAACCTTCTTGCCAATACCGGGCAACAAAAACTTCTGAAGGGAGTCCGGTGGCTTTTGTTAAAAAATCCCGAAAACCTCAGTGATGACAAGAAGGAGGCCCAACGGTTAGAAGAAGCATTGAAAATAAATCAGCCGCTATTGGTAGTCTACTACATGAAAGAGGAACTCAGGCAAATATGGAATCAAAAGAAAAAAGAAACAGCTGAAAAGATAGTCAGCAATTGGATCAATCTGGCCAATATTTCCAAAATTTCAATGTTGATGAAATTTGCCAAGACCTTGGCTGTGCACAGGCAAAGAATCCTTTCATACTATGATTACAGGATATCTACAGGTCCTTTAGAAGGGACAAATAACAAGATAAAAACCATGAAACGGAAAGCTTATGGATACAGGGATTCGGAGTTTTTCAGGTTGAAACTTTTGGACCTTCACAATAAAAGGTACGCATTAATCGGATGAACCCTAATTTATTTGCAGAGAGATAGTATGAAAAATGAAAACCCTTTCAAGTGGCGTCATTATGAAAAAGAAATCATCCTGTTGAATGTTCGCTGGTATCTGAGATATCAACTGAGTTACAGGAATCTGGAAGGGGCGCATTCCCATTTTCCCGGTTTTAAAAAGGCCTGTCTTTTAGAGCAAAAAGAATGATATCCTCTGTTACGCTGAAATGAACATAAATGGATTGTGCTAATGAAGAAAGCTGAAGATTGTAATACTGTTGATGAAGTCCTTGCATGCCTCAAAGAACTGGAAGAAGATCCAAATCGCTTGGTTCGTAACGCTAACGAATTAGAACAGATGGAGCAGGAAATCCTTGAGTATACAAATCGGATAAGCGCCTTTTTTTTAAAAAAAAGATCCAGGCCTCAGTAGATTCCTCTGAACAGGTCGACCAAGAAAAAGAATTGATGTCCAATTGGCCGGGACGGATGAAAAGCGAAGGGCTTGAGACCGTTTGGATTCAGCTTTGTACAGATAGTTCGGTTGATATTCATGTTCGATACTATCGAAGGTCCTGTGACCGCCGAAAAGGAAAAAGATATAAAGGTGCATACGCTGGTTTAATCCTTCTTGGAATCCATGATCGCTGCTCGCCTGCTTTGGCTTCTATGGTGAGTTCTTGGTCAGCCTTATTAAGTTCTTTTGAAGAAGTCCGTCAAGTGCTTTGTGACCGTGGGATGACGTTGGGTATAAAGGTCATCCGTAAACTGACCTATCGGTACGCAGAGCGGGCTCGAGCCGAACAACAAGCGGGCCGAATCCCATTAAATGATGGAGATTTACTTGAAGGGCGGCGAGTCGTTATCAGCACTGATGGTGGCCGCACTCGGCTCAGAGAGAAGAAAAGGGGACCAAAAACCCAAAAGGATAGAACCCGATTTCGTGGGGCATGGCGAGAACCCAAGCTTTTGATCATTTATGTAGTGGACGCCCATGGAAAACAAGAAAAAAGCTTTTCACCATTTATTGATGGCTGTTTCAATGGACCGGATGGTGTATTCCACTTGTTAAAGGGTTATTTGAACTCCCTTCATATTCAGAACTCAGACAAAATACTGTTTGTTGCAGATGGGGCACATTGGATTTGGAATCGAATCCCCGGACTGCTAAAAGCATTGGGTTTGGCTCCTGAGCGTGTGTATGAACTTCTCGATTTCTACCATGCAGTTGAGCATCTGGGTACAGTAGTAGGCTTAAGGAAGACCTGGTCATCCAAGGAACGCAAACGCTGGGTATCGAAGCAGCGAGGTCTTCTGCTGAAGGGAAAGGCGATTGAGGTGGTACAGGCCGTCCAGAAGCTTTGTAGAGGCAGAAACAGTAAGACTATTAAGACGGAACGGGATTATTTTGTGCGCAATGAACTGAGGCTTAATTTCTCAACTGTAAAAGCGTTGAACTTACCTATTGGCAGCGGTGCTATTGAAAGTTCGATTCGGAGAGTCGTGAATTTACGTCTTAAAGGTCCATGCATCTTTTGGTATCGGGAGAATGCAGAAAAAATGATTATGCTGCGATCATTTTATAAAGCAGGGCGTTGGAACTGCCTGAAGCAGATGGCAAACATGCACAATCCAGTGCCAGCGGTATAACCGGGAAAATGGGAATGCGCCCTCTGGAAGAGATGATGCAAGAACGGGGCTTGTCTGTGGATCACAGTACCATTTACCGATGGGTTCAGCGCTATGCTCCTGAAATGGAAAAGCGAAGCAGGAAGTATCTGCGGCAATCAAATGATTCTTACCGTATTGATGAAACATATATCAAGGTGCGGGGGAAAATGAAGTATCTTTACCGAGCGGTCGATTCCCGTGGAAATACCATCGATTTTCTTCTTCGCAGCAGACGTAATATGGAATCTGCCAAACGATTTTTTAAAAAGATGCTGCGAGCTTCCAATAGCTCCAGACCTCGGGTTCTGAGTGTTGACGGAAATCCTGCATATCCTCCGGCAGTAAAGGCTTTGAAAGAAAAAAAGCTTCTGAATAAGGACTGTATCCTAAGACAGAATAAATATCTGAACAATATTATTGAGCAAGACCACCGGTTTATCAAAAAGCTTGTCAGAGCTGGTATGGGGTTCAAGACATTTCATTCTGCCTGGCGGACGCTAAAAGGCTATGAAATTATGAACATGATCAGAAAAGGACAAGTTAAAAATATCAGGAAGGGAGAAATTTTAAAGCAGAAAGAATTCGTCGAAAATCTGTTTTCTTATGCTGCGTAAATTTTACGCCGGGAATGTTCAGAATTCTGTGTCACGGTTTCGGTTCCCGGATCTGCCTCAGCGCCAGCGGAAGTAAAAGTCAGGTCCGAGAATGGGCCTTCAATCAGCCACGTCGGAGGAGTTGACTTTTGCTGGAGTGGAGTTCCTGGAACCATCTTTTCCATCTGTAAATAAATCCCTATCAAATTCCCAGCTCTTTATCCAGCCGGCCTTCAAAGAAAATTGCCAACTGGGAAATTGTCAGTGACCAATTTTGAATCGGCATTGTCCATTTTTTACTGGCGTTCTGGATCCCCATGTAAAGCAGCTTTAACAGGCTGTCCTGGTTCGGGAATGATCCCTTTGTTTTGGTCAGTTTTCGAAACTGTCGATGCACAGCCTCAATGGTATTTGTGGTGTATATTATCCGTCGAATCTCTTCTGGATATTTAAAGAAATGACTGAGGCGTTCCCAGTTGTTCCGCCAGGATTTTATCACAATCGGGTATTTGTCATTCCATTTATTTTCCAAGATATCCAGTTCTTCTTCGGCCAGATCCTTATTGACCGCTTTATAAACACGTTTTAGATCTGCCATAAATTCCTTTTTATTTTTGGAACCAACGTATTTCAATGAATTTCGGATCTGGTGGACTACGCAGAGTTGAACTTCTGTGTCCGGGAATATGGTCTCAATGGCCTCGGGAAAACCTTTTAGACCATCAACACAGGCAATCAGGATATCTTTTACCCCTCGGTTTGAAAGGTCTGTTAACACCTGCAGCCAGAAGTTCGCACCCTCATTCTCGGATATGTACAGCCCAAGAACCTCTTTGCGGCCCTCGATATTCACCCCAAGAATTGTGTAAACGGCTTTGCTGCCGACCTTTCCGTTTTCTCGTACTTTATAATGTATGGCATCAAGCCATACGATTGGGTACACATTTTCCAACGGCCTGGCCTGCCATTCTTTGACGGTATGGATGATTTTATCGGTAATGGTGCTCAGAGTGGCATTTGAAATCTCAAGTCCATAGATTTCCTGTAAATGGGAAGCCATATCATTATAACTCATGCCCAGGCCGTAAAGGGCTATTATCTTTCTTTCAATTTCATCGCTGAGCGTTGTCTGATGTTTTTTGACGATCTGTGGAGAGAAGGTTCCGGCCCTGTCACGCGGGGTTTCCAGCTCAAATTTACCATCCAGGGATTTAATGGTCTTTTTGCTTTTTCCATTACGGCGGTTGGCAGAAACTTCCTGCCCGAGATGGGACTCCAACTCTCCTTCAAGAGCAGCTTCAGCAAGATTTTTGATTAATGATGTAAGGACGCCGCCCTTACCTGTGAAGGGTTTACCTTCCTGGATGCCTTTAAGGGCTTTTTGAAAATCAAATTCGGTGTTTTCTTCGGTCATGTCAGTTCTCCTTATTTAGCTGAGTATATCAGCTTTCATTCAACTGACACAGAATTTTGAACGCCCTCTTTACGCCTGAACGATCTCTTTGTCCTGGAAATATTTTTTGCAACAGAACCCAAAATAATCCCGTTCCGTCTTGATAGCCTTACTGTTTCTGCCTCTACAAAGCTTCTGGACGGCCTGTACCACCTCAATCGCCTTTCCCTTCAGCAGAAGACCTCGCTGCTTCGATACCCAGCGTTTGCGTTCCTTGGATGACCAGGTCTTCCTTAAGCCTGCTACTGTACCCAGATGCTCAACTGCATGGTAGAAATCGAGAAGTTCATACACACGCTCAGGAGCCAAACCCAATGCTTTTAGCAGTCCGGGGATTCGATTCCAAATCCAATGTGCCCCATCTGCAACAAACAGTATTTTGTCTGAGTTCTGAATATGAAGGGAGTTCAAATAACCCTTTAACAAGTGGAATACACCATCCGGTCCATTGAAACAGCCATCAATAAATGGTGAAAAGCTTTTTTCTTGTTTTCCATGGGCGTCCACTACATAAATGATCAAAAGCTTGGGTTCTCGCCATGCCCCACGAAATCGGGTTCTATCCTTTTGGGTTTTTGGTCCCCTTTTCTTCTCTCTGAGCCGAGTGCGGCCACCATCAGTGCTGATAACGACTCGCCGCCCTTCAAGTAAATCTCTATCATTTAATGGGATTCGGCCCGCTTGTTGTTCGGCTCGAGCCCGCTCTGCGTACCGATAGGTCAGTTTACGGATGACCTTTATACCCAACGTCATCCCACGGTCACAAAGCACTTGACGGACTTCTTCAAAAGAACTTAATAAGGCTGACCAAGAACTCACCATAGAAGCCAAAGCAGGCGAGCAGCGATCATGGATTCCAAGAAGGATTAAGCCAGCGTATGCACCTTTATATCTTTTTCCTTTTCGGCGGTCACAGGACCTTCGATAGTATCGAACATGAATATCAACCGAACTATCTGTACAAAGCTGAATCCAAACGGTCTCAAGCCCTTCGCTTTTCATCCGTCCCGGCCAATTGGACATCAATTCTTTTTCTTGGTCGACCTGTTCAGAGGAATCTACTGAGGCCTGGATCTTTTTTTTAAAAAAAAGGCGCTTATCCGATTTGTATACTCAAGGATTTCCTGCTCCATCTGTTCTAATTCGTTAGCGTTACGAACCAAGCGATTTGGATCTTCTTCCAGTTCTTTGAGGCATGCAAGGACTTCATCAACAGTATTACAATCTTCAGCTTTCTTCATTAGCACAATCCATTTATGTTCATTTCAGCGTAACAGAGGATATCATTCTTTTTGCTCTAAAAGACAGGCCTTTTTAAAACCGGGAAAATAGGAATGCGCCCTGATTCTTTTAGAGACCTTTTTGCAATGCCGCCGGTTGGACCGGTTCATCAAAACCCGTGTGCTGGCAAGACCCTATGACTATATCCTGCCCGGAAAAATTCATAGGTTTTAGCTTTGGCAAAACCATAGGGTATCTCAAATAATCAGGATTTGGGTTTGAGTTCAGGGTGCAGGCTAATTTTAACCAGAGGGATATATTCAATATTTCGAGGATTCAAATTTGCCTGCAACAAAGGAATCAAGCCAAAAGACAATTATTAAAAGTGGCCTATATTTGGATGGCGCTTAAAATCATTGAAACTGCAAAGCGGCTGCCCAAAAAAACAAAAGCCCTTGGCTGATCAGCCAAGGGCTTGTATTTTTTATGGTGCCCAGGAACAGAATTGAACTGCTGACACGGGGATTTTCAGTCCCCTGCTCTACCGACTGAGCTACCTGGGCGTGTCGAACAACGGGAGCTTTTATAGGCAATTTGGCATATGAAGTCAAGGGAAAAATGAATATTCTTCAGAATAATTAATTTTATCTTCCCCCCATATCCCCGAGAAGATACTGAACAAGCCCTGCCCCCAGGACTGCTGCGGTTTCAGCCCTAAGAATTCTCGGACCCAGGGTATAGAATAAAAATCCTGCCTCCCTGGCCTGGCTGATTTCACCGGGATCAAACCCGCCTTCAGGGCCGACAAGAACAATGGCCCTGGTCTTTTCCACTGCCGGCAATTTTCTTAAGGGCCTTGCCGCCTCTTCCCAAAAGGCAATTTTAACCGGGTAAGGGTTGGCAAAATCTAACATGGACTCAAATCCCATGGGCGGATGGAGTTTTACAAGGCAGCTTCTTCTGCACTGTTTTAAGGATTCTCTGGCAATGGACTGCCAGCGTTCCATCTGACGCGCCTGCTTTTTAGGATTAGACATTGGAATCGACCGTTTGGAAAAAAAAGGCAGCCATTGGGTCACCCCAAGCTGGGAGATCTGCTTGACCACCTCGTCCATTTTCTTATGTTTGAGCATGGCCGTGCACAAGGTCAAATCAAGGTCTGACTCGGTGATACTCTTTTTTTCTTCAGTGACAACCACCTCGACACTCTCCTGAGTCAAACCTATTATTTTTCCACAAAAGTCCTTGCCCCTGCCGTCTGTCATGGACAGATCATCGTCGAGCTTAAGACGGAGTACCTTTTTAATATGTCTGGCATCCTGGCCCTTTATATGTATCTTCGACATTTCAATTTCTTTGGAATCAATGATAAATTTTTGCATATTCTTGTCCTTTGGCAATCGGCCTAAATCCGTAATACAGCCGTTACTATAGTATACTACACTAAAGGGGGCCACAGATTTATCACCTTGCAGGACAGGTATCAAGTTCGCTGGATAGAAAAACAAGGCATAAATCCCAAAGTCGTCCTTTTCTCACTATCATTAGTTCAGCGGATAAAACTATGAAAAGCATAAATTTGTTCTATGTTTTTTTCATTCATACCTTTACTTCGGAAACAGGCCTGTCCAAGAATAAAACGCTGTTGATAACCAACTTGAATTTATCGGGGTCATGTTCTTTTTGACCAGGATTCGTATCTATTAAGAAAGGAGTTCACATGTCCAAATCTCAAACCGCTTCAGCCAGTCTTGTTCTCGTCGCACTAATCTGGGGAATGAAAAAAAGGCCAATCAGGATAATACCATTCCTGCCGTTATCCCGAACAAAATGTCGTCGAAAGAGTTTCGTCAAAACTGGCCTTGCCTTATCGAAAAAATCTATGAGGTGCCTCAATTAATCGCCAGAGGACCATAAGAATACGTTTACAAATAAAACCAAAAGTTCTTTATAAAAAAACGATCACTTCAGGGTCATCGCATGTAACTTTTATTAAGATTCGTCCTTACCCGGCTGGAATAGGTGAGGGGGATTCCGTTAAATCTTAAGCGGTCGTCCTGACCGCTTAAGAAGCGGAAATGATCGGACCTATGCCGTCCTGGCGGGCCGCTCATTTACGCCACTCCACCCCCTTCACCCTATCCCAGCCTGGCTCTCCTGGCTTGCTATAGTATATGAGCATCGAACAAAATTTTCCTAGACATCGCTGCACAGATACGATATATATGGCAATAAACACAAGGAGTTGCCAATGAACGAAAAAAAATCTCTTGAAACTTTTTTTGACAATATTCAGGACCCCAGACACCACAATAAGCTTCATAATTTAATTGATGTCGTCATCATCGCAATTTGTGCGGTAGTTGCTGGCGCAGACACTTATGAGCAAATTGAAAACTTTGGCAAAAAGAGAAAAAGGTGGTTGTCAAAATTTCTAAGCCTTCCCCATGGGATACCCTCCCATGACACCTTTGGCAGAATTTTTGAAAGGATGAACCCGAATGAATTTCAGAGCAGTTTTATGCACTGGGTTCAGTCGGTTGCAAAGATGACCAAAGGTCAAGTCATTGCAATCGACGGCAAAACTCTAAGGCGTTCACACGATACCTCCAATGATAAGAAAGCCATTCATATGATCAGTGCGTGGGCTTCGTCTAATAAAGTGGTTTTAGGGCAATTAAAAACCGAAGAAAAATCAAATGAAATTACGGCCATTCCAAATCTTTTAAAACTTTTAGATATCTCGGGCTGCATTATAACCATTGATGCCATGGGCACTCAAAAGAAAATCGCTGAAACCATAATAAACAAAGGGTGTGACTATGTCCTTGCCCTGAAAGAAAATCATAAAACCTTGCATGATGAAGCGGTACTTTTTTTCAATAAAATGGAAGAAATGAAAAATCAGGGGTACCAGTTTAATGAACAGACCAGTGTTGACGGAGGGCACGGTCGAGTCGAAACGCGCAGGGCTGTGATAACCTCTGATATTGATTGGTTTGAAGATAAAAAAAGTTAGAAAGGTTTAAAAAGTATTGGAATGATTGAATCCACCCGAGAAATGGACGGCCAGATCAGTCATGAAAAGCGATATTATATATCGAGCCTGGATAGCGACCCCAATATTTTTGGTAATGCTGTCAGGAGGCATTGGGGAATTGAAAATTCAGTGCATTGGGTATTGGATATTGCGTTCCGTGAAGACGAAAGCAGAGTCAGAAAGGGGAACTCTCCTGAGAATTTTGCAGCGATTCGGCACATTGCATTAAATTTATTACGGAACAATAAGACATTTAAAGGGAGTGTAAAAACGGTTCTGTTGCAAAAAATTATTAATGTCTGATACAAGTCCGTTTTGGCACTAATTTATTTGCAGAGAGATAGTATGAAAAATGAAAACCCTTTCAAGTGGCGTCATTATGAAAAAGAAATCATCCTGTTGAATGTTCGCTGGTATCTGAGATATCAACTGAGTTACAGGAATCTGGAAGAGATGATGCAAGAACGGGGCTTGTCTATGGATCACAGTACCATTTACCGATGGGTTCAGCGCTATGCTCCTGAAATGGAAAAGCGAAGCAGGAAGTATCTGCGGCAATCAAATGATTCTTACCGTATTGATGAAACATATATCAAGGTGCGGGGGAAAATGAAGTATCTTTACCGAGCGGTCGATTCCCGTGGAAATACCATCGATTTTCTTCTTCGCAGCAGACGTAATATGGAATCTGCCAAACGATTTTTTAAAAAGATGCTGCGAGCTTCCAATAGCTCCAGACCTCGGGTTCTGAGTGTTGACGGAAATCCTGCATATCCTCCGGCAGTAAAGGCTTTGAAAGAAAAAAAGCTTCTGAATAAGGACTGTATCCTAAGACAGAATAAATATCTGAACAATATTATTGAGCAAGACCACCGGTTTATCAAAAAGCTTGTCAGAGCTGGTATGGGGTTCAAGACATTTCATTCTGCCTGGCGGACGCTAAAAGGCTATGAAATTATGAACATGATCAGAAAAGGACAAGTTAAAAATATCAGGAAGGGAGAAATTTTAAAGCAGAAAGAATTCGTCGAAAATCTGTTTTCTTATGCTGCGTAAATTTTACGCCTGAACGATCTCTTTGTCCTGGAAATATTTTTTGCAACAGAACCAAGCGTCCCGTAATGGTCACACAGCTCTCTAACCCCTGTGAGATATCCGTCCTTTGGCAGGGGAAATCCATATGTGGCAGGGATGGTTTCCAGGATAACGGCTGCGGTTTGTTTTTGTGAAAGTATCTTTTCCATTGCGGCCAGGTCGTTAAAAGGCAGATGCTGGTACTCATCTTCGGCACCCCGGCTGAGAAAGAATTGGGCATTGTTGGGATCGCCCAGGTTCCCTGAAATTCCTGTACTGCCGTGGTATCCCTTGTCCAAAGAGAGAATTTTTTTTCTCTTTGTCGCCCATCTGGCCGTTTTTACGGCAATATCCACAGCCTCGCTTCCACCTGAAGCAAAGACGGTATAGTGGAGGTCTCCCGGCGTGTTTTCAGCAAGTTTTCGGGCCAGAACTGCCCGGGCTTCACTGGCAAAATGATGGTTGCCGATATCGGTTTTTTCAAGTGCGGATACAAGCACTTGGATCAATTCTGGCGGGCGATGACCCAGGTTGAAGGTTCCGCCGTTGATACGGAGGTCGATCAGTTTTTTTCCGTCATGATCAAAGATATAGGGGCCTTTTCTTTTTCCGATTACAAGATCGATGCCGATTTGCCCAAAGGTATCTATTTTCCCGGGACACAGATAATTTTTAGCCATCTCGATAATTTCAGATTTTTCCATGCTTACCTCCGATAATTTGGTTTTTCAGTCACCCGCCCCCTCAATTTTTAACTTGCTGATCTTGCTTTTATTTATTTAACGCGTTAATCAAAACATGATTTTTTATCCGGCACAAGAATTATTTAACACGCGTTCTAAAAAAGGTTTGCTTATGCCCTCCTCAAAAAAACAAAGAGGTCGCCCCCTTAAAAGTGAAACTCAAAAAGCGGTTATCAGAGACCAGATCATTGGATGTGCAAGAACACTTTTTCTGGAAGAGGGTTTTGAGAATGTTTCCATGAGAAAGATTGCCGCAAAGGCAAATTGTACCCCCACGACCCTGTATCACTATTTTCACAACAAGCGTCACCTGCTCCATTTTTTATGGGAAGAACTCTTTGAGCAGGTTTCTGATTTCAGTATGCCACAGGTTAAAAAAAAGACAGATCCTTTGTCGCAAATCCAAAGCATAATGACTCAATATTCAACATACTGGATTGAGAACCCAGATCATTTCCGTGTAATTTTTATGGTTGAAGATCTTTTGTCTCCTTTGGATGAAGACCTGAATGCCGAGACCATGATAAGTCATATGCAGATTTTTCAGGTGTTGATCTCCGCTATTGAACAGGGGATTAAAACCGGTCTGTTTGAATATGACAACACTGAATTGATCTGGCAGATTCTCCTGGCCCACAGCCATGGCATTGTATCAAGCCTTATCACGATTCGGGAAATTCCATGGAGATCAGATCATGAACTCATCCAGCATAGCGTTGAGATCACGCTCAAGGGACTTTTATCTAAACCAAGGTGAAATCCAGCTGCAAATTTTATATTTGCTTAAATATGGGAATCTTCCCTGGGTTCCTGGGCACCAGCAAGGTGCCATATTGCGGCGCTAAACGAGCGACAAATGAGGTGTATAAGTCATACTCCCCAGTGAGGAGCAAACCAAGGCAACAAAGAAGATGGGTCTTTGAAGGTGGATCAGGGCTGGTTTAATTTAGTTGACACTTTTATCCGGCTCTGATAATTTTCTAATCTCAAGAATGCGAGGGTACAAGGTTTAAATGGATTAAAGTGAGGGATTTATGGTTCAAGACAATGATGATATTATAGAACTGACTGAGGTGGTTGGGGATGATTCATCGGATGAGGCAGACCAAAACATCATTGAACTCACCCAAATTGTCCCCGGGGAAAATGATTTGGCGGATTCGGCCTCTTCCATTCCCTTTGATCCAGAGGCACAAGGCAAAACTGCATTGCCATCGGTGAGCCAGGAAGAATTTGAAGCGGCTTTGGAGCGGGTCATTGAAAAGAAATTTTCAAAGACCATTGAAGCGCTTTTGTTTGAAACCCTGGAAAAAGTCATTCAAACGGAAATTACACAGATTAAAGAGGGGCTGCAAAAAGATCTTGATGATATCGGCAGCGCCTGAATTGTAAAAACGATCATAATGGTTGACAGATTTTTGGGGATTCATTCAATCCCCTTTTTTCATTAATACGGGTTTGAGGAGTTAAATTATGGGTTCGGATTCTCTGGATAAAGGATATGAGCCAAAAGGCATTGAAGAAAAATGGTATTCATTCTGGCTGGAAAACGGGTTTTTTAAGGCAGAGGATAAAAGTGACAAGGAGGGGTTCTCCATTGTAATTCCCCCGCCAAACGTCACAGGCGTTCTTCACATGGGTCATGCCCTGAACAATGTAATCCAGGATATCATGTGCCGATACCGCAGGCTGCTCGGGTTTAATGTTTTGTGGATGCCGGGAACCGACCATGCCGGCATTGCCACCCAGAATGTGGTGGAAAGAAAACTGGCAGCCGAGGGCAGGACCCGGGATCAGCTTGGCCGTGAAGAATTCATTGAAGAGGTCTGGCGCTGGCGGGAAAAATCCGGCGGAGCCATTATCAACCAGCTCAAACGCCTCGGTGCCTCCTGTGACTGGGACCGGGAACGGTTTACCATGGATGAGGGGCTTTCAGAAGCCGTTCGCAAGGTATTTGTCCGTCTCTACAAAGAGGGCCTGATCTATCAAGACCAGTATATTATCAACTGGTGCCCAAGATGCCGTACCGCCCTTGCCGATCTTGAGGTGGAGTATGAAGAAAAAGATGCCTATCTTTACTATATCAGGTATCCGTTCAAGGATAGCAAAAAAGGGCTGACCGTTGCCACAACAAGGCCTGAAACCATGTTCGGGGATACCGCTGTTGCGGTCAACCCCAATGATGAACGATTCAAGGACATGGATCAGACAGAGGTGGTGCTGCCCCTGACCGACCGGACCATTCCCATTATCAAGGATGATTATGTCGATACTGAATTTGGTACCGGCGCTCTCAAGGTCACCCCGGCCCATGACCCCAATGATTTTCATCTGGGGGAAAAACACGGACTTAAAAAACTCAAGGTTATTGATGATTCGGGGATGATGAACAAAGAGGCGGGTCAGTTTGAAGGCCTGGACCGGTTCGAATGCCGTAAACAGGCGGTTGAAGCCCTGGCGGAACTTGGGCTGCTGGAAAAAAAAGAACCTCTAAAACACAGCGTGGGAAATTGCTACCGCTGTCACACCGATGTGGAACCCTCAATTTCCAAGCAATGGTTTGTAAAGGTTGGACCTCTGGCAGAAAAGGCCTCGGAAGCGGTCAGGTCTGGCAGGACAAAAATTATTCCAGACAATTGGTCAAAAACTTATTTTGAGTGGATGGATAATATCCGGGACTGGTGCATTTCAAGGCAGATCTGGTGGGGGCACAGGATTCCGGTTTGGAAATGTCCGGACTGCAAGGCCGTTATTGTAGAAGAGACAGATCCCACTGAATGTCCCCAGTGCGGGTGTAAAGATATTGTCCAGGAAACCGATGTGTTGGATACCTGGTTTTCTTCGGCGCTCTGGCCGTTTTCCACCATGGGATGGCCTGAGAATACAGAGCTTCTCAAAATTTTTTACCCCACCAATGTCCTGGTGACAGGCTTTGATATCCTTTTTTTCTGGGTGGCCCGGATGATGATGATGGGTATTCATTTTATGGATGACCAGGTGCCTTTTGATGATGTGTATATCCATGCCCTGGTCAGGGACGAACATGGCAAAAAAATGTCCAAGTCCAAGGGGAATGTCATTGATCCTTTAAAGGTGATTGACGAGTATGGGGCTGATGCCTTCAGGTTCACTTTGGCCGCCTTTGCCGCCCAGGGCAGGGACGTGAAAATGTCTGAATCCAGGGTTGAGGGCTACCGCCATTTTGTTAATAAGCTCTGGAATGCATCCAGGTTTGCCCTCATGCATATCACCTCAAAAGATACCCGGATTGAAACCGATAAACTCAGCCTGCCCGAACGCTGGATCCTTTCCAGATCCCAGGCCACAGCAAAGGCTGTGAAAGAGGGCATTGAAGGGTATAAGTTCAATGAGGCCGCCTCCTCTGTATACCAGTTTGTATGGCATGAATTCTGCGACTGGTTTTTGGAAACTGCCAAACCCGGATTGTATGAAAAAGAGGGCGTGGCCAGGCGGGATACCTCAAGGGCAGTGCTTGCCACCGTGCTTGAAGAAATTCTGATCATGCTTCATCCGTTTATGCCCTTTGTGACAGAAGAAATTTATCATATCCTTCCGACCACCCAGGGCTCTGTGATGAAGGCCTCTTTTCCATATTCCGAGCAAGGGTATGAGCGTTTCAGGGATGAAACCGCCGAAACCCAGATGGGTTTTTTGTTTGGACTGATTTCAGGCATCCGGAATATCCGCAGTGAGATGAATATCCAGCCGTCCATGAAAATAAAGGTGCTGGCCAATACCGAAGATGAACTGGAAAAACTGCTCATTGCCGAAAATAAGTCTGTGATTGCCAATCTGGCGACCTTGGAAAGCCTTTATTTTTGTGATGCCGATAATCTGCCCAGCTCTGCTGCAACGACGGTGACAGGTGATACTACCTGTTTTGTATCCCTTGAAGGGGTGATTGATTTTGACAAAGAGATTCGCCGCCTTGAAAAGGAATCGGAAAAAAATACCAAAGAGCTGACAGGGATCCAGAAACGCTTGAACAATGAAAGTTTTCTTGAAAAAGCACCGGATGAGGTCATTGAAAAGGTAAAGGCCCAGCATGCCGAGCTTCAGGAAAAGCAGGATAAGATCACAGCCAACCTGGAACGAGTCAAGGGGATGAAATAAACCAAAAGGAAACCGTTATGGACATGAATGACCAGATTATTCGTCTGGCCCTGTTTGAGGATTCAGGCCTTGGGGATGTCACCACTGAATCCATTTTGCCTGATCCCCGCTCAGGAAAAGGGATTATCGTGGCCAAGCAGGAGTTTGTCATGGCAGGGATTGACGTGGCAAAACAGGTGTTTTCCATTATTGATCCCTCCATTAGAACCGTTTCGCGGTTCAAGGATGGAGAAAAAATTCAGAACGGAGAGGTGATTCTTGAGATTACAGGAGATCTTTTATCCCTGCTCAAGGCAGAGCGGGTGGCCTTGAATTTTCTCCAGCGTCTTTCCGGTATTGCCACCTTGACCCGTACCTTTGTAAATGCCCTGGACAACAGCGATGTCCGGCTCGTGGATACGCGGAAAACCACGCCCGGTTGGCGGCGGATGGAAAAGGATGCCGTCCGGGCAGGCGGGGGATATAACCATCGGTTTGCCCTGTATGACGGGATCTTGATCAAGGATAACCATATTGCCGTGGCAGGCTCCGTTGAAATCGCCATTGCCCTGGTCAGGGCAAGAACCTCACATCTTATGAAAATAGAGGTGGAGGTCTCTTCCATGGAAGAAGTCCGTAAGGCCCTGGCTGCGGGTGCTGATGTGATCATGCTGGACAATATGGATATTGAATCCATGACGACTGCGGTGGCCTATATTGATGGGCGGGCCATTGTGGAGGCTTCGGGGAATGTCTCTCTTGACACCTTGAACGCCATTGCAAAAACCGGTGTGGATGTCATTTCCTGTGGCGCATTGACCCACCAGGCAAGATCAGTGGACCTGAGCATGAGGATCAACCCGGAATAGTCCTTGGCCTTATAAAAAAGATCGGGATTTTTTTTAAGAATAGGTGAGTTTGTTTCTGCCGGTTTCCTTGGATTTATACAGGGCCTTGTCCGTTCTTTTGATAAATTCTGTAAAATCCTCTCCATTTTTGAGTTCACTGGCCCCGATACTTACGGTCACCGATTGTTTTTCTCCTGTATCCGGGGTGAAAATTTCTTTGGCAATATTGTCCTTGATCCTGGCCCCGACCACACAGGCTTTTTTTAATCCGGTTTCCGGCAGGAGAATGGCAAATTCTTCGCCTCCGTATCGATAGGCCGTGTCCATGGACCGCATGCAGGATTTAATGATCCTGCCGATACCCATCAGCACCTTGTCCCCTTCAAGATGACCCAAGGTGTCATTGTATCGTTTGAAAAAATCAATGTCCAGAATCAGCAGGGACAAGGCCCTTGAATAGCGGTCATACCGTTTGATTTCCTGTTTGATCTGGTGAAAAAACTGTCTGGAATTGTAAAGTCCGGTCAAGGCATCGGTGATGGCCAGTTGTTCCATTTCCGCCAGGAGTTTGGCACGCTCTCTTTTAAAGGCTGATTCCCGTAACACCCGTTTGATTCGAAGATCCAACTCTTCAAACCGAAAGGGTTTGAAAATAAAATCACTGGCCCCGGCCTTGATGGCTTCTTCATAGGAATAATCCGCAGAGTAACCGGTCATGACCATGACGTCAACACCATGGTTCTGCTTGAGTTGTTTGGTGAGTTCAAGCCCGTCCATGCCCTGCATCATGATGTCGGTGAGCACCATGTCTGCCCGAAAGGTTTTAAGTATTTCCATGGCCTGACCGGCATTTTCCGCACTTTTAACCTTGTAGGATAATAGGGTGAGGTATTCCTCAACAGATTCTTTAATGGCAATATCATCGTCAACGATTAAAATGGCAGAGGCCATGATTTTCTCCGAACAATTAGGTTGGGTTCGATCGCCTAAATCTTGACACCTTTAGGCACAATTGCTACATGTACAGATTCAAAATTAGCCAGATAGATGGTATTTGTCAACTCTTAGTTTGGAGCTCAATTGAAGTTAAACGAGAAACATATCAGAAATTTTTCCATCATTGCCCATATAGATCATGGAAAATCCACCCTGTCCGATCGCCTGATTCAACTATCCGGGATTATAGAAGACCGGGATATGAAAGAACAAATTCTGGATTCCATGGATATCGAACGGGAGCGGGGAATCACCATTAAATCACAAACGGTTTCTCTGCCCTATACGGCAGAGGATGGCACCCAATATTTGCTCAACCTCATTGACACCCCGGGTCATGTGGATTTTTCCTATGAGGTGTCACGGGCCCTTGCATCCTGTGAAGGGGCGCTGATCCTGGCGGATGCCAGCCAGGGCGTAGAGGCCCAGACCCTGGCCAATCTTTACCTTGCCATAGAGCATGATCTTGAAATTCTGCCCGTGATCAACAAGATTGATTTGCCTTCGGCTGAAATAGACTGGGTAAAAGACCAGATTGAAGAGGATCTGGGTCTTGATTCGGAAGCCGCCCTTTTGGTCTCTGCCAAAAAGGGAACCGGGGTGGACAAAATTTTTCAGGCGGTTGTGGACAATATTCCAGCACCGACAGTCCAGGATACGGGCAAATTCAAGGCCCTGATTTTTGACTCCCATTATGATGCCTTCAGGGGCACCATCGTTCATTTCAGGATTTTTGAAGGGACGGTTAAAAAGGGAGACAAGATCCAGTTCATGTCCAACAAGGCCCAGTACAAGGTGGAAGAGGTTGGGCTTTTCCAGATTCAGCGAAACGCTCAAAAAGAGCTTGTGGCAGGCCAGGTCGGGTATTTTATTGCCGGAATAAAAACCATTTCCGATGTTAAAATCGGTGATACTGTGACCATGCTCGATACCCCTTGTGAAAAGGCCTTAGGCGGTTTTAGAGAACCGACCCCGGTGGTTTTTTCATCCATGTATCCGGTGGCGGCAGATGATTATGAAGAGCTTTCAGAGGCCTTGGAAAAACTCAAGCTCAACGATGCCTCTTTGATCTATGAAAAAGACGCCTCCGTGGCTTTAGGATTCGGGTATAGGTGCGGATTTTTAGGCCTGCTCCACCTTGAAGTGGTTCAGGAACGGCTGGAACGCGAGTACAATATTTCTTTGATTTTAACCTCTCCTTCGGTTCAGTATGAAATTACCTATACCTCGGGTGAGGTTAAAATTATTGACAACCCAACCGAATATCCCGATCCCATGGAGATTACCCGGGTAAAAGAGCCTTTTATCAATGCCTCGATCATTGTGCCGGATAGATACATGGGAAATGTCATGCAGGTCTGTCACGAGTTTCGCGGGGTCAGCACCAATTATCAATACCTGACCTCCAACCGGATGGAAATGAAATTCACCCTGCCTCTGGCCGAGGTGGTCTATGAATTTTATGACCGCCTTAAAAGCGTGACCCAGGGGTATGGGTCCTTTGATTATGAGATTGCAGGATACCAGGAGACCGATCTTGTCAGGCTTGATTTTCTGATCAATGGGGAACGGGTCGATGCCTTGTCCATGCTGATTCACAGGGATAAAGCCGAATCCAAAGCCAGGGCCGCCTGTAAAAAATTGCGGGAAGAAATTCCAAGACAGCAGTTTAAAATACCGATTCAGGGCGCCATCGGCGGCAAAATTATCGCAAGGGAGACCATTTCCGCATTTAGAAAAGATGTCACAGCCAAGTGCTATGGCGGCGATATTTCCCGAAAACGTAAGCTTCTAGAAAAACAGAAAAAAGGAAAAAAACGGATGAAAATGGTGGGATCGGTTGAAATTCCCCAGTCTGCATTTTTATCCGTGCTGAAAACCGATTAAAGGGCTGGGATTTTTCCGGGACAGCTTTAGTTGGGATCCGGTTTTGCCATATCTAATTTTTCCAGACGATACCTCAGGGTGGCCCTTGAAATGCCTAATATTCTGGCCGCCTTGGACACGTTGTTTTGGGTTTGGGACATGGCATGGACAATACAATGGTGTTCAAGGGATTCAAGATTCATCCCGTGTTCTGAAATGATAATGGAGATAAGCTTATCCAGGGGCAATGTTTCAAAGGATGTTTCTTGGGTTCGGTTTAAAATCAGGTAATCCGCCGTGATTGGGTTCCCGGTACACAGAATCATGGCCCGTTCCAATACATTCTTCAACTCCCGGATATTTCCCTGCCATCCGTAGCCCATGAGTTTTTCAAGCCCTTTGTCTGAAATGGCAGGGGGCTTTTTGCCAAGGGACTTTGAAAATGGGTACAAAGCTTGGGTATATCCTCTTTGCGCTCCCTTAACGGCGGGATATGGATGGGAAAGACGGTTCTGTTGCAAAAAATAGGGTGTTTAAAAAAAATTAACCTATTTGATAATTATGGTCGACTGCCCCCCCTTTTCTGTTCAAAGTTCATCTCTTCATTCATTGACTTTTTTCAGTGATATATTCTATAAATATAAACTTTGCTTTTGCACCGGGACACAATAGATGAGATCAGTTAAAAAAAATAATGGCCGTATATATACGGTAGCTGCACTGACCAGGGAACTAAAAGACCTTCTGGAAAACCAATATCCTTTTTTATGGATCAGCGGTGAAGTCTCCAACTATGTGACCCCCGCCTCAGGCCATTCTTATTTTTCCCTCAAAGATACCCATGCCGTTATTTCCTGTGTGATGTTTAAAAACCAGAAGCGGCGCCTTGAATTTACTCCTGAAAACGGAATGAAAATCACTGGAATGGCAAGACTTTCCCTGTATGAACCCAGGGGCTCTTATCAGCTGATTTTCGAGCATTTGGAAAAAGAGGGCCATGGAGACCTTCAAGCCGCCTTTGAACAGCTCAAGGCAAGTCTTGCTGCCAGGGGATGGTTTGATGCCTCCCATAAAAAAAAGCTCCCTTTTATGCCGGGTAAAATTTGTGTGGTGACCTCAGGCACGGGGGCGGCTGTCAGGGATATTATCCATGTGGCCAAACGGCGTTTCCCCGGATGTCTCCTGGAAATATTTCCAGTCAAGGTCCAAGGGGATATGGCTGAACATGAAATTGCACAGGCCCTAAACATCCTCAATGAATTAAACAGGAGCGATCTGATCATCCTGGCCCGTGGGGGTGGATCCATTGAAGATCTTTGGGCATTTAATACCGAAACCGTGGCAAAGGCCGTGTTTGAATCCCAGATTTCCGTGATCACAGGGGTGGGCCATGAAATCGATTTTACCATTGTTGATTTCGTGGCCGATGTCAGGGCCCCGACCCCTTCGGCTGCCGCTGAAATGGCCCTGCCTGACCAGGCTGCCTTGCTTCGTCAGGTTATGGCAAACCAAACCGCTTTAAATCAGCGCATGGAAAACCGTCTTCGGGTTTTGACCCAGCGACTTCAGGACCTGTCCGCCCGTTTGAAAAGTCCTGCCAGGGTCGTGGATGATTTTCGATTCAGGATTGAAGAAAAAGAGGCCAGTCTTCATTTAGCAATGAAGATGAGGCTCAGCTGGGACCGGGAACGGCTGTTCTGGCTGCGGCGCACCCTTGACAATACCCTGCCCCTGCCCAGAATTCATGAACAGGCCGTTTATGTTCGAGGGCTGGCAGCTGCTCTGGATCAGGCCATGGCCAAACAGACCCAAGGACTCAGAGCAAGGGTGCGCGAACTTGCCGCCGCCCTTGAATCTTTAAATCCCAAATCGGTTCTGGACCGGGGATACAGTATTGCAAGGCAGGTGGCCACAGGCCGTGTGATTGTGGATGCCAAAACCGTTGCCCGGGATGACCGGGTTGAAATTATTCTATCAAAAGGACGCCTGGTGACCCGGGTGGAATAAGATATGGCTAAAAAAAATTTTGAAACAGCACTCAGGCAATTGGAAGAGATTGTCCGTGAAATGGAATCCGGAGATCTTTCCCTTGAGCAGGCCGTTAAAAAATACGAAACCGGCATTGCCCATACAAAGTTCTGTCTTGATCTTCTGGACAAGACAGAACAGAAGATCACCCAGCTGACCCTGGACAATGACGGTAAGATTGAAGAATCTGCCTTTGAAAAAGATTTAGGCTGATATGAGTGAATTTAACCTGGCAGCCTATTTAACTGAAAATCGGGGGGTGGTGGAATCTGCCCTTGCCCGGATTTTAGGAGAACTGGATCCAAGCCTTGAACTGGTCCGGGCCATGTCCCATTCCCTCATGGCCGGGGGCAAGCGTATCAGACCCATCCTGGCTTTGGCAGCCGCACGGGCCTGCGGGAAAGACCCTTTGATCGCCCTGCCCGCCTGCTGCGCCATTGAAATGATTCATACCTATTCTCTGATCCATGATGATTTGCCGGCAATGGATGATGACGATCTTCGCCGGGGCATTGCCACCTGTCACAAAGAATTTGGCGAGGCCACAGCCATTCTGGCCGGTGACGGGCTTTTAACCCATGCTTTTTGCATTCTGGCCCGGCCGGATTCTTATTTTGATTGTTTTCCCGAGATGTCCACCCGGCTGGCCCTTGTGGCAAAAATAGCAAATGCTGCCGGTGTCAATGGAATGGTGGAAGGCCAGATGCTGGATATGCAGGCCGAATCAATGGATAAAAATGAGATGACCTGCGAACAAAGGCTTGGGCTCTTAAAAAAAATACACAGGCATAAGACAGGTGAAATGATTCAGGTCAGTGTTGAAGCCGGCGGCATTTCTGCCGGTGCTGACAATGAAACCCTTTCGGCATTAACAGCCTATTCAGGATT
The DNA here is from genome assembly GCA_028768545.1 of Desulfobacter sp. Taxonomy (NCBI): domain Bacteria; kingdom Pseudomonadati; phylum Thermodesulfobacteriota; class Desulfobacteria; order Desulfobacterales; family Desulfobacteraceae; genus Desulfobacter; species Desulfobacter sp. Next base: position 3,165,330 of record CP054838.1, read on the forward strand.
TTTAGGCTTAGCCTTTCAGGTGATGGACGATATTTTAAATGTGGAGGGGGATCCTGATGTCATGGGAAAGGCTGTTGGATCTGACCTGATTCATGATAAGATGACATTTCCCTCTATTATCGGCCTTGAAGGCTCTAAAACCTATGCCAGAGAACTTGTGGACAATGCCCTTGGCGCCATAGACGGTGGGCCTGCCCAAACCCTGTTTAATGGAAATACAGATGCCCTCAAGGCCATTGCCCGATATATTATTAACCGAGATCGATAAGGCCATGATTTTTTGCCTATCAACAACCAAAAAGGTAAGACCATATTGAGTTTTCTTGATCAGATTCATTCACCAGATGATTTAAAGCAACTATCCAGAAAAGAGCTAGGATTTTTGGCCCAGGAGATCCGGCACAGGATGATTGAGGTGGTCTCCAAAAACGGAGGACATCTTGCCTCAAGCCTTGGGGCGGTTGAACTGACCCTGGCCATACACTATGTATTTGATATCCCCAAAGATACCCTGGTCTGGGATGTGGGCCATCAGTCCTACGCACACAAACTGCTGACCGGGCGGAATCCGGATTTTGATTCTTTAAGGCAGTATAAAGGGCTTTCAGGATTTACCAAAATCAAAGAAAGTCCCTATGACGGATTTACCGTCGGCCATTCTTCCACATCCATTTCTGCGGGGCTTGGGATCTGTTATTCCAAATATTTGAACCAGGATCCTTCGGATGTGATTTCCGTGATCGGAGACGGATCCTTGACTGCAGGCCTTGCCTATGAAGGACTGAATCAGGCAGGAGACCTCAAGCGAAAACTCATTGTTATTTTAAATGATAATGATATGTCCATTTCCGCCAATGTGGGTGCCCTGTCCTCTTATCTGTCCCGGACCCTGTCCAATAAATTCCTTCAGAACAAGAAAAACCAGTTTGGCAACTTTTTAAAATCCTTGCCCAAAATCGGGGATGACATGTACGAGATAGCCAAACGGTGGGAGGATTCATTTAAAACCTTTGTAACACCGGGCATGCTGTTTGAGGCCTTTAACTTTGATTATTTCGGACCCATAAACGGACATAATCTCGATCATCTCATCGATATTATGACCAATATTAAAAATCCGGATTCCCCGGTGCTTCTCCATGTGACCACGGTCAAGGGCAAGGGGTATGAACCTGCTGAGAAAAATCCGGTGTATTTCCACGGGGTGGGGTCCTTTGCCGTGGACACGGGAAAGAGCAATTCCACAGCCTCCAAGGTGCCCTCTTACACCTCGGTCTTTGGCAAGCACATGGTCCGGTTTGCAAAAGAAGATGAAAAAATTGTGGCCGTGACCGCTGCCATGCCCGAGGGAACCGGGCTGACCCGGTTTTCTGAAGAATTTCCCGAACGGTTTTTTGATGTGGGCATTGCAGAACAGCATGCCGTTACATTTTCAGCAGGCCTGGCCTCAAAAGGCGCACATCCGGTGGTGGCCATTTACTCCACCTTTTTACAGCGCGCCTATGACCAGATTCTCCATGATGTCTGCATTGATAGCCATCCTGTGGTCTTTGCGTTGGACCGCGGCGGTATCGTGGGAGAAGACGGACCCACCCATAACGGGCTTTTTGACTATGCCTATCTGCGGTCCATGCCCAATATGACGGTGATGGCCCCCATGAATGAAAATGAGCTGGCAAGGATGCTTAAAACAGCCCTTGTCCACAACGGTCCCATTGCACTTCGGTATCCAAGGGGCAAAGGAGAGGGATTGGATATTGATCCCAATCCCCGGGTGATTGAGGTGGGAAAGGCAACGGTTTTGACAAGGGGGCCTGATCTTTTGATTCTGGCTGCGGGACAGCCGGCCAACGCCGCCCTTGAGGCGGCAAAGATACTGGCCCAAAAAGGGGTTGAGGCCACCGTGGTCAATGCCCGATTTGTCAAACCCCTGGATTCAGCCTTGTTCACAGAACAGGCTGATCAGATTAAAAAGGTGATCACCGTGGAAGAGCATGTGCTGGCCGGCGGTTTTGGTTCGGCTGTTTTAGAATTGTTTGCTGACGCGGGTTTGATAAATATCCGGGTAAAGAGGATCGGTATTAAAGATACCTTTGTTGAACATGGCCCCCAAAAACAGCTTCGAAAAGACCATGGAATTGATGTTGAATCCATTGTCAACGCCGGGCTTAAATTAAATGACAGAGAATAACCCCAAACAAAACCGCCTGGCAAAATCTTGCCTGGCAAAAAACCGCCTGGATATTATTCTGGTGAAAAAGGGGCTGATAAGGTCCAGACAAAGGGCCAAGGCCATGATCATGGCCGGAAAGGTTCTGGTCAATGATATGATGGTGGACAAGCCCGGTACCCAGGTTCGTGCGGATGCGGTGATCCAGGTTAAAAAAGAGGATCATCCCTATGTAAGCCGGGGCGGGCTCAAGCTTGAAAAGGCTTTTAAGGTTTTTCCGGTCTCCGTCAAAAACAGCGTCTGCCTTGATATTGGTGCATCCACCGGCGGATTTACAGATTGTCTGCTTCAATTCGGGGCCAAAAAAGTTTTTGCCGTGGATGTGGGATACGGGCAGCTTGACTGGTCTTTGCGGCAGGATCAGCGGGTTAAGGTGATCGAGCGGACAAATATCCGCAACCTTTGTTTTGAAGCCATTAACGAGCCCATGGACTGCGTGGTGGCAGACACTTCGTTTATTTCCCTGAAAACAGTGATTCCGTCTGCTGAAAAATTTATGCGCAAGGGGACCATTATTTTAGCCCTGATCAAGCCTCAGTTTGAAGCGGGCAGGGAAAATGTCGGCAAGGGCGGGGTGGTAAAAGATCCCAAAATTCGGGGCCAGGTGGTTGAGGATATTAAATCCTTTTTTGATTCAAGGGGATACAAGGTTCATGATACCGTAGCCTCTCCGATTTTAGGGCCCAAGGGAAACCAGGAGTTTATTATCTTCCTTGAGTTTGGACATTAAAATACCAATGGGTGAAAATAATCCTATTAATTTTATCTAAATTTGATTATTAAAATATTGGTTTTTAATTAATTGTTTAACCATGAAAGGATTGTATCCAAAAAGAGAAGAGATTAGGCAATCACTTATTAATAAAATCAAAATGCGTACAGTTTTATTCTATTAATTGATTAAAGGAGCAGTAATGAGCGAAGAAATTAAAACAATGAGAAATGTGGCCTTAGCCGGTCATGGAGGTGCAGGCAAGACTACTCTTGCTGAGGCTATGCTGTTTAAAGCCGGGGTGACCAATCGCCTTGGCAGGGTTGAAGAGGGAAATACCGTAATGGATTTTCAGCCTGAAGAAACCAAAAAGCAGCAGAGTATCAATACATCATTCATTAAATACACCCACAATAAGCATACTATTACCTTAATGGATACTCCGGGTGATCAAAATTTCTTTTCTGCTGCCAAGACCTGTTTTCCTGTTGCCGATAGCATGGCCTTTGTCATTGACGGAGTGGGCGGGCCTTCTGCCATGACAGAAGAGGCTGCAGCCTCTGCCCTTGAATATAATCTGCCCGGCGTTGTCATTGTCAATAAACTTGACCGTGAAAGAGCGGATTTTGAGACCGCAGTGGCAGCCAGCAACACAGCTTTGAAAAAGAAAGTCATTCCCATTTGTTATCCCATTGGCAAGGAGGAAGATTTCAAGGGGCTTGTGGATATTGTTTCCGGGCAGGCCTTTGAATATGATGAAGAGGGAAAAGCCAAAAAAATAGATATCCCGGCTGACATGGCAGATGAGATTGCCGTGGTTAAAGAAGAATTTATTGAAAATGTCGCAGAGCTTGATGATGATCTGCTTGAAAAATATCTGGAAGGCGAAGAACTGACAGAGGACGAACTCAAGTCGGCATTCCGCCAGGGGGTTTTGGATGCCCAGTTTTATCCGGCCATTTGTACCTCTGCCACTCAGATGATCGGCATTGATCTGGTTTTTGATTTTATCAACGACTATATGCCCTCTCCCCTGGATCGGGGCGCCTGGAAAGCCAAAGATGCCGAGGGGAATGAGGTTGAGATTGAACCGGATCCCGATGCTGAATTTACAGGCTTTGTCTTTGCCACGATTGTAGATCCCTATGCGGGCCGTCTATCTTTGTTCCGGGTGATTTCAGGAACCCTTGGCAAAGAGGGCAATATCCTCAATGTCACCAAGAGTTCCAAGGAAAGATTTTCCCAGCTTCTGGAAATTGCCGGCAAAGAGCAGAAAAATATCACCGGTGCCCTTCCCGGTGCCATTGTTGCGGTGGCCAAACTCAAGGATACCCTGACAGGAGATACCCTGACCACAGGCCAGGATATTCAGATTCAGGGACCCAAACCCCTGCCCCCATGCATCTCCTTTGCCATTTCTCCCAAGGCCAAGAGCGATGAGGACAAGATTCATGAAGCCATCCGCAAGATTCTTGAAGAGGATTCAGGCCTTGTGCTGAAACGGGAAGAAGAGACCCGCCAGACCATCCTTTCCGGACGGGGGCTGGTTCACATTGAAGTGACGGCAGAGAAGATTAAACGAAAATTTAACGTGGGCATGGAGATTGCCACGCCCAAGGTGGCCTATAGAGAAACCTTCAAGAAAAAAGTCCGGGTTCAGGGTAAGCATAAAAAACAGTCTGGCGGCCATGGTCAGTACGGTGACTGCTGGATAGAGCTTGAGCCTCTGCCCAAGGGATCCGGATATGAATTTGTCGATAAAATCGTGGGCGGCGTGATTCCCAGAAATTATATTCCTGCCGTAGAAGCCGGTATTAGAGAAGCAATGGTAAAAGGTCTTTTGGCCGGATTTCCCTGTGTGGATTTCAGGACCACCCTTGACTTTGGTTCCTACCATTCGGTTGACTCCTCTGAAATGGCCTTTAAAATGGCCGGCTCCCTGGCCTTTAAAAATGCAGCGGCTGAAGCCAAGGCGGTTCTCCTTGAACCCATCATGAAAGTGGCGGTCAAGGTACCTGATGATGCCACAGGTGATATCATGGGGGATCTGAACTCCAGACGAGGCAGAGTGTTGGGCATGGATTCAGAAGATGAAAAGCAGATCATCAATGCCCTGGTTCCCATGTCGGAAATGCTTCGCTATGCACCGGATCTAAGCTCCATGACCGGGGGACGCGGCACCTTTACCATGGAATTTGAGCAATATGACGAGGTCCCCGGGGATATGTCCAAAAAGATCATTGACGCAGTCAATGCGGAAAAAGAAGGGTAACTTCTTTAAATAAAAAGAAGGTGGGTTTGTTTTAAAGATAAAAAAGGCTATCTTTTTTTAAGTTAAATTAGACCCGTTAAGGGCCCGGGCAGATTGTCCGGGCCTTTTTTATCTGGAAAGCCAGTTGATTTGATCAAAAATCATCTCTTTTAACTCGTCTGTGGAAAGATGTTTGTAACGATTGTAGCCAAGGGGTCTGCCAATGCGAAGATTCACCCTGCCCGGCTTTAAGAGAAATCCCCCCCTGCTCTGAAATTCGTACAACCCGGAAATGCCAAAGGGAAGAATGGTGGCCTGGGTCTTTTTTGCCAGATGAAATGGACCTTTTTTAAAGGGTCCCAGTTTTCCTGTCCTGGTCCTGTGGCCTTCGGGAAGAATGGCAATGGATAATCCTTCAGACAATGTTTTTTGGGCCTGTTCAAGGTTACCCCGCTCTATGGGGATGCATCCCCATTTTTTGATGAGATATCCCCAGACGGGAATGGAAAAATGATAGGAGGCCTCTACCCCGGTAAAAACCAAAGGGATGGCCGCAGGGAGGACAAAAATGTCAAAGAGGCTCTGGTGATTGCCCATGATCAGATATGTCTGCTCAGGATCAATATCTTCCTTTTCTGAAATTTTCAAGCGAATGCCCATGAGCCTGATCTGTATGCCAAACAAGCTTTTGGCAAGGCCAAAGGTTTTTTTTCGGGTCAAGGTCCAAAAACTGATGAAAAGTATGGAAAAAGAGATTAAAAAAAATGTTCCGCCCACAATCCAGAGGCATAAGGAAATTATGTTTTTCATAATCCATCTTTCAATGGGTTTTAATGAATCTCAACTTTAGTCTGTGTTCAGCCTACCCCCCGGTGGCCTGGGCGTTTTCCAGGTCATATGAAATTTTTCTTACCGACCGGGTAAACTCGGTTTTAAATTTTTGATTTTCAGCGTCGGTAAAGTCTGCAAAATCCATGAGTTCAAGATCTTTTACTAAATTGAGCAGATCCAGAAGATAGGTCTGGGCAAGTGGCTCAAGGGAAGACCGCTCTTGTTTTTGACTCTCCTGGTCTTTATCCCTGGGATTTTTTTCCAAACGAAGGTGTATCTCCTGGGTTAAAAGAGAAAACAAGGCATCAATTCGGTCGGTTTTAATCAATGTGGGCTTATGGAAAAAACAATGGTTTTTATCCACAACCACCTCTTTATTTTTCAGGAATGCCATTTTTTCAAACCAGTTGACTGCGTAAGCCATGTAATCCTCTTTTTGCCAGGCCTCTTTTTGCCATGCATGGACCCGGATGGCCTTGGCCAATTCCTGCATGCAGATCTCATGGGTTTTATAGTCAAAGTTTCCCAGAAAGGCGCCTGACTGAAAAATATCGATTCCAGGACGGTGGGCATCCTTGGAAATTTCTGCGCAAAGTATCCGGTCGTCTTTGCCGGGCCGCTGGATAATGATTTTATAGGACGGATTTTGTTTGTTGATCCGCAAGAGTGTTTCAACCGTATCCGGGGCAAAGATGGCATTTGCAACGGAGGGGGGAAGAAAGGCTGCCCATAATCCGGGGCTTAGGTCTATGATGGCCAGGGCCTGGTTGAACAAATCCATTTCTTTTTCATCAAGGGGGCAGACCGGGGTGAGCCGTCCTTTTTCCAATTGAGGTATAAAAAGATCCATCACCGCTTCAAGCCCTGCCTGCCACCGTGCACTGATGGGATTTTTTTTCTCGTTAATCCATTGTTCTTGCTTTGATGCCATCGGATCCATTCACCCTCCGAAATTATCTTATGATAGGTTTGTTATTTTTTTTAGCCATTTAATTTTTACCATACCCCATGGTGGGGGTGTTCATTTTATAAACTACTTACAATAAAGATTTATCAAGGTTGCAGCGTTTGGCTGCCGCCCTGTCCAGCAGGTGGCCAAGTTCTCCTGGTTTGCCGGGAAAATAGCCAAATGTTTTTTCCCAGACCTCCTGGTCTTCCATGCAAAAATAGACCATGACCTTTGGGGCAATCTCTTTGAATAGTTTGGCCAGGCGCTGGTATAACTTTATTCTCAAGGGTTTGAAATACCGCATCTTATTGTCCAGTCCCAGGATAAATTCTCCATAGGGAATGGTGGAATCGGGAAACCGTGATTCTATAATGGATTTAAGCTGGGGCATGAACCTGAAAGTGCCGATGCTGATCCATACGATATCTTCCTGGGTGACATGGGTGAATATGGAAGAGATGACCCTTTCATACTCTTCCTCGCACCCCGGGTAGAGAATAATGGGATCAAAGTGAAAGGCCAGTTTATATCCCTTTTGAGCGGCTTTTTTTGCCGTGGCCAGCCGGGCACTGAGCCCTGATGTTCCGCGTTCTTGTTCCTGGATGATCTTGGGGGTGTTCAGGGACCAGGACAGAATGGTTTTTGAGTTATGGTCCAGGTCCAGCAAAGAGTCCACATTAATGGTTTTGGTTTTCAGCTCAAGTATGGATCTGTTTTGGCCGGCAAATTTTTTTACCAGAAAGCCGGGCATGGGGCTGATCGGTTCCCAGATCAGTGAGTCCGTATACTCTCCCGTACCAATCCGAAGAATTTTATTCTGTTTAAATATAGGATCAAGTTCGGATGAAAGCGTTGACAGGCCGGCAAAATACTGGAGCAGCGGGGGATGGAAATAGGCCTGGAGAATGCAGTAAGAACAGTCCATGGTGCAAAAGGTACCCGTATGGAGAATGGTGTAGTCACAACAGGTGTAATGGCTTGTCCCCGGGCATTTTCGGATCACAGCCCCTTTGTTTTTGGTGATGTATAAATTTTTTTTGGCAGCAAGGATGGGATCATCGGCCTGGTTGACAAGATCGTAAACCGGGGTGGCATTTTCAACGATTTCAGGACTCAGGTTTGTTTTATCGATAATATACTGGATTTCACGATCAACATCCAGGTTCGCATCCATGAAAAGCCGGGTGAGTTTTGTCATTTTCATCGGTTTAAAATCTCTATAAAATCAGGATGGTCCAAGAGGGTTTCAAGGGTTTTGAGTCTCTCTTTGAAATCATCGCGGCTGGTAAATCCAAGATGAATGGAGTAGATCATGCTTTCAAAATTTTCAGGCAGTATGAGTTTTAAATTTTGATCAAGTTTTAATTTCTTCAGGTGAACGCCTGCCTTTTGCCGAGCCTGTTCAAGTTCTGGAAACCGCTGTTTTAAAAGCGATGCCCGGATGCGATTGCCAAGGGCGGCAAGATCTTTGTGTCCCGAAGGCGGGCAAAGATCGTTGGCTTTAAGGAGTTTACTTGCGTTGAACAGGTCCTGGACCGTCGTGTTTTCAAGGGCGGCAATTTCCCTGGCCAGGGTCATGATCTCCATTTGTTTGCCCGAGGAGATATGTATTTTTGAAAATAAGGTTAAAAAAGCCTTGGCTGTTTCCATGTCGAACCGGGTAATGGCCTTGGCTGATTTAATGGAGAGCTGTCCTTTGTCCAAAAGGGATAAGGCCTGACTCGGCAGCCTATAAATGGCAGCCAAAGTTTTTAAATATCCGACATTCAAACTCATGTTGAACAGGGCCGATGACTTTTGGGCAAGGGTGGTATCATCCATGTATTGACCCAGAAGATGGACGGCACGGATCAATTCGCCAGGGTCAAGAGGTCTTTGGAATGCATTCTGGGCAACCGCATTCATGGCGGCATTTAACATAGAATCTTGGGTGTTTGCCCGCATGATTCTACAGTGAATTTTCTCCCATCCAAGAGATATGACGGCCTCAAACCGTCTAAAGCCTGAGACCATGACATATCCCTGGTCTTTTTCAAGAATTAAAGGGGGGGTGGTCAGCCCGATCTGCGAAATGGAAAGGGCCAGGCCTGGGATGTCAAATTCCGGGCTTGTAATACGAAACCCTGTGTCAGCCGGGTTGATGGCCGACACAGGGATGGTTGCATGGTCAATATCATTCATGGGCTTAGATGGTTTCACCTGTAAGGCGGTTAAAAATTTGTTTATAGGTGGCGCTTGTTTTTTCAACGATTTCTTGGGGCAGTTTCGGGCCTGGAGGGATTTTATCCCAGCCTGAATTGGTGAGCCAGTCCCTGACCGCCTGCTTGTCAAAACTGTTTTGTCCCCTGCCCGGTGCATAATCGTCCAAAGGCCAGAACCTGGAAGAGTCAGGGGTCATGATTTCATCAATGAGAATAATTTCTCCGTCAAGCATGCCGAATTCAAACTTTGTATCCGCAATGATGATTCCTTTTTCAAGGGCCAGTTTTGCACCTCGATTGTAAATTTCAAGGCTTAAGTCCCGCAGTTTTTCAGCATTTTCTCTGCCGATGATATTGATGGTCTCCTCAAAACTGATATTGATGTCATGGTCCCCGATTTCAGCTTTGGTGGAGGGCGTGTACAAGGGGGTGTCAAGTTTATCAGACTCTTTTAGGCCTTGGGGCAGGTCAATGTTGCAGACATGACCCTCTTGTTGGTAGGATTTCCATCCGGATCCTGAGATGTATCCGCGGACAATACATTCCACGGCCATGGGTTCAGCCTTTTTTACCAGCATGCTCCGACCTTCAAGTTGTTTTTTGAACCCCTGGAAGGCTTTGGGAAAATCATCCACTGAAGTTGAGATAATATGGTTTTTGACAATATCTTCCATCTGTTTGAACCAGAAGACTGAAATCTGGTTGAGTACCTTTCCCTTGTCAGGGATGGTATCGGGCAGAACCACGTCAAAGGCGGAAAGCCTGTCTGTTGTAACCATGAGCAGGGCATCTTCAGTATCAAAAATATCCCTGACCTTGCCCTGTCTGACCAGGGGCAACCCTTTGTATTCTGTGCTGGGAATTATACTCACCATAACCTCCTTTTGAATTACAATTTTTTACAAAAATTTTGCTGATTAATACCATAGAATAGGCTACTTTTCTATTCCCTGACAAAACTTTTCCGTTTCTGTTTGGAAAATGAGTTTTATCCATGACAATAGAGGGCTTGACCTGGATCATTCATCATAATATGTTTGGACCCAAATCAGTTTGCAAATAATTTTTCTAATCAAAGAGGAATTTTATGAAAAGGATCTATCGTTGTCTTTTCCTGACCCTAATGCTTAATCTGGGCTTGACCTTTCCTGCGGTTTCAGAACCGCTTTACACCCTAAAAGAGTTGTGTTCGCTGGCCAACCAGAATGCCGAAACCATTCAAATTGCCCAGGAAAACCTTTATATTGCCGAGCAGGACAAAGAGCGGGCAAGATCGGTTCTGATTCCGAGAGCCACCTTGTACGGCAGGTATTTAAATTATAAAAATGCTGACCAGATGTCTCCGGATACCAATACCCTGGGCGGTAAACTGACCCAGTCGTTTACCCTTAACGGCAGGGAGCTTATTGCCTATGATGTGAGCAAAAAAGGGATTGAAAAGGCCCAGTTTTCCAAAGAGGCCGTCAGGTCCGACTATATTTTTACGGTGGCCCAGTCCTATATCAGAACCTTGAGCAATAAACGGTTGGTCGAAGTGGCAGATGCGGAAGTTGAGCGGCTCACGGCCTACCGGAATTCGGTAAAGGAAAAACTGACTGTGGGCAATGTGACCAAGACAGCCCTTTACAGGGCCGAGGCTGAACTCTCCAGAGCCAAGACGGATCATATCGTGGCCGTGAACAATGTGGATGCTGCTAAGGCAAATATTGTCCGACTTGTTGGGGTTGAAGAGGGATTCAGGGTATCGGCCGAGGATGTGGTCAATGCGGATGATTTTTCTATCACCCGCCAGGAGATTGAAGCCAGTGCCAAAAAGAACCGGTATGAAATCAAAGAAGCCCAAAAGGCCATTGAGATCGCCCATCGTACCGTCAGTTATGAAAAGGGAGATTATTGGCCCAGCCTGGACCTTGAAGGGGGATACAATGAAAATGATATTCAGTACAAAGGCAGTAGCGCTGATACCAAATATGATACTGAAAATGCCTATATCCAGGCCCAGTTAACCTTTACCCTTTACGACGGCGGATTAAGAGGAGCCCAGGTCCGCCAGGCCCTTGCCAGGGAGCGACAGGCAAGGCAGGCTCTGGCAGACCAAAAAAAAGTCATTGTTCTTCAGTCCACGGAATCCTATTTGGAGTTTGAAGCGGCCAAAAACACTTTGATCAATTTGGAAGACGAATTAAAATCTGCCCAGGAAAATTATAATGCGGTTCAAATGCAGTTTAAATACGGCATGGCTGACAGTATTGACATCATGGATGCCAACTCCCTTTTGGTTGGCGCCCAAAGAAGGATCTCCAATGCAGAATACACCTACTATCTGGCAATTTTAAAAATAATCTATACCCAGGGCAATATTTTAACCCATCTTTTGGCAGATTCAGGCAAATGAGCTAGGATTCAATTAAAACTTGTTCTCTAAAAAAAGTGACACCCCCATGCACAAGGTCTGCATGGGGGTTTTTATTGGCCTGCATATACTGAATCCCTAATGTTTTCAGCACATACGCTTGACTAATTAAAAGGGCTTGCTTATCCTTTCTCCATGTCCGGTCTTGGATTAACATCTCAAAAGGAGCCAAATCATGTATGAAATTATCGCCAATCCTGAAGACTATCAGATTGATCACCTCATCAATGGAACGGGAAATGCCAACATCGAACTGAGCCAGGAAGAACGGAACAATTGGGCAGGTGAAATCGTTAATTTCAGCGAGCGGCTCAATGAATTTTCCCAAAAGGCAAATGAGCTGGCCAAAATACTCGGCTCAACAGACAGGATTTCAGCCACCCCGGCATCATTGAAAACCCTAAAGATTCAGCTTTTCATGATCAATGATGCGTTAAACTCAGCCCTGGCCATTGCCGATAAGCTGGAAACCGATATTGTCAAAAAATAAAAGGCTGTCAGGCGGAATTTAAGGAATATACCCTCCTGCCTGACAGGTCTGGCGTAAAAGATGGTCTGCGAGGACCAGAGTCAACATGGCCTCGCAGACCTTGTTTATTCTGGGGATGGCACAGATGTCATGCCGGCCTTGGGTTGAAATTGTCACGCTCTTTCCATCGTGTTTCAAGGTTTGCTGGGGTTTGAGGATTGAAGGAATGGGTTTGACATGAACCCGGACAATGATATCTTCCCCATTTGAAATACCGGCCAAAATACCGCCTGCATTGTTGGATAAAAAGCCTTGACGGGTCATGGGGTCATTGTTCTGGGATCCGGTCAGTTCTGCAGCCCTTGTGCCGGCACCGATTTCAACCGCCTTGACAGCGCCGATACTCATCATGGCCTTGGCAATCTCTCCGTCCAGCTTGTCAAATACCGGATCCCCAAGGCCGGCAGGTACATTGACAGCCCTGATCTCTACGATTCCCCCCAGAGAGTCCCCCTCTTGTTTGATTGTTTCAACCCGTTCTGCCATGGCATTGGCTGCCCCAAGGTCCGCTACTTTAAAAGGATTTTTATCAATGGCATCCTTGTCATATCCTTTGGCCCATATCCCTCCAAGGGCGATTGTATGGCTTTGGATTTTGATTTTATGGGGATCCAACACCATCTGGGCCACGGCACCTGCCGCCACCCTGGCCGCGGTTTCCCTGGCAGATGCCCTGCCCCCTCCCCGATAGTCCCGGATGCCGAACTTTTTAAAATAGGTATAGTCTCCGTGACCCGGCCTGAAAACATCCTTGATATCATCGTAGGATTTTGATTTGGCATCCTGATTTTCAATGAGAATCATGATGGGCGTTCCTGTGGTCTTTCCCTCAAAGGTCCCGGATAAAATTTTCGGGACATCCGGTTCTTTTCGTTTGGTTGAGGCCGGTCCTGTGCCGGGTTTGCGCAGATCCAGGGCCTTTTGGATGGTTTGTTCCTCAATGGGGATGCCCGCAGGACAGCCCTGGATGACAACGCCGAGGGCCTTGCCGTGGGATTCTCCAAATGTCGTGATCTGAAAGGCTTTGCCAAAACTAGAGCCTGTCATGGTCAAGTCTCCTTTTGATAAGGTCGGCTGCTGCTTCAGGGGTATGGTCAGCCGTGTTGATTTTAATATGGGCAAGATTCCGGTATAAGGGGGTTCGTTCATTGAGCATGGCAATGGTTTCCTCTTCAAGGTCCGCCTGGGTGAGACTCGGGCGCAATCTGGCTGAATTAGGATCAGCTAAAATCCGTGAAATCAGGGTAGAGGCATCTGCATCAAGCCAGACGGCCAGGCCTGAATTTTTGATCCATTTTCTGTTTTCAGCGGCCAGAACAATCCCTCCCCCTGTGGCCACGATGGGTGCCTTTGAAAGATCGATCAAGGACAGAGTTTGGCTTTCTTGTTGCCTAAAATACTCCCATCCCTTAGTTTTTACCATGTTTGCGATGGATGTTTTAAACCGGTCTTCGATTCTGCGGTCTGTGTCCAGAAAAGGCCGGTCAAGCATTTTTGCAACCAGCTTTCCAATGGTGGTTTTGCCGGTACATCGATATCCAATGAAAAAAACACAGGTCATGGGTAATGGGTCCTTACAAGGCATCAAACAGATGCCAATAGGTGGGAAATGATTTTTCAACACAATTTGGATTTTCAATTTCCATGCCCTTGACCCTGAGACCTGCCACGGAGAATGCCATGGCAATTCGGTGGTCGTTAAACGTGGATATCTGGGCGCCCTTGGGGCTGCCCCCAATGATTTCCATGGCATCGGATGTCTGGCTGACCTGGATACCCATTTTGGACAATTGGGAGCAGACAGCATCAATCCTGTCACACTCTTTGACCCTCAGGTGAGCAATGTTGGTGATCCGGGTTCTGCCCCTGGCAAAGGCTGCAACCACCGCAATGGCCGGGACGGCATCCGGGATCTCTGACATGTCCACATCCACCCCGGTCAGTTGTTGGCCCTGAACAAACAGGGTATTTTCCTTTTTTTCCAGGCAACACCCCATTTTTTCAAGAATTTTGACCTGTTTAAGATCTCCCTGCAAAGAGGTGGCTTCAATATTGGTCACACCGATTTTTTTCCCGGTGATGGCCCCCACGGCCCAGAAATATCCTGCATTGGACAGATCAGGCTCAACCACCCTTGTGCCCGGGACATAGGCCTGGCCGCCTTTTACCTGGTACACCCTGTCAGATACCTGCTCAGCTTGCACATTGAACTGGGACATAACGTCCAACGTCAGGTCAATATATGGTTTTGATACCAAGGGGCCTGCAAGTTCAATGACAAGACCCTGGTCAAACAAGGCCCCTGCCATGAGCAGTGCAGACAGATACTGGCTGGATTTTGAACAGTCAAGCCGTGTTGTGCCGCCCATGCGGTTGCCCCCCTGGATGACCACAGGGGGAGTGCCCTGGTCGTTTCGGGAATAGGCATTCACCTGGATATGTTTTAACGCGGTTAGAAGTTCGTTCATGGGCCTCTGGCACATGCGTTTGTCTCCGGTCAGGGTATAGGCGGTATCCCCTAAGGCTGCGATTCCGGCAAGAAGGCGCATGGAGGTGCCCGAATTTCCCAGATATATGGGTTGGGCATGGGGCATGGGCCTGCCGTTAAATCCGTCGACCTCCATCTGATGGTCAGTGATATCGTTGAATTTTGCCCCCATATGCTCAAGGGTCTGCCGGGTAAGAAAGAGATCTTGGGATTCCAGGGAATTATGGATGATTGATCTGCCTTTGGCCAGGGCTGCGCAAATCAGCATCCTGTGGGAAATACTTTTGGATCCCGGGATCTGGACAATTTGATCTGATATGGATTTTGGAAAGATCCGCTTCATTATTTTCTCCTTTTGACTCAATGGGTCAAAGCCGTCTGACGCATGAGGTCTTGGTCGGGCTCAATACCGGTCCATAGTTTAAATTGGGCAGCGGCCTGGGCCACAAACATGGACAGTCCGTCAATGGTCACGCATTTTTTTTTTCTGGCCGTTTTCAGCAGGCAGGTATCAAGGGGGGTGTAGACCACATCCATGACCACCATGCCCGGATGCAGGGCCTGGGCGGGATAGCTTAAGATCTTCGGGTCAGGCACCATCCCAAGGCTTGTGGTGTTGATCACCACCTCAGCCTGAATATTTTTCATATCCTCAAAGGGAATAAAATCG
This sequence comes from Desulfobacter sp., assembly GCA_028768545.1. Classification (NCBI taxonomy): domain Bacteria; kingdom Pseudomonadati; phylum Thermodesulfobacteriota; class Desulfobacteria; order Desulfobacterales; family Desulfobacteraceae; genus Desulfobacter; species Desulfobacter sp. The sequence continues at coordinate 3,180,604 of CP054838.1, forward strand.
CCCCTGATCTGTTTGGCCAAGGCCTTTGCTTTTTGCCGGGTCCGGTTGGCAATCATCACCCGGGCCCCGTGGGCTACCATCCCAAAGGCCACTGCCCTGGCGGCTCCCCCTGCCCCGACAATGCAGATGGTTTTATTCTCTATCCCATGGGAGAGCAAAGGAGCCACTGCGGCATCACAATCGGTATTATACCCTTTAATTACTCCGTTTTCATTTACAAGGGTGTTTACAGCACCTATTTTTGCGGCCAAAGGATGGATCCAGTCCAGATGCGGGATGACCGATTCCTTAAAAGGAATCGTCACTGAAGCCCCTTGGATGCCAAGAGTGCGGATGGCCTGGACGGCTGCTTCTATGGTTTGGGGTTCAAAGGCCAGGTAAACAGCGTCAATCCCCTTGTCTTTAAAGGCTGCATTGTGAATCAAAGGGCTTTTTGAATGAACAACCGGACTGCCCAGAACACAATAAAGAGCCGTGGATGCGGTAATCATAGGCCAGGTTCCTCTTTGATAAATACGGGATATGATCCCAGTACCTTGAGTGTCAGGGTCTGGGCCTTGATTTTTTCTATGGTTTTGAAAATTTTTTCATCTTGAATATGGCCTTGAATATCCATGAAAAAATAATAGCTCCAGTTTTGATGCCGGGTGGGTCTGGATTCTAACTTGAGCATGTTAATACCGGACTGATCTATGGGGGCAAGGGCTTTGAACAGGGCGCCGGGAACATGGGAGGTGGCAAACATGATCGATGTTTTATCGGCCGTTGTTTTTTCAGGCCGTTGTTTTCCAATGACTAAAAACCGGGTGATATTTTTTCCCAAATCCTGGATTTTTGACTCCACCGGCAGCAGTTCATAGATATGGGCGGCTTTCTGGCTGGCAATGGCGGCCACGCTTTCATCTTCAGAGGCCATGAGGGCTGCCTTGGATGTGGAGCTGGTCTCTATAATCTCGGCATGGGCAAATTTTTTCTTAAGCCAGCCCTTGCACTGGGCAATGGCCTGGGGATGGGAATAGATGCGTTTGACATCCCGGGCGTCCCCTGTAATGGATAAAAGATCATGGGATATGGGCTCATAATGTTCTGCACAGATATTAAGATCAAACTCAGCAAAAAGATCCAGGGTGTGGTTTACGGCCCCTTCAATGGAGTTTTCCACGGGCACCACCCCAAAGTGGCTCTGGGACCGCTCTACATCCCTGAATATTTCAAATAAATTGGGCTGTTCAATAAATTGGCCTGAATGTTTAAAGTGATTGAGGGCGGCAATGTGGGTGTAGCTTGCCTTAGGGCCCAGATAGGCAATGGTTTTGGGCTTTTGTATCTCTCTTGTGGCCGTGATGATCACATTAAAAATATACTGGATTAAATCCTTTTCAGCCGGGCCTGGGTTTATCTTATGCAAGTTTTCAATTACCCTCCTCTCTCTTGCCCGGTCAAGGATCTGCCCGCCTTTTTGTTTTTTTACCGCCCCGACCTGTTGGCCGATTTCAAGGCGTTGGTTGATCAATTCCAGAATACGTGAGTCTATCCTGTCGATTTCATCCCGAAGGGAAACCAGTGGATTCTTGTGGACTGGAATTGATTTTTTTGGGCCTTCCATGAGTCTCCTCGTATATTTGTCTTCTATTGTCCAAAAAAAAACCGCATCAGGTCTTGCCTGCTGCGGTTGATTGGGTTTGGGACGGGTTAGTAAATCAATTTACCACAGACAGGCAGGCCCCCTTTTGAAAGGGGTGCAAAAATAAAAATATCTGTTCTCGGTAAAATTCATTGATCATCCTAATCATTTTTAAAATCATTGAACCTTATACAGATGGTTCCCATCTGTCAAGGGGGGCTTATGATTTTAGGGTAAAGTTACGGGCTGGTATCTTCCCCTGGTTTGATAATAAAAGATTGAATCCGGTTGCCGTCCATATCCTTGACCGTGATGATCCAATTGTTGATTCGTATGGATTCTCCGGGTTTGGGTATTCTTTCGATCTGTTCGAGGATAAAACCTGAAAAGGTGTCATAGTTGGCAGATTCGGGAATGGCCACCCCAAGTTTTTTGTTGAGATCATCCACGTCAATTCTTCCGGCCACCAACCATTTTTTACCTTTGAGCTGAACAATATCAGGGGTGTTGTGATCGGTTTCGTCAACGATTTCCCCAAAAATTTCTTCTACCACATCCTCTAAGGTTACAATACCGGAAACTCCGCCGTGTTCATCGACCACAACGGCCATATGGCTTTTTTTGGCCTTAAATTCCTGGAGCAGGGAATCGAGTTTTTTAGATTCAGGTATGAAATAGGGTTTTTTCATTATGGTCTTAAGATCCAGGGTATGGGTCTTCTTTCCTGCGGCCACCTGTTTTTGAAATTCAGCAAACAGATCCTTGATATGGACAACGCCCACAATATTGTCAATGGTATCTTCCATCATGGGGATCCTGGAAAATCCGGTTTTTAAAATGGCCTGGATATCCAGTCCTGAGGAAACATCAATGACAAACATATCTGCTCTCGGGGTCATGATCTCTGAGCAATAGGTATCATCAAATTCAAAAATATTGGTGATATATTCCTTTTCTTCCTCTTTGATTTCCCCCTCTTCTTCCACCACCTCGACCATGGTCATGAGTTCGTCTTCGGTAACCGTGTCCTGGCCATTGTCAATGGCCCCGTGGAGTTTGGGTATGAAGTTGAGAATAAAGATCAAAGGCCAGAATATTTTGGACAGCCAGTAGAGCGGATAGATCACTCCCCGGGAGACCAGGACATTGTTATGGTTGGCAAAGGATTTGGGAAAAATTTCACCAAATACGAGAATCAGCAGGGTCATGACCCCTGTGGCAATTCCAACGGCATTGACTTCCATGGACTTGGTCTCGAAAAAGGAGATGGCCAAAGAGGTGGCAAGTGCGGATGCACCGATATTTACCAGGTTGTTGCCAATCAGGATGGTGGTCAATAAGGTATGGGAATCCTCTTTCATTTCCATGATCAGTCGTCCGGTTCTGGAACCGTCTTTGGCAATGTGGAGTGCCTTGACCTTTGAGATGGAAAAGAGTGCAGTTTCTGAAGATGAAAAAAAACCCGATAAAAAAATACAGACGATCAGCAGGGTTAGTTCAAAAGTCATGGAAAATATAGTCCTTCAGGTTGTAAGAAATTTTGAGTCAATTCAATCTAATCGCTTTTGTCCTGGTTTGTCAAACAAGTATTTTCCAAGATTGGACAGGGGCGGGATAACTCAAGGATTGGATGCACTTGCTTTAATGAGATTTAAAATAATTTGGGCCGTTCTTTTGGGGGCGCCCGGGCTGCCGAGTCTTTGGCGGACCCCGGCGAGTTTTTCTCGGTGGGCCTCAAGGGTGTTGAGCATTGAAATGGCGGTCTGACAGATTTGTTCAGGATTTGCATCTCCCTGGAGCAGTTCCGGCATCACTTCCCGGCCCATGATCAGGTTGGCAAGGCCGGCATATTTTATTTTAACCACAAGTCTTGCAAGGCGGTAGGCTATGGGAGAAAGCTTGTAGACAATAATGGTGGGCAGCCCGCAAAGTGCAGCCTCTAAAGTCACGGTGCCTGAGGCGGCAATGAGCATGTCTGCCTGCTCAAATATGGACAAAGGCCGGCCCTCAATAATTTTATAGCTCCCATCCAGGCCTTGATTCTTAATAATTGTTTGGATTCTGTCTTGATTTTGTTTAGATCCTGCAGATACGATAATTTTTGCATCCGGGTGGATTTTTTTAATTTTCTGGCTTGCCCCAAGCATTACAGGCAAAAGCGTTTGAATTTCAGATCTTCTGGAACCCGGCAAAAGGCCGATAATCTTGTTTGGTTTCCTGGTACCTTGGGCCGGGGGCGGCAAAAGACGAGGATATTCATCCATCAGGGGATTGCCCACATAGGTGGCGGCAATTTTTCTTTGTTTGTAAATGGGGGATTCAAAGGGAAAAATCAGGGCCACATGGTCCACATAAGCCTTAATTTTGTCAAGCCTTGCCGAATTCCATGCCCAGACCTTGGGCGCAATATAATAGCATACCGGAATACGTGTATTTTCTTTGATATATTTTGCCACCCTGAGATTGAACCCGGGATAGTCAATGAGCACCACAATATCAGGCCGGTCGGATGTTAAGCGTGCCCGGACCGTTCTAAAGGCCTCTTTGATCGTACCCAATTGTTTGATAACCTGGACAAGACCCATGGCAGAGAGGCGTTCTATGGGGAAAAAAAGCTTAGCCCCCTGTTTTTTCATCCCAGGTCCGCCAATGCCTGAAATCCGGAGATTGGGATCTATCTGGTTTAAGGCCTGGATCAGGAACGCGGCATGGAAGTCACCTGAGGGCTCTCCTGTAAGGATCATGATATGCAAGGGGGGTGGGTTCATGGGATATCATCATCTGTCAGGGCAATGATGGCAATTTTGTACTTGTCGGCCAGACCAATCATTTCTTCCCGGTCAAAGGCCAGGGATTTTCCTGCTTCCAGGGCCAGCACGGTTGCCCCTGATTTATGCATGGTTTCAATGGTGGCGCATCCTGATGAGGGCAGATCAAACCGAAGATCCTGGTTGGGTTTTGACAGCTTAACCACCACAGCCCCGCTGTCATGGCTCAATTTCCCGCCCCTGAGAATGGTTTCGTCTGTGCCATCAATGGCTTCCACGGCCAGCACTGTGCCGTTGGAAATCACCAGGCATTGTCCGATATCAAGCTTGCCCACGGCCTTGGCCAACTGCCATCCCTGGAAAATATCTTTTTTTTCTCCACGGTCAGGCTTTTTCTTTGTCCAGCACCCTTTTGGGCTGATAAGTTCGGGTAATAAAAAAGTAGAGGGCATTAATTGGATCCCCTCCTTTTCCATGAGATCGGCAAATGAGGTTAAAATACTGTCGTCATGGGTCCTGGCGGTTTTGGCAATAAAGGAGAGCGCTTTGAGATCCGGACGTATATCTTTAAATATATTTGTTTTTTTAACAGAGCCGAGCATGACCGCCCGGGTAATGCCATGTTGTTTAAAATATTTTAAAAGCTTGTTGATTTGTCCCAGGTAGAGCCATTTGAATTCATGAACGTCTGAAACAAGGGTTTTGTCCGTTTCAGAGGGGAACCCTGCGGCAATGACTTTAAAGCCTTTTTGGGCCGCTTTTCGGGCAAATAGCAGGGGAAATTGTCCCCCGCCTGCAATGAGCCCGATCTTACCCTGATCTTCTTCCATTGGATTACCGGGTAACGCCCCGGTTGGATTCCTGGATAAATTTCATAAAGGTCAGCACTTCCGGGATCTGTTCAACCTCGGCTTTTGCCCGTTCCTGTGCCTGGGTAACGGTCAGGCCGATTCTAAAGAAAATCCGATACACTTTTTTAAGCTGGCTTAAAGTGGATTTTTGAAAATTATGACGCTTCAACCCCACATTGTTAAGCCCGTGAAGGGTGGCCCGGTCTCCAGCGGCAATGACATAGGGAGGTATATCCTTGACCACGGCAGATTTTCCCCCGATATAGGCGTAGTCTCCGACTTTAACAAATTGGTGGATGGCAACAAGCCCACCAATGGTTGCATGATCACCGATTTCAATATGCCCGGCCAAAGTTGAGTTGTTGGCTAAAATCACCCCTTTTCCGGTTTTGCAGTCATGGGCGATATGGGTATAGGCCATTAAATAATTTTCTTCCCCCACCTCGGTGACACCGCCGCCAAATCCGGTTCCCCGGTTAATGGTGACAAATTCCCTGATAATGGAGCCCCGCCCTATTTTTAAATAGGTTTTTTCTCCATGAAATTTTAAATCCTGGGGTGCCCCTCCAATGGATGCATACTGGAAGATCTGGCAGTCAGGACCGATGGTGACATGATTATCAATGGTGGTATAGGGGCCGATGGTGGTATTGGCTCCGATGCAGACATCGGCATTGATAATGGCAAAGGGGCCGATGGTGACGTTTTCATCGATCTGGGCCGATGAGTCGATAATTGCAGTTGGATGGATCATTCTTACTCCGTATCTTTGCTTTCTATTTCTTTGATTCTTTTTTCAAGGGAAAGCAGTTTTGTTCTCATTGCCGGCAGGCGGGAGATGATGTTGGCCACTTTGAGCCATATTTTATGGGGCATGTGAGGAATCCCCGAGACAACCTCATTGGGGGGAACATCTTTTGAAACCGCTGAAAACGGACCGACAATAGCCCCGTCTCCAATGGTCAGATGGCCTGAAACCGCGGACTTTCCTGCAATAATCACATTGTTTCCAACAACGGTGGAGCCGGCAATGCCGACCTGGGCCACAACAAGGGTGTTGTCCCCGATTTTTACATTATGGGCAATGTGAATCAGGTTGTCTGTCTTAACCCCATTTCCAATGGATGTGACGCCCAGGGTCCCTTTGTCAATGGTGTTGCAGGCCCCGATCTCAACCCGGTCTCCAATGTGTACGCTACCGGTATGGACCAGTTTTGCATGGCCTTCACTGTCCATGGCAAATCCAAATCCGTCCGAGCCGATAACCGTGCCCGAGTGTATGAGCACCTCAACACCCAGTTGTGTTTTATCCATCAAGGTGACATTGGGTTTAAGCTGGCAAGAATCTTTGATTCGACACTGGTCGCCCACATAGGTATTGGCCATGATATGGACCTTGTCACCAATGACCACATCATTTCCAACAACCACATTGGCATCAATGCGGGTATCCTGACCGATCCTCACCCTGTCCCCGATCACGGCCGTTGGATGGACGAAAGAAAATGGCTGCTCTTTGGGAGAAAAATATTCCACTATTTTAAAAAAGTCAACTTTGGGATTTGCACTTTTTAAAAGAATGGCAGTGCATTCTTTTTCAGTGGAAAAATCCTGGGGTACGAGCACTGCCCCTGCCTTGGAAAGGTCGAGTCTGGACAAATATCCATGATCAACGGCAAAGGTCAGATCCATGGGGCCTGCATCATCAAAAGAACAGACGCCATGGATCTCGTATTCACTTTCTCCTTGAATACAGGCATCTACCATTTGGGAGATTTGTCCTGTTGTCAACATGGGTGATTATTTCTTTTTGGCAAATTGGGTGTTGTATTTTTGAATGACCAGATCCGTGATATTCACCTGGGCCGGTGCATAAATAACACCTGCGGTTTTTCTTTCCAAGATGAGCAAAAATCCCTGATCTTTGCCCAGGGAATTGGAAATTTCAAACACATCTTTCTGGATTTCGTTGACCCGTTTATTTTGAAGAATTCTATACTCTTCAGTAAAATCGGCGTTCATTCCTTTGAAATTGTTGACCCTGTCCCTTAACTCCCGCTGTTTGTCCCGTTTCTTTTCAGGACTGAGTACTAAGGCCTCTCTTTCAATGGCAAGAGACATGGCTTCAACTTGTTTTTTTTCAGCTTCCAGTTTATTTTGCAGTTCTGTCCATTTGGCTTTAAGTTGTTTTTGTGTCACTTTTCCGGCACTGGAATTTTTTAATACTTTTTCAAAATTGACCACGCCGATTTTGGCCACATCCGCAGAAAATGCAGCAGGGTTTAAGCCAAGTGTAAAGATCAGGATTGTCAGTAAGATGAATCCTTTTTTCATTCATGCCTCCGAAATTAATTTTAAATTTTTTAGAAAAATGCACCAATGGAGAAGTCAAATTGTCCGTCTCCGGTATTTTTTACAGTTTTGCCGTCTATAACATACCCATAGGCCAGACGGATGGGCCCCATGGGAGAATTCCATCGAAGCTCGAATCCCGCGCTTGAAAACTGGTCTCCCAAGTCAATGGGGTCCCCGTAGGAGTAAACATCACCTCTGTCGTAAAAGAAGACCCCGTATACCCCGGCATCGGCCTGGATGGGAAAGAGCATCTCCGCGTTGAACTGAATATATTTTTCACCTCCGCGCTCAATGGTAGACTCTGGGGGAGTGGCATTTATATCGGTGTTGTCAAATCCCCTGATGGATTTGATACCCCCAAGATAAAAGCGTTCCCAGTCAATATCGATTGACCCCTCTGTTCTGTCGTCAAGATACCCGCCCTTGGCATAAATTCCGCCGGAAAATTTCCAGAATAAAGGAAAGAAAATGGCCGATTCAAGGGTGTATTTTGAAAAATCAATCTCTCCCCCTAAAAATTCTCCTGCATATTCCATTGAGAATCTGTGGTACATCCCCCTTGTGGCTAAAAACCTGTGGTTTCTAGAATCGTAGGAAATATAGGGTTCAAGGCTTGAGGTAAGATAGGATCCTGCCTTAACTTTGGTATAAGCGGTCTCCACGTCGGAGATATCAAAATCTTCAATGTTGTAGTTGATGCCGATGGCGGTATAATCCCAGAATTGACGGTATGCAGATCTTAGGGTCAGACCCATGGCATCCTTGTCGTAATGGTCATATTCATTTTCAAACTTGTAAATATCAAAGCCTCCGGATATGGGGCGGTCAAACATCCAGGGTTCGGTAAATCCGATGTTGAACAGGGCATTTTCACCGGAAAGCCGGGTGGTGAATTTCAGGCTCTGGCCCCGACCGAACAGGTTGCGTTCTTCAACTGAGAACTGGCCAAATGGACCGTCATCGCTTGAAAATCCGCCGCCGAATGCAAAGTTGCCTGTGGGTTTTTCCGTGACCTTGACTTCCACATTGCGTTGGTCAGGCACATTGGTTTTAACCGGTTTAATATCCACACTTCCAAAATAATCCAGAACCGACAGGTTTCTGTGACTGCGCTGGATTCCTCTCATACTGTACCGGCCCTGTTCCGCAATGGCCATTTCCCGACGGACAACCTTGTCCCGGGTCTTGGAGTTGCCGGTAATAATGATCCGGTTAAAATGGACCAGTTCTCCTTTCTGGATATCAAAGGAAATATTTACAATTTTCTTTTCTTCGTCCTTGTTGACCATGGGCCTGATCTGGGCATTGGCATACCCTTCGTTGGCGTAAAGGTCGGTCAGGGTGATCATGTCCTTGCGGACAAGTTCCCGGTTGTACAGTTCTGATTCCTGGGAAATGAGCAGGGGCAGCATCGCCTCTTCTGACGTCAGGATATCTCCTTGAATGCCCACAATCCCGTTTTTGTATTGATCTCCCTCCTCTATTTTAAAGCTGATGGAGATGCTCTCCTCCCCTAAGACGACCTTGGGATCAGAGACTTTAACATTGATAAATCCGTTGTTTTTATACAAGGATTCAATCCGGATAACATCATTGTCCAGTTCTGTTTCATCCAGGTCTCCAGAAGAGGTGAGAAAGGACCAGAATCCTTTTTCCTGGGTTTTCATCGCATCTTTGACATCATCATCGTCAAAAAATTCATTCCCTTCAAGCACAATGGTTTCAACCCGGATTTTTTTGCCTTCGTCAACTGTGAAAACAATGTCTGCCTGGTCATTTTTCAAGGGTTTTATTTCATAGGAAATCTGGCAGTTGTGATAGTTTTTTTCAAAATACAGCTGTTTGAGTTTTTCAACATCATTGTTGATCTTGTAGACGTTGAGAATTGATCCGGTACTGGTCCCCACCACATCAAAGAGTTCTTCGTCCTTGTAAATGCTGTTGTCTTCAAACCGGATATTTCTCACGCTGGGTTTTTCAGCCACCTCAAATATGATTTCAACGCCCCGGTCCAGGTTTTTTTTATTGACGGAGACATTGTCAAAATACCCCATCTTATAGACAAGCTTAAGGTCCTTGCCCAGGGTGTCAGGATTGAGAAGTTCCCCGGTTTTTGAGGTAATCACCCTTGAAATGGCATCCGATTCTATTCGTTTATTGCCTGAAATTAGAATGGCAGAGATAATTTTTTTCTGGAAAAGTTCACCTGTGATATCCCGGCCAAGGGATGATACGGCAGAGTAAAGCTCTCCTATGCTCGGTGCCTGGGAGAAAAAAATAAAGGGCTCTTGTTTTTCATATACATTATGCATCTGGGTATCAATGCTGATTCCCTGCCCTGCAATGAAAATATTTCCCGTGATGATCCAGTCAGCCCCTAAACGGATACCTTCTTTGCGGAATTGGGGGTATTCCCAGACAGAGGTATCTGCATTGGTTTTTATGAGAATGATTTTTGCCCCGTCTTTTTCAAGCTTTTCCTTGAGCATCTGGGGCAATGCGGTTCTCACCTTTTCATTGGGGGCCTCTGCCTGAACAGCAAATGGGAACACAGCCACAGTCTGTTCGGCCAAAAGGGGGGTGATACAACAAAAATAAAGAAGAATTGCCAGTCCTAAACTGATTTTAACCTGTTTCATAAATGTTTTCCTAAGAAAATTTTCCCTGTTGTTTATACCGGTATTATTTTGCCTTCTTTAAGGGTGACTTTTTTGCCCATGATTCCGGCAAAGTCTGAATTGTGGGTCACCACAATGATGGTCATTCCCATTTCAAGGTTCAGTTCCTTGAGAAGCCTGTGGACATCCTCACTATTTTTCTGGTCCAGATTCCCGGTGGGCTCGTCCGCTAAAAGCAGATCCGGTTTCATGACCAGGGCTCTTGCAATGGCAACACGTTGTTGCTCTCCCCCTGAAAGGTCCTCAACCCGATATTTAAGACGCGTACCGAGTTTTACTCTTTCAAGCATATTTGATGCATGTTTTTCAATACTTTTTTTGGATTTGCCGCAAATCAATCCGGGAATCATAACATTTTCAATGGCTGTAAAGCCTTGAAGAAGGTAGTGAAACTGAAAAACAAATCCGATTTTTCGGTTCCGGAACCGGGCCAGTTTTTCATCCCCAAATGAAAACAGGTTTTCCCCTTTGTAGATCAGTCTGCCCGCATCAGGTTTATCCAGTGTCCCGATGATATTGAGCAATGTTGATTTGCCGATGCCTGAAGCCCCGACAATGGCCATGGTCTCCCCTTTTTGAAGACTAAAATCAGCCTGGTTTAGAATATCCAGCCTGGAGTTCTGGGAAGCAAAGGCCTTGGATATCCCCTCAAGGCGTATAAAAGGATGGTTATCCATAACGGATGGCCTCCACAGGATCCATTCTCGAGGCTTTGTATGAGGGGTATAAGGTAGAGAGAAAACAGATGAAAATTGCCGACAGGGCAATCACGAGTACATCCATGGATTCCAGCTGCACCGGCAGGGTCGAGAATGGATAGGCCTCGGGCAGTTTGATAAATTCGTATTTTTTAAGCACATAGCAGATGATCACCCCTGCAAGGGTGCCGATAAAGGTCCCCAAGATGCCGATGATCATCCCCTTGATGATGAAAATACGACGGATCATGGCGTGGGTGGCTCCCATGGCTTTGAGTACGGCAATGTCTTTGGTTTTTTCCATGACCATCATGATCAAAGCCGATGCAATGTTAAATGCCGCCACCAGGATGATCAGGGTAAGAATGACAAACATGGCGGTTTTTTCAAGCTTAAGGGCTGAAAAAAGGCTGTGGTTAATGTCCATCCAGTCCCTGACATAAAAGGGATACTCAACAAAGGACAGGTGGTTTTCTCTTAAGGCCTTGACCTCAAACAATTGATCCACCCATATGCCCAGAGCAGATATTTTTTGCCGGGCCGATACCAGTGCCTGGGCCTGGTCAAGCCTGACATAGGCCAGCATGGCATCGTATTCGGACATTCCGGATTTAAAGGTGCCCCTGACAATGAACTGCTTCATGGAGGGAATTTGGCCCATGGGAGATATGATGGTATTGGAGGACATGAGCAAAATCTTATCCCCCTGGATTACCCCGATGGCATTGGCCAGCTCTTGGCCCAGAATTATTCCGGGCATACCCCCTTTTTGGGGTGGATCGGCAAGGGCTTTTTCCAGCTGTTCCGGACTGAAACCTTTGATCAGGGCCGAACCGCTTTTGGGTGTAATCCCCCTGACCATGATGCCGGAAAAAGATCTTTGGGTGCGGATCATGGCCTGACCGAACAGGACAGGTGATACGGTTTTAACCCCGGGTATTTTTTTGATTTGGTCTGCAAGTGCCGGGTCGTTGATAAAACGGCCCGAATAATTCATGATCAGAATGTGAGGTTCAAGTCCAAGAATCCGTTTGCGAAACTCTGTTTCAGCACCGCTCATTACGGCGATCACCACCACCAGGGCCATGACACCTAAAATAACGCCGGCAACGGAAAGAAAGGTGATCAAAGAGATGAACCCTTCTTTCCGTTTTGCCTTTAGGTATTTTTTCGCTATGAATAGTTCTACAGCCATCTGGCCCTAAGCGTTCTTTTTCATGTGAGGAAATAAAATGACTTCTCGGATGGATGGAGAGTCGGTCAGGAGCATGACCAGACGGTCAATACCAATGCCCTCACCCGCAGTGGGGGGCATGCCGTATTCCAGGGCTTCCACATAATCCGAATCCATGATATGGGCTTCGTCATTACCTTCGTCACGCTGGCGCACCTGCATGAGAAACCGGTTGTTCTGGTCTTCAGGATCATTGATTTCAGAAAATCCGTTTGCAATTTCACGTCCTGCGATAAAGAGTTCAAACCGATCTGTGAGTTCTGGATCTGAATCGCTTTTCCGTGACAATGGAGAAACCTCCACCGGATATCCTGTGATAAACGTGGGCTGGATGAGTTTGGGTTCGACCAGGGCATCAAAAAGTTTTGTTATGACTTTTCCATGCCTGTCTTTTTTAGTGATATGGATATTGCATTTTTCCGCATGGTCCAGCAGGGCCTTGGTGTCATTGATGATGGCCGGATCAATGCCGCCGATTTCAGACAGGGATTGGATCATGGGAATCCGTTTCCATCCCTTTGAAAAATCAATGGCTTCACCCTGGTATTCAAGCACGGGATTTCCTGTCACCTGGGTGACAATGGATTCAAACATCACTTCGGTCAGGTCCATGAGATCTTCGTAGGTGGCATAGGCCTGGTAAAATTCAACCATGGTGAATTCAGGGTTATGCCGGGTGGACACCCCTTCGTTTCGAAAATTTCTGTTAATTTCAAAGACTTTTTCAAACCCGCCCACCACCAGACGTTTGAGGTAGAGCTCCGGAGCAATACGTAAGAAAAGCTCCATGCCAAGGGCATTGTGCCAGGTCTTAAAGGGCGTGGCTTCAGCCCCTCCGGGCAAAGGCTGCATCATGGGGGTTTCAACCTCCATAAAGTCCTGGGTTTCAAAAAACCGTCTCATGGATGCCACAATCTGGCTTCTTTTGGTAAATATGTCCCTGGCCTTGTCATTCATGATCAGGTCCAGGTAACGCTGGCGGTATCTTTTTTCAGGATCCTTGATTCCGTGAAATTTTTCAGGAAGGGGTCTTACGGCCTTGGATAAAAGGCGGAACTCTTCTGCCAAAAGGGTCCATTCACCTGTTCTTGTTTTGAACAACGGACCTGTGACACCAATGAAATCACCAATATCCATCTTTTTAAACATGGCATATATTTCGTCCCCGACCTTGTTTTTCTGGATGTACAACTGCATTTGTTCGCCGCTGTCCTGGAACCGCACAAAAGAGGATTTACCCATTTTGTTGATGGCCATCATTCTTCCGGCCATTTTGAATTTTCTACCCTCTTCTCCAAGGGTATTATCCTCATTTTCAATTATTGTTTTCAGCTGGGGAACCGTGCAGTCAGGTTTGAAATCATTGGGGTAAAGGGGAATGCCTCCCTCTTTGAATTCATTTATTTTTTCTTTTCGAAGCTTGATCAGTTTACTTGTCGTCTTGTCCATAAATCACTACTTTCATAAATTGTGTCAGCGTTGACAGCCATAAGGTTATATTTTGAGTCCCTATCATATTTTTTAAAAGGCCGATTCCGGCCCGGACTTCAAAACAAAATAAGATAGCCTTTTTTATCTGAAATTGTCAATATATAGAATGGGGTTGTTTGCTATCCAGATGAGGTGTTTTTGAAAATCAGGGTAAACAAGGTCCCCTTTTCAGGGATGGATTCAAAATCAATCATCCCTTCATAGGCGTCTATGATTCTGTGAATGATTGAAAGCCCAAGCCCCGTACCTTCTTGTTTGGTGGTGAAAAACGGATCAAAAATATGGCGGGCCTGTTTTTCGTCAATTCCCTTGCCCGTATCCCTGATGGTCAGGTATATTCGTTTGTTTCTCGGGGAATTTAGTGTGATAATAATTTTGCCCTGCCCTTCAATGGCCTCGGCCGCATTTTTAATCAGGTTCCACAGGATTTGTTGTAAATGAACAGGGTCAATGGAAACACAAAGTTCTTTTTCAAGTTTTGTGATGAGCTGAATTCTGGATTTCCAATGGGGGGTATTTAAGAATAAGGCTTTAACATCTTCAATGCTCTGGGCCATATTTACAATTTTAGCATTGGCCCTGCCCGGCTTTGAAATCAGTCTGATATCATTGACGATTTGTTTGAGCCGGTCTGTCTCCCTTAGGATGATCTGCATCAGCCGGTTTTCATCACTTCCTTGCTGGGTTTCATCTTTGAGCAGCTGAATGGAGCCTGACAAGGATGCCAAAGGGTTTTTTATCTCATGGGCAATGCCTGAAATCATTTCATCCACAGCAGACATTTTTTCAACCCGTTTGAGGTGTTCCTGGGTGATTTTAAGGTCCTGTCTTGCGGTTTTAAGCTGGAAAGAGAGTATCCCGCTTAGAGCGGCCACGGCAAAACATGCGGCAATGGTGATGATAATGCGGTAAATTACCTGGGAATCATCAATGCCTGCCCCAAGGGAGGCGCCCCCCATAAAAGGCGAGATGATTCCGAAATATTCCAGTTCTACCAGGAGTCCGTATTGAACGCTTGACAGGGTGGCAATGACAAAACTGCCCCGCTGAAGCAGGAGCATGGCCGTATAAATGATCACCACAAGGTAGAGAAAGGTGAATATGCTGTGATAGCCTCCTGTGACAAATATGATTGCCGTAACAAGGATACTGTCTGCAATGGTTTGAACGTATGCCAGGATTTTCAGGTGTTTTTTCTGATTGAGCCAGAAAAAATATAAAATGGAAAGAACAAGCACTGCCCCTGCCATTTTATACAGGGACAAAAACGGCACCACCATGGACATCTGGGGGTTATTATTGGAAAAAAACAGGGTGGAAAAAATCAGGACAATGGCAAATACAGCCCGGGATAAAATCCCCCACTTGATCTGTCCGAAAAGTTCGTTGCTCCGCTGCAATAACGTGGTCTGGCTATCCAATTGAGCCTGCCATGGAGAAAATGGGCAGGTACATGGCAATGACCAGCCCCCCGAGAAAGACCAGCATAAAGGGCTCTATCATATCGGTGAGGTTTTTGACGGACTGGTCCACCTCATCGTCGTAAAAATCCGCTATTTTTTCCAGCATGGCGTCAAGGGCGCCTGTGGATTCCCCCACGGCGATCATGGAACAGACCATGGAGGGAAATACCCCGCTTTCAAGCAAGGGATCAGCCATGGAACGACCCTCTGCAATGCCGATTTTGACATCGGAAATGGCAAATTCTACAATTTTATTTCCCGATGTCTTTCCTACAATATCTAAGGCTTCCAGGATGGAGACCCCGGATGAAATCATGGTGGCGGTGGTTCGGGTAAATTTGGCCACTGCCACTTTTCTGATCAGAATGCCTACCACAGGCAGACGAAGGAAGAGATCATCCATAAAGATCCTTCCTTTTTTGGTTTGGTAGGTCCTGCCGATGAGAACACCGGCCCCAAAAAGACCGCCGGCAATCCAGAGAAAATTATTGATGACAAAATTACTCATGGACACCACCATCTGGGTCATGGCGGGCAGTGCGCCTCCCATGCTGGCAAACATGTCTTCAAACACGGGAATGACAAAGACCAGAATAATGGCCACAACAATCACGGCCACCACCATGGTAATAGCCGGATAGGTCATGGCACCCTTGACCTGTTTTTTGAGTTTTGCCATTTTTTCCATATAGGCTGACAGCCGTTGAAGAATCACATCAAGGATACCCCCGGCCTCTCCTGCGGCAATCATATTGACAAAAAGTTCATTAAACACTTTTGGATAGCGTCTTAAGGAATCTGCAAAGGTTTCGCCGGACTCTACCGCTTCCTTGATTCGTTTAAGCTGTCGTTTAAAGGTGGGGTTTTCCTGTTGGGACTTGAGAATGTCAAGGCATTGAAGCAGGGGGAGACCTGCATCAATCATGATTGAAAACTGCCGTGAGAAAATAATCACATCAGACTCTGTCACCTTGGGCTGGAGAAATTTGATATTTTCAAACAAATCCTTGGGTTTTTTTCTGATTTTTGTGGGAATGATTTTACGCCGCTCAAGACTTAAGCGAACCTGGTCCTGGCTTTCTGCCTCCATTTCCCCTTTAATTTTACGCCCCTTTGGATTCTTTCCTTTCCACTCATAGATGACAGCCATGGTTTATCCTTATTTTATGGGGTTGTTCTTGTTTACCAAGATTTTTGCAAAACCCTTTTATCGGCAATTTAAACCTCAATTGAGGCGCTTGAATTCATGGTCATACATGCAAAATTCCTTCCACTATACCAGAATCATTTTTCCTTTGCCAGTTAAGAGACCCATGAATCGGGCAATTGTAAATTATAAACAGATATACTATATAAATTTCAAACCACCTTTTCAACAGGAGTTAGTCTGTGGCCCATAAAAATAATCCTATTAAAGCCAAAACGCTGATTACAAGTCACGTGAATGCGGACTTTGATGCCATCGGCGCCATGCTGGCCGCCCAAAAATTATATCCAGATGCCGTTATTGTCTTTCCCGGGTCCCAGGAAAAAAGTCTAAGGGATTTTTTTGTTAATTCCATGAGCTATTTGTTGAACATGGCAGATTTGTCGAAAATTGATTTTTCCACGATCCAGCGCCTGGTGATCGTGGATACAAGGCAAAAAAGCCGGTTGACAGGGGTCTCTGACCTTCTGGACAAAGAGGAAATTTTAATTGATATCTATGATCATCACCCGCCCATGCCAGGAGAGATCAAGGGCTGTTTGGATGTGTCAAAACCCTATGGGGCAACCACCACCATTATGAGCGAAATCCTTCAGGAAAAAGGTATTGGGCTGACCCCTGAAGAGGCAACGGTCATGGCCCTGGGAATCTATGAAGATACCGGGAATTTTACCTATTCTTCCACCACCCGGGCTGATTTTATCCAGGCCGCCTTTCTGCTTGACTGCGGAGCCAGTCTGAATACCATTTCAAGTCTGGTGGTTAAAGAGATGAAAACAGAACAGGTGACCTGGCTTAATGAATTGATCAATGAAATGTCATCCCACCA
Source organism: Desulfobacter sp. (assembly GCA_028768545.1). Taxonomy (NCBI): domain Bacteria; kingdom Pseudomonadati; phylum Thermodesulfobacteriota; class Desulfobacteria; order Desulfobacterales; family Desulfobacteraceae; genus Desulfobacter; species Desulfobacter sp. The sequence goes on from CP054838.1 coordinate 3,197,802, forward strand.
GATTAATGGCATCCAGGTCCATGTGTCATCCATCTCTTCGTCTTCATACATTTCAGACCTGGCTTCCATTGTCCAAAAGATTGTGAGAATGGAAAACCTGGGAGTTTATTTTGCCGTGGTGCTCATGGGAACAAAGGTGAACATTATTGCCCGGAACCGACTTGCCGAGGTGGATGTGGGCAAAGTTCTGGCCCAGTTCGGAGGCGGGGGACACGCGTATGCCGCATCTGCCAAAGTGGAAAACCAGACCCTGGCCCAGGTGGAACTGAGACTGCTGGATATGCTCAATCACCAGCTTAAAAGCATCTGGGTTGCCAAAAAGCTGATGTCTTCTCCGGCCATCACCATTGATACCCAGCGGTCCTGCAGGGAAGCAGGCCAGCGTATGACCCGGTATAATATCAACACCCTGTTGGCCGTCTCTTCCACGGACAATTCCTATGAAGGGTATATTACCCGCCAGGTGGTTGAAAAGCTGCTCTTTCATAAATTAGGCAACCAGCCGGTGTTTGAGTATATGAATTCAGGGGGCGCCTTTGTTACCCAGGATGCAGATCTTGCAAAGATCGAGGAACAGATCATAGAGGCCAAACAACGGATTATTCCGGTCATGGACCAGGACCGGATTTTAGGGGTGATCACCAGAACCGATCTTTTGGATTACCTGGTAGAGCACAACAAGGAAGTTTCCCAAAATGAACACCAGATTGTCAACCGCCCCAATGCCCAGAAAAAATATATTAAACATATTCTTGACCAGCGACTGGACGTCCGTAAACAAACCTTGCTCAAAGAGATCGGCATTACCGCTGAAAAACTGGGGGTTGAGGTTTATGTGGTGGGCGGGTTTGTAAGAGATTTGATTTTAGATCGACCCAATGAAGACGTGGACGTGGTGGTTGAAGGGGATGGCATTGCCTTTGCCGGACATTTTGCAAAGGAACACGGCTGCAGAATGAGTCCCCATCAAAAGTTCGGGACTGCTGTTATTATTTTAGCGGATAATTTCAAGGTGGATGTGGCCTCGGCACGCCTGGAGTATTATGCCACGCCTGCGGCCCTGCCCATTGTGGAAAATTCTTCCATAAAACTGGACATGGCCCGAAGGGATTTTACCATCAATACCCTGGCCATTGCATTGAATCCCGACAGTTATGGGGTGTTGATCGATTATTTCGGGGCCAGCCGGGATTTGAAAGACAAAACCATCAGAATCATACACAATTTAAGCTTTGTGGAAGATCCCACCCGGGTGTTCAGGGCAATTAAATTTGCAAACCGGTTCGGATTCAATATTGGAAAGGTGACATCCAAGCTCATTAAAAATGCCTTGAAAATTGATACGTTCAAGCATTTGAGCGGGCTCAGGGTATTGTCGGAGCTCAAGCAGATCTTTACTGAACCCAACCCCATTCCAGCCATGGAGACCATGGTGTCCTACGGCGTTGAAAAGGTGATACACAAACAGTTGAATATTACCCCAAGGACCTATGAGCTGTTTGAGTCCGTGAACAAGGCGCTTTCCTGGCATGACCTGCTCTATGTGGACGAACGGTATCCAAGGTGGGCCGTTTATTTTATGGCCATGTTGTACCGGCTGCCTTTCAGGGTATGTGATGAGATTTTAGCCCGGCTCATGGTGCCTGATAAAGAACGTCATATCCTGCTTGAACGCCGTTACAAGGCGGAAAACAGGCTTACCATGATCCAGGCAAACTTTCCGATCACCCGCCAGGAAATGTATTGGGGGCTGATTAATTTTAAAACAGAATTTATTCTTTATATGATGGCCTTAACCGGGAATGAGGCGGTTCAAAAAGCAATTTCCAATTTTTATACCCACCACCGTCACATCAAGCCTGTGCTGGGGGGAAAAGATCTTTTGGCCATTGGTATTCAGCCGGGTCCTGTGTTTACCAAAATTTTAAACCTGATTATCAATGAAAAGCTGGATAAAAAGCTGGCCACCCGGAAAGAGGAACTGGCCTTTGCCACCCGATATGCCATAGAAAATGACCTTATTTCATGAAAAAAGGGCCGGATTTTTCTTTTGGGCTGGAATTTGAAAATTAAAAGATGAAATCAGTCAGAAAATGACTTGTTTAAATTTCAATGCCAGGCTTGATAAAACCAATGGTTTTTGATAAATTTTTTTGTTTGAGCAACTGACCATACAACCTTTAGGAAGATAAATGAAAAACGCAGATTTTTTGACCGGAATAACCACCTCAGGAACCCCCCATCTCGGCAACTATGTCGGTGCCATACGCCCTGCTGTCGAGACCAGTAAAAATCATGAGCTGACCTCTTATTATTTTTTGGCGGACTACCACTCTTTGATCAAAAACCATGACCCCAAAAAGCGGAGACAATCCTCCCTTGAGATTGCTGCGGCCTGGATTGCCCTGGGGCTTGATTATAAGAATTGCGTATTTTACCGGCAGTCCGATATTCCTGAGATTCCGGAATTGACCTGGATCCTCACCTGCCTGACAGCCAAAGGCCTCATGAACCGGGCCCATGCCTACAAGGCCGCGGTTCAGGACAATGAAGAACAAGAGCGCAAGGATGCTGACAAGGGCGTGACCATGGGGCTGTTTTCCTATCCTGTGCTCATGGCTGCTGATATTCTCATGTTCAATGCCAGAAAAGTGCCCGTGGGCAAGGATCAGATTCAGCACCTTGAAATGACAAGGGATATTGCAGCACGGTTCAACCATACCTATAAAAAGATGTTTATTCTTCCCGAAGTGGTGGTCGATGATACCGCTGCCGTACTCTCAGGCCTGGACGGCCGTAAGATGAGCAAGAGCTACAATAATTTTATCCCCTTGTTTGATACGGAAAAACGGCTGAGGAAAATGATCATAAAGATCCAGACAAACTCTCTGGGTCCTGATGAACCCAAAGATCCTGAGACCTGTACCCTTTTTTCAATTTACAAGGCCTTTGCAACCGAAGATGAAACCCGGAAAATGGCAGACCAGTACCGGGAGGGCATTTCCTGGGGCACCATGAAACAGGAGCTGTTTGAATATATCAATGGTATTTTAAAAGCGCCCAGGGACCAATACAATGAATTGATCCAGAACCCTGGTGATATTGAGGCGGTTCTGCAGGAAGGCGCCCTAAAAGCCCGGCAATTTTCAGTCCCGTTTTTGGAAAAGATTAGAAAGAGTATCGGTATTCAATCATTGGGTTAGAATTTTCACCTCTTTGTCCGTGAGATATCGCCATTTTCCCGGTTTTAAGCTGCCAAGGTTGATATTGGCCATGCGTACCCGCTTGAGCGTATCAACCTTGTTTCCGGTTTTACCCACCATTTTCCGGATCTGACGGTTTCTGCCTTGTTTGAGGATAATTTTAAACCCCTTGGGCGCCACCCGTTTAACCTGTGCCCTGCGTGTTTTTTCTCCCTCGATCACCATACCCTCGGCCATAGCCCCTAAGGCCTTGTCCGAGACCGGGTGCCGGGTGAATACCAGGTATTCTTTTTCATGGTCATGGGAGGGGTGGGAAAGCCTGTTGTGAAGGTGCCCGTCATTGGTGAGCAGGACAAGGCCCACGGAATCCTTATCCAGGCGGCCAATGGGATAAATTCGGTCTTTTACAGGAACCAGGTCAAGGATAATCTTTGTGTTTTTCTGGGAACAGGAGGTGACCACCCCTTGGGGTTTGTTCACGGCAATATAAATTAATTTGGGGCCGGAACCCAAGAAGGCAACCTTTTGGTTGTCAAAGAGGACCTGGTCTGTTTCAGGGTCCACCTGGGTGCCGAGCGTGGTGACAAGTTCTCCGTTGACCTTGATTCTGCTGTCAAGGATAAGGGCTTCTGCCTTGCGTCTTGAACAGACCCCTGCATGGGCCAGGTATTTTTGCAGCCGCATTGTTCAGGACCTGTAATCTGCGTTTATTTTGACATACTTCTCACTAAAATCACAGAACAGGAAATGGTCTGAATATTCTCCAAGGTTGAGATCCAGGGTGATATTGATCTCTTTTTTTTCCATTTGTTTTGCAATTTTCTTCTCCGCTGCCAATCCCAGCCATTTTCCCTTTAACACCAGGGCGGTTCCATCAAAAAAAAGATCCATCCTGTCCGGATCCACCATGGCACCTGATCTGCCTGCTGCCGCCGTGATTCTTCCCCAGTTGGGGTCCTGGCCGTAAAGGGCTGTTTTGACCAGGTTGGAATGGGCAATAGCCTCGGCCGCATTAAATGCATCCTTTTGGGTCTTTGCCCCGTTAACTGAAATAGAGGCAAGTTTGGTAGCCCCTTCTCCGTCTTGTACCACCATTTTGGCAAGCCCATAGCAGACCTCATCCAAAAGGGATTGGAAAATATTAAATTCTGCCTGATCTTTTATGGTCGCCTCTCCTGCCCCCGAGGCCAGACAGGCAAGGGTATCATTGGTGGAGGTGTCCCCGTCCACGGTTATACGGTTAAAGGAGCGGGCATTGGCATGAACCAGGGCCTGGTAAAGCAGGTCTTTATCAATGGCCGCGTCGGTGAGGACATAGGCCAGCATGGTGGCCATATCCGGGCGGATCATCCCCGACCCTTTGGCCACCCCGAGAATGGAAAATGATTTGATGCCCTCAGGCGTCTTAATTTCTCCTGTTTTTTGAACTATTTTTTGACAGGTGTCTGTGGTGAGAATTGCATCTGCAAAATCTTTGACAGATTCCTTTGCAAGGGCCTTTTTGATCCGGGGAATGGCGGATTCAAATTTGTCCATGGGCAAAGGAGAACCAATCACGCCTGTGGAAGAGACCATCACAAGATCAGGGTATAGTCCCAGGACATCGGCAGTCATATGGGCACAGGCCCTGGCATCTTCAAGCCCTTTTTCACCGGTAAAACAGTTGGCATTGCCGGAATTGGCAAGAATAGCCTGGATTTCTCCGTTTTGAATCATTTTCTGGCCAAAAATGACAGGGGCGGCCTTTACAAGGTTTTGGGTGAACAAGGCTGCGCCAACTGCCTTTTTTTCTGCAAATATCAGCCCCAGATCCTTAAGCCCGTTTTTTTTGATTCCTGCCGAAATTCCGGCAAATTTGAACCCGTTCATTGATCTTCCTTTTAGATATTTCTGATTATAGCCAGGTATTATAAGGGGGATTGCCTAGTCTGTAAATGAGGTTTTTTCTGATATCCTCTCTTCAACTTGACTAAATGGTCCCAAGGTAATATTTGTATGTGCAATGACATCAAGGAGGCCCCATGAATGCGCCTGTAGAAAATTTTTTAGATACCTGTCTTTTTTTTAATGCCAATGCCTTTTCAAGGCAATTGCTCAAACTTGCAGAAATTGAATTTACGCATTTAAAAATCTCTCCGGCCCATGCGTCGTTGCTGCTGCTGGTCTTTGAAACACCTGGAATTTCTCCCAAGGACTTAAGCCGCCTTTTGGAACTCAACCCTTCAACCATCACCCGGTTTATCGACAGCCTGGCCAAAAAAAAACTGGTCAGACGCCAGAACAAGGGAAAGGTGGCTTTTATCTATCCCACGCCAAGGGGGATTGGCATAAAGGCGGATGTGGCCAGGGCCTATAAAAATCTGTTTTTAAAATATTCTGAAATTCTCGGTCCTGAAACCGCAATTTTGCTTGCCCAAAATATGGCCAAGACCAACGCCCGGGTAAAGGATGCATTAAAAAATGACCGCCTCTGATCAACTGCGAAATTTTAAACTGGTCATTGAATATGACGGCACAGGGTTTTACGGGTGGCAGCGGCAGCCTGACAAACCCACCATTCAAAGTTCGCTTGAGTCTGTACTCAGTGTCATACTCAACCAGGATATTCGCATTCACGGATCAGGGCGTACCGATGCAGGGGTTCATGCCCGGGCCCAGGTCGCCCATTTTAAGGCATATACCCGAATTGAGCCCGAGGTTCTAAAAAAAGGAGTGAACAGTCTGATGAAACATCCCATTGTGATCAAGGATTGTGCCCCTGTGTCTGATGAATTCCATGCCCGGTACAATGCCCGGTCAAAAACATATTACTATTATATTCTCAACCGAAACACCCCCTGTGCGTTGGGTCGGGATTATTTTTGGCATGTAAATCATGCCCTGGATATCAGGGCCATGAACCGTTGTTGTGATTTTCTTTTGGGGATCCATGATTTTAAGGCCTTTCAAAACACGGGCAGTCCGAAATATTCAACCACCAGAGAAATTTTTAAGGCCCATTGGGAACACCAACCAGAAGATATGCTTGTGTTTAAAATTTCAGCGTCCGGGTTTTTAAAGAATATGGTGAGAAATATTGTGGGAACCTTAAAGGATGCCGGGACCGGGAAGATCAGTTCGGAGCAGTTTAATGAGATTTTAGTGTCATCTGACAGGTCCCTTGCCGGTGCAACGGCACCGGCAAGGGGACTGTTTTTACATCAGGTGATCTATTAAGAGGACTGCTGGGGGTCTTTTATTTTGGTCACATGATAGTTGTAGTGGGAGATGATGTCCCGCCTGTAGATCAATCCTAAAAAGGTGGATTTTTCATCTTTTTTTACAACGGGCAGGGCATCAATATTTTTCCGGGTCAATTTCAAAAGAACCGTGTTCAGGTCTTCGGAAGGATTGGTGGTAATCAGATCCGAAATCATGATATCTTTCATGACCACCAGTTCTTCAAGGTGGCTTGTGAAAATAACCTCCCGAATATCCGTGGATGAAAAAATGCCGGAAAATCCGCCCTTATTGTCCATGACCGGAAAATAATGCTGTTTGGTGGTCTGGAATATTTTTTTGAATTCACTAAAGGGCATATCCTCGTTCACGCACCGCACATCCTTGATCAAATGGGCAAGGCTTCCCACCTTGATGGTTTGGAGGATATCCATCATGAACTCGCCGGCATGGGCCGGAGAATCCACCCTGGATTTGACCTGGTTTTCAAATATGGTCCATTTTTTAGCCAAAAGATAGCATAGGGAGCAGACCAGAAGGCTTGGCAGCAGCAGATGGTATGAGTTGGTCATCTCACTGACAAAAATAATGGTTGAAATGGGGGTATTGGAGACAGCGGTAAAAAAACCGGCCATGCCCACAATAACAAAGGCGCCGGGCTGGGTGACCACCGAGGGCAAAAGGATGTGAAAAATATTTCCCACAGCCCCGCCCATGGCCCCGCCGATCACGATGGAAGGGCCGAATACCCCGCCGGATCCGCCGGATCCAATGGAAAACGCCGTGGTAAAAATCTTACCGATGGCCAGGGCAATGAGGGTGGGAATGGCCACTTTGTTAAAAATGGCATTTTGGGCCATCCCATATCCAAAGGAAAGGGTATAGGGTAAAAAGAACCCGATGATTCCGGTGAATAACCCGCCGATGGCAGGCTTGATATGGTTGGGAACCTTGAGCTTTTTAAATATGTCAATCATGCCGTAAAAGACTTTGACATAGAGAATCCCTGTAAGGGCCAGAACGCCTGCAAGCACGATATAGGGTCCAAGCTCAAGGGGGTTTTGGAATTTAAATGAAGGAGAATCAAACAAAGAGCCCCAGCCAAATATCAGGCAGAACGAACAATAGGCCACCACAGAAGAAATACCTGCCGGAATAATGACCTCTGATTCAAAATCAGGATCCCTGTACAATACTTCAGCGGCAAATAAAGCGCCTGCAAGGGGAGCCCTGAATATACTGCCCACCCCTGCCCCGATACCGGCGGCCATCATGATCCGGCGTTCCCGTTCAGAGAGGTTGAAACGCGTGGCCAGAAAAGAGGCAAATCCCGCCCCGATTTGGGCAATGGGCCCTTCCCTGCCTCCTGAGCCTCCCGTGGTCAGGGTGATGGTCGAGGCAATGGTTTTAATGAAGGGGATCCGGGACCGGATAAACCCGCCCTTATGGTGGTAGGCATCAATGGCAGCATCTGTACCGTGGCCTTCTGCCTCCGGGGCAAAGGTATAGACCAGCCACCCGGAAACAACCCCGCCGATGGCCGGTAGAATGAGCAGTATCCATTTATTGAAAGGGGTATTGGTATGGGGCAAAAGCAAATGTTCCCCTGCGGCGTTGGCAGGTCTGTATCCGGCCATAAGGTCCATAAAATAATGCATGCCAAGGCCGCAGAGATAGTGGAATAATGCTGCGCCCAATCCGGCAATAATGCCGATCAGGACAAAGTAGAACATCCATTTAGTGGCGTATTTGAGGTCGGTTCGTTTTTTGGTCATGGTGCTCATTGAACTTAGCCTTTTCTCAGATCGTTGATACCGCTTAAAATGATATCAAACAAGGTGGTCACATCTTTTTCTTCCAGGCAGGAAAACGCCACCCGGATATTTTTCTCTCCAATTGAAATCAATCCTGTGCCGTAATGGTCCAGAAGATGAATCCGAAGCTGTTCTGCATTGACATCCTTGAGCCGGATACACATAAAATATCCTGAATTAAAGGGGTATACCTCGAATCCGTCTGCATATTTGGGGTCTTTTAAAACCGTTTTCATTTTCAGGGCCCGGGATTTGAGCAGATCAAATTTTTCCTGTTTCAGCCGGGCATAATTTTCGTCTGCCATGGATTTGAGCAAGATGGTCTGGCTTAAATGGGAGGCATTGGAAATATTTCCCCGGATACAGCCGGCGGTTTTCTTTTCAAGGGCCAGGTTTACGGCCTCAGTATTTTGGTCGGCAGCAACAGCGTAGGTGACAAATCCGGTTCTAAATCCCCAGACATAATCTTCCTTGGTGGCCCCGTCCAATTTTACAGCCAACAGACGTTTGTCTTTGCCGGCAATTTTTGCAAACAAGGATTCTTTTGAGGTCTCCTCTTCAAAGAAAAGGCCGAAGTAGGCATCGTCGCAGGCGGCAACCACATTTGTGCCTCCCTTTGCAACCTCAATGAGGATGGCAGCCACCCGGTCCGCTTCATCCTTGCTCAGGGTATAACCGCTGGGGTTGTGGGGAAAATTTAAAACCGTAATGATTTTATCATTTTTGGCCGCCTCTTCTCTGATCACCCGTTCAAAATCATCAATGTTAAACTGGGTCAATGCCTGGTCATAGGCCTTGTAATGGACAATTTTTGCATGGTTTCGCACGCAGAAGGTCATGGTGTAATTGCCCCACATCATATCGGGCAGAATAATGACATCATCCGTGTCTACCCACATGTCCGACAATACACTGACCCCGTGGGTGATGCCCGAAGTCACCACTGGCAGACTGACGCTCTTTCCTTCAAGGGAGGGATTTTTTGTGTAAAGATCTTTTTTCCATTGTTCTCTTAAGGCGGGTATCCCGTATGAGGGGGCATAGGGAAGATAGTCGTCCGGTTCAATACCCGCGATGAACTGAGTGACCGAAGAAAGGCTCAGAACAGAATTTTTTTCTTTGGCAATACCGATGGTGGCATTGATTTTATCTGCCTTTATTTTGGCTTCGGCACTTTGACTTAAAATACCCTTGGGGAAAAACAAGGCCTTTCCCATTTGAGACAGCATTTCGTAAACATGGGGAACATCTTTTTGGATAGTTTTGTTGAGTTCCTGTGCAAGTGGATTCATGTGTCACCCTCTGATAACAGAATAGTTGATAAAAAAATCAGCCTTATCTTTGAACCTAAATATAAAAAACTCTGCAGCTTACACCTAAAATTCAAGGAAAACCGCAGAGTTCATTATCAAAAACAGCGTATCTTAGGTTATCTTCTTTTAGATGCCTTGATCGGATTAAGTTTCTGTTTTTTGGTGGATTCAACGGTTTTAACGTGGGTGGCAATGTTGCAGTTGCCGTTTTTCCATTTTAAGGAAGGATCCGGCGCTGCCGTACAATAAGATCCTGTGGAAAATTCACCAACTCTCTGGCATCCCTTGCATTCATCCACGATGGGAAGGCAGTGGCCTTCATTAAAACTACAGCCTTTGGCGGTCATGAATACACATTCATCGCCTTCTCTAACAGTTGTACAAATCATAATACACGTCCTGTTTTATTTATGGGTATAAAATTCAAACCACCTCTAAACAAAGGATTCACTCAGCTTAAGGCGGCATTATTATTATGTTTAACCCGGTACTCCGGGAATATAACCTTGAACAAATATCATAAGGATCATAGGATTGTCAATCACTTGATTCTGCCGATCCTGTTTTTACCGTGAAAGATACCCATTTTTTGCCTGGGAAAAAAACTTGGAGTGATGTATATATGAACATATTACCCATATTTCAATAACCTTTTTAAAATTTAAGAATATATATCATGATTATAGACGATGCCATTGAAGTGTTGAAAATTGAAGCCCAAAGCCTGATTGACCTGACCAAAAAAATTGACCTTTCCTTTGAAACCCTTGTAAATGATATTTGTAATTCCACAGGCCGGGTTATTATTTCCGGTATTGGAAAATCCGGTCTTATCGGCAGAAAAATTGCCGCCACCATGAGCAGTACCGGAACCAATTCCATGTTTCTTCATCCTGTGGAAGCGGTTCACGGGGATCTTGGCATGGTGAGCCAGGCCGATATATTCATCGCCATTTCAAACTCAGGAGAGACCAGTGAGCTCAATCAGCTTCTGCCGGTGATCCGGGATGTGGGGTGCCGGATGGCCGGATTTACGGGGAACCGTAATTCCACCATGGCCGGATTCTGCGACCTTGTGATAGACACAGGGGTTGAAAAAGAAGCCTGCCCCCTGAACATGGCCCCTACCTCTTCGACCACGGCCCAGCTTGCCATGGGAGATGCACTGGCCGTGGCCCTGATCAAAAAAAAGAAATTTCAAAAATCTGATTTTTTCCGGTCTCATCCCGGAGGTGCGCTTGGCCAGCGTCTTTCATGCCGGGTGGAAGAATTGATGCTTTCAACCGAATCTGCCCCCTGTATCAAACCGGGAGCAACCATGACCCAGGCGATTTTCTGCATGGATGAATACCGTCTGGGGGTGGTGCTGGTGGTGGACCGGGAGAATAAATTGATCGGCATCCTCACGGACGGCGACATCCGGCACTGCATTGCAAAAGGGGATCAGGATTTTAAAACAACCACGGTTGATGATTTCATGACCAACGCCCCCCTTTGTTTAGGACCCAAGGCATATCTTTACGATGCCCTTAATATTATGGAAAAGCATGAAATAACCGTATTACCCATTGTCGGACAGGACAATCAGCTTTCAGGTCTTTTACATCTTCACGATATTCTGGGCAAGGGCACCTTTAAGTTCAACGGAGGCAGTCAATGAAAGCGTTTGATTTCAGCACAACCATTCCCGTGCTTGGTGATGCCAGGATAAACTCTCCTTTGATCAAGGACGGCTCTGGCGCAGGATCCAGGTTTATTTTAGAAACCTCGAGAATTACGGTGGATGTCCGGGCGGATCGGATGTGTGCAAGTTTAGATTCCCCTTTGCCCAGTTTTGAACAGGCAGGTCCCAGGAAGAAAATTTATTTTGATCCCAGTAAACTTAAATGTGCGGTGGTGACCTGCGGAGGGCTGTGTCCCGGCCTGAATGATATTATCAGGTCCATTGTTCTGGAATTATATCATATCTATAAGGTCAAAAATATTTTCGGCATTCGCCACGGTCTTCAGGGCTTTATTCCGGAATTCGGCCATGACCTGATGGATTTGGATCCCGCTGCGGTGTCAGGTATTCAGAACACCGGCGGATCCATTCTGGGCTCGTCACGGGGAGACCAAAAAATATCCGAGGTGGTGGATTGCCTTGAACGGATGGGAATCGGCATTCTTTTTATGGTTGGCGGGGACGGCACGCTCATGGCCTCAAAAAAGATCGCGGATGAAATTTTAAACCGAAACCTTAAAATATCTGTTATCGGGATTCCCAAAACCATTGATAATGATATTTTTCTTGTGTCAAGGTCGTTTGGGTTTGATACGGCGGTTGATGTGGCCACTCTGGCCATTCAGGGGGCCCATAATGAAGCGGTGGCCTATCCCAACGGGATCGGGCTTGTTAAACTCATGGGACGTCATTCTGGATTTTTAGCTGCCACGGCAGCCCTGGCCCAGCCCGATGCCAATTTTGTACTCATTCCCGAAGAAGAGATCTTCTTATACGGTAAAAATGGATTTTTACAGGCCTTGGAAAAACGGCTTGCCTTGAGAAAGCATGCGGTCATTGTGGTGGCCGAAGGGGCGGGGCAAAATTTCTTTGATGACAAAGAGGTGGCCTATGATGCCTCGGGCAATGTGGTGCTCAAGGATATCGGTTTTTTTTTAAAGGATAAAATTCTCCAATGGTTTAAATCCAAGGAGATCCCCATTTCATTGAAATATATTGACCCCTCCTATATTATCCGCAGCCTTCCGGCCAATGCCAATGATTCCGTATTTTGCGGTCTTTTGGGGCGGGACGCCGTACACGCCGGCATGGCAGGAAAGACAAATCTCATCATCAGTTATTGGAATAATCATTATGTCCATGTGCCCATGGATGCTTCGGCCGGCAGACGGAAAAAAATGGATCCTCTGGGCAGACTCTGGCAGTCGGTGCTTGAAACAACCGGCCAGAATTCCTTTTTCAATGATTTATTTCCCTGAATTTTCCTTTTTTCACGGTGATTAAAAATAAATTTTTGTGAGGGCTGCCGTTGGTGTCAAAAGATGTTTGACCTGTGACCCCCTCAAATACCTTTCCGCTCTGGAGAAGGTTTTTAAGACTGTTCCTGGAATCTACACTGGGATCTATGGATGCGGTAAAAAGAATTTTAGCCGTATCATAGGCAATGGCTTCAAGAAATCCAGGGTCTTGTTGAAAAATCTCATTGAATTCCCGGTTAAACCTATGGGTCACGGGATTTTGGCTGTCCTTGAAATATCCGTCGCAGATCACAGCGTTTTTATTGTACCCCTTGGTCTGGGTGAGCAGGCTTTGCTGGTGCCACAGGTTGGTCCCAACCAGCACCATGCCCCTGACATCGTGAAAGGCAAGCTGGGGAAGGATCAGGTTGACCCTGGACAGGGCATCAGGAATAAACAGGGCCTGAAAATCAATTTCAATCCGGTCCTTATTGGCCACGGCAGATCCCCGGCTGGAAAGCCGTAATCCTTGGACTGAACTTTGTTTTTCCTGAGTGGTTTTAAGGTGTTCAGGCACAGGGTAATATTCCCCGGTCAGTTTTTGCAAGGGGATGGTAAAATCGGTTTTATTGCCGTCATAGGCTTCTACCCCCACCACCTGGCCGTTGAATTTATCAACTACGTCCCAGAATAATTCAAGGTAGCGTTTGCCATATCTTTCATTGGGGTAGAGAATGGCCACTTTTTTCAGTCCCAGGTTCATGAACAGATACTTACCCAGGGCCTCCACCTGCATTTCAGGGGTGATGAAATTTGAAAAAAGATAATCTCCCTGAAGGGGAAAATCCGTTTTTTGGGTCATGGCCATCAAAGGGATACCCTTTTGCTGAGCCAGGCTGCCCGCTTTTTCTGGCACCAGCAGCGGGCCTACAATGGCCAATACATTTTCTTGGGCCAGTTGTTCAACACATAACGCAGCACGGGCAGGGTCAGATCGGGTATCTTTGACCATCACTTTAAATTCAATTCCATGGGCAGCGCTCAGATCCTGAACCGCAAGCTGAATCCCCTGCAGAGCTTTTTGACCGTATACCTGGTATTTTCCCGACAGGGGCAGAAGGCACCCGATGGTGTCTTTTTTTACCACCTCCTGGTCCATGGCCTTTATAATGTCCCGGGCAGACTCGGCATGGGGGTGATCAATTTCATTTTCCAGAAATGCTTCAAGGGCTTGTCTTGCCTGATCATACTCTTGCTGGTGAAAATACTGATATCCGGTCCAGTATTGGAAAAGGGGCTGGGGAATGGTCAGGTTTTTAATCTCTGAAAATTCTTGGATAATCCGGGGCGGTGCCTGGGCCAGCACCTCTTCTATCTTTTCTATTATTTTTTTCTGGGTGGCCTCTGATGCCCTGCCCTGTTCAACCACTTTGGCCAGGGCCTGATTATAAACCAATAATGCATCTTGATAATTGGCCTGGTCCGCAAAGGTCTGAGCCTGGGTCATGAGAACTGAAATCAGAGGGGGAAGCGGTTTTACCCCTGGCTTCTGGGCACAGCCCCAAAAGGATGCAACAAGGAACATACCCATAAAGAGCATTGATATCTGCCAAACGTATCTATGTTTTTTCATTTGTTTTACCAGTGGTATCCTAAGTACTTTTGTTTATCATATTTTTATCCGGTTCATACCGCGACTTGGGTTGATTTTGTCGGCCAACTATATGTAAATTTGATATTGATGTCAAAAATCTTTTAAGGGTGGGCCGGCTGAATCCGGATTTTAACTTGCAAAATCCGCTTTTCTTTAGAAAAATTTAATACTATACCTGATATGGATGATGCAATTATCCGGTATCCTTAAATTCGGATCCGCATCCATGGCGTATCAGCTCTTGATTATCGCCGACAAGATCAGGATAAATGGTTCAAGATGAAAGGAGAGTTATGAGAGTAGCTATCGTGGGCGCCGGAAACAAGTGCTTGTATCTTATGGGTATTATCGATAAATATCAATTTCAGGTGGTCGCCCCTGTTGTTGTTGCCGTTGCCGATGCCGATAGTCAGGCGCCCGGATTGGTTAAGGCCCGTGAAAAAAATATTTTTATCACCACGGATTACAATGATTTGTTTGCAATGGACAATATTGATCTTATCGTGGAATTAACCTCCAACCTTGACGTATACAACGATATTTTATCCAAGAAAAAAGACCATGTCAGGGCCATTGCCCATACCACTGCCCTGCTCTTTTGGGAAATCGACAACTCTGCCCGGAAACATACCAAAACCCACCAGGAGCTTTCAGAGACACAGGCCATGTACAAGGCCATGATAAACGGCCCCATCCTGGATGACGTGATCGTGATTTCCCTGGATTACAAAATTCTGGACATTAACAAGACCTTTTTAGAAAAGCTGGGTCTGACCCGGGACCAGGCCGTGGGCCGGTATTGCCATGAAATCACCCATCGCAAGTCCATGCCCTGCTCAGGGGAAAAACACCCCTGCCCCCTTGAACAGGTGATAAAGACAGGCAAGCCTTCGGCTGCCACCCATATCCATTTGGGCAAAAACAACAGAAAGCATTTTGTTTCCATATCCTGCTACCCCTTAATTGAAAAGGGAGAATTAAAAGGAGTGATCGAGGTTTCAAAGGATATCACCAAGGAAATTGAGTTTGAGAAAAAAATGATGCAGCAGGAAAAACTGGTCTCCATCGGCCGGCTCAGTGCAGGGGTGGCCCATGAGATAAACAACCCTTTGACCACCATTTTGACCTCTTCCATGCTGCTTCAAGAAGACCTTGAACAAGGAACTTCCATGTATGACGAGCTGAGTATTATCAGCAACGAGGCCCTGCGCTGTCGAAAAATTGTGAAAAGCCTGCTGGATTTTGCCCGTGAAACCAAATCGATTAAACGGCCAGAAGACATGAATGCGGTGATCACAGAAAGCCTGGTCCTGACCCGTAAACAGGCAAAATTTAAAGATATTGATCTGGACATGTCCCTGGCCAGATCCCTGCCTGCTTTGTCCATTGACAAGGATAAAATTCAGCAGACCATTATTAATTTAACCTTAAATGCCATTGAGGCCACACCTCCGGGTGGAAAAATCCGTATTTTTTCAAAGCTGCTTGAAGATAAAAATGCCATTGAGGTTCAGGTCAGCGATACGGGTGAAGGCATTCCAGCCTCAAATCTGGATAAAATTTTTGAACCATTTTTTACGACAAAAAAAAGCGGTACAGGTCTTGGACTTGCCATTACCCACGGCATTATCGAACAGCATGCCGGAAGGATTTTTGCCACAAGCACCCCTGGAAAAGGAACTCAATTTCATATCCGTCTTCCCATTTGCCAGGAAGGAATGGACAAATGAGTTTAGCGTCCATACTTGTGATTGACGATGAAGAGCAGATCTGCCGCAATTGTATCAAAATTTTAGACTCTGCTGAGTATCGGGTTGAATATGCCCTGAATGGATTTGATGCCTTGAAAATGATGGCGTTAACCCCCTTTGACATTGTGATCACCGACCTGAACATGGAGCGTATTGGCGGGATGGAAGTGATTGCCCGGATCAATGAGTCTTTTTCAAAAACCATCGTGATTGTCATGACCGGGTATGCCAGTGTCTCTTCTGCTGTTGAAGTGATGAAGATGGGGGTGTTTGATTATCTGCCCAAGCCGTTTACCCCGTATGAACTTCGGGCAGTGGTTCAGCAGGCCGTTGAAAGAAAGGCACTTCGCCGGCAGCAAAAGGCCTTGTCCGGCCAAAAAGAAAAAAAGATATCACATCAATTGATTGGGGACAGCCCTGGAATCAAAAAGGTGATCAACATGGTCCAGAAGGTGGCCAAGACCGATGCCAATGTCCTGGTTTATGGAGAGAGCGGGACGGGCAAGGAGCTTATCGCCAGGGCCATTCATGCAAACAGCCTGAGAAAGGATCATGTTTTTTTTGCCGTTGACTGCGGTACCCTGACCCAGGAACTGCTCTCTTCGGAACTCTTTGGTCATGTAAAGGGTGCCTTTACCGGGGCGGATCGAGACAAGCCGGGCATTTTTAAACAGGCCCATGGGGGCACGGTTTTTTTAGATGAAATATCCAACAGCTCAAGGGAAATTCAGGCAAGACTGCTGCGGTTTCTTGAGACCCGCACCTTTTTACCGGTTGGGGGCACAACCCCTGAAAAGGTGGATGTCCGCCTGGTCTTTGCAACCAACCAGAAACTTGAAAAAATGGTCAAGGCTGGGGAGTTCCGGGAAGATTTTTATTATCGGATCTATGTATATCCCATTGTGATTCCCAGCCTGAATGACAGGCGGATGGATATTTTGCCCATTGCCTATTATTTTTTAAATCAGTTTTGTCAGAAAATGGGAAAAACGATCACAGGCTTTCATGAAAGATCTGCTGCACGGCTGATCGAGTACCAATGGCCCGGCAATGTCAGACAGCTTAAAAATGTGGTTGAACGGGCGGTCATCCTCTGCGAGACAGATGAGATCATGCTCAAGGACCTGCCCCTGCTCGGTGAAATCAGTGAAATCGATGAAATGATCGAAAGCATTCCCAAAACCAATGAAGACCTTAAAATTTTAAAAAAGAAAATCCGGCAAAAAGCCGTGAGTAAAGTTGAACGAAATTTTTTATTGAACAGTCTTGCCAGAAACGACTGGAATGTCACCCGGGCGGCTCAGGAAACCGGGCTGCAGAGAACCAACTTCCAGGCGTTAATGAGAAAATACAAGATCACCCGCCCCTGAACCCTGGGTTCATTTTTTTATACATACCCTGTATATTTTTTTAATACAGTCTGTGAAAGCACTGCCCGGACTGGGTTTGGCCGTAAAGCCCGGGATTAACCTGTATATAAATTATATACTATTTCAGACGATGGTTTTTGTGGTGTTTGTAATATTTTCTTTTATTACAGACACTTATAATTATTTTTTCGTCTGGCATCATCCCTGCAATTCCCTTTTCCCACAGAAACAAATCATTTGTTAATTTCAGCTTAAGGAGGGAGATTATGGAAAATCAGGTTAAAATCATGGTGGTTGATGATGAAATCGGCATTTGTCAAAATGTGGAAAAAATTTTAACCAAAAACAATTATAGTGTTGTTCACACCCAAAGTGCGGGCCAGGCCCTTGAGATGATGAAAGACGGGTCTTTTTCCCTTTTGATTTCCGACATTGTCATGCCGGAAATGAATGGTCTGGAACTGCTCAGCCAGGTGGCCAAAGAGGTTCCGGATATAAAAACGGTGATGATGACCGGTTATGCCTCTACCAATACAGCTGTCAAAGCCATTCGTCTGGGCGCCCTTGACTATATTCCCAAACCCTTTACCCCGGATGAGCTGAGAACAACCGTGAGCAAGGCCTTGCTCGGCAAGTATGAAGAGATCAGGATTTCCGAAGAAGAAAGGCAGACCATTGAAATCATGGACATCGATATTGATTTTGGCGGTGATGCTGCAGAAAATCTGGTCAAACCTTCCCCTGTTGAAAAGATCGTTGAAGAAAAACTTGAGCAGGTCCAGGAATTTCACTGCGCCGTGGGCGACATGGTCTGTGATGTCATGGAAAAGCTTGGGACCACCTGCAAAACAGGTCTGAATAAAAAGTATTGCCCCAAACTCAAGGCCCGGGCCAAAAAGATGGGTAAAAAGGCCAATGCATTTAATCCCAAAACCATGATCGGCATTGACCAGCCCTTTGACTATGATGAGGTTCTGGCCGTTACAGGCCCTGAATATATCCGGGATCTTGACCGGGACGGGTTTGCCTTTCTGCCCTATGAAGAACTTAAAAAAGTCGATCCCAAGACTGGGCCCCAAAAGGGTTCCCAAAATATCGGCATTGACCAGCCCTTTGATTACGATGAAGTGGCCCAGGTGACCGGGACCGAGTATGTTCAGCATGTGGACCGGGACGGCCATGCCGGCTTAGATTATGAAGCGCTTAAAAAAGTGGACCCAAACCCTGCAGAACAATTTCACTGCGCCGTGGGCGACATGGTCTGTGATGTCATGGAAAAGCTTGGGACCACCTGCAAGACAGGTCTGAATAAAAAGTATTGCCCCAAACTCAAGGCCCGGGCCAAAAAGCTGGGTAAAAAGGCCAATGCATTTAATCCCAAAACCATGATCGGCATTGACCAGCCCTTTGACTATGACGAGGTTCTGGCCGTTACAGGCCCTGAATATATCCGGGATCTTGACCGGGACGGGTTTGCCTTTCTGCCCTATGAAGAACTTAAAAAAGTGGATCCTTTAGGGGGTAAATTAAAAACAGAGGCCAAAAAGATTCTGGTGGTGGATGATGAGGTATCGGTAAACAACAATATCAGAAAGATTCTCGGTAAAACCGGATATGAGATTGACCAGGCCGTTTCCAAGGCTGAGGCCATTGAAAAAATCAATCATCAGCCCTATCGACTTGTACTTCTGGACTTGAGGATGCCCGGGGTAGCAGGACTTGAGCTTTTAGAAGCCATATCTGAGGCCCAGCCCTCAGCCCGGGTGATCATCATCACAGGCTACGCCAGTATTGGAACCGCCATTGAGACCGCCAGGATCGGGGCGGTGGATTACCTGCCCAAACCCTTTACTCCGGATGAACTGCGCCATGTGACCCAAAGGGCTTATACCCTGGCAGCATAAACCCTAAAAAAAACCTCCCCTTGGGCTTTCCAGGGGGAGGCTTTTTGCGTTTTAGCCTGTTTGATCTATTGGACCTAGTTTTGACCTGTTGGGCAAAAAGGTCAGTGTTTTAATCTCTTGATTTTCCAGTCATTTTCCGATCCCTTCTGCGTGGTTGATTCGGAATTTATGCTTTGCTCGATGACCTTGCCAGCATCAGGGACAATCCAATAAAACAGCTGCCTGTAATTTTGTTGAAGGCATTGGAATATTTTTTGATGGTCGGAGAGACCGCCTGGGCACCGATTGAATAGAAAAACAGGGAAAAGGTTGAACACCCCAGCAATGTCAATATGAGTATGATGAATTGAAAATAGGTATTATCATCAGGATTGATAAAGGGAAGAAATAGTGCGGAGAAAAATCCCAGAGCCTTTGGATTTACCATGGATACGCCGATGCCGTGGACGTATCGCATTATGACGCTTTTAGGGGACTTTTCAGGACACTCTTTTGTTTCAGGATCGGATTTTGTTATGAAAATTTTAATTCCAATAAAGCAAAGATAAGCCGCACCCATATATTGTAACCACAAAAACAATTCCTTTGAAGACTCTAGTATCATTCCAAGCCCCGTTATGGCCAATAAAGAAAGCAAAAAAAGTCCCGAGAGTATGCCCAGAAGAGGGCGTTCAAAATTCTGTGTCAGTTGAATGAAAGCTGATATACTCAGCTAAATAAGGAGAACTGACATGACCGAAGAAAACACCGAATTTGATTTTCAAAAAGCCCTTAAAGGCATCCAGGAAGGTAAACCCTTCACAGGTAAGGGCGGCGTCCTTACATCATTAATCAAAAATCTTGCTGAAGCTGCTCTTGAAGGAGAGTTGGAGTCCCATCTCGGGCAGGAAGTTTCTGCCAACCGCCGTAATGGAAAAAGCAAAAAGACCATTAAATCCCTGGATGGTAAATTTGAGCTAAAAACCCCGCGTGACAGGGCCGGAACCTTCTCTCCACAGATCGTCAAAAAACATCAGACAACGCTCAGCGATGAAATTGAAAGAAAGATAATAGCCCTTTACGGCCTGGGCATGAGTTATAATGATATGGCTTCCCATTTACAGGAAATCTATGGACTTGAGATTTCAAATGCCACTCTGAGCACCATTACCGATAAAATCATCCATACCGTCAAAGAATGGCAGGCCAGGCCGTTGGAAAATGTGTACCCAATCGTATGGCTTGATGCCATACATTATAAAGTACGAGAAAACGGAAAGGTCGGCAGCAAAGCCGTTTACACAATTCTTGGGGTGAATATCGAGGGCCGCAAAGAGGTTCTTGGGCTGTACATATCCGAGAATGAGGGTGCGAACTTCTGGCTGCAGGTGTTAACAGACCTTTCAAACCGAGGGGTAAAAGATATCCTGATTGCCTGTGTTGATGGTCTAAAAGGTTTTCCCGAGGCCATTGAGACCATATTCCCGGACACAGAAGTTCAACTCTGCGTAGTCCACCAGATCCGAAATTCATTGAAATACGTTGGTTCCAAAAATAAAAAGGAATTTATGGCAGATCTAAAACGTGTTTATAAAGCGGTCAATAAGGATCTGGCCGAAGAAGAACTGGATATCTTGGAAAATAAATGGAATGACAAATACCCGATTGTGATAAAATCCTGGCGGAACAACTGGGAACGCCTCAGTCATTTCTTTAAATATCCAGAAGAGATTCGACGGATAATATACACCACAAATACCATTGAGGCTGTGCATCGACAGTTTCGAAAACTGACCAAAACAAAGGGATCATTCCCGAACCAGGACAGCCTGTTAAAACTGCTTTACATGGGGATCCAGAACGCCAGTAAAAAATGGACAATGCCGATTCAAAATTGGTCACTGACAATTTCCCAGTTGGCAATTTTCTTTGAAGGCCGGCTGGATAAAGAGCTGGGAATTTGATAGGGATTTATTTACAGATGGAAAAGATGGTTCCAGGAACTCCACTCCAGCAAAAGTCAACTCCTCCGACGTGGCTGATTGAAGGCCCA
Organism: Desulfobacter sp.; assembly: GCA_028768545.1. NCBI lineage: Bacteria > Pseudomonadati > Thermodesulfobacteriota > Desulfobacteria > Desulfobacterales > Desulfobacteraceae > Desulfobacter > Desulfobacter sp. The sequence goes on from CP054838.1 coordinate 3,219,023, forward strand.
TTCTCGGACCTGACTTTTACTTCCGCTGGCGCTGAGGCAGATCCGGGAACCGAAACCGTGACACAGAATTCTGAACATTCCCAATCAAAGATGCTCATCTTTTGTTTAGATTGCCTTTTTAAAGATTAAATATCATCTGCCAAAAACAAAGATGGGGCATTTCCCAATCAAATCCTCCCTAAGGCGGTTCAAATCAGGCATGCCCCAAATCAGCCGACAAATTGTTGAACCTTATCTTAGTTGATAATCTCTGTATTGATCTCAATATTTGCATTGGCCTTCAAAGACTGAACCCAGGCGGTATAGTATTTTTGCTGTTTCATATACGCCATCTCCTGTCTTACTTTATCCTCATTTTCCATGGCCGCAGCCTCATCAGGCACTTGTTTGTCATTAAACCCAATGATATAAAAATCAGGACCGGCCTTGACCACCTTAGAGTAAACCGCACCTTGTTTGTCCAGTGTAAATGCTGCAGCCACCATCTCCTGGGATCCCGGGATACCCTGGATATACTGGTCTCGAGTGAACAAAGGCGAGGTTTTCAGATCCAGTTTATTTTCCTGGACGATTTTGGCAAAAGAGGCTCCGGACTCAACTTTTTCAAGCAGGGTCTGGGCCAGTTCAGCCGCGGCTTCTTTCTGCTGAATGGCGGTCAGGCTTTCAAGGATCTGAGCATCCACCTCTTCCAAGGGCAGTTGCTTGGGATCTATCTTTTCAACAATCTTTATCAGATAGTATTTATCCCCCATCTGCTTAACTTCACTGATATCATCTGTGGTCAAGGCAAAGGCGGTTTTGGCAAATTCAGACGCATTTTCCATGGCCAGGCCTTGGCCGTCATCCGTAAACGCCTGGGTTTCAATCACCTTTTTCTTGGCAACCAGGGCAACCTGCTCAAAATCATCTCCGTCCACAACAGCATCAAATGCCTCTCCTGCCTTGTAATACGCCAGATTCTGTAATTCCTGTGCCGCAAGTTCCTTAAAAATAGTATTTTTTGCCGTATCAAAGGGTTCCACCAGAACAGGGGTTTTATCCGTTACTTTTATGATGTGGAAGCCAAACTGGGTTCTGACCGGTTTTGAAATCTGGCCTTTTTCCATTGCAAAGGCAGCATCCCCAAAAGGTTTGACCATGCTTTTTTTATCAAAACGTCCCAGATATCCGCCGTCGGATGCGCTAGGTCCTTGGGAAACCGCCTTGGCCAGTTCGGCAAAGTCCCCTCCCTTGGATGCTTTTTCATAGGCGTCATCCGCAAGTTTTCGGGCAGCGGCAACATCTTCTTCACTGGCATCTTGATCCACCTTGATCAGGATATGGCTGGCCTCTACCTGCTCAGGCGTAGTAAACCTGGCCAAGTTCTGCTCGTAATATTCTTTAACCTGCTCGTCTCCTATGCCAGCAGCACTGCCCAGGTGATCATCCGGGGAAAATACAAGATACACGGCTTTTCGTTTGGGCCTGGACTGATACAGATTCAGATTCTCCTTGTACTGGGCCTTGACCTGCGCATCCGTGGGAACAATGTCTGTAAAACTGCCCGGATCCACCTTGATATAATCAATGGCCATCTGGGTATTTTTAAATGTGTACCAGGTTCTGGCTTCAGTATCGGACACCGTAATCCCGGATAGAACCATTTCTCTGAGTTTGGCATTTTTAATGGCTCTGCGCTGAAGCGCCTCAAAGGTTTCCGGAGTCAGGCTGTTCTGGGACAAAACACGCGTGTACATCTCCATGTTAAAGGCCCCGTCTTTTTGAAAAGCCTTGATGGACAGCAGGGCCTCTTCCAGTTCCTGGTCAGAAACCATGATTTTAAGCTTGTCCGCCTCCATATCCATGAGCTTTTGGTCAATCAGACTGTTAACAGCCTGCTGTTTGATATTCAATGCCTTGACCAGGTCATCATTTAATGAGTTTCCGAACCGCTGCCTCATCTGCTGAATCAAATTTTTATAAGCATCCTGAAACTCATTAAAGGTAATGGGCTGGTCATTGACTTTGGCAACTTCGTTTCTCTTGTTGGCGTTCATACTTCCCACACCCAGGAAAACAAAAACAATCACAATGATGCCCAGAAAAATTTTGATAATCCAGTTTCCGGTATTTTCACGCAAGTAACGCAGCATCCATTTCTCCTTAACTCTTTTAGGCTAAAATATTATGATAAAAAATCATACCATAGTATCGTTTCATAACTTATTGTGTCAATATATTATTCTTGGCAAACATCTGTTTTGTTCCAAAAAAAATATTTTTTTTGTTGACACACCCTAGTTGTTTCGATTATACATCTATCACTCTTTTGTGGGGCTGTAGCTCAGCTGGGAGAGCGTACGGCTGGCAGCCGTAAGGTCAGGGGTTCGATCCCCCTTAGCTCCACCACCAAAATACTAAGGCCACTGTTATTACAGTGGCTTTTTTATTTTTAAAGCCTGATTATTTAATCCTGGTACCTGTTGTCCACATTTAGCAGATGAAGGATGAAAATGATCAAGGCATCTTCACCCAGTTATCTTTGCAGGAATCCTTATAATTATTGTTTCAAAAGGAGAATCCCAAAAGATCTCTATTCCCCCCATGCCAAAAAAAATTGAGGTTTTTCCTTGGAACAGGTAATTTATCTGATGCTTCGGACAGGTCCCCAAACCATAAAGCATGCTTACCAATTGGTAATATTCCTGTCATGTTAAGGTTATAATCAACTGGTATAAAGGATCTAATGTTGGAAATTTGCCAACGTGCTCAACTTGCCAGGAGCACAAAATGCCCAACATGTTATCACCCTCCTCCTTTTTAACCGGGCTGTCCAATTTGGATGGCCTGGTTTTATTTTTCTCCCGCCCGGAGATTGCCCGGTGTGTATAAAAGATGAGCGCGAATGCCCTACAATTTAACAGCCGCCTCTTTAAACGACTGGGTGTGATTTTGAGGTTTTGACCTTTCTCTTCTGAATGAATTGTTATTTTACCCTTAAGAACCTGCCCAGAATGACTATAGCAGGTCAGTTTTCTGCCGAAACACGTAAGACATCAGATGTCTTACGTATGATGACTGACACCATATATATTGACATCTGTTATATTCGCGTGCTATGGTCATTTTCAGGATAAGGCAATGCTAAGTATAAGTATTTGAATTTATTAATTTAAGTAAAGAAGGATGCTATGAGAAAGCCATTTTTAAAAAGTTTGATTTTTGTTCTTGGATTGAGTATTGCGTTTTGCGGAACCGCCATTGCTGGTGAAAAGTATAAAATTAAACTGGGTCACACCGGTGCCCCCACCCACCATTACCAGGATATCTGCCTTGAATTTGCCAAAATCGTCAAACAAAAGACAGACGGAAATGTTGAAATCAGCGTTTTTCCGGCCAACCAGCTGGGCAAACAGTTAGAATCTGTGGAAGGCTGCATGTACGGTACCCATGATATGGTTCTGACGTCGGACACGGTGCTGTCCAACTGGGTACCGGATATGGGTATTTTAAACCTTCCTTTTTTATTCAACGACATGTGGGAAGTCCGCAAGGTACTTGACGGCCCTGTGGGTGATAAGCTTGCAAAACAGATGGAGCCTTTTGGAGCAATAGTAATCGGTTGGTGGGACAACGGCATGCGCCATATTACCAACTCAAAACGACCCATTAAAACCCCCGAGGATCTGGACGGGTTAAAAATCCGTGTGCCAGAAGGCGAGGTATTTGTGGATACGTTTAAAACCCTCAACGCCGGTCCCACGGTGATTTCATTCGGAGAACTTTATTCAGCACTTCAGCTGGGTACCGTAGACGGCCAGGAAAATCCGCCGGCCCACATCCTGACCCAAAAATTTTATGAAGTTCAAAAATATGTATCCCGTACCGGACATATCCACCTGTCTTCTCCCCTGGTCATGAACAAAGCGCTGCTGGACGGCATGCCTGCCAAATACCGGGCAGCTATTCTTGAAACAGCTCAGCAAATGGGTCCCGTCCATACCCAGATGGTTGAAGATTTAGAAAAACAGCAATGGATTGATGTTGCGAAAAACGGAATGCAGGTCATTGATGTTGAAAAACAACCCTTCCAGGAAAAAGTTCTGCCTGTCATTGAAAAATACAAGAAAAAATTAAACGCAGAAATCATTGATGAAATCATTAATACCTTGAAAAAATAAATACCAGCCCATCGGTAAGGGCGGCGAGTTGAAATCAAACATAGACAGCAGATTACCAACGGACAACTGATATTGCCGCCCGAACCGATGGATTAACCTTAACCCGCACAGGAAATTTTCAAATGGGGAAAACATTAACAAAGGTATTAGAAAGGCTCAACAACTGGATTCAGACCTTATCCGCTGTGCTCTTGGGCATCATGACGGTACTGGTCCTCACTCAAATTTTTTTCCGGTATGTCCTTGGCAACCCCCTGGGTGAAACCCAGGAGCTATCCATCTATGCCATGGTCTGGGTCATCATGCTGGGGTCTACCATTGCCGTTCGGAACAAGACCCACATTGCCGTGAATTATTTTGTGGAATTATTGCCCGGGGCACTCACCCGCCTGGTTGAAAAGCTTTGCTATATTCTCACCCTGACCTTTTTTGCCATTCTGATGTACCAGGGATGGGCGCTGATGACTCGGGCCATGCTCCAGCGGTCACCGTCAACAGGCCTCCCCGTGGGATATGTTGTAGCATCCATACCATTTTGCGCGGCCATCTCTATTTTTTATATTATAGAATAGATGCTCGCCAAAGAAAAAAACGGCCCGGCCGAATAAGAGACAGGAGCATATTATGGTATCAATTTTATTTATCTTTTTTTTCATCATGCTGATCTTAGGGGTGCCCATTGCAGTGTCCTTAGGCATCGCCTCCCTGGTGTCCATTTATTTTTGCAGCAATATTCCCTTTATTATTCTTGCACAAAAAATGTTCAACGGCATGAATAGCTTTCCTTTCATGGCCATTCCCATGTTCTTACTGGCTGGCAACATCATGGCCGAAGCAAAAATTTCAGACCGTCTTGTGGGGCTGGCCGCCATCATGGTGGGTCGGTTCCCGGGCGGTCTTGCCCATATGGCAACCGGGGCATCCGCTTTTTTCGGATCCATATCCGGATCAGCTCCTGCCACAACCGCCGCCATCGGTACGGTCATGATCCCCTCCATGATAAAAAAAGGATACTCCAAATCATACTCAGCCGCCGTTATTGCTGCCTCCGGCGCACTGGGATTGATTATTCCCCCGAGTCTGACCATGGTTGTTTTCGGGGTCATTGCAGGGGTGTCCATTGGCAATCTCTTTCTTTGCGGGGTGCTGCCCGGACTTATTATCAGTCTGGCCATCATGGGGCTCAACTATTATATCGCCAAAAAAAAGGGGTTTCAATGCGAAGCCCAATTGTCCGGTCCGGAAAAAAAAGCCATCATCAAGGACAGCCTGCTGGCCTTGCTCATGCCCCTGATCATTTTGGGAGGCATTTACAGCGGCGCCTTTACAGCCACTGAATCTGCCGCAGTGGCCTGCCTGTACGGTGTCGTGGTGGGATGTTTTATCTACCGGACACTGACCCTAAAAGGGCTATTCAACATCCTGAAAAACACTTCAGAAAATGCGGCCCTGATCATGTTTCTCATGGGAACGGCCAATCTTTTCGGATTTATCATCACCGCAGAACAGGTCCCCCAAAATTTTGCGGCCTTTATCATGGGGGTGACCCAGAGCCAGACCCTGGTGATGATCATCATCATGGCCATGCTTTTGGTCATCGGAACTTTTCTGGACAATGTGGCTGCGCTTGTGCTCTTTGTTCCTATAATGATCGGACTTGTAAACGCCATGCACATTGATCCCATTTATTTTGGGGTATTTACCATCATTACCCTTGCCGTGGGTCAGTTCACCCCCCCCTGTGGGTCTGAATCTTTTCATCGCCAGCAATATTGCCCAGGAAAAATTTGAAGTGGTGGTAAAGGATGTGATTCCATATTTTCTGGTCTATGTATCCTTTTTGATCCTTTTTATTCTCATTCCCAAAATTTTAACTATTTTCATCTGATATCAAACATAGGAACCCAAATGAAAAAAGTAGTTGTACTGACAACCGGCGGAACCATTGCCAGCGTTAAAAATAATTCCAACGGACTATTCACCTCAGGTGCCATGTCCGGTGATACACTCATTGACAAAAAAAAATTGATGCCGGCATCAGCGTAGAAGTGGATTCGGTTTTCCAGGTGCCCTCCAATGCCATGAGCTTTGAAAATCTTTTGATGCTCAAGGATAAAATCCTGGAATATTTTATAGATCCCCAGGTAACTGGAATCGCCATCACACACGGCACAGACACCCTGGAAGAATCCTCCTATTTTCTGGATCTGGTCATTGATGATCCCCGGCCGGTGGTCCTGACCGGATCCCAGCGGGCCACCTTTGAGGAGGGAACAGATTCCTATACCAATATCCGGGATGCGGTCACGGCTGCGGCCTGTCCGGACTGCAGGGACATGGGAGTGATGGTATTGTTTAATGAATATCTGTTTTCAGCCAAATATGTAAAAAAAATGCATGCCTATAATGTCCATGCCTTTACCAGCTTCGGCACCGGCTACCTGGGCTATGTGGATAAGGCAAAAATCTATATGATCAACCGGCCAGTCCACCAGGAATCCTATGAGATCAAAAATCCGATCCCCAAAGTGGAGATCATAAAAGCCAGCCTTGACGGGGACGGGGCCCTCATTGACTGCGCGGCTGGTTTAGGTATCCAAGGGCTTATCCTCGAAGGCGTGGGCAGGGGACATGTCACCCCCATGGTTGCCCGGGCCGCTGCCAAGGCCGTGGAAAAAGGTATTTTTGTAGTCATCACCACAGCATGCGAGCAAGGCCGGGTCCATCCGGTCTATGATTTCAAAGGCGGGGTGGTGGACCTTAAATCAAAGGGCGTAATCACCGGCCATGATTACGACAGTAAAAAAGCACGGATCAAGCTCATCGTGCTTCTCGCCTCAGGCATTGAAACAAAGGAGGCCCTGCAGCAGGCGTTTTTATACTGATTGATTAGGGGATACCGGCTCTTATGTGTAGGTAAGGCAGGTCTCCCAGCTTGTGGAGCTGACAGCTATGGCGTTACGCAGAGCGATTTCGTCTCGTTCGCGTAACGCCTTGAAAATGGCCTTGTGATCTTTCAATGCCACTTCGGGAAGCACCCGCATTGAGGTTTCTATGGAAGCGTCAAAAAGCTCCATCATGGTTTTGCCAATACGGATAACCATCCGGTTGTGGGTGGCCTGGAGCACGGCCATGTGAAAGGCCAGATCATGGCTGGCAGATTGATTCCCAGATGCGATGACTGCCTCAAATTCCACAAGCTTTTCTTCTATATCTTCAATATCCTTATCCGTGGCCGTTTCCATGGCCATCACAGAATAGGCCGGCTCAAACATCTTACGCAGATTAAGCAAGTCCTGGGGAATTCCCTTGGCCAGAATCAGCTGAAAGACCATGGGGTTTAAGGCATCTTCATCCGGACTTTTCCTTATAATGGTCCCCTGCCCCCGTTTGACCTCAAGAACACCCATGGCCTGGAGCATTTTAATGGCTTCTCTTACACTGGATTTACCCACCCCCAGGTTGTGGGTCATTTCAGATTCGGAAGGAATAAAATCCCCGGGCTTTAACTCTCCGTTGATCAGGGCCATTTTTATGCGTTCTATGACCAGCATGACCACAGATTTCTTTTTCAAAGGGGACGTGAGAATTGTACTTTTAGCTGATGCGTTCATGGATGATTAATTTCTATTTTTTTAATGCCGATTATATTCTATAACTGCGTTTAATTACGCAAATTTAATATCACAGCACAGGCCTATTGTACATAGGAATGTGCCTGTATCCCGTGTCCAATTTCAGGACTCCTTTAATCAAAAGAACAAAAAAGATTTCAAATTATTCAAAACCAGGTGAGTTTAATTGACGGATCTTACCTTTTTCGAGTTTGTCTTGATTCTTTAGATATTCTCTTATTTGATATGCATCAGCCCCAATCGTGCTGGCACAATAAACGCCATCCTGAAAAAGGGTATTCTCCGTGCAGGGACCCAAAAGACTTATGATAAAATCATGGGTAACATCTATGGGGATGTTTTTGAAAATGACACAGCGCATGCCGGATATGAAAAGAGTTTATCAAACCTGTTTGATATTGTATATAACAGGGGGCCCGGCGATGGCTTTCAGAAGAAAAAAGAAATTATCTTTCGTTTACCATCATCAAAATTTTAAACAGCCTCCATTATCAAGCCGCTGGTAAAACAGCGGCTTTTTTAGTTGTAAACCTGATTTTTTATAGCATCTCCTGCTCAAATTTAGAGCAAAAAAAAACTCAACTTTATGCTTTAGGATTTTTAGAATGCGGTGATACGCTTGTGTTTTTTAATCCGAAGGCTGCCAAACCGTATCATGGAGCCTGTGCATGGCCTCAATTACCGGGTCATCTCGCCGGGCGTCAAGAAACGCAAACAATAAATCCACGCACAAAGGTTTTCCCTGCCAGATTGCAACCTGACCTTTATCATAGGCTGCTTTGGCTGCGCTTTTCTCCATAAAGCCCAGGCCGGCCCCTGCCCGGATCAATCCGATCATGGCCTCATCGTCGGCTTCCACCGCAGTGTTCAACTCCTTTATGCCCAGGTCAAAGTGTTGGCGAATAATTCGTCCCAGGCGGCATCCCTCTGTGTTGACCACCCAGGGAAGATCTTTAATATGATGAATATTTGCATTGTTAAGCTTCTGCTCCCAGTCTGCCGGCCCGGTCACCCAAAATTCAATCTTCCCAAGACTTCGGGTCGCAATCCCCGGGGCAACGGCAGCGTCCAAAAAGTAACCGCAGGCAATGGCTCCGGCCTTAAGGGCTTTTTCAACCCGGTGGGAAGACTTCTGGATCAACTGGAATTTCAATCCAGGATACATTATTTTCCCCGCCTCAAACAAGCGGTTTACTCTCAGCAGATCGGGTTGGGCGTTCAGCCCTATTCTGACCTCGCCCATGGGGTTTCCCTTTAGTTTTTCAGCCTGATTGAAAAGATCCACAGAGGACGCCAGCACTGTTTTTGCCTTTTCCAAAAGAACTTTCCCTTGGCCGGTAAGATGCATTCCTTTTTTGCTTCTTTTAAACAGAGCAATACCAAATTCCTGTTCCAATGCCTTGATATGGGCGCTGACAGAAGGTTGACTCGTGTTCAGGCGGCAGGCTGCCCGGGTCAAGTGGCTCTCTTCGGCCACGGTCACAAATGTACGCAGTTGGTATAATTCCATGGGGTCCTTTTATCATCCATTTTTCCGAAGATATTTATCAGATCATACTATTATCTTTTTACCCTTAGTCAACCTAATATCTTTTGTATTCTTTATCGCAAAAAGGAGATTTAAAACCATGCACCCCATTATTTTAAGTTTTATGAACAAAGAACACATCAAAGATATCAAGGCGGAATTAAGCGTTGCCAGGCAAAAACAATCCGCACAAAAACCGGCCTGCTGCAAAGCGGGTTATGATCATCCCCCCCTTTTTGGGAAAAAAGGAGGTACACTGCAATATCCAGAAAATTGGCCACCTAAATTGCAGGATAACAAACAAATTGCCTGCAGGTTCTACAAATTAAACAAAGACCAAAGCCTGAAAAACCGTATAGGTAAATTTCTGTCGTTTACAGCGGTTAGATTAGGTGCAAAAAAAATTTAAAACCGCCCAAGACATACAACACAATCTACCCCATAAATAAAACCGGGCAGGACCTTTTGGGTCCTGCCCGAAAAAATATCTTACCTTAAAAGGCTTACTCTTTTACAAACCTGACCACAAAGACCCTTGAGTTGCCCCGCCTGAACAACAAGTGGGCGGTATCCCCTTTTGGAATCTGACCCAGGACCATGGCATAGTCCCCCGGGGTGTTTATCTTTTTATGGTTCAGTTCAACCAGCAGGTCCCCTGGCCTGACACCGGATCTTTCCGCCAATGATCCGGGATTGATCTGGGAAACAACCAGTCCTTTGAGCCCCGTGGGAAATCCAAGGCGCTGGGCGGTTTTATTGTCCAGTTCCTTGAACATGAACCCGAAATCATCATAACTGTTTGTTCCTGAAAATTGAGTATCCCCGACCTTGTCCGGTCTTTTGCCAAGCTTGACCTTGATGGTTTTTTCCTTTCCCTCACGGATCAATGCCACCTTGATCTTCTGGTCCGCTTTAAGATTGGCAATGGTGATGGTCAAATCCCTGGAGGAATTGATTTCTTTGCCGTTAATACTCATGATCACGTCACCCTGGCGGATCCCGGCCTCATGGGCGGGATTATCTTCATAGGCTTTGGCCACATAAACCCCCTGGCCGGGTTCAAGATTGTAGTATTCAGCCATTTCCTTGCTCACGTTCTGGATGGAAACCCCCAGCCATCCCCTGGAAACATGGCTGGATTCGGTGAGCTGATCAATGATGCCCGTGGCCATATCAGAGGGGATGGCAAAACCTATGCCCTGGCCGGATTTCACAATGGCCGTGTTGATGCCGATGACCTCGCCATCCAGGTTGAGCAAAGGCCCCCCGGAATTGCCCGGATTGATCGAGGCATCGGTCTGGATAAAATCATCATAAGGGCCTGACCCGATGATCCTGCCCTTGGCAGAAATAATGCCGGCAGTAACGGTCTGCTCAAGACCGAAAGGAGAACCGATGGCCACCACCCAGGAGCCCACCTCAGCATCTTGGGAAGATCCGAATTTAAGGGGTAAAAGCCCTTTTGCTTCAATCTTGATCAGGGCAAGATCGGTCATGGCATCCGCCCCGATGATCTTGGCATCATATTCCTTGTTGTTGTGAAGAATGACCTTGATCTCGTCGGCATCCTTGATCACATGGTTGTTGGTGACAATATATCCTTTTTTATCAATGATAAATCCAGAGCCAAGACTGCGCTCGGTGCGGCTTCTCGGCTGCTGATTAAAAAAAGGTCCGAAAAATTTTTCCATGTCCTGCTGGTTTCCCCCGAAAGGAGAACCGAAAAAATGCTGAAATACCCGTCCCCCGCCCTGAATGGTTTTAACGGTCTGGATATTGACTACCCCCGGCTTTGCCTGGTCTGCCAGAGCTGAAAACCCCGCAGGCACCATGGGCACTGAGGCCTGGGCAATGGCAGGAAGAAGCGCTATACAGAAAAGCCCTGCAATCATTATTATTTTTTTTATCTGTCTCATAACAAACCTCCTTAAAGCTAAATTTATAGATTGGCCGTGTTTTAACGTAACCTCACTATAATGCATAAAGATAATTTTTAAATGATCTCAAAGTGACGATATGGTAATCTAATACAAAAGACAGATCCGCCATAGTTGCGGTTTTCAACAAAAATCTCCCCCTTGTGCTGTTCCACAATGGTTTTGGCAAGACTCAAGCCCAAGCCCGTACCCTGGGTGGTTCTTGAAGACTCTGCCCTGAAAAACCGCTCAAAGATCTTTTCAAGGCAGTCAGGTTTAATTCCCGGTCCTGTGTCGGCCACCCGGATGGACACAAAAGATCTTTGGCCATCTGTGTCAGCTGTCAGGGATACCTGTACCTCACCTTTTTCAGGCGTATATTTCAAGGCATTGTCAACGATATTTGAAAAGGCCCGCTGGAGCATGGACGGATCTGCCTTGATCCTGATTTCTGGTTCGACCTTGTGGGTAAACCTAATCTGTTTATCCTCTGCTACGGGCACAAAAAGATCACAGGCATCGGAGACCAGAGAGCTTAAATCCATGGGCACAAACTCAAAGGTCTCTTCACCGCCTTCTGCCCTTGAAATCACAAGCATGGTGTTGATCATGTCCAAAAGCCTGTCAGACTCTTCAATGGTGTTGGCGGCCATGGCCTCATAGGTTTCAATATCATCGGGCTTTGCCTGAATCAGAGCAAGCTCTGCAAATCCCCGGATCCGGGTCAGAGGACTTTTAAGGTCATGGGCAATGTTGTCACTTATTTCCCGGATGCTTTTCACCAATGCTGAAATCCTGTCCAGCATCCGGTTAAAGGTGACGGCCAACAGGTCAAGTTCATCCTGGTTGCCGGTTTCAGGCACCCGCTGGTCAAGGTTGGACCCTTTAATGGTGCTGGCGGTACGGGTAATGGCAGCCACGCCGGAGAGGGCCTGGCGGGCCAGAAACATTCCGGAAACGGCTGAAAAAAAGATGACAAAGCCCATGGAAATGGAAAATATTTTTTTAAAGCTTGAAAGAAACCGGGAATGGGCGTTCATGGCAAGGCCGGTATGGAGGATCACATTCTGGGCCACAAAGGCGTACATCATCCTGGCGTTCTGGTGATGCCCTGTCACCTTGACGGTTTTAAATACGGGCACCTGTTTGTGCATCAGCCTGTCCACGGAGTTATCGTCAATGCCCACATCTTTCCAATAGGACATGTGGGAGGAGGCAAACACCTCGCCTGTGGGATAGAGCAGCCTGAAAAAAATCTGTTTTTCCCCTGCAGCCTGGGCTTCGATCACAGCAAGATTCTGTGCGCCCACGATCCCGTTGCGCTGGATTGCCGTCCTGAAATACCCGGCCTTGTCCATGAGTTCCTGGTCAATCTGGTTTAATATGGTCTGGGTGGCTAGAAAATAAAACAGGGCAAACACCACACAGGAAGAAATGGAAAAAATGCCTGCATACCAGACCGTGAGCCTAAAGGCGATGGTTCTGAAAAAATCAGGCATTTTGAGTTTTAAGGACATACCCTGCCCCCCGCACCGTATGGATGAGCTTAATTGGATATCCCTTGTCTATTTTATCCCGAAGGCGGCAGATCCTTGCCTCCACCACATTGGTCATGGGATCAAAATTATAGTTCCACACATGCTCCATAATCATGGTCTTGGACACCACCCGCTCCCGGTTCCGAATCAGATACTCAAGCAGGGAAAACTCTAAAGGCTGTAAATCAAGCAGGTCTTGTCCCCGCCGGACCTGGCGCTTGACAATATCCACGCTCAAATCAGCATAGGTCAAAGAAACCGGCTCGGTCTGGTTTCCCGCCCTTCTGATCAAGGCCTGAACCCGGGCCTGAAGCTCTGAAAAAGAAAAGGGTTTGGTCAGATAATCATCGGCACCTGCCTCAAGGCCTTTGATCCGATCTCCCACCCTCCCCCTTGCACTCAGGACAATAATGGGGGTATTTTTCCCTTTGGCCCTCAACTTTTCAATCAAGGAAAACCCGTCCATCTCCGGCAGCATAATATCAACGATCAGCGTGTCATAATCCACGCCCAATGCCATATCAAGGCCTTCAATGCCGGTTTGTGCATGGTCCACGGCAAAGCCTGCGGACCGCAGCCCCTTTTCAACAAAAGAGGCTATTTTCTCATCATCTTCCACCAATAACAATCTCATGTAATCTATCCTATTCCCCGATGATTTTTACCAGAACTCTTTTTTTGCGTTTCCCGTCAAACTCACCGTAAAAAATCTGCTCCCAGGTGCCAAAATCCAGTTTCCCGTCGGTCAAGGCAACCACGACCTCCCTGCCCATGACCTGCCGTTTCATATGGGCATCGGCATTGTCTTCTCCCACATTGTGCCGGTATTGGCCCACCGGGGCATGGGGCGCAAGTTTTTCAAGCCAGAGATCATAGTCGTGGTGAAGCCCTGCCTCGTCGTCATTGATAAAAACAGAGGCCGTAATATGCATGGCATTGCAGAGCACCAGCCCGTTTTGAATCTGACTTTGTTCAACACAACGTTCAATTTCCGGGGTAATATTAATAAAGGCCCGCCGTGTAGGGATCTCAAACCAGAGTTCCTTTCGATAATGCTTCATTTTATATCCTTAAATTCAGTTTAATTTGGATTCAAATCCATTGTACGAATCATCCCGCCCAGGCAAATAGTAGTATACGTCTCCTGGTTTAATCAATATTGATTTGATTTTTTTGTATTAAAACGATACCCTCTTCGCTTAATTTAAACCAAATTGATGTGTAGATTAAAGGATAATTAATGAAATATTTCTGGTGGGTTACCCAGGTTCTAATGCTCATGGTATCCATATTTTTTCTGGTATTCAGCATTGATCTGCTCAGAGCGTCCTACAGCCTGAAAGATCCCTTTAATTTCATCATGACCTTTTTTGCTGCAAGTTTTATTATCACGATCAGTCTGGCTTTAGGAGTCAGTTTTCTGATCAAAATGATCCGGGTCTTTCGTCAGATTAAAAATAGCCCGGCCAAGAATTAAAGCCTATGTCTGTATTGATCTCTTTAACAAATGTGACAAAAGCCTATGGGGATGACACCCTGTTTTCCGATCTCAGCTTTGATGTAAAATCCGGAGAAAAGCTCGGACTCATCGGCATGAACGGCTCGGGCAAGTCCACCCTGCTCAAACTTATATGCAAACGCTCTTTGCCCGACGAAGGGGAGTTGAGCCTCGCCCTGGGAGAAAACCTGGTATACCTTGCCCAGGAAGACCCGTTTGAGTTGGAAAAAACCATCGAGCAAATATTGTATCAAAGCCTATCCCATCAACCCATTGACGACAAAGAACGCCACAGACGGGTCAGCCAGGCCCTGGGCAAAGGCAAATTTGCAGATGCAAACATAAAAATCAAACACCTTTCCGGGGGGTGGCGCAAACGGCTGGCCATTACCCGGGCCCTTTGCATGGGTCCTGATCTTCTGCTTTTGGACGAACCCACCAACCATCTGGACATTGAAGGCATTCTCTGGCTTGAAAAAATGCTTCAGGCGGCAAGATTCTCCTTTATCCTTGTCAGCCATGACCGAACCTTTCTGGAAAATGTCTGCTCCCATACCATGGAAATCGGACGGTATTATGAAGGGGGATATTTTAAAATCCTGGGCCAGTATAAAAAATTTGAACAGGAAAGAGAAAAATACCTGGATGCCCAGGTCAAACAGCAGGCCTCTTTGGCCTCTAAAATGAGGCGGGAAGATGAATGGCTCAGACAGGGAGCCAAGGCCAGGACAACCAAGGCCAAATACAGAATTGACCAGGCAGGGGAACTCAGAAAAAAGCTTGGGCTTATCAAGGAAAGAAACCAGCAGACCGCCAAGGTCAACATTGATTTTTCAGGCACGGGCCGCCAGACCCGAAAGCTGCTCAGGGTCCACAATTTAGGCAAGGCATTCGAGGGAACCCAGCTCTTTTCAAATATTACCTTTGAACTGGGCCCCAAATTTTGTTTAGGAATTGTCGGGGAAAACGGCTCGGGCAAGTCCACCTTTTTATCCCTGGTGGAACGGACCTTGGAACCGGATCAGGGCACGGTCAAGTGGGTAGAAAACCTCAGGATTGCCGCCTTTCACCAGGACCGGACTCAGATTGATCCAAATATCTCCCTAAGGGATGCGCTCAACCCTGCCGGAGGCGATAGCGTAAACTACAAGGACCAGTCGATCCATGTGGTCAGCTGGGCCAAACGGTTTTTGTTCATGCCGGATCAATTGGACATGCCGGTAAAAAGGCTTTCCGGCGGCGAAAAGGCCAGAATCATCCTGGCCAACCTCATGCTTGAACCCTGTGATATCCTCTTGCTGGATGAACCCACAAATGACCTGGATATCCTGTCTTTGGAGGTTCTTGAAAATTCCATCAGAGAATTTCCAGGGGCTGTGATCATTGTCTCCCATGACCGGTATCTCATGGACAGGGTCTGCCATCGTATGCTTTTTCTGGATAAAAAAAAGGCCCCGGCATTTTACCAGAATTTTGACCAGATCCTTGCGGCCAGGCACACAGCCAAGCCGTCCAAGCCTGTTAAAAAACAGGTTGAAAATCAAAAACCAAAAGAAAAACCTGTTTTTTCCTACAAAGACAAATATGAGCTCGAACATATTGAAGATAAAATTCTCCAGGCCGAGGCCGTGGTGGAAGACCTGAGTCAAAAAGTCCAAGCCCCTTATGTGATCCGGGATACGCTTCTGCTGACCCAAACCTGTGCCCTTCTTGAACAGGCAGAATCACAGGTGCAAGACTTGTACGCACGATGGGAAACACTTGAAGCAAAAAAACAAGCGGCACAGGAAAACAAATAAAGATTATCCCGGAGAATCCCCCATGTAATCCACAAGTTTTCCCGTGGTGTTACGAAGGCGCTGGCTGATGAGTTTGGAAATTTTCCACAAAAGCTGAACCCCGAGTTTTGGATCATCTTCGGTCAGCTGGATCAGATGTTCTTCCCGCATGAAAAAAATAATGGTCTCTTTTGCGGCAATTCCGGATGCGGACCTGGGTTCCCCGTCAATCAGGGACATCTCCCCAAAGGTCTGGGAACTTTTCAGGGTGGTCACTTTTGTATTTTCCTTGATGATATCAATGGCCCCTTTGACGATAATCCCGAGACTCTTGTCCATCTCCCCTTCCTTGAACACAATGGCACCGGGTTTAGCCATGACCGGATCAATGTAAAGACAGATTTTCTTGATATGATTCCAGGAAAATTCATTGGCCCATTTGGTCTTTTCAAGTATCTGGGCATACTTGGCATATTTTTCCGCATTCATTTTCTTCTGGGATTTGGACGTAATGATCTCTCCATCGATTATGGGGTCCACATGGCTCTAATTGTAAGGGGTTAACTCGGGGTTGTCAATCTTTTGAAATAGAGGATCAATACCATTTTAAATGTTCAATCCTTAGCGCCTGGATATTTCACGAATCGATTTTATTTTGGCTGCAGGCATCAGGCCGTGAAGCCCTATTGAATCTACTGCCAACGGTCTGCAACAACGCAGATGAGATAAAATCGGTTCGCCCCAAGGGTGACTAGCCTTGGAATTGGTTTGGTAAGCAATTATAACTTGTTGTATTTAAAATAATTAATATCCAATCCCCTCAAATTGTCAGTTTCTGACCTTCAGGTATGAAATATTCGGCTAGTACAGAATCTGCTTGAGGCGGCAGGCCGGCCAGGCCTAAGATCTCACAAAAGAACAAACATCTGGCCGGTATTGGCTGGCTTTTGATCTTTGCACGCAAAAGAATATAGCTGTTTTTTTTAACCCGGCCAGATTGAAAAAACGTTGCCAATTCTAAATTTTGCCGGGATTTGCAAGATACAGGGCCTTACTCTTTGATAATAAACTCATCCAGTTTAGCAAAAAGGGTGTCAGGCCATTTTTCAGCTGTTAAAAATATTTCTTTTTCTTCTTGGGTCAGGCTCTCTTTGACTGCCGGCGGAAGGCTTTCAAAGGCAATCTTTCTCTCTTTTTGATTTTTTTTATCCATCATTTTATCCTATAAATTTAAAAAATTGGGGCTTTAAACTCATGTAAAAAGCCTTGATACAAGGGCTGTTACCGCAGTTTCGACCCTTAAAATTCTCGGGCCCAGGGTAAAAGATTCAAATCCCATACGGACAAAGGCGCTGATTTCCTTTTCAATAAATCCGCCTTCAGGGCCGATGACCAGCACAGTCTGTTTGTTCACCCCAACAGGACAGGGCTGTACACTTTTCGGGTGGGCCAGAACTAAGACCTTGCCCCTGGAAATCGATTCAATTTCCTCTTGAACAAAGGGCGTAAAATACCGCCTTAAGTGCACCCTGGGCATCTGGGTATCCTTGGCCTGTGCAAGCCCTAAACGCAAATGGCGCTCCAAACGGTCAGAGTCTAACACATCGCTTTTCCAAAAACTTTTTTCCACCCGCCAGGAATTGATCAGATAAATATCTTTTACCCCAAGGCTTGCCAAGGACTGGAGGATCCGCTTGAGCATCTTGGGCCGTGGCAGTGCCATCACCAGGGTTAAAGGCAAAGGGGGCGGCGGATCATCAACCAAATTCACCTTCATTTCAAAGCCCTGGCGGTCCATGGACAAGAGCGTCCCTGTGCCCATTTTCCCGTTGACCATGCCGCAGGTGAGAATGCTGTTATTTCCAGGTTTAATCACTTTTTTGACATGGATGAACCGTTGCCCTGTAATGCGAACATGGTCCGGTCCTGAAAAATCCTTTTCCTCCAACAGGATCAGGTTCATCTTAAAAGGTCACCACTTCAGGATGGATCAATTTTTCCCCAAGCTGGTCTGCCCAGTCAGGCCCCCCGATCAAACAGGCCAGTTCCTCAGCAATATGGACAGGGACCAAATCTTTTTGACGGCCAAGACCCTGGACACAGGAGGGACAATTGGTCAAAATTTTTATTCTTTTTGATTTCTCATTATTGACCCGGGCCAGGGCATTCTTTTTTCTCAGTAACATGGCATGGCTGATGTCCGGCCGGGATAAGGCCATGGTCCCGGCTTCGGAACAGCAATAGGGCAACTGCCTTATTTTTACCCCTGAATTAGAGAGGATATCTTTTCCCTGATCCTTGAGAGAATCATGGCAGGGGGCATGGTAAAGGCAAGCATCGGTCCGGGGGACCTTTAATCCCTTTTCAATCACATACCCTGAGACATCTTTTATCTGGCAGCCGAACACATCATTGGCCCCAAGCTCTGCCAGAGATTCCATACAGGTACCGCAGGAGACAAGGCAGGCGGAAAATTCAAGGTCGTGAAACATATCCCTGATCTGGGAAAAGATAATAATATTTTCCAGAAAGACCTTGTCAAAGGCCTCTTTTTGGGCATTGACCCTTAAAGGGTAACCGCAGCACAGATAGGGCGGGGGCAGGATCACCCGATGCCCGCAGGAGACCAGCAGATAAATGGAGGCCATGGAGATTCTTGAAAACATCCGTTCACTGCCGCACCCGGGAAAATAAAACACCGTGGAAATCTCGTTTCCCATAGGTTCGAGCATAATGGCCTGGTTTCGTCCGCTGGAAGGCAGATGGGACCTAAGGGTGGTGAATCCTGTTTTAGAGACCGGGGTTCTCAACAGCTGGAATGTCCGGGTTTTATTCAAAGGACTGATCATGGACAGGGGTTTAACAAGGGTTGTGCCGGCGCGCTGAAGCATACCGCCGGCACTGAGCAGCCCTGCCCTGTATACCGGGTTCAGGGTTTTATCCTTGGTGGAAAGATAGGTTAAGCTCAACCGTGTAGACAAAGGCGTATGCTTAAAGTTCATCTTTTTAAGGATATCCCGTTCCTGGATGGAAATGGCCCCTGAATCAATGTTGACAGGACATTTATCCAGACAGCGGTGGCAGATGGTGCAGTGGTCGGCAATCTGCTCAAGATTTTTAAGCACCTTGAACCCGGTGGACTGGGTCCGCTGGGTAATATAAAGCAATGCCTCAATCAGGGCGCCCAGGGCCAGGTTTTTGTTCCTTGGATGGAAAAACATATTCTTGGCCGGGTAAAACACGGGGCACTCTGGCTTGCACTTGCCGCAGCGAACGCAATTGGCAATGCTCTTGGCAAGATCAGACAAAGAGCCATGCTTTAAAATCCTGGCCTCAAGCTCTAAAAGGTTAAACGAAGGGGTAAAGACCTTGGATAAAATATCAGGCTCCTCAAGCTTGCCCGGATTCATCAGCCGGGTGGGATCCACATTTTCTTTGTAATCAACAAAGGCCTTTTTTTGTTCAGGTTCAAGGTAGTTAAACTTGGTCACCCCGATCCCGTGTTCCCCTGAGACCACGCCGTTCAAGCCAATGGCCTTGGCCATGATCTTGTCTGCGGACATATTGGCACGGGCCATCATCTCCCGATCATTGGAGAACACCGGAATATTCACATGAACATTGCCGTCCCCTGCATGCATGTGAGTGGCAATGACGATCAACCGGCTTGAGGTGGTATTATAAATATTTTCCACATTTTCTGTCACCAGGCTGTAGCCCCTGAGCCGTTCTTTTACCTGGGAAAAAAAATTTTTTGAATGGATAGAGGCTTCCAGAGCGTCCCTTGAGGCAATATCCAGTTTCTTCCGAGTGGCATAGGCAAGATCTTTGATCCGCCCGACTTTCTGGGTCAGCCATTGAGGATCGGACAGGGGAATGGCCTTATCAAGGTAATCCACAATATCCTGGATAACCCGGGTCTGGTTATATTTTTTCTCTTCAAGATTGGTCTGGTCCACAAACCTGACAAAGTCGGCCAGGCTGTCAATGGGCAGGACAATATCCTCGTTGAGCTTAAAGGCATTGGTATGGGATGCAATGGCACCCAGCCGTTTTCTGTCCTCCCAGAACCGAGCGGCTTCAGCCTTGTCTGCTGCAATGGTGAACCCGGTTTTGTCATAGGGATCCAGAATGGATTTTAATTGGTCCATACCCTGGTCAAGGATATCGGCCTCATTGGAGACCATATCAATGAGCAGCACCGCCTTGAGCCGATCCCCCACAGACTGCTTGGTCTTATATTTTATGGCCTTGATATACTCCTCGTCAAAATGCTCAAGCGCGATCAAGGCGGGATTGCAATTGTTAAACTGAGCGCAGACCTCGGTGATCACCTGGCCGGCCTCGGTCATGTCATTGCCGAAAAATTCAATGCAGCAGGTCTTTTTATGGGCAAACTCAGGATAAAGAATGAACTCGGCCCAGGTGATAATCCCGTCGCACCCTTCTTTTTGCAGTCCTGGAAGCCCCCCAAGGGCCTTGTTGGTCACATCCTTGCCCAATCCTTTTTTTCTGATTTCATCTCCCCTGAGCCGGATGGTGTCGCAGAGATTGCCCTGTTTATCTTTGACCGTAAATACCAGTTCATCCTCGGGAAGAATCTTTCTCAACGGATGGTTTTGCCGCTCAACCTGATAGGCGTTTCCATCAGACATGGTAATCCTGTAAGCCAGGACATTATCAATGGCTGTTCCGTAGAGCACGGCCGTCTTTCCCCCGGCATTTTCCGCAAGGTTTCCGCCAATGGTGCAGGCCCAGGCAGAGGTGGGATCCGTGGCAAAGATAAAGCCCTCGGCTGTGGCCGCGTCCTTGGCATCCTGGGTGATCACCCCGGCTTCAATGGCCATGGAGGCATAATCCCCATGACCGTTGGTCTTGCGCTCCACCGGGAAAATCATGTTTAATTTTTCCGTATTGATCATGACGCAAGAGGGTGTCAGAGGAGTTGCCCCGCCCGTAAGACCTGTACCAGCTCCCCTGGGTATGATGGAAAATCCAAGCTTTTGGATCTTTTTGATCAGCTTTGGCACCTGGGCCTCATGGTCGGGACGCAAAACCGCCACAGGAGAAAACCTGCGCCAATCCGTGGCGTCTGTGGCATGGGCCGTGATATTAAACGGATCAAAATAAATGTTATTTTTTCCCAGAACAGGCCCCAGCTTTCGCTGAACCCGACCCTGATCTGCGGTCACGGCCCTGATCTGACGGACAAGGTCCTTTAAGGCTTTTTTACAGGTTTGCAGCACCTTTTCCACATCCGCGTGCCGGGCATGGGCCTCGATGATGCGCAAATCATTTTCAAACTCTGCAAAAAGCTGTCTGCGCTGAAGGGGATGCTCCACCAATTCCTGGAATAAAAAGGCATTTCTCTGGATAATAAAGAGATCTCCCATGAAACGATGCAGCAGCCTCGAAGAACGGCCGGTCCCTTTTTTGCCTTCAAGGGATTGAATGGTCTCCAGGGTATCAGATCCAAAAAGATGAGTGATAATCTGGTCGTCGTCTGCGCTGGTATAGTTGTAAGGTATCTTTCTTTTGGGATCGATCATTTTCTATAATTCAAATGTTGTCATATTGACCACAAGGTTCAGGTCAATGATTTCCTTGACCACCTCGGGCGGCACAGGCGTATCGGTTCTTAAAAATATGATGTTTCTCTGGCCGTCTTCCTCACGGCCCACCATCATCCTGGAAATATTGATATTGTGCTCTCCGAGTTTCACCCCGATGGAGCCGATGGAGCCGGGTTTATCCACGTTGTGGATAATGGCCAGATGGCCTTCAGGGATCACCTCAAGCCTGAACTTGTTGATCCTGACAATTCGGGCATCATCCTTTCCAAAGATAGTACCTTCCACAATATTGGTCTGCTCCTCGGTGGTCACAGTCATTCGGATGAGATTTAAAAAGTTGCCTGCCTCCTGGGATGTGGATTCAGTGATTTTTATTCCCATCTCATTGGCCAGGGAGATGGCATTTACCGAATTGACCGCATATTGGACAAACTGGGCTAAAAGGCCTTTGATGGCATTGATGGTCACCGGCTTTAAATCAAGATCCGGAAATTTACCAATATATTCGATATCCACCTGCTTGATGCCGCCAGGGGTAATCTGTGCCTGCATCTTGCCCATTTTATCGGCCAGATACAAAAAGGGACGAAGTTGTTTTAAAACCTCTCCTGTGACCGAAGGCACATTTACGGCATTGATCACGGTATCCTCCAGAAGATAGGCAACGATCTGCCGTGCGGCTGCAACCGCCACATTGGTCTGGGCTTCCATGGTGGAGGCGCCAAGATGGGGGGTGGCAATCACCTGGTCAAGCCCGAGCAAGGGGCTCAACCCGGGAGGTTCTGTTGAAAAGACGTCCAGAGCCGCACCGGCAACTTTTCCTGAAACAATGGCATCATAAAGGGCGGTTTCGTTAATGATCCCGCCCCTGGCGCAATTGACCACCATCACCCCTGTTTTCATTTTTTCAAAGGCCTCAAAATCCAGAAGATCAATGGTGGAATCCATTTTGGGCACATGGATGGTGATATAATCGGACCTTTCATAGAGATCGTCCAGACCCACATACTCAAACCCTGCCTTTTCTATATGCTCAGAAGAGATGTTGGGGTCATAGACAATGACCTTCATCTTCAAACCTTTGGCAAGCCCTGCGGCGATGGAGCCGACGTTGCCGAACCCGATCACCCCCAGGGTCTTGTTGGAAATTTCCCTGCCCTGGAGATTTTTTTTCTCCCAGGTCCCGGCCTTGAGAGAAGCGGTGCCCCGGGGAATGTTGCGAGTCATGGCCATCATCATGGCAATGGCATGCTCGGCCGTGGTCACAGTATTGCCTCCAGGCGTATTCATCACGGCCACCCCTTTTTTAGTGGCGGCATCAATGTCCACGTTGTCAAGGCCGATGCCTGCCCTGGCCACCACCTTAAGATTTTTGGCAGCTTCCAGCACCTCTTCGGTCACCTGGGTAGCGGACCTGATGGCCAAGGCATCATAATCAGGGATGATCCTGATCAATTCTTCACGGGAAAGCTCTGTGTTCACATCCACTTCAATGCCGTCCTGGCCACTGAATATATCGATCCCAGCCTCGCTCATCTTGTCGCTGACCAGAATTTTCATGAAGTTTTCTCCTTTTCAAAAGATTCCATGAATTCCACCAGGGCATACATGCTTTCCATGGTGGCGGCATTATAAATGGAGGCCCTGCAGCCGCCCACGGAACGATGGCCTTTAAGCCCCCCAAGACCGTGATCTGTGGCCCGCTGAACAAATTCTTTTTCCAGGCTCTCGTCCGGCAGACGAAAGGTGACGTTCATCAGAGATCTTGAATATTTTTCAGCAGTTGTCCTAAAAAAATCACTTCCGTCAATATAGTCGTAAAGAATATCCGCCTTTTGAATATTGTAGGCCTCCATCTGTTCAAGGCCGCCAATCTCTTCTTCTATCCATTTTAAAACAAGTCCAATGGTATAAATCCCGAAACAGGGCGGGGTGTTGTACATGGAATTTTTATCTGCATAGGTTTTGTAGGCCAGCATGGAGGGAAGGTTGGCATTGGCCGTCTCAAGCAAATCCTTTTTCAAAATCACCATGCAGCAGCCAGAGGGCCCCAGGTTTTTCTGGGCGCCGGCATAGATCATGCCGAACTTTTCCATGGGCAGGGGTTTTGAAAAAATATCAGAAGACATATCACAGATAATGGGCACGCCATGGGTGTCAGGAAATTCAAAAAACTGGGTTCCCTTGATGGTGTTATTGGAGGTGAGATGAACAAATTTAGCACCCGTGTTAAAGGGGATTTCCTTGGGAATATAGGAAAAATTTTTATCCTCGGAAGAGGCCACCACATCCACGTTCTTGCCCTGGATCTGGGCCTCTTTAACCGCTTTGGCAGACCATGTCCCGGTATTGACAAAATCCGCCCGGTCATTCTCACCTAAAAAATTCATGGGAATCATGGCAAACTGCATGGAAGCCCCGCCCTGGATAAAGAGGACATGGTAATCATCCCCTATATTCAAAAGGCGCTTGGCCCGGACAATAGCATCATCAATAACCGCATCAAAATAGGAAGATCTGTGACTGATTTCCGTAACAGACATGCCTGAATTTTTAAAGTTGAGAAACTCTGCCTGGATCTCTTCCAGAACAGTCAGGGGCAAGGCAGCGGGACCGGCATTGAAATTGTAAATTCTCTGATCTGTCATTTTAAAATTCCTTTTAATTAAGAGGTTATGAGTTAATTTCCCTTGTTTTGTGAAATTCAACCCCAGGCCATTCTTCCATGGCAAACCCGAGCTGGTACTCGCTGGTGGTTAAAAAAGTAAGCCGGCCTTCGGCATCTCGTGCCAGGCTCGACTCGTTTTTCCGTAAAAAATCTTTTAAAAGGGCGTCATCTTCACAGGTGACCCATCTGGCAACGGAAAGGTCAATGGATTCATACCCTGCCTTGACGCTGTACTCTGCAGCCAGGCGGGCCATGGTCACATCAAACTGGAGCACACCCACGGCACCGATGATATGCATATTCCCGTTCAGGGGACGAAAGACCTGGATGGTGCCCTCTTCTGACAACTGGGTCAGCCCCTTGGTCAGGGCCTTGGCCTTCATGGGGTCTTTGAGCATCACCCGCCTGAAATGTTCCGGAGCAAAATTGGGGATGCCTAAAAAGGTCAAAGGTTCCTTGGTGGTAAAGGTATCCCCGATTTTTATGGTGCCATGGTTGTGGATGCCGATGATATCTCCCGGATAGGCTTCTTCCACATTGGACCGCTCCTGGGCCATGAAAATGGTGGCATTGGCAATCTTGATATCCTTGCCGATACGGTGGTGTCTCACCTTCATCCCCTTGGTAAACTTGCCTGAACAGATCCTAAAAAAGGCAATTCTGTCCCGGTGTTCAGGATCCATATTGGCCTGGATCTTAAAGGTAAAGCCTGAAAAACTCTTTTCCCCGGGATTTACATCCCTTGTGGCTGTCGGCCGAATGCCCGGGGGGGGCGCAATTTTAACAAAGGCGTTCAGCATTTCTTTTACCCCAAAATTATTGATGGCAGACCCGAAAAATACCGGGGTCTGGGTTCCGTTAAGATACAGATCCAAATCAAAAGGCTCGGCAGCAACAGAGACCAATTCCACATCTTCACGCAACTGGTCGGCCTGGGACTGCCCTATAATCTCATCCAGCCTCGGGTCTTCTAAGTCTTGGATCAAGATTCCCTCATCATCCTTGGGGGAGTATCCAGGAGAAAAAAGGCCCAGTTCCTGACGTTCAAGATTATACACCCCTTTGAACCGCTTGCCCATGCCAATGGGCCAGGTCAGGGGGATACACTCGATCTGGAGCTTGTCCTCAATGTCCTGGAACAGGTCCAAGGGCTCAAGTCCTTCCCTGTCCAGTTTATTGATAAAGGTTATAATGGGGGTGTTGCGCATGCGGCAGACCTCCATGAGCTTCTGGGTCTGGGGCTCAACCCCCTTGGCAGAATCAATGATCATAACGGCACAGTCCACGGCCGTAAGCACCCGATAGGTATCTTCGGAAAAATCCTTATGCCCGGGGGTGTCCAGAAGATTGATCTCATAATCCTTGTAATTGAACTTCATCACAGAAGAAGAGACTGAAATCCCCCTTTCCTGCTCAATGGAAAGGAAATCTGAGGTGGCGGCTCTGGCCACCTTTCTTGACTTTACAGCGCCGGCCTGCTGGATTGCCCCGCCGAAAAGCAGCAGCTTTTCTGTCAATGTGGTCTTGCCCGCATCCGGGTGGGAGATGATACCAAAGGTTCTTCGTTTTTCAATCTCCAGTAACAACATTTTTTCTATCGGCTTTTCCATGGTTTCAGATCCCATTAAAAAACATCCTTGTATCCTAAAAAATTAAGGGGTGGAAATTTAGCAATATTTTGAAACAGAATCAAGCCCTTAAGCTGGTCTAACACAAAATAAAGAATAAATTCAAACGAATAAAATTTGAAGGGATTTTAAGTTTTTATCAATTTGTATGGTAAAAAAAGAAGATGCCCTTAATCTTCATTATGATCATGCATCTAAACCCATGCAAAACAAAAAAGGTCCTGATCGATTTTCTTTCTCTCCATTTTATCCTCAATCCCTGGGACAGGGGGTTAAAAAATGTATTAATATCATATCTAATCTCTTTTTCAAACCATGATCTTGGTTCATTTTTCACCTGGGCTTTGAATAGTGCTTTGAACATTCCATAAAATTTGCTACACCTTTTTTAAATTCTTCATCAACACCAGGGTAAGGAAAATATAATGACCCGATCTGAACACAATATCCATTTCACAGCCTTTCACCATGCCCTTTTATTTTCCTGCATTTCAAAATCAGTTCTGGACAGTATCAAAACAGAACAGGGGCAAGCACTCATCCGCTCCGGGGTCAGGCGATACGGGGAACAGCGGGGGCACCGCATGGCCCTGAGGGCCTTGAAAAACAATCATTCTTTGACCATGGAAAATTATCTGGCCTATGGAGAGTGGACAGTTGAAAAAAAAGAGATGGAATTTAAATTTGCCCAAAAAAATCCCCATGCACGGATGATCGTATCCAAATGCCCCTGGAACCAAGCCTGGCAAACCCAGGGCCTTTTGGAATACGGCAAATATTTTTGCATGGAAATTGACCAGGCCCTGGTCAGGGGATTTAACCCGGACCTTGAAATCCAGGTCAACTCGACCCAGACCCAGGGGCATGACACCTGTGATTTTGTGTTCAAGCAGGCCCGTTTATCCATTTTCCGCCTGATTTGCCTTCTCTATAAAAAGAAAATCCATCCCGGAAAAAAAGCTGTCATGCCCTGGGAATACCATGCCGGCCATCTGTACAAAACCATGAAAGAAACCATTACAAAGGCGTTGGGCACCCAGGCAGATCTGATCATGGCCCAGGCCCTAGCAGCCTTTGCCCGCCAATTTTCCAACGCCCACGCCGCCTGTATTAAAACCTATGAAGATGTGGATTTTAACATTCTGCCGGACTAAGTCCGCGGACCAGCGCAGGGCCCCCAATCATCCCGATTAAAACCACCTGGGCAAATATCAACATAGTTTCCAAACGGTGCCACCAATCCCGACATGGATGCCCAAAATATTTTCATAAAAATTTTGGAACAATAAAGAGTCTCTTTCACATTTGGAGATATTTAAAAGGATCCGCCCTGGGCCTTTGTGAGTGAAAGATAATGTTGTGAGTCTATCAGCTCAATTAAAGGATTATTCGCCTGGATGGATTCCTTTGAAATTTTATAGGTCATGGAGGTAACCATGACACTGGATTTGGGATCACATCGGGTCTCTCCTCCTTCTCCGACAACCATTTGTACGCCCAGAGTTGAAGAAGAGGTGACAAACCAGTTGCCCTCTTCATCCGGGTAGGCATCATGAAGGATGGAGGTCATAATTTTCCCTTCATCGGATCCGCTTACGACCATGCCCCCCAAGGATCTGAAAGAGTATGCTTCCATGAACCGATTGATACCGTTCTGGTTCATGCAGAGACTGACGACTTTTGCAAGCTTGGTGTTTACCTTGTCTTTTGTATCTGTAAATGCAGATACAAACTTGGCAACAGACTTTTTAGGTTCATCTCTTGAGAGGACCTCCCCTTTGAGCCGATAGCTTGCCCGGTTGATATCTTTGTGAAAGGTGGCGCTAAGACCGGTGGTTTTATCAATGCCGTCTCTGTTGAGATGATCAAGTACCCCTTGTTTGTCATTGTTGCGAAATTCTTGAATATCAAAATCAGGGTTCACCAGTTCTTGTGCCAACCGGGATTCAGGATCCAGTCCCCTTTCATCTGATGTCAACCCGATAGTGGGCAAAAGGACATCCGGCGGCAGGAGGCCGACAGCGTTCTCACTCAAGGCAATCTGATCGTTAATCATGCCCGAATCCATGTCGAGCATTTCACCGACCACCTCAACCAGGCCGCGCTGAAGTTCCTGCAGCTGGCGAAATTCCATGCCCACCTCATCAAGGGGTGCATGATCCATGGCATGAAGCAGGTCTTTACCCGCTGGACTTGTCAAAGCATCAAAAAGTCCCTGAAGATCCTCTCGTGAAGTACCTGCCTGGGCCACTTTTTCAAATTGATTGACCAATACCTTGACATCATTGGCGCTGAACTGTGTCCAGCAGCCCATGGATCTTGCCTTTTCCTGGCAAGGGACAAGAGAGGGCAGTGTTGTCTCTTTGATGGATCTAAAGACCTCAAGTGTTCCCTTCATATCTCTGTTATTTAAAGCCGTTGCCAATCCTTTGAGGGAGGGTGCAAGGCTGCAGTTTTCCTTGAATTTTTCCACCTGAACCGTATCCATTCGCTGGGTATTGGCCAGTTCTTTGATGCTCTTGAGCTGTTCTGAAGAAATCCCTTCAAGGCTGTCCAGCATTTTCAAGGCTTCAAGATGTCCTGAGAGGGCTTGTTCACAACGTTCTTTAACGTGGGAGGTTAAGGCTGGCAAAAGTCTATCGAGTTTGGGCTCACAACCTAAAAGCCTTGTTTGATTGGAAGACATGATGATCTCATTGGTTAAATCCGAGGCAATGGCCTTTTTGACGCTGTCGGGAAGCGGATCACTCATGTTCATTTCACCCATGAGGCGACCCAGGGTTTTGTTGAACAAGGATTAAGGATTTTTCCGATCCAAAAGCCCAAAGGTTTTCTCATCCACAAGTTCCTTGCGGATAGATGAGATCAAACCGTTGGAAGATAAGGCTTGTTTGGTTTTATTGGCCATAATCGTATTAAGTTGATCCGGCTCAACCACATCCTGATCCTGAATTTCTTTTAAAAGATCCAGTGCTTCGTTGGCAATGGTGACCATCTGCTCGTTGGAAATTTGCCCTTTAGAATACTCCGGCAGGTCCTGGCATTTTAGGCGGAAAAGTTTTTCCAGGCATTGTGCCGGTCCCGGCTCTAATCCATCCTGCCATTGACTTTTACCGTGAAGGTTGATCCCTTTGTCAAGGAAAAGACCAACCATATCTTTTTCCCCACCCAAACGCAGACCGCCGGTGGTTGAATTTTCCAGAAACCGCATCATGGTAAAATTATTTTTTGCCTTCAGGGCCTTGGTTGCCTGCTCGACATTTTCCATGGCCCTGGTAACCGTTCGTGAGGTCAGGGGCGTTCCGCTGGTCTGATCAATATCTTTCATGGCCATATCGGCAATTCGGGGGCCGAATTCATTCTGAAGGCAGAGCATGAAGCTTTGCATCACCTAGCGGTTGGAAACCTTTAAATCATCTACCTGCTGATGATACTCATCCATTTGGGCACGTGCCTGGCGAACGCCTGAAAAATGTTTCAAAAGCGGCACATTGCTCAGAGAGACTTTGAAGC
The DNA here is from genome assembly GCA_028768545.1 of Desulfobacter sp. Taxonomy (NCBI): domain Bacteria; kingdom Pseudomonadati; phylum Thermodesulfobacteriota; class Desulfobacteria; order Desulfobacterales; family Desulfobacteraceae; genus Desulfobacter; species Desulfobacter sp. The sequence goes on from CP054838.1 coordinate 3,248,458, forward strand.
TGGTCCATTTTCCAGGGGGATTCAAGGGTTGCCTGAGTTGGACCTGATTTCCCTGACCAATGCTGAATTCATTGCCCATACGGTTTAGTTGCTCGGCCTGGCGGGCCGTATTTTGAAAATTGCGAACATTGAGAGTCATTGATAAATTCCTTTTGAAAGGCAGCAAAGTTATCTATTTATAGAATTATCCAGATAATGATTCTTAGACGTATTGAATGTTTGACTGAAACGGCGGAGCTGATTCCGTGGTTTTAGAATCCGGGTTTGATTGAGTCTGGTTTTTCATCTCAGATATTTTATTTTTCCACTCGCTAGCCTTTTGCACAAAATTATTGCAGATGTCCTCAAATTTGCCTGAATCAAGATCGTTAAGCTGATGGGCATAGCTGATCAGTATCCCCCCGGTCTCCTCCTCCAATGAAAGAGTGGCACCCTGGGTCCTGTACCAAAAAAAATTGGCAGCCAAAAGCTTGCGCAACAAGAATTCGCTTCCCTCTATCGGCAGTTCATCAAGGTAAACGTAAAGCATCATCCGATCCTGAATTGCATCATATTCCATATTAAGCAAAATATTGTCGTCAAAAAGCAGGGCGGCATAATTTTGTTCATTCAGTGTCATGTCCGGCAGGGTCAGCGTTTTACCCAGTTCGATAACAAGTTGATTGGCGATATCACGTTTATCCATAGCAATCTCCTGGTTTAATTTTTACTAGTTTGATCTCATCTTTAGGGTCGGCGCTTATTTTTTGTCAACCATAATCAGTGATGTCCGGTTAGGTTTTTGCTTGCTCAATAATTTTTTGATCTTTGACAATATTGTCCCTGTTTGAACTATGAGAGCCCTGCTCCTCGCAGCCAAACAGGTCATTTAGAATGGCGGTTCGCAGCTGCCGAACTCTTTTGATCGTGACCTTTTCATTAAACTGTTTTTGGCAATGGATTGCCAGTAACAGGTAAGTGATAAGGCCGCCAAGAATCTGAACCATAAGGCCGTATTCACTGCGGGCAATGAGATGATATACCTTCAGATGTTCTTTCCACCATTTGAAAAAATCCTCAATGGTCCACCGGAGTTTATAAATTGTTGCTATTTGTTCCGCTGTTAAATCATGCCTGTCAGTTGCCACATAGTATTTGACGCCAGCAATTTTATAGCCAACAACCCGAACAGGCCTTTTCGTCTGGTTTTGATTCGGAGTACCAAGTTTAACCAGTGCATCATAAAAAATGTAGCTGTCGGAAGGGGTCTCGTGGTTATCAATAATTGTTCTTGTTGTCCTGGTTTTTATACGGCAGACAAAATGTTTGCCTTGCTCCTGAAGCAGGTCAAATTCTTTATGGGATTGATATCCACGATCCATAACACCTGTTTGCCCCTTGGAAACTATTTTGGGAACAAAGGTGCGTTCAGCGCCGTTGCCTTCAGTCAAAAAGATTTTGTTTGGGATTCCGTGATTAATGTCAAATCCGCAATGTACTTTGGCTTTTTTACTTCCTTTTCTGTAGTTCGCCCAGTGCATTGAAAGGACTGCATTTATGAGACTACCGTCAATGGAAACCAACTCTCCTAACTCGGCGTGTTCACCCGGATGACACTCAAGAGCCTGTTTATAAAGATCCTCAAAGATAAATTGCAGTTGTTCGAGTCCCCTGTGATTGATGGCTTCACAGAAACTACTACGGCTGATACCACCGTCTGGCGCAATATTTTCTTTAGCAAAAACATTCTCCTTGAGATCCTGAATTAAATGTCGGGCAGACTTGTGCTCCTGAAGATGGAAATAAACCAAAGCATTTATCTGGTCTTCGAATGTCATTTTTAAAGGGCGATCTCCTCGAGATTGTAATTCCGGTGCTTTTGAAAGTGACTTTATCAGAGGGCACCTGAAATTGTCAAAGTTCAGGGACCGTAGTTGTTTTTTAGGGACTGAGATGTGCGTCATTTGAGCTCCTTGAGTTAAATTTTCAAGGCGCACAAAAATTTTTACGCACATTTGTCAACACAAAACAGACTGTTTTTTCAATGATTTTAGATGCTTTTTATATGCAACAACCTAACCGGACACTACTGAACCATAATATAAAATTTTACATAAAAATCCGATATATGATCTCCCACGGCAACATATGGTTATGCACATGACAGACCAATTAACTTTTCTGTATAATACCCTTGATAGAGGTTTAACCCGCATATCTCACAAAGCGTTTTTGCCTTAGCGGCAAGGCTGGCAATTTATTGAAAACAGCCTTGAAAAAATTGATGGATTTTATTTTTTAAAATCTGGTATGATCACAGCTTTTATAAGTGTAAGGATAAATCAATAGTGAATTTGAATATTGTATTATTGGAACCGGAAATCCCTCAGAACACGGGAAATATCGGCAGAACCTGTAATGCCATGGGCGCATCTTTACATTTGATCGAACCCTTGGGGTTTTCCATAGAAGATAAATACCTGCGGCGTGCTGGACTTGATTATTGGAAAAATCTAAAGGTTAAAACCTATACCAATTTCAAAGAGTATCTTGCCCGGAACCCCCAGGGTCAAAAAGTATTTCTTTCAAAAAAAGCAAGTGTTCAATGTGATCTTTTTCCTTATTCCGATCATGTCCACCTGATCTTTGGAAAAGAATCCAAAGGCCTGCCTGAAAAACTGCTCCTTGAAAACAAGGATGCCTGCGTAAGGGTGCCCATGTTTTGTGAGGCCAGATCTTTTAATCTGGCCAACACCGTTGCAATTCTCAGTTATGAGGTCATGCGCCAGCACAAGTTTGCAGGGCTTAAGATTGAGGGAATTCTTTAGGCCGGACACGCAATTTTGTTCAACCTTTGGCCCAGGGCTTATCCCCCCAAAAAACATTTCATTTTTTTTATTATTCAGCCACAAATTCTGTTTACATTCACCCGGTATCTGATGTATAAACAAAATACTGATATCTGATATATCACACATCAGATATTGTTTCGATTACCATCAGTTCCCCCGAGGGCCTGATTGAAAACGCAACAGGACTTTCGGGGAAAGAAAACAATGAGAGCAAAGGGAGAATACCCATGAAAATGACCACTGAAGAAGCCTTTGTAAAAGTGCTCCAAATGCATGGCATTGACAATGCCTTCGGGATAATCGGATCTGCCATGATGCCGATTTCAGACCTGTTTCCCAAAGCCGGGATCACCTTCTGGGACTGCGGACATGAAGGCAATGCCGGAATGATGGCTGACGGATTTACCCGGGCATCCGGTAAAATGTCCATGATGGTTGCCCAAAACGGACCTGGGATCACCAACTTTGTAACCCCTGTTAAAACCGCTTATTGGAATCATACCCCGCTTTTATTGGTCACCCCCCAGGCCGCCAACATGACCATGGGCCAGGGCGGATTCCAGGAAGTCCCCCAGATGGCCATTTTTGAAGATATGGTGGCCTATCAGGAAGAGGTGCTCCACCCTTCCAGAATCGCAGAAGTTCTCAACCGGGTGATCCTCCAGGCCAAAAGAGCATCAGCCCCTGCCCAGATCAACGTCCCCCGAGACTTCTGGACCCAGGTCATTGATATTGACATGCCGGCCGTGGTTGAATTTGAACGGCCTGCAGGGGGGGAGAACGCCCTTTCAAAGGCAGCCGAACTTCTGAGCCAGGCAAAATTTCCTGTGATCCTCAACGGCGGCGGTGTGGTGATCGGCAACGCCATTGAAGAGTCCATGGCCCTGGCAGAACAACTGGATGCCCCGGTATGTTGCGGCTACCAGCACAATGACGCCTTTCCCGGAAGCCATCCGCTTTACACCGGCACCCTGGGTTACAACGGGTCCAAAGCCGGCATGGAACTCATTGCCCGGGCGGATGTGGTTTTGGCACTGGGCACCCGGCTCAATCCCTTTTCCACCCTGCCCGGCTACGGCATTGACTATTGGCCCACCAATGCCGCCGTTATCCAGATTGATATCAACCCGGACCGCATCGGTCTGACCAAACCTGTGACCGTGGGTATTGTGGGGGATGCTAAAAAAGTGGCCAAATCAATTCTGGCCCAATTGCCCAAAACGGCAGGGGATGCAGACCGTGAGACCCGCAAAGCCACCATTGCCCAGGTTAAATCAGATTGGGACAAGGAACTTTCCACCATGGATCATGAAGCAGATGACGCCGGCACCACATGGAACGAGCGCGCCCGCAATCAGGATCCTGAAAAAATCACCTCCCGCATGGCATGGCGCGCCATTAAAGCCGCCCTGCCTGAAAATGCCATTATCTCTTCGGACATCGGCAATTCCTGCGCCATTGGTGCGGCCTATCCCAGTTTTGAACAGGGACGCAAATACCTGGCTCCCGGCATGTTCGGCCCCTGCGGATATGGGTTTCCCGCCATCCTCGGAGCCAAAATTGCCCAGCCCGATGTTCCTGTTGTGGGATTTGCAGGGGACGGGGCATTTGGTATTTCCATGAACGAAATGACGGCCTGCGGCCGTGATGAATGGCCGGCCATTACCATGGTTGTTTTCCGCAACTATCACTGGGGTGCTGAAAAACGAAATACCACCCTCTGGTTTGACGATAATTTTGTGGGAACCGAACTTGACCGCAACGTTAACTATGCACAGATTGCAAAGGGATGCGGGGTAGAGGGAGTGCAGGCTACCTCCATGGAAGATCTGAGTGCCAAACTGTCAGCTGCGGTTAAGGCCCAGATGGAAGAAGGCAAAACCACTTTTATCGAAGTGCTGACCAATATGGAGCTTGGCGAACCCTTTCGCAGGGACGCCATGAAAAAACCTGTGGCAGTTGCCGGTATTGACAAGGCAGACATGAAACCCCAAAAAGGGGTATAAGGCTGCACAGGCGTATTCAATATGTATAAATAGGGTCCGGCAATCACCGCCAGTGTTGCCGGGCCCTTTACACGTTAACCACAAAAGGTTAGAATCCTATGATTAAAAGGGGGGCCCCATGGAAAATCAATTCAATTGGCTGGATTACGATTCAGACGAAATAATAGCAGCGGACAGGGATGCGCTCTGGCATCACCTCAAGCCCCATAAATTTTTTGAATCCCAGGAACAGATGATCATTGTTGAAGGCAAAGGCCTGATGGTCAAAGATATCAGGGGACGCGAATATCTGGATGCCTCGTCCGGAGGCGTCTGGAGCGTGATGGTGGGCTATGGACGGGATTCCATTGCAGATGCGGTGTGTGCCCAGCTCAAAAAAATGCCCTATTTTGCAGGGGTATTCGGCAATGTGCCGGCCATCAAATTTGCCAAAAAACTACTTGAAAAACTGCCCAACCACCACAAGGTTTATTTTTCAAATTCAGGATCCGAGGCCAATGAAAAAGCCTTTAAAATTGTCCGCCAGGCCTCACGGATCAGCCCCCAGCGCAAAGGTAAATACAAAATCATGTACAGGGACCGGGATTACCACGGCACGACCATCGGCGCCATGAGCGCCACGGGCCAGGCCCAGAGGAAACAGGATTTTGGCCCCTTTGTAGAAGGGTTTGTGGAATTTCCCCATTGCTGCTGCTATCGCTGTCCCTATGATAAAACCTATGGATCATGCAAAATTGAATGCGCAACAAAGGTGGAAGATATCATCCTGGCCCAGGGGACCGACACCATCGGCGGCATGATTGTAGAGCCCATAACCGCCGGCGGCGGCATTCTCAAACCTGTGCCCGAGTATTATCCCATTCTCCAGAAAATATGCCGAAAATACGATATCTGGATGATCATGGATGAGGTGGTCTGCGGTTTCGGCAGGACCGGAAAATTCTGGGGTCACGAACACTATGATGTGGACCCGGATATCATTACCATGGCCAAGGGCCTTGCCTCTTCCTATGAACCCCTGTCAGCCACGGTTGTCAAACAAAAGGTCTATGATGTTTTTTTAAACGATCCGTCAAATCCAGAGACCCGGCTCAACTATTTTCGGGACATTTCCACCTATGGAGGATGTACCTCTGCCATGACCGCGGCTCTTGAAAGCACCCGGATCATTGAAGATGAAAACCTTGTTGAAAATTCAGTTAAAATGGGAGCCTATCTGCTGGCAAAATTATCGGCCCTGAAAAAATATGATGTGGTGGGAGATGTCAGGGGGCAAGGACTTTTTGCAGGCATTGAATTTGTTAAAGACAAAGAGACCAAAACTCCGGTCACCGAAGCCCAGATGGCCAATTTAATGGGCAATGTACTTGCCCAAAACGTGATTGTGGGCCGGACCAACTCAAGCTTTAACGGTCTCAATAATATCATGAATTTCGCCCCCTGCCTGATCATTACCCAAGACCAGGTGGATACCATTGTAGCGGCGGTTGAAAAAGCCATCCAGAAGACATTTACATGACAAAACCAATGATCGTAAGGTGAAATAACAACCAAAGGAGGCACAAGATGCGAGTCGGAATCTTAAAAGAAATCAAAGTATTGGAAAAAAGAGTCTGCATGACCCCGGCAGGCGTGGTGGCCATGAAACAGAACGGGCACGATGTCCTGGTTGAAAAAGAGGCCGGCATGGGTGCGGGGTTTCCCGATTCAGAATACCTTGCCGCAGGTGCCCTCATTGCAGATACCCCTGCTGAAGTTTATTCAACATGCGATATGGTCATGCATGTCAAAGAGCCCCAGCCCTCTGAATATGATATGATCAAAAAAGACCAGATCGTATTTACCTATCTGCATCTTGCAGCCGACGAACAGCAGACCCACGGACTGATCAAGGCCAAGTCCGTTAATATTGCCTACGAAACCATTGAAAAAGAAAACGGCTCTCTGCCCTTGCTTGTGCCCATGAGTGAAGTGGCCGGGCGGATGGCCACCCAGGAGGCAGCCAAATACCTTGAAATGCCCCAGGGCGGCATGGGGGTTCTGCTTGGCGGAGTAACCGGAGTGGAACCTGCTACGGTGGTCGTCATCGGTGGAGGGGTGGTCGGGATTAACGCAGCCAAAATGGCCTGCGGCCTCGGTGCCAAGGTCTATATCCTGGACACCAATCTGGAAAGACTGTCCTATCTGGATGATGTCATGCCGGCCAATTGTTTTCCGGTCATGTCCAACGCAGCGGTTATGGCAGAACTTGTGGCAAAAGCAGATGCGGTAATCGGTGCGGTTCTGGTGGCAGGTGCAAAAGCCCCCAAGCTTCTCACCCGCCAGATGCTCAAGACCATGAAAAAAGGATCGGTCGTGGTGGATGTGGCCATTGACCAGGGGGGATGCTTTGAAACATCAAAAGCCACCACCCATGCAGAACCGACCTTTGAGGTTGACGGTGTGGTCCACTATTGTGTTGCCAACATGCCCGGCGCCGTTGCCAGGACCTCCACCCGCGCCCTGACCAACGCCACCCTTCCCTATGCCGTTGAAATTGCCAACAAGGGATGGAAAAAAGCCATGCAGGACAACAAAGAAATCAGGCTGGGAGCCAATGTGATCAGCGGTAAAGTGGTTTACAAGGCCGTTGCAGATGCCTTTGGCCTTGATTATACGCCGGTTGAAACCTTTTTATAACCTTTTTGCCTTACACGAATCATTCATGGGAAGCCTTATCTTCCCATGAATGATTTTAGCCTTTCCCAGCCTGATTCTTGGTCTTATCCAAGTTCTGATTTAAACTGCCGGGTCATGAGCCGTTCATACAGGCCTGGAAACAGCCTTGATACAAAATAGCCCAACTTCCCAAAAAAGGTAAAGACCAGCATGGGACGATTGGCCTGTGCCCCTCTGCGAATCTGGGATGCGACAAATTCAGGGGTCTGCTGGGTCCCCACACGGGTCTGTTTGTGGGTAGCGATATTGCCGTCCCCGCCAAGGGCGAGGGTCTGGAGATTTGTTTGAATAAATCCCGGGCAGACGATCATCACATGGACCCCCTTATGCCGAAGTTCGCAACGCAATGAGGTAAAAAAACCGTGCATGGCATGCTTGGAAGCGGCATAACCACAGCGGCCGAGCAAGGGGGAGACCCCGGCAACAGACTCGTTCACCACAATGGTGCCGCAGGATTCAATCAGACTTGGCAGGGCAGCTTTTGTCATATACACGGATCCGAAAAAATTGACCTCCATGACCTTTTCAATGACAGCGATCTTGGTTTTTTCAAACAGGCTTCTCTGGGTAATTCCGGCATTGTTAAAGAGAAGGTCAATGGATCCGAACCTGGCCAATGCCTTGTCAACAACATCCTGGCAAAGGGCTTGATCGGTGACGTTGCATTGAACAGTGAGAATGGAAAATCCTTTTTCATTAAAAAGAACCGCCTGCTTTTCAAGCATGGCCCCGTCCATGTCCACCATGACAATTTGGGCCCCTGCCCTGGCAAACTCCCAGGCCGTGGCCAGACCAATGCCTGAAGCCCCGCCGGTGATAACAGCGGTTTTACCCTTAAATGTTCGTCTATCCATGGGTAACCTCAGGATTATTTTTCATGATTTTGGTAAAGAAAAATGCCGTGGAAAGTCCTGCAAAAATATGCCAGATCCCCCACCAGGCCACAACAATGGCCATGCCCCCAAGACCGTTGAAAAAATTAAAGACCAGGATCAGGCCCAAAGCAGAATTCTGGATACCCACCTCCACGCAGACCGCCCTGCAGTCAGGTTCGGGAAGGCCAAATATCTTGGCCGACCAATACCCGATATTCAGGGCCAGGGCATTGTGAAGCAGAACAGCAAAAACCACCAGGCCCACATAGGCGACAAAATTCTGCCAATTGGCAGCAAGCGCGCCGCAGACAATGACAATAAAGAAAATCAGGGAAAAAATCTTAAAGGGTTTTCTCACCTTATCGGCCAGGGATGGCACATATTTTCCAAGGCTCATCCCGATGATCAAAGGGATCCCCAAAATCAAAAAAACCGTGACAAACACATCCATGGGGTCCAGGCAAACCTGTTGTAAAATCGGGGCGGTATCCGGGTTAAGTCTGCCCCAAAAAGAGATATTAAAAGGGGTCATCACAATGGCCGCCACCGTTGATACGGCTGTCATGCTGATGGAAACAGCCGAGTTGCCCTTGGAAAGATAGGTAATGATATTGGACAGATTTCCGCCGGGACAGGCAGCCACAAGCATCATGCCCAGGGCAATGGACGGGTAGGGTTTAATGATCATGACCAATAAAAAGGTAAATGCCGGCAACAGGAGGAACTGGGCCACAAGCCCTATGGCAGGGGCTTTAGGGCTTGCAATGATCCGTTTAAAATCTTCAAAACTCAATTCAAGGGCTACACCGAGCATCATCAGGCCGATGGCACCGTTGATAATAGCAATTCCAGTCGGGTTGAAATTCAGTTGAACCTGGTCAAGTGTTACAGGATCCATGTCATCCCCCTTAATGCCAATGGATGAGGGGTTTTTCCCCCCATCCAAGGCTGCTTTGAAGTGTTAACTCATTAGGCTTTATACGCGCCGACATTGGCCAGGGCCATGGAGGCCGGGCTCACGGTTGTGGGATCTGTCATTACATTGATGCAGCAGACCTTGCCAGAGGCAAAGGCATCTTCCAATGCCGGTCTGATATCCTTGGGATCTTCAACCAGATACCCTTTTCCGCCAATGGCTTCAACCATTTTATGGTAATCCACCTTGCCGATAAAGGTGCCGCCTTCAATGGCATGGCCGATGCGAATCTCCTGGGAATGACGGATCATGCCCCAGCCAAGATCGTTGGAAATAACCACGACGATGGGCTGATTCTTGCGAATGGCGGTTTCAAATTCCATGAAGTTAAATCCCACGGATCCGTCACCGGTCATCAGACAGACCCGTTTATCCGGATTTAAAAGCTTTGCTGCATTGGCATAGGGAAGGCCCACGGCAAGAGAGCCGAAAATACCGTAATCCAGATAAGTCCCCCCGGTTTTAAGGGTGCGGGTCATGCCCAGCCAGGTGGTGGTATCCCCGCCGTCGGCCACAACAATATCATCCTCTCTGTTCATAAACTGGTTGATCTCCTGGGCCAGGCGCATGGGATGGACAGGAATATTGTCAGATTCCCAGTCATTTTTGGACAGGGACTTGCCCTCTTCATGGGCTTTGTTCAATTTTTCAATCCAAGGGGAAAATTGTTCTTTAAACCCTTGATCATTTTCAGCGAGCAAGGCATTGCAATTGCTCAAAAAGCCTTTCACATCGGAAACCACAGGCAGATCCACTGTCCTGTTTCTTCCGATTTCGTCGGGCTGGATATCCACCTGGGCAATCTTGGCTTCCGGATTAAATATATCCCCGAACAAATAATACAGACAAATCCGGCTGCCTAGAATAATGACCAAATCGGTTTCAAGGTAGGCGGCAAACCCGCCGCCGGGACGGATGGCCAGGGCCCCTTCAAAACAAAGAGGATGCTCATCTGACAAAATTCCCCGGCCTGAAAGATTTGTGAACAAAGGAATTCCGCTGGTCTCAATAAAGGTTTTAAGCTCTTCTTCGGCATGGGCCTGCCATGCGCCTGTGCCTGCAATGACCACAGGATTTTTCGCCCCTTTGATCATCTCCATTAAGGCCCCGGCCTTGCCCGGATCCGAAGGATTAGAGGTGACCACTGTACGGGTCTGACGCACGGCAGCCTTGTCCACAGGAGTGTTCAGCACATCAATGGGGAACTCAAGATATACCGGGCCCGGCCGACCGCTTTCGGCAATCCTGAAGGCCATGTCCACATATTCATTCACCCGTTCTGCCTTCATGCAGACCAGAGCCTTTTTAACCATGGGTTGAATCACAGACGACTGGGGCATGTCCTGAAGATCAAGCCTTTCCTTATTGTCCAGGCCCACGCACCCGGCAATGAGTACCAGAGGGGTATTGGAAAAATGTGCAGACGCCACGCCTGTCAGGGCATTGGTGAACCCAGGGCCTGCCGTGACCATGGCCACGCCCGCTTTTCGGGTCAGTTTGCCGTAGGCCTCTGCCATGAACAGAGCAGACTGTTCGTGGCGGGTATCAAATATTTTAACCTCAGTGTCTTCAAGATGCTGGTAAATCGGAGTGATATGTCCCCCGCTCAAAGAAAAAATATAATCGATCTTTCTGTCGGCTAATGCCTTGGCAGCCAATTCTGCGCCGGTAATGGTTTCCATAATAGCTCCTTATAATATAAAATTTAATTTGGCTAACACATCATTTCTTAGTCTAAAGTTCCATGAGCTGTCCGCCGCAGATGTTCAATGCCTGTCCTGTGACATAGGAAGAGGCATCTGAAGCCAGAAACACAGCCATGTCTGCCACCTCGGCCGGACTGCCAATCCGTCCTAAAGGAATGGAGGCTGACATTTTTTCTTCCTGTTCTTCCACACTGGTGTTGAGAAACTGGGCTTCAAGACCGAACCGCCATTTTTCAAGATCCGTCATGATTTGGCCAGGACAGATGGCATTAACCCGAATCTTAAGTCCTGACAACTCCTTGGCCATGACCTTGGTGAGCATGATCACCCCGGCCTTTGATACGGCATAGGCCCCGTTGAACAAAGGCGGCACCTTGCCTGCCCGTGATGCGGTATTGACAATGGCCCCTCCTTTTTCCTGCATCAAAGGAACAATGGCTTTGGATACACGGAATACACCGTGAAGATTGACATCTACCGTTTTTATCCAGGCCTGCTCGTCATAGGTGTGCACCCCATTGGGCACCCCAAACGTCGCGCCTGCATTGTTGCACAGGATATCCACACACCCAAATTCGTCAGATACGGTCTTGGCCATGGATTCGACAAGGGCTGTGTCTGTCACATCCAGGTTCACGGCCAGAGTCCTGACCTTGTACTGGGATGCCAGCTCCCGGGCAATGGTGTCCATTTCGTCAGAAGTGGAGGTCCCCACATCAGCATCAAATGTTTTGGCCGTGCCGAAATCCGCGATAATGACATGGGCCCCGAGTGAGGCGAACTTTTCAGCCATTGCATATCCAATGCCTGTTTTTTTCCCGGATCCTGTGACCAAAGCAACTTTATTTTCCAATGATTTCATTTGTCCTCCTAAAATTTGATATAAGATCCAGCCAAAATCTTGCAATCATACGAGCTTTATTTTCCATTGCACTCACAAGCAACTGCCATGGACCGGCCAGTTTCTGCCCTTTAGGGCATGCCGGTTATTCCCAGACTATGGACTGGATAAGTTTTTCCACGCTGTACTCATAAATTGTTTTGTGCTGCTCCTTGCCAAGGGTGGTATGTTCAAGTTTCCTAAACTGGACCAGGCCATGGATGGTTCCCAGGAACATGACAGAAAACTTGGCAGGGTCCCTTTCCATAAAAAAAACGGTTTGGTTACCGGTTTCAAGAATACTCTGGATCAAGGTCAAAATTTTTCCGCCTGCAAGGTCTACCTTTTGTTTTAAATCAGGTTTAAAAAAAACTTTGGTGGACGAAAGAAAATAATTGATAATATTATAATATTCAGAATGGGTCTGGTAAAAATCATAATAAACTTGAGCAATGTGGCGCAGTTTTTCATCAGGATCAAGATTGGCTTGGGCAGCCTGACTGACAATGGAAAATAAAATGGAAAGCCCCTCCTGCTGAAGAGCGATAAAGATTTCTTCTTTATTTTTATAATGAAAATAGATGGTGCCCACCCCCAGTTCAGCTTCCTTTGAAATTTTGCTGATGGACACCTTTTCAATACCCTGGGAAAAAAGCAGCTTTCTGGCTGCATCCAGAATTTGGGTCCGCCGCATCTGTTTTTCAAGTTTTCGCCGCTCTTTCACCCCATTGACCTATCTCCTGAACATTAATTCTAAAATATGTTTCGATTATCGAATCGCATTCTAATGTTTTAACTGTCAAGAAAAATCATACCCATCCCTTAATTATTTTTACCCCCCCCGGGATGGTTTAAAAAATCTCTTCGTTGGGCAATGTCCTGGCGGACCTCAAAATGGCATAAAAAAAGGCTGTCTTAAAAAAAGACAGCCTTTTTTCCGTTCAAATGACAAGGTTATGATCAGGTATCCATGATCAGACCTGCTTCCCTGCCAATGCCATGGTATTCAAACCCTGTCTCTTCCATTTCTTCTGGATCATATTGATTTCTGCCGTCAAAAATAACAGGAGACTTCATCAGTATCTTCATTTTTTTAAAATCCGGCTGACGGAATGTTTTCCATTCAGTGACCAGAATACAGGCATCTGACTCTTCCAGGGCCTGATAGGGATCTGAAACAAACACCACCTGGTCTTTGAACTCCTTTGAAATTTCTTTTCGGGCCTGGTCCATGGCCACCGGATCATAGGCCCTGATCATGGCACCTGATTTTGCCAGGGTTTTTATGAGAACCAAGGATGAGGCCTCACGCATATCATCGGTTCCAGGCTTAAAGGCAAGCCCCCATACGCCAAAGACCCTGTTGGAAAGATCTTTGCCAAACCGTTGGATGATCTTGGTGCCCAGCACCTGTTTTTTGAAGATTGTTTCTGCGCTCAACCAATTCAAGGAGAACAGCATTGAATCCGATATCCTTGCTGGTTTTTACCAAAGCCTTGACATCCTGGGAAAAACAAGACCCCCCATAACCGCATCCCGGATAGATAAAGGAAAACCCGATCCTGGAGTCTGAACCAATGCCTTTTCTGACATTTTCAACATCCACCCCAAGTTTTTCACAAAGATTGGCAATCTCATTCATAAAAGAAATCTTGGTTGCCAGCATTGAATTGGCTGCATATTTGGTCATTTCCGCATCCCTGACATTCATCAAAATAATCTTGTCACGATTTCTGGAAAAGGGTGCATACAAGCGTTTCATGATCTTGGCAGCCGGGTCAGAATCAGCGCCCACAATAATCCGGTCCGGTTTTAAAAAATCATTGACCGCAGCCCCTTCTTTTAAAAACTCCGGGTTTGAGACCACATCAAAGGGGATATCTTCCCCCCTGGCCTCAAGCGCCTCACAAATAACCGCATTGACCTTATCGGCAGTGCCCACGGGTACAGTGGATTTGTCCACCACCACGGCGTATTCAGAGATGACCCGGCCGATTTGTCTTGCAACCTCAAGCACATATTTTAGATCTGCGGATCCATCCTCACCCGGCGGGGTACCAACGGCAATAAAAAACAGATTGCAGTCCTTGGCAGCCTCTTTCAGGCTGGTGGTAAACTTCAAAGTGCCCTCTTTATAGTTATCCAGAACAATGGGCTCAAGCCCGGGCTCGTAAATGGGCAGTATCCCTTTTTTCAAATTTTCAATTTTTTCTTTGTCAATGTCCACACAGGTGACATGGCTTCCCATTTCAGAAAAGCATGCCCCGGTAACAAGCCCGACATAGCCGGTACCGATAATGGTCAGTTTCATTCTTGTATTTACCGCCTCTTGATTAATCTATTTATTTTTGTATTTATTGGGTCAAATTCTTCTATGGATATGTTCAGCCCTTGTCAACACTCTCTGCTAAGACCGCCATAATAGTCCAGGGCAACATTTTTTGTCAATCCGCCCCTTTTTACAACCACTGGGAAAAGCGTAAAACAAAGGGCTTAAATTTTATGAACGTTCATTATAATTAAAATGTTGGTTTGAATTCAAGGCAGGGATAAATTTTAACCTGATAAATATATGCAATATTTTGAGGAATCAAATCTGTCTGCAATTTATAAACCGAGCCAAAATACAATGATTTAACGGGTCCTATTTTTTGGGTGAAGCAATATGAATTCATTGTCAAATCATAATTTGAGTCGATCAAGACCGATATTTGAATCGAACAAAAAATTTATTCTTTTATTTATCCTTGTTATTTTTATCTGCAATTGACAAGTTTGGCAGATGGTTTTATTTTTTAATGATTATGACTATACATCAGACCAAATATCTCAAAGACTATAGGCCGTTTGAATTTATCGTCGACCATGTCGACCTTAAATTTGACATTGAAGAGGATCACACCCGGGTGACCTCAATCTTGAAACTCAGAAAAAAACCTGGGATGGCAAACAAAGAGCTCACCCTGGTATTGAACAAAGCTGACTATGAAATCACCTCGGTGGTTGCCAACGGGATGGTGCTTCTGCCCGGAGAGTACGAGGTAGATGACCAGTATTTTAAACTTGCTCGGACCCCTGAAGTCTTTGAACTTGAAATTAGTTCTATTCTGAATCCTGCAGCCAACACCTCCCTTGAAGGCCTCTACCAGTCAGGCAAGATCATCTGCACCCAGTGTGAAGCCCAGGGATTTAGAAAAATCACCCCATACCCGGACCGGCCGGATGTCATGGCCAGATTTTCCACCACCATTGTGGCGGATAAAACCCGTTTCCCTGTTTTGTTGTCAAACGGCAACCCGATCGCTTCAGGGGATCTTGAAAATAACCGGCACTTTGTCACCTGGAAAGATCCCCATAAAAAGCCCTCTTATCTTTTTGCTATTGTGGCAGGCGATCTTGCCCTGCTCCAGGACGAATTCACCACCCGATCCGGGCGGTCCATTGACCTTAGAATCTATTCGGAAAAAGAAAACATCGACCAGTGCGGACACGCCATGACCAGCCTCAAACAGGCCATGAAATGGGATGAAGACCGGTTTAAACTCGAATATGACCTGGATCTTTACCAAATTGTGGCCATCAATGATTTTAATGCCGGAGCCATGGAAAACAAAGGGCTGAATATCTTTAATGCCAAGTATGTGCTGGCAGATCCCTTAACCGCCACAGACGATGATTTCATGGGGATTCAGGGGGTCATTGCCCATGAGTATTTCCACAATTGGACCGGCAACCGGGTCACCTTAAAAAACTGGTTTCAGCTCAGTCTTAAAGAAGGGCTTACCGTGTTCAGGGACCAGGAATTTTCTTCAGATATGAATTCAAGGCCGGTCAAACGAATCCAGGATGTAAAAAATCTCCGGGCAGCCCAGTTCCCTGAAGATTCAGGCCCCATGACCCACCCGGTAAGGCCGGACGCCTATATCAAGATGGACAATTTTTACACCATGACCGTCTATGAAAAAGGGGCTGAAGTGGTGAGAATGATCTATCAGCTCCTGGGAAAAGAGGGGTTTGCCCGGGGAATGGATTTATATTTTGAAAAATTTGACGGAAAGGCTGTGACCATTGAAGATTTTTTAGATGTCATGGCCGAGGTGTCCCAAAGGGATCTGACCCAGTTTAAACTCTGGTATACCCAGTCAGGTACCCCCCGGGTAACCATGGAAAGAGATTATGATCCAACAAAAAAGACCTTAAGCCTGACCTTTACCCAGTCCACCTTGCCTGACCGGAACCAGACAGAAAAATCTCCCCTTCATATCCCCATTCTCATGGACCTCATCAATTCAAAAGGCGAAACAATCCAAAAAACAATGATGAAGGAATTAAAATCTTCCAAAGAGACCTTTGTCTTTGAAAACATGGACGAGATCAGTTTTCCATCGGTGTTCAGGCAGTTTTCAGCCCCCATCCGCTTGTCAACCGACTTTACAGACCAGGATTTAGCCTTTCTCATGGCCCGGGACACAGATGAATTCAATCAATGGGATGCTGCCCAGACCCTGTTTATCAAAGAGATCAAATCCCTGGTGGCTGCCATTGAGAACAAAAAAGACCTGGCCTTAAGCCCCATCCTTGTTCAGGCCTTTTCAAACGCTCTTGGCAATACAGATCAAGATAAAGCTTTTCTGGCCAAGGCCCTGGCCCTTCCACGAGAAACGGAAATCAAAGATCATTTTGAAATCATTGATGTTACAGCCATTCACCAGGCAAGGACATTTTTAAAACAGGAGTTGGCCCGCCAGGTTCATTCGCTTTTGATGGACACCTTTAAAAATTGTTCAAAAAGCGAGCCCCGGGATATCTCCCATACAGCCATGGCCGACCGGAGTCTGAAAAACATCTGCCTTTCCTATCTTGGGAGTCTGAACGATCAAACCAGCCAGACCCTGGTGCAAACCCAGTTTGACACGGCTCAAAACATGACCGATGAATTTATGGCATTCACCGTTCTCACCCGTATGGATGAAGAAACCAGGGACCGTGCCTGCATGACCTTTTACGAAAAATGGAAACATCATCCTCTGGTCCTGGACAAATGGTTTGGCGCACAGGCAATCTCTCCATTAAAAGACACCCTGGAACAGGTTCAGTCATTAACCCGGCACAAGGCCTTTTCCATGACCAACCCCAACAAGGTCCGGGCCCTTATTTATGCCTTTGCCATGCAAAACCCCATTCATTTTCACAGGCGAGACGGACGAGGGTATCAATTGATCTGCGACCATATTCTTGAATTGGACAAGATCAACCATCAGGTGGCAGCCCGCCTGGCATCCTGTTTTAATCTATGGAAAAAATATGATCAACCCCGGCAGGAAATGATGAAAAAAACCCTGGAAACCATTGGCTCGTCCCAGAACCTGTCAAAAAACCTTTACGAAATCATATCCAGAACTTTGGAATAAGCGGCATACCCTAAAGACCAGAAACCGGTCGGAGCTGGGGACACCGAAAAATCAAACGCGTATGATGGCCGTATCGTGTTGGGGTTTCATATCAAAAAGGATCACACATTAAACACACCGGGGGATGAAAATCCCCCGGTTTTCTAACCATAATCAGTGATGTCCGGTTAGGTTTTTGGGTTCTGTTGCAAAAAATTATTAATGTCTGATACAAGTCCGTTTTGGCACTAATTTATTTGCAGAGAGATAGTATGAAAAATGAAAACCCTTTCAAGTGGCGTCATTATGAAAAAGAAATCATCCTGTTGAATGTTCGCTGGTATCTGAGATATCAACTGAGTTACAGGAATCTGGAAGAGATGATGCAAGAACGGAGCTTGTCTGTGGATCACAGTACCATTTACCGATGGGTTCAGCGCTATGCTCCTGAAATGGAAAAGCGAAGCAGGAAGTATCTGCGGCAATCAAATGATTCTTACCGTATTGATGAAACATATATCAAGGTGCGGGGGAAAATGAAGTATCTTTACCGAGCGGTCGATTCCCGTGGAAATACCATCGATTTTCTTCTTCGCAGCAGACGTAATATGGAATCTGCCAAACGATTTTTTAAAAAGATGCTGCGAGCTTCCAATAGCTCCAGACCTCGGGTTCTGAGTGTTGACGGAAATCCTGCATATCCTCCGGCAGTAAAGGCTTTGAAAGAAAAAAAGCTTCTGAATAAGGACTGTATCCTAAGACAGAATAAATATCTGAACAATATTATTGAGCAAGACCAACGGTTTATCAAAAAGCTTGTCAGAGCTGGTATGGGGTTCAAGACATTTCATTCTGCCTGGCGGACGCTAAAAGGCTATGAAATTATGAACATGATCAGAAAAGGACAAGTTAAAAATATCAGGAAGGGAGAAATTTTAAAGCAGAAAGAATTCGTCGAAAATCTGTTTTCTTATGCTGCGTAAATTTTACGCCTGAACGATCTCTTTGTCCTGGAAATATTTTTTGCAACAGAACCCCGGGGCATACCCGATGCCGCCATGCCCCTTGCTCAGGACAAACCGATCTCTGTCCGGCTTGTCCGGGTTTGCCGGATCAATATCCATATACTGATAATAAAGAAGGACCAAAATTTCCACCATGCTCAACCCCCCCCGATATGGGCACCGCCTGCCCATTGAGTCACATTCACAATATCCTTTCGGGTCTTCCTGGCTATTTTTTCAAGGTTTTTAATTTCCGGTTCAGATACGGTCATTTTTCCCTCCTCATAAGAGTTTGGTTTTATATTCAATAGGATTGCCTTGTTCGTATAATCGGCATACCCTAAAGGGCAGAAACTGGCCGGGGCCTGGTATTTATTCCTGGCCACAACAAAGAATGAAACGCTTGTGATTGCAATTGGCGTTTCATATAAAAAAAAAGAACTTTGAAAATATAATAAAGAAGCGGTCCCCGGTATGTGGGAAAATTGTTGATAATCCACTTCCTTATCCATTGGTACAGTTAACTGAACAAGTGTTCAGCTAACATGCGTTCGTAAGTAGTGTCAAGATTTAAATTTTGATCCTGGGTTCCTAGGCATCCTGGTCAGAGGGTGTGATGACAGGATACTGTCCCCAGATATGGGAGAAATATTTTTATGATACATCAACGCTGATGGGTTGCATGCCACCTTCTAACAATCGCGTCCAGCAACCCACATGGAGAATAGAGGTCTATCATGTTCAGTAAGGATCAAAGCGGTAAAATACGACAGCTTTAGCCCTTGAACTAAAATCAAAATTCTGATTTTTAAAAGAGATTCTAAAATCCTTTGTCACTTGGCCGATACTTTACTTGTATCTGAATAACGCCTTTTCCGTTCAGGCTGTATTCAAAACAGATTTCTTAATTGGGTATCAAACACAAAAAAATTGTCCATGACCATTTCGAAAAATCCAGCCCATAGCCGTATTCAATTTATCACCCCCTTGACCTTGGGAGTATTTAACGCGGGGGAGGATGGGGGTGTTGAACAGGTTTGCTTTTTTGTTTTGCCAGCAACTGGCTGATGGAATTGATATAGTCTAAATTCATGCAGGGTTTTGACAAATGATCAATACACTGGTCTTTTTGTTTTAAACGTTTAATGGATTCCAAAAATTCAATATTGCCGGAAATAAAAAGAATGGGGATTAAAGGGTCCTTTTTTCTGAGATGGTGATATACATCCATACCGTTTAATTTTCCGGGCAGAATATAGTCTAAACGGTTCTGTTGCAAAAAATATTTCCAGGACAAAGAGATCGTTCAGGCGTAAAATTTACGCAGCATAAGAAAACAGATTTTCGACGAATTCTTTCTGCTTTAAAATTTCTCCCTTCCTGATATTTTTAACTTGTCCTTTTCTGATCATGTTCATAATTTCATAGCCTTTTAGCGTCCGCCAGGCAGAATGAAATGTCTTGAACCCCATACCAGCTCTGACAAGCTTTTTGATAAACCGGTGGTCTTGCTCAATAATATTGTTCAGATATTTATTCTGTCTTAGGATACAGTCCTTATTCAGAAGCTTTTTTTCTTTCAAAGCCTTTACTGCCGGAGGATATGCAGGATTTCCGTCAACACTCAGAACCCGAGGTCTGGAGCTATTGGAAGCTCGCAGCATCTTTTTAAAAAATCGTTTGGCAGATTCCATATTACGTCTGCTGCGAAGAAGAAAATCGATGGTATTTCCACGGGAATCGACCGCTCGGTAAAGATACTTCATTTTCCCCCGCACCTTGATATATGTTTCATCAATACGGTAAGAATCATTTGATTGCCGCAGATACTTCCTGCTTCGCTTTTCCATTTCAGGAGCATAGCGCTGAACCCATCGGTAAATGGTACTGTGATCCACAGACAAGCTCCGTTCTTGCATCATCTCTTCCAGATTCCTGTAACTCAGTTGATATCTCAGATACCAGCGAACATTCAACAGGATGATTTCTTTTTCATAATGACGCCACTTGAAAGGGTTTTCATTTTTCATACTATCTCTCTGCAAATAAATTAGTGCCAAAACGGACTTGTATCAGACATTAATAATTTTTTGCAACAGAACCGTTGAGGATGATACACGGATTGCTGAGATGCATCGGTTTTTTGTTGACAAGGTGTCCGGGTTTGAAGTGGTGGGTATTGCACAGAACTTGGAGCAGACCAGAGAACTTGTGGTTTTGCTGGCTCCGGATCTGATCCTTTTGGACCTTTATATGCCTGACGGCAACGGCATGGAGGTGCTTTTGGAGTTGAGAGGGCAGGGGCGTGCCGTTGATGTGATTCTGATCACGGCGGCAAGGCATGTGAAAGATGTTGATCAGGCCCTTCGTGCCGGAGCCTTTGACTATTTGGTAAAACCTGTGGTTTTTTTACGGTTCGAACAGGCATTGGTCAGGTTTCTTAGCTATCGCCAGCTTTTAAATCAGGGCGATGTTCTGGCCCAGAAGGATATTGATGAACTTAACCGCCCCGGTCTTGCTAAGACTGATGCCGGACCTGACAGCATGCCCAAGGGCATTGATGCGCTGACTTTAAAAAAGGTGAATCAGGTGTTTGACACGGTGGGGGACGATGGGTTTAGTGCCGAAGAGGTTGGAGAAGGGATCGGAGCGAGCCGTTCCACAGCCCGGCGGTACCTGGAATATATGATTACCACGGGCCAGCTGCGGGCGGATGTGATTTACGGCAGTGTGGGGCGTCCTGAACGACGGTATTTTCCACGGGCGCCTGGTGAAATATGACTGAGTTTCTTTCAAGGTAAAATCCCCGCACCTGTGATTTTTATGTTCAGATTATGCTCCGATGAACATTTGTGCCAGAGTATACCCCACGCAGCAGGCAATGATGACCCCGATGAGTCCGGGAACCATAAAACTGTGGTTAAAGTAGTATTTGCCGATCTTTGTGGTGCCGGTAACGTCAAAGTTGCAGGTGGCAATATCCGAAGGATAATTGGGAATGAAAAAATATCCGTAGCATGACGGCATGATACCGATGACAAGGGCGGGCGATAGTCCCATGCCAAGGGCCACAGGAAGCATCATCCTGCAGGTGGCAGCCTGGCTGTTGACCACCACAGAAACAGTGAACATGGCCAGGGCAAAGGTCCAGGGATAATTTTGTACCATTTCAATAATACCGGCCTTGAAACTGGGCAGGGCAAATTTGAAGTAGGTGTCGCTCATCCAGGCAATACCAAAGATGGCAATGGCAGCTACCATGCCTGATTTGAATACCACACCTTCAGGCACTTTGGCGGCATTGGTTTTGGTGACCAGAAGAATCAGACCGCCAAAGGCCAGCATCATCATCTGGATAATGACCGACATCTTGATGGCCTTGGTGCTATCGCCGATGGTCCTGATTTCAGGAAACATGGCAATGACCACAATGGTGATCAGGGCCAGGACAAAAAGAATCACGGACTGGCGGGCTGACCTGGGAAGGGTATCGTTCAATGTGGTGGCCGTGGTCTGTTCTATTTTTTTTCTCCAGTCGGGGTCTTCCATCCGCTTGAGGTAATCCGGGTCATCTTTGAGTTCGGCTCCCCGCCGCATGCTGTAAAGGGACATTGCAACAACCCCGGCAAGGGTTGCAGGAATGGTCACGCCCAAAATGGTGAACAAGGTAATATTGGCATTGATGTCCGTAAGCTGGGAGAGATAATAGACCACTGCCGCTGAAATGGGGCTTGCGGTAATGCCCATCTGGGAAGCAACCGAGGCTGCGGCCATGGGACGTTCCGGCCGGATGTTGTTTTTAAGGGCCACATCCCCGATAATGGGCATGACCGAATATACGGCATGGCCTGTGCCCAGCATAAAGGTCATGATATAGGTCACCAAAGGTCCAAGAAGGGATACCATCTTAGGGTTGGATCTCAGGACTCGTTCTGCCAGCTGGAGCATGTATTTTAAGCCGCCGGCAGCCTCTAAAATGGAGGCGCAGGTCACCACGGCCATGATGATGAGCATGACCGTAATGGGCGGAGAGGTCGGGGGCATCTGAAATACAAACACTTCAACGGCCAGGCCGATTCCTGAGACTACCCCAAGACCGATACTTCCGTACCGGGAGCCCATATACAGCATTAACAGCAAAAATAAAAATTGGATATACAGCATAATCAATACTCCTGTGTAAATTATTGGTTAATCCCTATGTCCCTATCATCGGACATTTAAAACCATGATAGAGAAATTGTGAAAACGGGTAAACCTTGTGAAATTAATGAGTTTTTAATTTTTTGCGTTTATTTTGTTCATTTTGGTTACGGAAAAAAAAGGAGCGATTTGGGTTTACTCAGAAATGATATCCTAAAGTTTTACCGAGAAAATCAGCGGCCAGGCCGATGGCCAGAACTTTTTTCAAGAAATTTAAATTTTTCTTTAGTTTTTTCATGGATTTTCAGTGATGTCCGGTTAGGTTTTTGCTTGCTCAATAATTTTTTGATCTTTGACAATATTGTCCCTGTTTGAACTATGAGAGCCCTGCTCCTCGCAGCCAAACAGGTCATTTAGAATGGCGGTTCGCAGCTGCCGAACTCTTTTGATCGTGACCTTTTCATTAAACTGTTTTTGGCAATGGATTGCCAGTAACAGGTAAGTGATAAGGCCGCCAAGAATCTGAACCATAAGGCCGTATTCACTGCGGGCAATGAGATGATATACCTTCAGATGTTCTTTCCACCATTTGAAAAAATCCTCAATGGTCCACCGGAGTTTATAAATTGTTGCTATTTGTTCCGCTGTTAAATCATGCCTGTCAGTTGCCACATAGTATTTGACGCCAGCAATTTTATAGCCAACAACCCGAACAGGCCTTTTCGTCTGGTTTTGATTCGGAGTACCAAGTTTAACCAGTGCATCATAAAAAATGTAGCTGTCGGAAGGGGTCTCGTGGTTATCAATAATTGTTCTTGTTGTCCTGGTTTTTATACGGCAGACAAAATGTTTGCCTTGCTCCTGAAGCAGGTCAAATTCTTTATGGGATTGATATCCACGATCCATAACACCTGTTTGCCCCTTGGAAAGTATTTTGGGAACAAAAGTGCGTTCAGCGCCGTTGCCTTCAGTCAAAAAGATTTTGTTTGGGATTCCGTGATTAATGTCAAATCCGCAATGTACTTTGGCTTTTTTACTTCCTTTTCTGTAGTTCGCCCAGTGCATTGAAAGGACTGCATTTATGAGACTACCGTCAATGGAAACCAACTCTCCTAACTCGGCGTGTTCACCCGGATGACACTCAAGAGCCTGTTTATAAAGATCCTCAAAGATAAATTGCAGTTGTTCGAGTCCCCTGTGATTGATGGCTTCACAGAAACTACTACGGCTGATACCACCGTCTGGCGCAATATTTTCTTTAGCAAAAACATTCTCCTTGAGATCCTGAATTAAATGTCGGGCAGACTTGTGCTCCTGAAGATGGAAATAAACCAAAGCATTTATCTGGTCTTCGAATGTCATTTTTAAAGGGCGGTCTCCTCGAGATTGTAATTCCGGTGCTTTTGAAAGTGACTTTATCAGAGGGCACCTGAAATTGTCAAAGTTCAGGGACCGTAGTTGTTTTTTAGGGACTGAGATGTGCGTCATTTGAGCTCCTTGAGTTAAATTTTCAAGGCGCACAAAAATTTTTACGCACATTTGTCAACACAAAACAGACTGTTTTTTCAATGATTTTAGATGCTTTTTATATGCAACAACCTAACCGGACACTACTGATGGATTTTATATAATACAAAATATCTGATTTTCGCTTGTTCTCAAAATCCTTTGTAACCATAAGGAATCGTCAAAGGAGAATCCATGACCCTTTCATCCTTATTCAGGTTCATTCCCGGAACCCGCCAGTTGGCGTTGAAAAAGTTTGTTCACACCTTGAATCAGGAGATGATTCCCCTGGAAATCATTGATACAAAAGGACGGACCTGGGCCACGGCCCCCAAAGATATCCGTCACCGTCTTTTTATCAAAGATTCAAGATTCTTTAATGCCCTTTTTTCTCCTGATGCCTATTCCCTGGGCCAGGCCTATATCAAGGGATACTTTGATATATCAGGAAATATCAAAGAATTGTATGAAATGGTATGCACCCGTTTGCTGGGTACGGATCAGCCAAGGGGTATCAAGGGCATTTTTTCAGTCTGGGTCATGGTCTTTTTTCTGACAGGATCCGGGCCAGGGAGAAAAAAACATTTCATATCATTATGATGCCCCTGGTGAGTTTTTTGCGTTTTTTTTAGGTGAAACCATGGGCTATACCTGCGGATATTATGCCCATCCCCATGCCTCAACCTCCCAGGCCCAGAACAATAAAATGGAAATGATCTGCAGAAAACTAAGGTTGAAAAAAGGAGAACACCTTTTAGACATGGGATGCGGGTGGGGAAATTTCGCCGTGTATGCAGCCAAAAAATTTAGGGTAAGGGTGACGGGCATTACCTTGAGCTGCGAGCAAAAAAAATTTGCCGATCAATGGGTGGCCCAGGAAAATCTTGAAGGCCTTGTGACCATCAAAGAGTTAAATTACCGGGATCTTGAAAAAACGGGAATGTTCAGAATTCTGTGTCACGGTTTCGGTTCCCGGATCTGCCTCAGCGCCAGCGGAAGTAAAAGTCAGGTCCGAGAATGGGCCTTCAATCAGCCACGTCGGAGGAGTTGACTTTTGCTGGAGTGGAGTTCCTGGAACCATCTTTTCCATCTGTAAATAAATCCCTATCAAATTCCCAGCTCTTTATCCAGCCGGCCTTCAAAGAAAATTGCTAACTGGGAAATTGTCAGTGACCAATTTTGAATCGGCATTGTCCATTTTTTACTGGCGTTCTGGATCCCCATGTAAAGCAGCTTTAACAGGCTGTCCTGGTTCGGGAATGATCCCTTTGTTTTGGTCAGTTTTCGAAACTGTCGATGCACAGCCTCAATGGTATTTGTGGTGTATATTATCCGTCGAATCTCTTCTGGATATTTAAAGAAATGACTGAGGCGTTCCCAGTTGTTCCGCCAGGATTTTATCACAATCGGGTATTTGTCATTCCATTTATTTTCCAAGATATCCAGTTCTTCTTCGGCCAGATCCTTATTGACCGCTTTATAAACACGTTTTAGATCTGCCATAAATTCCTTTTTATTTTTGGAACCAACGTATTTCAATGAATTTCGGATCTGGTGGACTACGCAGAGTTGAACTTCTGTGTCCGGGAATATGGTCTCAATGGCCTCGGGAAAACCTTTTAGACCATCAACACAGGCAATCAGGATATCTTTTACCCCTCGGTTTGAAAGGTCTGTTAACACCTGCAGCCAGAAGTTCGCACCCTCATTCTCGGATATGTACAGCCCAAGAACCTCTTTGCGGCCCTCGATATTCACCCCAAGAATTGTGTAAACGGCTTTGCTGCCGACCTTTCCGTTTTCTCGTACTTTATAATGTATGGCATCAAGCCATACGATTGGGTACACATTTTCCAACGGCCTGGCCTGCCATTCTTTGACGGTATGGATGATTTTATCGGTAATGGTGCTCAGAGTGGCATTTGAAATCTCAAGTCCATAGATTTCCTGTAAATGGGAAGCCATATCATTATAACTCATGCCCAGGCCGTAAAGGGCTATTATCTTTCTTTCAATTTCATCGCTGAGCGTTGTCTGATGTTTTTTGACGATCTGTGGAGAGAAGGTTCCGGCCCTGTCACGCGGGGTTTCCAGCTCAAATTTACCATCCAGGGATTTAATGGTCTTTTTGCTTTTTCCATTACGGCGGTTGGCAGAAACTTCCTGCCCGAGATGGGACTCCAACTCTCCTTCAAGAGCAGCTTCAGCAAGATTTTTGATTAATGATGTAAGGACGCCGCCCTTACCTGTGAAGGGTTTACCTTCCTGGATGCCTTTAAGGGCTTTTTGAAAATCAAATTCGGTGTTTTCTTCGGTCATGTCAGTTCTCCTTATTTAGCTGAGTATATCAGCTTTCATTCAACTGACACAGAATTTTGAACGCCCTCGAAAAAACCGCCTTTGACAAAATTTCCTGTGTGGGCATGTCCGAGCATGTGGGAAAGGCCAATATGAGACTTTTTTTTCAAATGGCATATGAGGCTCTCAAACCCGGCGGCCTGTTTTTGCAGCACACGATCACGGCAAAACATCAGCCCAAAAAGGGTCATGCCAATTTGTTTTTAAATACCTATATGTTTCCGGGGGGCCAATTACTGCCTGAACAGGATTTGATTGAGACAGCAGCCTTTTGCGGATTTGAATTGTTAAATGCTGAAAATTTCAGACCCCACTACGTTAAAACCCTGGCCCACTGGATTGGGAAGATGGAAAAAAACAAAGAGAAAATCCTGGATCTTGTCCAGGAACATACCTATAGGATTTACCATATTTTTTTTATCGGTTCCCTTGTTTCATTTCAACATCAAAATCTGTTTTATAAACCCAGATCCAGCCAGGTTGAGATGCACTATTTTTCAACCCCTTTTTTAAACAATGAAAGATAAACATCCTGATATTGGCGGGTTTACCCACGGCATTTTTCATAAAAGAAATGTCCTGGCCCATTTATTGTCCTTTACCCGTCAGTTAATGCAGGCAAGACAGGCCGGCCTCGTATACGGAACCGATGCCTCGGAAAAGCATTTTCGGCCGCCCAATCAATGGGACCGCGGGGTTATGGATAAGTTCTCAGGCCGGGGCGCCCGGGGGATTTTTCTGAAGTTTTTAGGCAAACATTGGGCAAGATTAACCGGCATGTCCCCAATCTACCTTTACAGGGCAGATGAAATGGGGACCCGGGTAAAAAAAGACGGCATAACAGCCTATACCCTTCGGAACCACAATGAGTTTTATGACAAGGGAATAAAAATCTTGTTGATTGATAATTTAGATCGTAAATCAACCCAGGTTGAATCTTCTTTTTTTAAACAGGTGAATGTCTCTTCCTATGACGGGAGGTGCTTTAAGCCCCTTCAAAAGTTTTTTGCTGACACAAGTATCATAGACCGGTTTCAGGCGAAAAATTTTATTTCAGCCTATGTGCCGGATTATGGGGCGATCGTGTTTAATACCATCGAAGATACTGGCCTGGTGGATGCGTCAGGGTGCTTTATTCTGGGCAAGGACCTGAAATTAAGGCTTGATTTGTTGACCGCTTCCATAGAAAAGGCCTCTTTGGCACATCTGGGCCGGGTCAGGGGGAAGTCTTCGGCCAGGATGATCTGGAGAAAAGAAAGGGGGCTGAGAAAAACAGCGGTCCGGCTAAAGGAGAAGGCCGCGCTTCTCAAAGAACAGGAAACCTATCTGCTGGCCGTGGGCGCGGTCACCTCTGACCAGCTTAACATGGCGCCTGTCAGTGTCCACGACGGGGTCTACGGGTTCATGGATATGGTCGGCTCTGTCAAGTTGAGCCGGCAGCTTGCCCCGAAGGATTATTTTTTCATACTCAATGCCTGCCATGAAATTGCAGCGGAAAATGCCGGCAGATTCACGTGCCGGGTGGATAATATTATTGGAGATGCCGTATTTTTTCAAAATGTTTCTGTGTTTGATCCGTACCTGGAAAAAATTCCGGGCCCTGTGGAAAGGCTGATGCTGATGACCCTGCTGCTGGCCTCGGTTTTGAGTGAAATCCATCAATTGTTCAAAGGTGGGCATCCCATTGACAGGGAGCGGCGGGTATACAGTTTGGTTAAAGGTCTTGGACGGGATCTTGGATTTCGGGCCGGTATGAATCAGGGCAGGGCAATGGTCGGCCCTTTGGGCAGTAAAAAGAGAAAAATTGTTACTGCCGTAGGAGAAGCCGTAGATCTTGCCTCCCGCCTGGAAAGTTCCGGCAGCCTGGATCATATCCATACAACCGCTTACCTTGCAGGGCTTTTGCAGGAGGCATGGATTTCAACGGAGACCCGCACACTGTATGATTTAGCATGGACCCGGACCGGTCTGGAGTCATGGGCTCAAAAGTCCGGGTTTTATTTTTTTGACTTTTTTAGGGCCCTGTTTAAAATCAACGGTCCAATGGTCCTTGAAATCAACGAGAGTTCCTATAAAGAGTTTTCCATGTCAAATACCCGGCTTATCCGGTGTCTTTCCGACGGCGGGCCCTCAATTTGTTCGGGCATATGATAATCCGTTTTATCCTATCATCAACGGGGAGTTTTAAAGGCCAGGGCATGATCATTCATTGCCTTGATCAGGGCTGTGGTACTCGTTCCTGGTTTCCCATTTCCGATGATTGTCTGGTCTATCTGAACCACGGGCACCACCCCTTTGTTGGTTCCGGTAATAAAGACCTCCTGGGCCTTTTTAAGCTCTGACAGGGGCAGGGGACGCTCACAGACCGTGAATAAATTTTGGGCCAGAGAAAGTACGGCTTTCCGGGTAATTCCTTTTAAAACCCCTTTGGCCGGGGTCACCAGAGTGTTGTTGATAAAGGCAAATAAATTGGAGGTAGTGGCTTCAAGGGCCAGGTGGTTCGAGGTGACATAAATGGCTTCTTCCGCCCCCTCTTTTTTGGCTTTTTTCAGCGCCAGTGCGGCTGAGACATAATCGGTCACCTTGGCATCTGGAAGGGCCCGTTCTTCATAATGGGAAATCACCTTTATTCCTTTGGAATACCAGTGTTCGGGCAGTCTTGGAATATCGGTTGCCAGAACAATGAGCCTGGGATTCTCACCCGGGGTGAAAAAATCAGGACTTGATCCGCCCGTGATCAGAACCCTGATGTTGGCTTCGTCAATGCCCGGGTTTTTTTCCAATACCTTGAGGATGATTTCTTTTATATGGGTTTCAGACCAGGGCAATTTAAGCCCTATTTTTTTGGCCGAGTAGATCAGGCGCTGGATGTGCTCATCAAAAAAAAATGGCCTGCCCTGAATGGTCCGCATAATATCGCATACGGCATACCCCCTGAGAACCGCCAAGTCATCCACCGGAATAACCGCCTGGTCCCAGGGTACAAATTTTCCGTCCACATAGACAATTTTCATAAATCGTTTCCCCAAGATTGAAAAATCATATCTTCTATAGTACAAAAATATAGGTGTAAAATAAATAATTAACCTCAATTGACAGGTCAAAAAATGGGAATACTTGCTGGGATCCGGTATAATTTAAAAGGGGTGGCATTGGCATTTAAGACCCCATCTTTGCTGATGCTCGGTCTGATACGCTTTGTTGTTGTGCTTTTTTTGACCCTGATGCTGTCAGGACTTGTGCTCTATTGGCATAATGAAATTTTGTCCATGATCTGGCAGATGCCCGAGGGCGGCTGGATGATTTATCTTTGGCATTTTGTCTCCTGGGTGCTCTCCTTTGTTCTGGCCGCTGTGGCCATGGTGGTCTCCTATTTGATTGCCCAGCTCTTTTTTTGCGTGTTTATCATGGATTATATGTCCAGAATTACGGAACGGATCATTCTGGGAAAAGAAGTTCCCATTGCCCAGGGATCATGGTTTGGATTCTTTATTTATCTTGTCCGCCAGGAGATTCCAAGGGCCATCATACCGGTGATGATTTCGCTTGTCCTTTTGGTTCTTGGGCTGTTCACCCCTTTGAGCATTGTGATTCTGGTCGCGTCATCCCTGTGTGCCGGCATTTTTCTGGCCTGGGACAATACTGACCTTGTTCCGGCAAGGCGGATGGTGCCGTTCAGTCAGCGGGTGGCTTTTTTAAAGGAAAATATCGGCTTTCACTTGGGCTTTGGCGTGTTGTTCCTTGTCCCGTGGCTTAATATTTTATTTCTCTCTTTTGCACCGGTTGGCGCGACCCTTTATTTTATTGACAAAGAAAGATAGGAAAAAATTGTCTTGGATTTGGTCTGCAAAAAAGTATCTGAGCACGCCCAAAACATGGCCGAGCCTGAGGTTGACCTAGATCCTGTTATTATGTGTAAACATTGTAATTTTTCAGTTACGAAGCCAGGATTTCAAATTTTGGTTTCCCAGAAATTTTCCCATGCCTTTGCCAATCCCCATGGACATGTGTTTGAAATCGGTTGTTTTTCAAGGGCAGACGGATGTGTCGGGGCCTCTATACCCTCGGATGAGTTCACCTGGTTTCCAGGATATGTATGGACCGTTGGACAGTGCCAGTCTTGCTCGACTCAGCTGGGGTGGATTTTTTCTTCGGCAAAGGCTTTAAACCCGGAACGTTTTTTGGGGCTGATTCTGGATCAATTGATTTTTCCATAGAAAAATTTGACAAATGTTGTATTTTTTATCAGTGATGTCCGGTTAGGTTTTTGCTTGCTCAATAATTTTTTGATCTTTGACAATATTGTCCCTGTTTAAACTATGAGAGCCCTGCTCCTCGCAGCCAAACAGGTCATTTAGAATGGCGGTTCGCAGCTGCCGAACTCTTTTGATCGTGACCTTTTCATTAAACTGTTTTTGGCAATGGATTGCCAGTAACAGGTAAGTGATAAGGCCGCCAAGAATCTGAACCATAAGGCCGTATTCACTGCGGGCAATGAGATGATATACCTTCAGATGTTCTTTCCACCATTTGAAAAAATCCTCAATGGTCCACCGGAGTTTATAAATTGTTGCTATTTGTTCCGCTGTTAAATCATGCCTGTCAGTTGCCACATAGTATTTGACGCCAGCAATTTTATAGCCAACAACCCGAACAGGCCTTTTCGTCTGGTTTTGATTCGGAGTACCAAGTTTAACCAGTGCATCATAAAAAATGTAGCTGTCGGAAGGGGTCTCGTGGTTATCAATAATTGTTCTTGTTGTCCTGGTTTTTATACGGCAGACAAAATGTTTGCCTTGCTCCTGAAGCAGGTCAAATTCTTTATGGGATTGATATCCACGATCCATAACACCTGTTTGCCCCTTGGAAAGTATTTTGGGAACAAAAGTGCGTTCAGCGCCGTTGCCTTCAGTCAAAAAGATTTTGTTTGGGATTCCGTGATTAATGTCAAATCCGCAATGTACTTTGGCTTTTTTACTTCCTTTTCTGTAGTTCGCCCAGTGCATTGAAAGGACTGCATTTATGAGACTACCGTCAATGGAAACCAACTCTCCTAACTCGGCGTGTTCACCCGGATGACACTCAAGAGCCTGTTTATAAAGATCCTCAAAGATAAATTGCAGTTGTTCGAGTCCCCTGTGATTGATGGCTTCACAGAAACTACTACGGCTGATACCACCGTCTGGCGCAATATTTTCTTTAGCAAAAACATTCTCCTTGAGATCCTGAATTAAATGTCGGGCAGACTTGTGCTCCTGAAGATGGAAATAAACCAAAGCATTTATCTGGTCTTCGAATGTCATTTTTAAAGGGCGGTCTCCTCGAGATTGTAATTCCGGTGCTTTTGAAAGTGACTTTATCAGAGGGCACCTGAAATTGTCAAAGTTCAGGGACCGTAGTTGTTTTTTAGGGACTGAGATGTGCGTCATTTGAGCTCCTTGAGTTAAATTTTCAAGGCGCACAAAAATTTTTACGCACATTTGTCAACACAAAACCGACTGTTTTTTCAATGATTTTAGATGCTTTTTATATGCAACAACCTAACCGGACACTACTGATTTTTTATATAATTTAAAGACTGGTTCCTGTTTTAATTTCTAAATCTTCCAATACTGCTGCACCATTTTCCGTATTTTTTTAATGTTTTAACCTAACCTTATGAAGACCAGGTAAGGAGTTTTTATTATGGAAGAACACGTCAAGGGCCGTGAGATGCCGACGATCCCGACAAAAAGCATTTATATGAAACGCTCGCCTGTTGACCGAAGATCCCCGGTTGACAGACGGATTTTGGATATGGGGCCTGGATAACCTCAATGACTATTACGATATCACCCTGAAAAAAGAAAGGCTCAACCGTCTAAAACCCGGTTCATCAGAAAATCGCGTACCTGGACTGAGAAACATCACTGGGAAGGCAATAACACAGTAAGGATTTTTATGCTTGAAATGATGGTGTGAACATGATCATGTTCTAATTTTTTTGTGTTATTCGCACAAAATCGGAGAATGAATTAATGTCCACAAGCTTCATATACCATGCCTTTGGCCTTCGTGACTACTTTTATAAAACAACACGTTTCATCGGTGGAATAATCACTTTTGAACTCATACCAAAACCGGAGGCGGTAAAATGCCCGGAATGTAATTCCAGGTCCGTCACCAGGAAAGGGATTGTGACAAGAGATCTCAGAACAATACCGGTAGGTTCAAAACCCGTGATTCTCAGGACGGCTATCCAGAGAATTTGGTGTTCGTTCTGTCAATTTGTCCGGCAAATCAAACTATCCTTTGCCCAGGAGGGGAAAAGCTATACCCGGGCTTTTGAACGGTATGTCTTGGAGTTGTCTCAGTTCATGACAATCAAAGATATTGCCATCCATTTAAGGATCAGCTGGGATACGATAAAGCAGATCCAGAAAGAAGACCTGCTGAGGCGTTATCGAAATATCCCCCTTGAGAAAGTCCGGCAGATTGCCATAGATGAAATTTCCATAGGGAAAGGGCATAAATACTTGACCATCGTGATGGATCTGGAATCCGGTAGAATTCTGCACGTGGGAGAAGGAAAAGGTGGTGAAGCTTTGAAATCTTTTTGGACAAAAGTGAAAATATCGAAAGCAAAAATCAAAGCCGTCAGCATCGATATGTCCCCGGCATACTTGAGTGCTGTTATTGAAAATCTTTCTGGTTCAGCAATTGTCTTTGACAGATTTCATGTTGTTAAATTGTTCAATGAGAAACTGTCGGATTTCAGGCGAAAGCTCTACAACCTTCTTGCCAATACCGGGCAACAAAAACTTCTGAAGGGAGTCCGGTGGCTTTTGTTAAAAAATCCCGAAAACCTCAGTGATGACAAGAAGGAGGCCCAACGGTTAGAAGAAGCATTGAAAATAAATCAGCCGCTATTGGTAGTCTACTACATGAAAGAGGAACTCAGGCAAATATGGAATCAAAAGAAAAAAGAAACAGCTGAAAAGATAGTCAGCAATTGGATCAATCTGGCCAATATTTCCAAAATTCCAATGTTGATGAAATTTGCCAAGACCTTGGCTGTGCACAGGCAAAGAATCCTTTCATACTATGATTACAGGATATCTACAGGTCCTTTAGAAGGGACAAATAACAAGATAAAAACCATGAAACGGAAAGCTTATGGATACAGGGATTCGGAGTTTTTCAGGTTGAAACTTTTGGACCTTCACAATAAAAGGTACGCATTAATCGGATGAACCTAAAACCCTATCCGGATTTTGAGTTTCATTTTCTTGACCTGGCTGACCGGCCGGGAATAAAAGCGTTGTTTGATTCCCATGAATTTGATTGTGTGGTAAATCTGGCTGCCCAGGCAGGCGTAAGGTACAGCATTGAAAATCCTGCCTCTTACGTGGATTCCAACATGGTGGGATTCGGCAATATTCTTGAAGGTTGCCGTCATTCATCGGTCAAACACCTGGTTTATGCCTCCTCAAGTTCAGTGTACGGATTGAACACTGCCATGCCCTTTTCAGTGGACCATAATGTGGACCATCCGGTCTCCCTTTATGCGGCATCAAAAAAGGCCAATGAACTCATGGCCCATACTTACAGCTATCTGTACAATCTGCCCACCACAGGCCTGCGGTTTTTTACCGTATACGGGCCTTGGGGAAGGCCTGACATGGCCCTTTTTCTCTTTACCCGCGCCATTTTGGCAGACAAGCCCATTCAGGTGTTTAACAATGGAAAAATGCAGCGGGATTTTACCTATATTGATGATATTGTCCAGGGGGTGATGCGGGTGATGAAAAATACGCCCGAGCCAGATCCTGAATGGGATCCCCAAGCACCAGGCCCTGCCTCAAGCTGTGTCCCCTATAAGTTGTATAATATCGGAAACAACCAGCCTGTTGCGCTCATGGATTTTGTTCATGCCGTGGAAGAGGCCATTGGTAAAAAAGCCAAGGTTGATTACCTGCCCATGCAGCCCGGAGATGTCAAAGCCACCTGGGCTGATGTTGATGGACTGATTTCAGATATTGGATTTAAACCGGCCATGTCTGTGCGCCAGGGGGTAAAAAAATTTGTAGACTGGTATAAAGAATATTATGGTTCAGTAGTGTCCGGTTAGGTTGTTGCATATAAAAAGCATCTAAAATCATTGAAAAAACAGTCGGTTTTGTGTTGACAAATGTGCGTAAAAATTTTTGTGCGCCTTGAAAATTTAACTCAAGGAGCTCAAATGACGCACATCTCAGTCCCTAAAAAACAACTACGGTCCCTGAACTTTGACAATTTCAGGTGCCCTCTGATAAAGTCACTTTCAAAAGCACCGGAATTACAATCTCGAGGAGACCGCCCTTTAAAAATGACATTCGAAGACCAGATAAATGCTTTGGTTTATTTCCATCTTCAGGAGCACAAGTCTGCCCGACATTTAATTCAGGATCTCAAGGAGAATGTTTTTGCTAAAGAAAATATTGCGCCAGACGGTGGTATCAGCCGTAGTAGTTTCTGTGAAGCCATCAATCACAGGGGACTCGAACAACTGCAATTTATCTTTGAGGATCTTTATAAACAGGCTCTTGAGTGTCATCCGGGTGAACACGCCGAGTTAGGAGAGTTGGTTTCCATTGACGGTAGTCTCATAAATGCAGTCCTTTCAATGCACTGGGCGAACTACAGAAAAGGAAGTAAAAAAGCCAAAGTACATTGCGGATTTGACATTAATCACGGAATCCCAAACAAAATCTTTTTGACTGAAGGCAACGGCGCTGAACGCACTTTTGTTCCCAAAATACTTTCCAAGGGGCAAACAGGTGTTATGGATCGTGGATATCAATCCCATAAAGAATTTGACCTGCTTCAGGAGCAAGGCAAACATTTTGTCTGCCGTATAAAAACCAGGACAACAAGAACAATTATTGATAACCACGAGACCCCTTCCGACAGCTACATTTTTTATGATGCACTGGTTAAACTTGGTACTCCGAATCAAAACCAGACGAAAAGGCCTGTTCGGGTTGTTGGCTATAAAATTGCTGGCGTCAAATACTATGTGGCAACTGACAGGCATGATTTAACAGCGGAACAAATAGCAACAATTTATAAACTCCGGTGGACCATTGAGGATTTTTTCAAATGGTGGAAAGAACATCTGAAGGTATATCATCTCATTGCCCGCAGTGAATACGGCCTTATGGTTCAGATTCTTGGCGGCCTTATCACTTACCTGTTACTGACAATCCATTGCCAAAAACAGTTTAATGAAAAGGTCACGATCAAAAGAGTTCGGCAGCTGCGAACCGCCATTCTAAATGACCTGTTTGGCTGCGAGGAGCAGGGCTCTCATAGTTTAAACAGGGACAATATTGTCAAAGATCAAAAAATTATTGAGCAAGCAAAAACCGGTTCTGTTGCAAAAAATATTTCCAGGACAAAGAGATCGTTCAGGCGTAAAATTTACGCAGCATAAGAAAACAGATTTTCGACGAATTCTTTCTGCTTTAAAATTTCTCCCTTCCTGATATTTTTAACTTGTCCTTTTCTGATCATGTTCATAATTTCATAGCCTTTTAGCGTCCGCCAGGCAGAATGAAATGTCTTGAACCCCATACCAGCTCTGACAAGCTTTTTGATAAACCGGTGGTCTTGCTCAATAATATTGTTCAGATATTTATTCTGTCTTAGGATACAGTCCTTATTCAGAAGCTTTTTTTCTTTCAAAGCCTTTACTGCCGGAGGATATGCAGGATTTCCGTCAACACTCAGAACCCGAGGTCTGGAGCTATTGGAAGCTCGCAGCATCTTTTTAAAAAATCGTTTGGCAGATTCCATATTACGTCTGCTGCGAAGAAGAAAATCGATGGTATTTCCACGGGAATCGACCGCTCGGTAAAGATACTTCATTTTCCCCCGCACCTTGATATATGTTTCATCAATACGGTAAGAATCATTTGATTGCCGCAGATACTTCCTGCTTCGCTTTTCCATTTCAGGAGCATAGCGCTGAACCCATCGGTAAATGGTACTGTGATCCACAGACAAGCTCCGTTCTTGCATCATCTCTTCCAGATTCCTGTAACTCAGTTGATATCTCAGATACCAGCGAACATTCAACAGGATGATTTCTTTTTCATAATGACGCCACTTGAAAGGGTTTTCATTTTTCATACTATCTCTCTGCAAATAAATTAGTGCCAAAACGGACTTGTATCAGACATTAATAATTTTTTGCAACAGAACCGTCTAAACTGATTAAATCGTAATGGTTTGTTTCAAACAGATCTATTGCCGCCTGCCCGTTGGACGCGACATCAACGGCATGGGAGCAGGGGGGATGGGTTAAAACGTTAAATTGAATGTCTGCGATGGCAGGTTCATCTTCAACCAAAAGAATCTGTTTGTTATAATGCCGGGTGGTGTCTCTTATTTTTTGTTCTTCTTTTGAGGTTAATTGTTTTCTGATGATGGGCAGGCAGATACGGACTCTGGTGCCGTGGCCTGCCTGGGAGGTAACTGAAATACGGCCCTTATGAAGTTCAACATATTTTTTAACATTGGCCATTCCATATCCTGTTCCCTTTATACCCGGTTCGTATGCCCCTTTTTCATCCCGGCTGCCTTTTAAGGTAAACGAGGGTTCATAGATATTGTCAAGGTGCTCCTCGGGTATGCCGCATCCATTATCCTGGATTTCAAAAACGATATTGTCATTCACGGCATATGCCCGGATGATAATTTGGGGGGCTTGAGAAAGGCTTAAGGCATGTATGGAATTTTGAAACAGATTGACAAGGGCATGTTCGATCATTCCGGGGTCGGCAATGATCTCTAATGGCACCAGGTCCTTTTTGATGACCTCAATTGTGTCCAAATCATTTTTTACAAGGTTGATAACAAAATCGATTTTTTCATTGATCAAAAAGGATTCCTGCCTGGGCTCCGTGCTTTTTGCAAATGTAATCAAGTTTTTGGTTAGATTTTTTCCCCTCAGGGTCTGGTTGAATATCAGGTCCAGGGTCTTTCTAATCTCAGGATCATGAGTGTTTATCAGGGCAAGTTCCGCATGGCCCATGATAATGCCCAAAACATTGTTAAAATCATGGGCCATTTTTCCTGCAATCTGTCCGACCAAGGCCAGTTTTTTGTGCTCTCCTGCAATGATCTGGGCATTGATTTTTTCTTTCTCATTCTTTTTTTGTTCACAGATATCCCGGGTGATGCCCAGAATGCTTTCCGGGGTATTGTCAGGACCCAGGATTATTCTTGCATGAATGCTTGTCCAGATAATTGTGCCGTCCTTGCAGTATTGTTCAGCTTCAAAACTAACCGGATCCCATGCAGCCTTATCTTTTGCCTCAACTTGTTTGAGTTTGCTTTTATACAGGCTTATGGCCATGTCAAAAGATTCGGGGAGCAGGGTCTGCTCTATGGATTTTTTCATGAATTCCTGGGGGGTGTATCCTTGTACCTGGAGGATTGAAGGACTGATATAGGTGAAGTTGAGATTCATGTCCGTTGTCCAGATCACATCTGCAACATTGTCCGCCATTAAACGATATCGTTTTTCATTTGAATTCAGACCCTTTAGCAAAGCCGCCACGGAAAATGAGGTGATGGCATTGAGTACGATGAAATTAAACCCTGTTGAGATCATCGTCTGGGGGGATTTAAAAAATGGAAAATCAATTCCCATTTTTTTTGTGGAAACGAGCAGCCCAATAATTAAGGTTCATCCGATTAATGCGTACCTTTTATTGTGAAGGTCCAAAAGTTTCAACCTGAAAAACTCCGAATCCCTGTATCCATAAGCTTTCCGTTTCATGGTTTTTATCTTGTTATTTGTCCCTTCTAAAGGACCTGTAGATATCCTGTAATCATAGTATGAAAGGATTCTTTGCCTGTGCACAGCCAAGGTCTTGGCAAATTTCATCAACATTGGAATTTTGGAAATATTGGCCAGATTGATCCAATTGCTGACTATCTTTTCAGCTGTTTCTTTTTTCTTTTGATTCCATATTTGCCTGAGTTCCTCTTTCATGTAGTAGACTACCAATAGCGGCTGATTTATTTTCAATGCTTCTTCTAACCGTTGGGCCTCCTTCTTGTCATCACTGAGGTTTTCGGGATTTTTTAACAAAAGCCACCGGACTCCCTTCAGAAGTTTTTGTTGCCCGGTATTGGCAAGAAGGTTGTAGAGCTTTCGCCTGAAATCCGACAGTTTCTCATTGAACAATTTAACAACATGAAATCTGTCAAAGACAATTGCTGAACCAGAAAGATTTTCAATAACAGCACTCAAGTATGCCGGGGACATATCGATGCTGACGGCTTTGATTTTTGCTTTCGATATTTTCACTTTTGTCCAAAAAGATTTCAAAGCTTCACCACCTTTTCCTTCTCCCACGTGCAGAATTCTACCGGATTCCAGATCCATCACGATGGTCAAGTATTTATGCCCTTTCCCTATGGAAATTTCATCTATGGCAATCTGCCGGACTTTCTCAAGGGGGATATTTCGATAACGCCTCAGCAGGTCTTCTTTCTGGATCTGCTTTATCGTATCCCAGCTGATCCTTAAATGGATGGCAATATCTTTGATTGTCATGAACTGAGACAACTCCAAGACATACCGTTCAAAAGCCCGGGTATAGCTTTTCCCCTCCTGGGCAAAGGATAGTTTGATTTGCCGGACAAATTGACAGAACGAACACCAAATTCTCTGGATAGCCGTCCTGAGAATCACGGGTTTTGAACCTACCGGTATTGTTCTGAGATCTCTTGTCACAATCCCTTTCCTGGTGACGGACCTGGAATTACATTCCGGGCATTTTACCGCCTCCGGTTTTGGTATGAGTTCAAAAGTGATTATTCCACCGATGAAACGCGTTGTTTTATAAAAGTAGTCACGAAGGCCAAAGGCATGGTATATGAAGCTTGTGGACATTAATTCATTCTCCGATTTTGTGCGAATAACACAAAAAAATTAGAACATGATCATGTTCACACCATCATTTCAAGCATAAAAATCCTTACTGTGTTATTGCCTTCCCAGTGATGTTTCTCAGTCCAGGTACGCGATTTTCTGATGAACCATAATTAAAAGGGTAACGGCATTTAATGTAATGGCCACAATGGCGGCATGGTTTCCCATGAGAATACCGGCAAGAACGGCAAACGCAAACAACCAGGCAGGTCCCCCGCTCAGGGGGCCGTCAGACAGGATGACGCTCACCCCGATTACATAGAAGGCTAAAAGGGTGGCAGACGCCCTGATCTCAAATCGGATTTTGTGTACAAACAAAAAGACAAGACAGAGGATAAGTCCTGTTAAATCAATCATGGCCAGGCCCCAGGCATTTTCTTTGAAAATTAAAACACCTGATGGGATTAGATCTATGGATCCGAATACCAGAGCGGCAACTAAGATTGAAGATAAAACATATGCCCGCCATCGATAAAGGCTGTCCTGATCGGATGAGTATGGCCAGGCGATTATGCGGATTAAAGATCTTTGGAAAGACCGGAAAGATTTCAGTCCACCATTATTATGGATAAAGGTATTAATTTTTTTTAGATTCCTGAATTTGGTGATTCCCGTGTTGTAAAACCCTAATTAGAGATAATATAGAGAAATTTACTAATTTACAAAAGATTTAGGATAATTTTTGCTTGTTTTGGGGGTTCTAATGATCCATCTCATTTCGGATCTGCCCCGGCAAGGACAAAATGAAAAATATTCATGGTACAGGTTCTTTTATCTGATATCGAAAATAAGATTGGCCTGTGGTATATTGCTGCCCAAGAGGAGAACCCCCTTATCAACCACGAGATATGAAATAAGAGTATACTGGACAATTTTATGACGCTCAATTCCGGAAACATACCCCGCACCATATTGCGACGGGCAAGGCGGATATTTTTTCATTGTTATCCGGCATCCCTCTATGGCCAGATGCTGATTTTGGTTTTTCTAGTGGTCTTTGGAGGCCTTATGGTTAGCCTGGCTATTTTTGCCTCGTTTATCGCAGATATTTCCAAAAGTCAGATCAGCAAACGCGCCCTGGATATCGGTCATTGCCTGGCACAGATGCCTGTGGTCCAACAGGTGCTGACTCAGGGGACGGATCCTGAAAAAAGACTTCAGGAATTGGCCGAACAGGTGAGGCTGAAAACCGGGGCCCAGTTTGTTGTTATTGCCGATAAAAACAGTTTTCGGTATTCCCATCCCGACCCTGAAAAAATTGGTCAAAGGTTTGTCGGTTCGGATGAAGTCGATGCCCTGACTCTGGGCAAAGCCTATGTTTCAGAGGCCACCGGCACATTGGGACTATCCCTTCGCAGTCTTGTTCCTGTCTTTAATTTCCAGGGCAAGGTGATTGGATTTGTATCTGTGGGATATCTTCAAACCCAGGTTGTCGGGACCATTCAAGGTTACCAAAGAGAGCCTGCCACCCTGGTTTTTATGCTCTTTGTAGTGGTGCTTTTAGGGGCCAGCGGCATTGCCAGGTATGTGAAAAAGCAGACCCTTGGCCTTGAGCCCAGGCAAATTTCTTCTTTGTATCTGGATCGTCAGGCCATCTTTGAATCCATCCAGAACGGCATCATTGCCGTGGGGGGAAAGGGGGAAATTCGGCTGATCAACCAGGCGGCAATTGATTTTTGCAGGTTTGAAAACCAGGAGAGTCTGATTGGTAAATCCATAGATGAAGTTTTTGTCCACAGTGATTTTTTAAGCCTTTTAAAGGGCCGAAAAAGAATTGTCCCCCATGAGTTTACAGTGGATGGGAAGCCTGTGTTGTTCACGGCTTTTCCCATTGAGTATTCAGAAAAGGTTCAGGGACTTGTGGCAAGTTTCAGCCCCTTGGAAGATTTTTACAGGCTCAGGAAAAAATTGCGCCACACCCTTGAGTTTTCAGAAATGCTCAGGGTCCAGGCCCATGAATATTCAAACAAGCTGCATACCCTGGCAGGGCTGTTACAGATGAAATCTTACCAGGAGGCCATTGAACTTGTGACCCGGGAGTCCTCAGGGCTCCAGAATTTGATTGGGATGCTGGCCCGTGCCGTGCCCCATCCTGCCCTTGCCGCCATTATCATGGGCAAGTATAACCGGGCCCTGGAAATGAAGGTGACCTTTGATTTTAATCCAGATTCCACCATGGAAAAGATTCCGGATGATTATGATTTTGACAAGCTTGTGACCATTTTAGGCAACCTTTTGGACAACGCTCTGGAAGCGGCCCTTAAATCGCCCGCCAGATCAAATGGCCAGTCTCCTTGCATCAGGCTTTTTATGACAGACTACGGCCATGATTTGATTTTTGAAATAGAAGATTCAGGACCGGGTATTTGCCTGGACTGTCAGGACCGGATTTTTTCCAAGGGGTATTCCACCAAACAATCGATCAAGGGGCTGGACAATATCCACGGGGTCGGTCTTTTTTTGGTGGATCAATATGTAACGGACCTGAACGGTCAGGTCATTGTTTCTACAGGGGAACTGGGCGGTGCCCTGTTTACCTTAAGTCTTCCCAAACAGGTAAAGGAGTCTTGATGAACCCGATTCGCGTACTGGTGGTTGAGGAGGTTCTGTTGCAAAAAATATTTCCAGGACAAAGAGATCGTTCAGGCGTAAAATTTACGCAGCATAAGAAAACAGATTTTCGACGAATTCTTTCTGCTTTAAAATTTCTCCCTTCCTGATATTTTTAACTTGTCCTTTTCTGATCATGTTCATAATTTCATAGCCTTTTAGCGTCCGCCAGGCAGAATGAAATGTCTTGAACCCCATACCAGCTCTGACAAGCTTTTTGATAAACCGGTGGTCTTGCTCAATAATATTGTTCAGATATTTATTCTGTCTTAGGATACAGTCCTTATTCAGAAGCTTTTTTTCTTTCAAAGCCTTTACTGCCGGAGGATATGCAGGATTTCCGTCAACACTCAGAACCCGAGGTCTGGAGCTATTGGAAGCTCGCAGCATCTTTTTAAAAAATCGTTTGGCAGATTCCATATTACGTCTGCTGCGAAGAAGAAAATCGATGGTATTTCCACGGGAATCGACCGCTCGGTAAAGATACTTCATTTTCCCCCGCACCTTGATATATGTTTCATCAATACGGTAAGAATCATTTGATTGCCGCAGATACTTCCTGCTTCGCTTTTCCATTTCAGGAGCATAGCGCTGAACCCATCGGTAAATGGTACTGTGATCCACAGACAAGCTCCGTTCTTGCATCATCTCTTCCAGATTCCTGTAACTCAGTTGATATCTCAGATACCAGCGAACATTCAACAGGATGATTTCTTTTTCATAATGACGCCACTTGAAAGGGTTTTCATTTTTCATACTATCTCTCTGCAAATAAATTAGTGCCAAAACGGACTTGTATCAGACATTAATAATTTTTTGCAACAGAACCATTTGAACTCCCTTCATATTCAGAACTCAGACAAAATACTGTTTGTTGCAGATGGGGCACATTGGATTTGGAATCGAATCCCCGGACTGCTAAAAGCATTGGGTTTGGCTCCTGAGCGTGTGTATGAACTTCTCGATTTCTACCATGCAGTTGAGCATCTGGGTACAGTAGCAGGCTTAAGGAAGACCTGGTCATCCAAGGAACGCAAACGCTGGGTATCGAAGCAGCGAGGTCTTCTGCTGAAGGGAAAGGCGATTGAGGTGGTACAGGCCGTCCAGAAGCTTTGTAGAGGCAGAAACAGTAAGGCTATCAAGACGGAACGGGATTATTTTGTGCGCAATGAACTGAGGCTTAATTTCTCAACTGTAAAAGCGTTGAACTTACCTATTGACAGCGGTGCTATTGAAAGTTCGATTCGGAGAGTTGTGAATTTACGTCTTAAAGGTCCATGCATCTTTTGGTATCGGGAGAATGCAGAAAAAATGATTATGCTGCGATCATTTTATAAAGCAGGGCGTTGGAACTGCCTGAAGCAGATGGCAAACATGCACAATCCAGTGCCAGCGGTATAACCGGGAAAATGGGAATGCGCCCATTGAGAATGAAAATTTCAGAAATGCCATCAAAGATTTTGACACGGAAAATTTTAAATCCCATGACAAGCGGATTAAACGGGATGTTAAATTTCTTATGGATAATCTGTCAAAGAAGTTTGGTTATACCCAGCAGGGGGCCAATGAGGTATGTATCTATGTGATTGACAATGATCTTGCCAATAAGTTCAAAGAGACATGAGTTTAAGAGCGTTTTGTGAATTTTGCACCCTTTGGGGCCATTGGGGGGTGAGCGCAAAGGCCTAAGTTTTGGCCCAAACCATAAATTATCGCTTGCTTCTTTGGTAAACTTGCTTTACTACCAGGGTGGTAATTTAAAGAAAATCTCAGTAACCCCTGGACACAGATGATTGATTCCATTATTCAGCCCCTAGTGAAAAGCCGCCGCAGTATTGTGACCATGCCCGGAGACGGATCCCATAAAGCATGGCTTACCGCCCGGATGTTTTCTTCATTTGACCGTTCCATGACCGTGGTTCTGCCCGATCAGAAACAGGCCCTTGGCTTTTTGGATGATCTGGCTTTTTTTATGCCCCAAGACCTGGACCGTGTCATCTATTTTCCCGGATACAATATTTTGCCGTTTAAATCCCTGTCCTATCACAGGGAAACCTCTACCTCCAGGCTTGCGGCACTGTCTAAGATCATGGAGGCAGGCAAAGAAAAATTTATTCTGATCACCTATGTGGATACCCTGCTTCAAAATCTTTTGCCAAGGCAGAAGCTTCAGGATTGTTGTGAACTTATTATGGTCAATGAAGAGCTGGACCGGGACGCTTTGGTGGACAATCTTGAAGCCGGAGGTTATACACGGGCCACCCTGGTGGAAGATCCGGGGGAAT
This sequence comes from Desulfobacter sp., assembly GCA_028768545.1. Classification (NCBI taxonomy): domain Bacteria; kingdom Pseudomonadati; phylum Thermodesulfobacteriota; class Desulfobacteria; order Desulfobacterales; family Desulfobacteraceae; genus Desulfobacter; species Desulfobacter sp. The sequence goes on from CP054838.1 coordinate 3,292,713, forward strand.
ATGCCGTCCGGGGCGGAATTTTAGATGTCTTTTCTCCAGGGGAAGAAAAACCGGTGCGGGTTGAATTCTTTGGCGACCTTGTCGAGTCCATACGGTATTTTTCCCCCTATTCCCAGCGGGGAACCAAAGAATTGTCTGAGACTATCATTGTTCCGGCCACCGAGGCAGTCATTTCCAAAGAGAGCCTTCCCCACGTTCTGGCCCGGCTTCGCCAGGCCGGCTCCCTGGCAGGACTGGAAGCGGACCTGGTCAGGGATTATGTGACACAAACACGGGAATCCGGAAGGTTTCCCGGTATAGAGAGCATGCTTTCCATTGTCTATGAACGTCTGGACACCTTGTTTGATTATCTGCCGGACAATGGCGTATTTCTTATGGATGATCCTGAAATGCTATCCAGCAAGGCCATGGATTTTGAAGCCCATGCCCGCCATAATTTTGATACAGTGACGAGTGAAAAAAGACTTTGCGTTGCACCTGAATCCATTTATCTGCCCTGGGCACGGGTCCAAGAAAAGGTGTTGTCCTATCAATCCATATCGTTTAAGCAAATTTTGCTTGAAACAGACCGATCTAAGTCCCAAGTGCTTCATTTTTCCTATTCAGACAACCGGGCATTGAGCGACCAGATTAAACACCAGGCAAAACAGGATTCTCCGATCACTCCGCTGGTCTCCTGGGTTGAGGACAGGTGTGGCCAACAAAAAAATGTACTCTGCGTGGTCAGCCAGGACTCCCAGGCAAAACGGCTTGTTTCCCTGCTTGCCCCCTATGGGATCACCCCGGTGGAATGTAAAAATTTTTCAACGCTGCCATCAAATAAAGCAGGAGTTTATTATACCCTGGGCAATTTAAGTTCAGGGTTTGTGCCTGAATTTGAGCCCTTTTGCCTGGTGACGGAAAATGAGATCTTCGGCAAAAAAAGGATCCGGCGCAGACAGACCTCCCACCGGAATCTTAAAACCGAATTTATTGCCCCTGAAGAGTTAAAAAACGGGGATATTGTGGTCCATATTGAGCATGGGGTGGGGCAGTATCAGGGGCTGCACAGTTTAACCCTGTCCGGGATCTCCCAGGATTTTATCCTCATTGTATACCAGGACGAAGACAAGCTGTACCTGCCCGTAGACCGAATGGAAATGATCGGCAAGTATGTGGGCGTGGACGGGTATACTCCGGTTTTGGACAAGATCGGGTCCAAATCCTGGATTAAATCCAAGGCCAAAGCCAAGGCCGAGGTGGAGAAAATGGCGGCGGACCTTTTAGATCTTTATGCCAAACGACGGGTGAACAAGGGATTTTCCTTTAGCCGGCCGGATAATTATTACAATGATTTTGAAGCCTCTTTTCCCTATGAAGAGACAAGGGACCAGCTTCGTGCCATTGATGATGTCCACCTTGACATGGAGGCGGACACCCCCATGGACCGGCTGGTCTGCGGAGACGTGGGATATGGAAAAACAGAGGTTGCCGTGCGGGCGACCTTTAAGGCGGTCAATGACGGCAAACAGGCGGCGCTGGTGGTTCCGACCACCATCCTGGCAGAACAGCATCTTAAGACCTTTAAAGAGCGGTTTAAATCCTATCCTTTTGAAATTGAATGCCTGTCCCGGTTTAGAAGTAAAAATGAGCAGGCTAAAATTTTAAAAAGGGTCTCTTCAGGCCATGTGGATATTGTTATTGGTACCCATAGGCTGCTTCAAAAGGATGTGGATTTTAAATCCCTGGGCCTGTTGGTCATTGATGAAGAACAGCGGTTCGGTGTGCGCCACAAGGAGACCCTCAAGAAAAAAAGATCTGCCGTGGATGTGCTGGCTTTAACGGCCACCCCCATTCCCAGAACCCTGCACATGTCTTTGACCGGAATGAGGGATATTTCTGTGATCACCACCGCGCCGGCCGCACGCCAGCCCATTATTTCTTATATTTCAAAGCATGAAGACGCCATTGTAAAAGATGCTGTGCAAAGGGAGCTTGACCGCAAAGGCCAGATTTTCTTTGTTCACAACAATATTAAAACCATTTTTAAAACCGCGGATAATATCAAAAAAATTCTGCCCCATGCACGGGTGGGCGTGGCACATGGCCGGTTGTCTGAAGCCGAACTGGAAAATGTGATGATCCAGTTTGTGAACAAGGACATTGACGTTCTGGTCTGTACGACGATTATTGAATCCGGTCTGGATATTCCCTCTGCCAATACCATGATTATCAATAAGGCCGAACGGTTCGGCCTTTCCCAGATATACCAGCTTCGGGGCAGGATCGGCAGGGGAGACCACCAGGCCTATGCCTATTTGTTTATTTCAGATGAATCCAAATTGACCAAGGATGCCAAAAAGCGCCTGTCTGCCCTTATGGAGCACAAGGACCTGGGCTCAGGGTTTCAAATTGCCATGAAAGATCTTCAGATCAGAGGGGCAGGCACGGCCCTTGGGGCGTCTCAGTCCGGCCATATTGCAGCCGTGGGCTATGATATGTTTCTCCGGCTTTTAGACCATGCGGTCAAGGATCTTAAAGGAGAAGACCGTGCGGACCCTCTGGACCCTGAGATCAATGCCAGCATGTCTTCAGGATTTCCCGATGATTATATTGAATCGGTGGAGCAGCGGCTGACCCTCTACAGGCGGCTTTCCCGGCTGACACGGGTGAGCGACATATCAGAGATGAAAAGAGAATTGGTGGATCGGTATGGAAAACTGCCGAAACCTGCAGAGAATATGCTGCTCAAGATCATGCTCAGGGTTTATGCCATAAAGGCCGGGGTCAAGCGGTTGGATGTCTCTGCCAACGTTCTTACCCTTGAATTTTCACCTGAGCATATGTCAAGGCCTTTGGCCCGAATGGAGTCTTGCCTGGCCCGGGTATGCACCTATGAATATGTCAAGAAAACAAGTATCCGGATTCAATTGGGCACAAAGCGCAATCATATTTCAAGGGCCTTGCTGGAAACCAAGCAAATTCTCAAAGCCCTTGCCTGATGATGGGTGAAAAAAGCGTTTGAGTAAAAATTTTGAGTAAAAATATGGAACAGATCAATAATCTTATCCCCCCTAAAAAAAACATAGGATTCTTGGGTCAAGCGTCAAGACACTTAAGCAGATAGGTCAAGAATTGATCCGCCAAGCTTTTGGATTTTTTCATCAATGGTCTCAAGGCTTTTTGCCAGGGTCTCGTATGAAATGTCAGGCAGTTTTCCGCCCCATGCTTTTTCTGCGGCCTTAAACCCTTGGAGAACACCTTTTCGACCTGCCTTTAATCGATCCAGATCATCACCGGCTCCTGTGATAACAAAGTCGATAATCCGCTGGGATGTCTTGTCCACCCCAAAATAGCCATCTTCACGGAGAAGTGCTTTGGCCTGGTCTGTTGATAGATCTGAGATGGGCATATCCTGGTAAGTCAATGAGGCCTTTTGCTCAGGGCTTAACCGGTTAAAGTGGAAAATCGCATTCTGGTCACCAATATTTCGGTGCGTATTTGTCTTACCTTTGTCTGTGAATTCAATGAGTTGAGAACTGACTGAAATTTTATTTTTTGAATTCATTTTCCCGGTTCTGGGTTGCAATAAATGATAGTTAGTACTGGATGTAATCGATGAACTTGTCCCAAAAGAAACCATGGCATACTCTCCTGTTAAATGTTGAAGCGCTCAGTTTTACTTATCGGATGATCAGATAAATCCTTAAACATTATAGTCTATTGAAGCAAAATGACTGGTCGTTTCTGCTGGGATGTAAGTCCGTGTCTTAGCACGGCACCCCCGCATGGAATGTATGTAACAACCCACTGGCCTGGGGTTTTTTAAGCCTTCGGTGAGTTGCTTTATATGAAGCGCCAGTCAAGGCATTGCAATCACAAGTGTTTTATTTAAAACAACCCAGGGGTACTGAACAAAAATTTTGTTCGTCGATTCTGCCAGGGTTGTGTTTTTTATATTCTATAGGCGGGCTTTTTTTCTTAAGGGAATTGTCAGTTTCATCCAAGAGGATACAAGGGAATGATAAGCCAGCAACAGCAGATTCCTGAAATCAAATGCCGGACTTTTGATACCCAGTCGAAAAAGCAGAAAAAGCATGAGGTCTTTCACCTTTACCGGACAGCCTTTTATCCTGATAATTTTTTTGGCCTCAAGCCGACCGCTTACGCCGGCACAGGTGCCGATCAGCGCAACAATGCCTTCCGGACAAATGACATCACCCTCATAAAAGCCCATAACAATAGCGGCTTTTATGGCCTTTTTTAGGGTGCCGGGATATTTTTTTTCCGCTGTTCCCAGGGCGCCTTTGATTGAGCAGATACAGCCTCCGTAACAGATCTTTCCCGAACTTTTGTTTATCCCTTCATAAAAGGTCAAGGGGGTATCGAGTCTGCTTAAATCCTGAAAAGGTGATTCCACGTCTTTTATACGGTCTGCCAGCTCTTTAATGGTGATATCACCCGTTACAATAATATCATCAAAATTCAGCGACCCGTACCCCCGTTGTTTTGCCTCAACAAGGTGACGAACCGACTCGGGCTCATATCCCAGTATCCTTGCCGCCACCATATCGCATGCCAGCGGTTCATTTGAGATCAGAATAGCGCCAAGATGCACGGGATAGGGGCTGGATTCAAATCCCTTGCCGATAATGACCGCATCCGAGACGATGAGATCCGGATACCCGATTTCAAGCATGTCGACAATTTTTTCATGGAGCCTGTCATCATGATACAAAAAACGCTCTTTGTGATTGAGTATACCGATATTGAGCTTTAAGGTATTGGTGATTTCCGTCACAATATGGAACTTGAGTTTGGGCATCCATATCTTAAATTCAGCTTCAACCAGGGACTTGGCAACCGCCATTGTTTTATGGAGTTTCGCCTTTTTGAGGGGAATCTCCCGGGCCTGCTCCTCATTAAAGTCCACCAGGGGAACATCAATGTGTTTACTCATCCGGCCGATACCGGATTCGGCAAAAAACATCCGCGTGGGGATGCCGATGCCCCCGGATTCACCCATGGTGATTTTTTCCTGACAATAGTCCTGTCGCAGACTGTCCACCATGGCTTCAAGTACATCAGGTTCGGTAAAGCTGTGATGAATATATTCCTTGTTTGCCGCAACAATATTGGGTTTGATGAGTATTTTTCCCCTGGGCATAAGCTTGAGTTCATCAATCCCCTGTTTGATGATTTTACGGATCATATCCTTATCATAGGTATCACATCGTCTGATGATGACTTTTCGTTCAAAGCGAATGCGGTTCTCGGAAGGGTCATGAATTTTCATTTTTCATCCTTGCTAAATCTGCGATTACCCTTGATAGAAGCTGCCTTCCCCTCTAATGCTCAGGTTTTTTAATAAAACGGAACAATATCTCATGAATGAGGCCTGTGGCCTCCTGAAGTGTTTTCTCCGGTGTTGTGTTAATTTCAGATATGAGTTTATTGTTATAAAGTGAGACTAAACCGTGAACCTGACCCCAAATCATGACCAAAAAAGGATCTGTATTTTCAGGCAGGCAATATCCCTCCTCCTGTAAATTTCGGATACACTTTTGCAGCAGCGCAAGGCTTTTTTCCGTGGATTCTTTTTCTTTGAGGGCCAGTTTTTCAAGGGGAGAAGCGACATAATCGGCAAACTTTGGCGTTTGCATGTCAAACAGGATCGAATAATAATTGGCTTTGACAATGCCGAAACGGGCATAGGCCTCGATCATAAAACAAATTTTCTCAGAAATGGCCCCTCCTTTTTGATAGGCGTTTTCAAGGGCATCAAAAAGAATCATGCCGGCCCGGGCCCGGATGGCAATATTCAATTCATCCTTGTTGGAATAATAATTATAAATATTGGCTGCCGTCATTCCGATTTTAGACCCGATTTTCCGCATGGAAAGGGTCTGGTATCCGTCTTCCATGATAATTTCTGCCGCTATATCAATAATCTGTTCTTTTTTTTTAAAAAATTTTGCTTCATCCATGGGTGCTCTGGGCATTGGAATCTCCCACAATTCATAGGGGTCTGATAAAATAAGGAATACATACGATGTCCATATACTTGCCTGTGCAGGGTATCATTGTTTTTTTTGTTTTAAAATATCCAATCGTGCCTGAATTTCTCCGGCACAATCTGATCGCTCAGAGGGTGTTTTCAACGCTTCGATGATTTCGGGTATCCGAACCAGCCTTGAGAACGTGGAATCAGGCAGCAAAAACCATTTTTTGTTTGCATATACCTTGTGTCCATAAATTTGGGGAGATCCGGCTGATCCCGAGCTGAGACATTCAAGCAGCAGTTCAAGCTCAGGTGCATCAAGCCGGTCCAGATCGGCTCTCACCCTTTTAGGGGCCGTGCCGCGGGATTTTATCTTCCAGCGAAGACAAAAATCCTTCCATTTTTGGATCATCCAGTGCCGCCGGTGAAAGCCATACAAAAGAAGCGGTATAATTAAAATATAGGTCAGCACCACCCCAATGGGTTTTCTTCGAAACGGAAAAGACCCGAAACCATCTGAAACCGTTTGCTGAAACCGATAATATTGATAATATTTTTCAGTAACCGGAAATCCGGAAACAATAAATCCGGGAACATTCCTCCATTTTTTTAACGGGCGAATCTGTCCGTCTAATTCTGCGGTTTCAGCAAGAAAATCAATAGCCTCTTTTGTCATCAGACTTCGTTCTACATCGACGCCCATGATACGACAGGCGGCACGCTCTGTTTCCCCAATATTTTTTCCGGCAAGGATAAAGCCCGGACGTCTTGGAATGGCACGATCCCACTTCACCCCCATCCATCCGTCGGCCGCGATAACACCATCGATGATACCAAAATGAACAGGACATTTCTTAAGCTGCACAATCGTTGGTCTGGCGCATCCTGTCGGCCGGTGGTAATGCCACATTTTATTCACTTCGGGCAGGCACCCATAGGTGTTTTTGATAAGAAAGGTATAGCCACCGTAAACATGGGTCTTGAATTTGGCAAAGCTTATCCTGAAATCCGCATTCAGCCAGGCTGTGGACAATTTCAGGACGTTATCCGGCATTTGGTCGGTGCTGATTTTTGTGGTATCCGCGCCTAGATCAACCAGCCGGTAGGGCAAAAGGCTGCCCTGGCAAGACGCTACATGGGCAGTCATCTCCGGCCGCCCGGAAACATAGGTGTGAACCCCTCCGTTCAGGCCCATGGCAGTCATTACGGTAACGGGATTCCGCTCTGTGTATGTCAGTTCATAGGCATTGGAACTTTCAACCACACTGATATTGGGATATCCTTTTTTGTGGAGATATTCCACAAGGGCGAGCACCAGCAAGGGATCTGTTGTGACACCGTCGTCATCCCTTCGGACAAACATCGATGCGTTGGGTTTTATGGCAATATTAAAATCATCAAGGGATTTTTTGTTTGCACTTTTGACACGTTCAAGCTCCTTTTCCAACCCCGCAATATCCAAAACATCATTGAGCAGGGTAATCTTATCTTTTCCGTCAAGATATCTTAACACGACTTTTGTGGTCATATGATCCTTCTTTGTTTCATGTGCAATGACAAATAATAATCCTGGTTTTTACACAAGGAGGGCTTGAATCCGCTGCATAAAATCATTTAATTGAGACGCGTACTCCGGAGACCCTTCAACGGTAACAAAGTTCTTGGCAAGGGCTTGTACAAATTCTACATCATTTAAAAGAACCGGCAGTGCCGCATCCACACTGGAAAATTTGATATGCACAAAGGGTCGCCGTTTTTTGTATATCCCCCGGCCTGCTTTTGATTTTCCCGCCTTAATCCTGATATAACCGGCTATCTCTTCTTCACCAGCCACTGACATTTGATAAATTCTGTCCGGCTGTTTTCCGGTCCATGCCGTCATTTCAGAGTCCCCGCCTTTATTATACTGACTCAGCGCTGTTGTGATCATATATATGACCATTCGGGTCTTAAGCCTTTTTTGGACAGGATCTGTGGGTCTGGCGTTTGGCATCAAAAGCTTCATTGCAAGCAGGAGCCTCACCACTTTAATTAAAAGCCCTGTTTTTAAAATTCCCTTGATTTTTGGAAGAACGGTTTTGCCGCATAAAAAATCATTAAATTTCTCCAGGGTTGAAAATGAGAATGTGATGTCCGCTATAGGCCAGACACCCTGTTCAATGGTAAGTTCCCCCTTTGTAAAGACCAGAGCGGCACCATATTGGTCACTGCCCTTGCCGGCAACAAACTGAATTTTTGCATCCATCCCTTTAAATATTTTTTTTATCTTCAAGTTATCTGAAACCACCACTTTCATCACAGAAAAAATGGCATTCAATGTGATCCTCGTTGTGAGCAATATCCTGTCGTCAGCCATATTATACCTCATCATCCCAGTCTTCATCTTCTTCAAAATCACGGCCCATGACGTCACGGACCTTGTCGATAATGCCGTTGGTATCCAGCTTGTAATGGGCATACAGATCTTCAGGGTATCCCACAAGCGAAAATTCATCCTGAAGTCCCAGTTTTTCAAAGGCACATCCCTTGCCGCTTGAAGCAATCATATCTGCAACAGCAGACCCCAGACCGCCAATGATACTATGCTCTTCAATGGTAATAATTCTTCTGGTTTCGACAACCGCCTTCATGATGGCTTCCTGGTCAATCGGCTTGAGGGTGTGGACGTTCAAAACCCTGACACTAAGGCCTTCTTCGGCAAGCACCTTTGCTGCTTCTGCTGCCTGAAGAACCGTTATACCGGTACAAACGAGCGCTATATTCGTGCCGTCACTTATGGTTACAGCCTTTCCGATTTCAAACCCATAGTCTTCATCCGCATACCAGGTCGGCTCAAACCCTCTTCCTACCCTGATATAAACCGGCCCGGGATAATCAATACAGGCCTTGACCGCATTGGCGGTTTCGATACCGTCAGCCGGAACAATGACGGTCATGTTCGGGAAAGATCTCATGATGGCAATATCTTCCTGGGCATTATGGGTGCTTCCCGCCGTACCAAATGAAATACCACCATGGGTTGCAATGATTTTGCAATTTAAATTCTGATAGCAGATATCGGTTCTGACCTGTTCGCAGGCCCGCATGGAAACAAAGGCGGCCATTGTGGATACAAAGGGGGTAAACCCTGCTTTGGCAAGACCTGCTGCAACGCCGAAAAGATTCTGCTCGGCAATGCCGACATTAAAAAACCGTTCCGGAAACTTTTCCCCGAAAAGACCTATCTTGGTCGATTTACCAAGATCTGAGGTCAGGCCGATGATCTGAGGATGTTTATCCCCCAGCTCACTCAGGACATGCCCGTAAATTTCAGCCTGGCTCATTGAATTTGCATCATAAACGGTCCAGGTGGTGCCTGTAACTTCACTCATGGAGCCCTCCTTATAGATACCTTTAATACCGTTAGGGTAAGGGATTCTTTTGGGTTTATGTGTACATTCTGTCGATGGATTCTTGTGCCTGTTGTGCGAGGGTTGAATTCATACTCCCATAATGCCATCTTACGTCGTCTTCCATATAATCAACCCCGCGTCCCTTTTTCGTGTTGGCAATAATAACCACGGGCGCCTCATCCTGGTTATGGGCAAAGTCAATGGCAGTTGCCAGTTCAGTAAAGCTGTGACCGTCAACATCCTTAACAATAAAACCAAAGGATTTCCATTTGTCTGCAAATGGCTCAAGCCCCATGACATCTTCTGTTCTGCCATCCATCATCAGGCGGTTACGATCGACAAGGGTAATCATATTGGTGAGTTTAAAATGGCTGGCTGACATGGCGGCTTCCCAGACAGTCCCTTCGTTGCATTCGCCATCGCCCAGAAGGCAATAAACTTTCCAGGACTCCTTTCTCAGCCTGGCACCCAGTGCAAGTCCGACGGCCATGGGAAGGCCATGCCCGAGAGATCCGGTGGAAACATCGACGCCTTTGACTTTTTTTGCATCCAGATGCATCCCGAACGGCGACTTAAACTGGTTAAAGGTTTTTAAAAGATTGAAATCAAAGTATCCTTTTCTGGCCAGCACCGGGGCAGGTTCTGTTGCAAAAAATTATTAATGTCTGATACAAGTCCGTTTTGGCACTAATTTATTTGCAGAGAGATAGTATGAAAAATGAAAACCCTTTCAAGTGGCGTCATTATGAAAAAGAAATCATCCTGTTGAATGTTCGCTGGTATCTGAGATATCAACTGAGTTACAGGAATCTGGAAGAGATGATGCAAGAACGGAGCTTGTCTGTGGATCACAGTACCATTTACCGATGGGTTCAGCGCTATGCTCCTGAAATGGAAAAGCGAAGCAGGAAGTATCTGCGGCAATCAAATGATTCTTACCGTATTGATGAAACATATATCAAGGTGCGGGGGAAAATGAAGTATCTTTACCGAGCGGTCGATTCCCGTGGAAATACCATCGATTTTCTTCTTCGCAGCAGACGTAATATGGAATCTGCCAAACGATTTTTTAAAAAGATGCTGCGAGCTTCCAATAGCTCCAGACCTCGGGTTCTGAGTGTTGACGGAAATCCTGCATATCCTCCGGCAGTAAAGGCTTTGAAAGAAAAAAAGCTTCTGAATAAGGACTGTATCCTAAGACAGAATAAATATCTGAACAATATTATTGAGCAAGACCACCGGTTTATCAAAAAGCTTGTCAGAGCTGGTATGGGGTTCAAGACATTTCATTCTGCCTGGCGGACGCTAAAAGGCTATGAAATTATGAACATGATCAGAAAAGGACAAGTTAAAAATATCAGGAAGGGAGAAATTTTAAAGCAGAAAGAATTCGTCGAAAATCTGTTTTCTTATGCTGCGTAAATTTTACGCCTGAACGATCTCTTTGTCCTGGAAATATTTTTTGCAACAGAACCGATTGCAGACTCTGAAAATAAAAAAAGCCACTGTGATTACAGTAGCTTCTTATGAGAGATGGTGCCGAAGGGGAGATTCGAACTCCCACAAGCGTGCGCTCGCCAGTCCCTGAAACTGGTGCGTCTACCAATTCCGCCACTTCGGCTCATCCGTTCTTCGCTTAAAAGCAGGCAATTAAAGATTGCTTAAAAGCAATGGTTGGGATATATATATTTGTTTGTGGTATTTGTCAATACTATTTTTGCGCCAAAATTGAAGGACAACATGGAATTAATCGAAAGCTTGAACCAGATCGACTCACCATTTAAAAATGCAGTCGTTACCATAGGAAATTTTGACGGGGTCCACAAGGGCCATCAGTCTTTAATATATCAGGTCATTGAACAGGCTGCCCAGATAAACGGGACCTCAGTCGTCATTACCTTTGAACCTCACCCCTTAAGAGCGCTTGGTATTTCAAGCCCCTCTTTGATTACCCGGCATGACCAAAAACTTGAGCTCATTGAAAAATCAGGCATTGATATTCTGATGTGCCTGCCGTTTGACAAAGCGTTTGCCGATATATCTGCCCATGATTTTATCCAAAAAATACTTGTGGACAAGATCGGCATGAAGGCAATTATTGTGGGCGGGGATTATTATTTTGGAAAAAAACGGACCGGCAATATTGACCTGCTCAGATCCGAAGGCCAGCGTCTCGGATTTAAAACTATTGTTTCAGAGTGGATCAATGATTCTAAAACCGGGATGGAACGGATTTCCTCGACAAGGATCCGTGAAATTGTGATGGATGGCCAGGTGGAGCTTGCCATGAAGTATCTGGGCAGGCATTATCAGATCCGGGGCAAGGTGATCAAAGGCCGGGAACGCGGGGGAAGCCAGCTTGGATTTCCCACGGCCAATATTAAACTTCATGATGAACTCTGTCCTAAAATCGGGGTCTATGCCGTTCAGGTGGAAACCCTTCATGGTAATTTTAAAGGGGTGGCCAACATTGGGTTTTCCCCCACATTTGGAGATCAGATGTTTACCATAGAGGTTCATATCCTTGATTTTGACAAGGATATCTATGATACACGAATCCGGGTCAACATGGTGGCCCGGCTCAGGGATGAGATTAAATTTTCCAATATTCAACAATTATCAGAGCAGATTAAAAAAGATATTCAACGAGCAAAGGAAATATTAAGATAAAAATGGCTGTATTGAAGATCGTAAAGTATCCGGAAAAATCATTAAATAAACCTTCGGTACCCATAGAAACCATTGATGAGAAAATAAAAGAACTCATTGAAGATATGGGTGAAACCATGTTCCATGATTCAGGTGTGGGACTGGCTGCCCCCCAGGTGGGAATAAACAAAAGAATTTTGGTCTATGATGCCCATGCCCCTGACCCTGAAATTGAAAATGAGGCCCATGAGTTTACCGCTTTGATCAATCCTGAAATCATTGCCAGAAGTGAGCCCACATTTATTTCTGAAAACGAGGGATGTCTGAGTGTGGTGGATTACAGGGCCGATGTGAAACGGCATGAACAGGTTACGGTCAGGGCGTTGAACATTGATGGTAAAAAATTGGAATTTAATGCTCAAGGGCTTTTAGCCGTGATCATGCAGCATGAAATAGACCATCTTGACGGCATATTGTTCATTGACCGGATTTCAGCTTTGAAACGGGCCATGTATAGAAAAAAACGTTTAAAACAATTGAAAAAAGATTCATGACACCCAGCAGAATAATTTTTATGGGAACCCCTGAGTTTTCAGTTCCCGCACTAGAGGCCCTGGCCAAGGAAGACCAATTTTCAATCCCGTTGGTGGTGACCCAGCCGGACCGGCCCAAGGGACGGGGGAAAAAATTGACGCCCTCCCCTGTGAAAAAAGCGGCCCAGGCCCTTGGTATCGACGTGTTCCAGCCGGAAAAAATCAATTCCCCTGAAGGGGAGGCCAGGTTAAAAGATCTTACCCCTGACTATTTTGTGGTGGTGGCCTTCGGTCAGATCCTCTCACAAAAAATTTTGGACATCCCCAAGGTTTATCCCATTAATATCCATGCCTCGTTGCTGCCAAAATACAGAGGAGCAGCCCCGATCCAGGCCGCGGTCATGAATATGGACAAGGAAACCGGTATCACCACCATGGTCATGGCCAGGGGCATGGACACAGGCGATATGCTGCTGCGTTCCAAAACAGCCATCCTTGAGGAAGAAACAGCCCAGGACCTTCATGACAGACTGTCCATGATGGGCGGAGAACTGATTGTCCGGACCATCAACCAGATCAACCAGGATGCCATTACACCTGAACCCCAGGATGAGACCTGTGCCACCCATGTGACCATGCTTAAAAAAAGCGACGGCAAGATAGACTGGACCCGGTCTGACCGAGGGGTCTGCGCCCATATAAATGCCATGACCCCCTGGCCCGGGGCCTTTACCCATCTTTTGGGAAAACGGTTTAAAATTTTTAAGGCCGTGCCCTGGCATGACCTTGAAATTGATGATGATCCGGAACCGGGACAGATCCTTTCCTGTGATGCCAGAGGCATTTGTGTGGCCTGCGGTAAAAAAAGGGTTATGATTTTGGAACTCATGGGATCTTCCGGCAAACGGCTTACGGCCGAAGCCTTTCTCCGGGGGCATAAAATAGATCTGCCGGCACGGTTTGAATAAAATGCATAAAGATTTACGCCATATTGCTTTTTCCCTGCTTGAATCCAGTCAAAAAAAAAAAATGACCCTGGACCGGGCCATTGAGGATGCCAGAGAAGATCTTGACCGTCTCAGTGTCCAGGACCGTTCCTTGTGCAACGCCATTGTATTTGGGGTGCTCCGACACAGGGGCCGATTGGATCAGATCATTGAAACATTTTCCAAACTTCCGTTTCAGCGTCTGGACAGACCTGTAAAAACCATATTAAGAATGGGAATTTTCCAATTGGTTTTTCTGGACCGGATTCCTGATTTTGCCGCAATTCATTCAAGCATTGAGCTGGCAAAATTAAAGACCAATCAAAAGAGCTGCGGTTTTATTAATGCCCTGCTTCGAAAGGCATCAGACCCAGGACGCGCCCCTGCCCTGCCGGACAAAAAAAAACAATTTATTGCCTATCTCAAGGTGGCCTATTCCATTCAATCATGGATGGGAAAACGATGGACGGCAAGGTTTGGGAAGCAACGAACCCAGGGGCTGTGCGCTGGTCTTATGGAGATTCCCCCCATCACTTTAAGGGTAAACACCCTTAAATCCAGTCCCAAGGATTTAAGCTGTGACTTGTCCGAGCATGGGATAGAAAATACCCGAACAACGGTCAGCAAGCTCGGGATTCTGATTTCAAAACCGGGACGGTCCATGGCTGATCTGCCCGGTTTTGACCATGGACATTTTCAGGTGCAAGATGAGGCGGCCCAGCTGGTGACCCAGATCCTTGGGCCGAAACCTAAAGAACGCATTCTGGATGCATGTGCAGGACTTGGGGGCAAAACCTGCCACATCGGTCAGATGATGAACAATATGGGCAGGATCACTGCCAATGACCCTGATCCGGGCAAGCTTGAGCGTCTGTCCACAGAAGCCCAAAGACTGGGCATCAGTATAATTGAACCTGAGTCCCTGGATCTTGTGGGATCTTCAGTTAAAAATTTTAACGGCTATTTTGACCGGGTGCTTGTGGATGCTCCCTGTTCTGGTCTTGGTGTCATGCGCAGAAATCCGGATACCCGGTGGAAAAGAGGATTAAAAGACGTCCAGCGCATGGCAGGGCTTCAAAAAAAAATATTAAATGCCGCAGCAGGTCTTGTCAGGCCCGGAGGGGTCCTGGTTTATGCGGTATGTTCCTGTGAACCGGAAGAAAACGAGATTATCATTGATTCATTTTTAAAACGGCGCAAGGATTATCTGCCTGACAACCAGGACTTTTTGTCCAGTTTGTGTGAAATGTCCAACTCAGGCTCTGATTTTCAATTCAAGACCTATCCTTGCCTGACCCAGATGGACGGTTTTTTTGCCGCCCGGATGAGACGGAGGCAGGCCCCTTGAAAAGCTTGGTGAAATATCTATTTGTATTTATTTTTGCTTTTGTTTTGGCAGGTGCTGCAGGCTACCTGGGGGTGGGGGTGTTTACCCGGTCTGCGCCTGAAGTTGTTTTGCCGGATTTTTCCGGAAAAAATATAATTCAGGTTTTAAAAACCCTTACCCGTCTTGGCCTGAATCCAAAATTATATGACACCCAATACCATGATACCATCCCTAAATACGGGGTTATTTTCCAGGATCCAAAACCCGGGGCCATCATTAAAAAAGGCCGGGATGTGGTGATTAATATTTCCAAGGGATTTAAAGAGAGCCAGATGCCGGACCTTCGGCAGGTAGTGCTCAAGCAGGGGATTTTGACTCTGGAAGAAAACGAACTGCGTCCCGGGCGTATTGTTTATGTCTATTGTTCCCATACGCCCAAACAAGGCATTATCTCCCAGTACCCTTTGCCCCTGACCCGGGTGGTCTCCAATTCAAAATGTGATTTTCTGGTGAGCAAAGGGCCAAGACCCAGTGTACAGGTTATGCCCGATCTTGAAAATATTTCCCTGGATGCTGCTGCCAATAAACTTGAGGCACTCTCTTTCAGCCTGGATGAAATCCGGTCTGAATTTGATCCAAACCGGCCCAGGGGCCAGGTGGTAAAGCAGGATCCCAAATTCGGGACCCAGGTGCAAGAGGACGTCACCATCGCCCTTGTGGTCAATGACCCCCAGGGAGAAGGGGTGATGAAACCCCGGCGTTTAAAAGAAATGACCTGGGTTTCCCATACGCTTAACCCCGGGTTTTCAAATCAGCATGTCCGTGTGGTTACGGATCTGTTCGGCAAAAAAAATAATTTTTTCAATGGGTATATGAAACCTGGAAAAACCATAAATTTATTGGTTCCCGGCGGCATTAAAACCAGAGTCCTTATTTTTGTTGATCACCAATTGGTAAAAACCTTAGATATCGATCCCTGGCATGGAAATTTGCGCCTGGCCTGGGAAGACCCTGTTAGACATTTTATTTTAGGAGAACAATCATGGCAATAATTGCCCCTTCCATATTGTCCTCAGACTTTACCTGTCTGGGCCAAGAATTATTATCCGTGGAAAAAGCGGGTGCTAACTGGATTCATATTGATGTAATGGACGGGCAGTTTGTCCCGAACATTACTTACGGTCCCATCATTGTGGAGGCCTGTAAACGGGTGTCAAAACTCGTACTTGACGTTCATCTCATGATTGAAAAACCAGACAGCATCATTCCTGAGTTTGCCCGGGCAGGGGCTGATTATATTTCCGTCCATGCCGAGGCCTGTACCCATCTTCACAGAACGCTTCAGCTTGTTAAAAGCCTGGGGGTAAAGGCTGGGGTTGCACTCAACCCTGCCACCCCGCTGTCTTCAATTGAATACATCATCGACCAGCTTGATTTTGTGTTGATCATGAGTGTTAATCCCGGGTTTGGCGGACAAAAGTTCATCAATTCCAGCATTGATAAAATCAAATCATTGGCAGATCTGCTCAAGGCCCACGGTTCTGATGCCCTTATCCAGGTTGACGGCGGGATCAACCAAGAGACCATTGGCCGGGTTCACAAGGCCGGTGCCCGTTCGTTTGTGGCAGGATCTGCAATTTTCAATACCCCTGATTATACCCAGACCATCAAGGGTCTGCGCAGTGCAATTTAAACGAGATAGGCTTAAGGTAATTTATGAATAAATTAATCATTACTGTTCTTGGAAAGGACAGGCCCGGTATTATCGCCCAGGTGAGCAACGATCTGTTTGACCTGGGCTGTAATCTGGAAAATGTTAACCAGATGATTCTTCAAAATCAATTTGCAGGCTTTTTCATTGTGGACGCCCCTAAAAAGATAGAGCCCCGGGATCTTGAAGAAAAGCTCAATAAACGAGAAAACCATAACGGATTGACCATCCATGTTAAAATTCTCGAGACCAACGGATCTTTTGACGCTCAAGAACCCGGCAGGGAAATCTTTTTGATCACCACCATCGGACCTGACCAAAAAGGCCTTGTGGCCAGGTTCTCTTCAATTATTGCCTCGTTTAACGCCAATATTGTTAATCTTAAGGCCGTATTCAAAGGCGGTACAGAACCCGGTGCCAATGTCATGTCCTACCAGGTCGCTGTTACCAATGAGGTCCTTTCCCAGGATCTTTTTGCAGCGCTGCGAAAAAAAGCGGTTGAACTTGATCTGGACATCCGCATTCAGCATAAAAATATTTTTGACGCCATCAATAAAATTTAAGAGGAAGTTCCATGTTTGAAGACCATGAAATTATGTCAACCATTGAGATGGTGAAAAACGAAAACCTGGATGTCAGGGCTGTTACCCTCGGGGTAAACCTTTTTGACTGCGTAAGCC
The DNA here is from genome assembly GCA_028768545.1 of Desulfobacter sp. NCBI lineage: Bacteria > Pseudomonadati > Thermodesulfobacteriota > Desulfobacteria > Desulfobacterales > Desulfobacteraceae > Desulfobacter > Desulfobacter sp. Next base: position 3,309,971 of record CP054838.1, read on the forward strand.
ACGATCTTTCAGTGTTCAAAAAAAATATCAGAAAAAAAATATTGTCCCATGCCAAAAATCTGGTTGAGACCTGTGACCAGGTGGGGGAAAAATACGGGATTCAGGTGGTAAATAAACGGATTTCCATTTCTCCCATTGCCCTTGTGGGCGCAAGTTTTAACTCTGATCAGATGGTTGAAATCGCCCACGAACTCAACGATATTGCCAAGACCGTTAACATTGATTTTATCGGGGGATTTTCCGCCCTTGTGGAAAAGGGCATGGCCAAGGGTGACCTAGCCCTGATTGAGGCCATCCCCCGGGCACTGACCGAAACCCAGCGGGTCTGTGCTTCAGTCAATGTGGCCACGACCAAGGCTGGCATCAATATGGATGCCGTGGCCAAGATGGCGTCTGCCATCAAACAAGCGGCCCAGCTGACAGCTGAGGATGACGGCCTTGCCTGCGCAAAACTCTGTGTATTTTCAAATATCCCCCAGGACATGCCCTTTATGGCCGGAGCCTATCTTGGCGTCAGCCAGGCGGATGCCGTTATCAATGTCGGAGTCTCAGGACCCGGAGTGGTCAAGCGGGCCATTGAACGCAACCTTGCAGACCAGCGTCTCACCCTTGGTAAAATTGCAGAAATCATTAAACGCACGGCCTGCAAGGTCACCCGGGTCGGTGAACTCATCGGCAGGGAAGTGGCTGAAAACCTGGGTATAAAATTTGGTGTTGTGGATCTCTCCCTTGCCCCGACCCCCACTGTGGGAGACAGTATTGGTGAAATTTTTCAGGCCCTGGGCCTATCACATATCGGGGTTCCCGGCTCCACTGCCGCCCTTGCCATGCTCAATGATGCCGTTAAAAAAGGAGGGGCATTTGCAAGCTCCCATGTGGGCGGATTAAGCGGGGCATTTATTCCGGTGAGTGAGGACCTCAATATTGCCAATGCCGCCCGTAAAGGCTATCTGACCATTGAAAAACTTGAGGCCATGACCTGTGTCTGTTCCGTGGGCCTGGACATGGTGCCGGTGCCCGGTGACATAACCGAACAGACCCTTGGTGGAATAATTGCCGATGAAATGGCCATTGGGATGATCAATGCCAAAACCACTGCCACACGGATCATACCCGTTCCCGGAAAAAAAGCCGGGGACAAGGTCTTTTTCGGCGGTCTTTTGGGCGAAGCAAAGATCATGGATGTGCCCCATCTGGATCTTGAAGATGAGTTTGTCAGTTTTGGCGGACGAATCCCTGCACCCATTCACAGCCTGAAAAATTAGGCCGGACAGATACAGAATGAAAAACAGTGCCACACCCAATCCGGTAAATTTTAAAATTATCCTGGTATTGACCCTGGTCCATTTTACCGGTGATTTTTATTCCTCTTTTTTCACACCGCTATTACCGGCCTTTGTGGACAAGCTCAGCCTGACCCTGACCCAGGTTGGACTGATCACGGGTCTTGTAAGGTTTCTGGCCTTTGTGATCCAGCCTGTGGTCGGATATATGGCCGACCGGTATGAGACCCGAAGTTTTGTGTTTATGGGACTTTTTCTCGCCTTTTTTGCCATTCCCTTTTCAGGAGTGGCCACCAACTTCTGGGTATTGCTGGGCATTCTCAGCCTGGGGTCATTGGGATCTTCCATGTTTCATCCGGCCACCACCGGCATGGTCAATCTTTATGCCGGGAACAGGGCGGGATTTTCCATGTCTCTTTTCAACACCGGCGGCACCCTTGCCTTTGCCATAGGTCCTGTGTTCATCACCTGGTATGTAATGCAGTTCGGGCTTGAGGCCATGCCCTATACCTTGATACTCGGCCTTGTCTCGTTTTTATTCTGCATTCGGTATCTGCCCAAGCCTGTATCGGAAAACATGTCATCCCAGGGGTTTTGGGGTTCTTTGAAAAAAACATTGGGCAAGGTATATAAAAGCATTTTTCTGATCTGGCTTGTCATGGTGCTCAGGGCTGTGGCCGGACAGACCTTTATGACCTTTATGCCCATTTATCTCCACGACATGGGGCATACCCTGCCCTCTGTCGGGCTGATTGTGGCCCTGTTTATCATGGCCGGCACTCTAAGCGGGCTTTTGGCAGGGTTCATGGCGGACCGGAAAGGGTTTAAACCCATTTTTATTTTATCCTTTCTGCTCATGCCCCCGACGCTTTTGCTCTATCTTTACCTGCCCGGGCCCTGGGTCTATCTGGGCTCTTTTCTGGCCGGATTCACCGTGCTTGCACCTTTGCCCCTGGGCGTGGTCATGGCACAGAAACTGGCACCCGGATCCAGAGCCATGGTGGCCAGCCTGATGATGGGATTTGCCTATGGCCTTGGGGGCGCAATCGCCCCGGGGGTGGGTAAACTGGCAGATATTTTCGGGCTTGAGGCCGTGCTTTTATACGCCTCATTTATTCCTGTTTTATGCCTGGGGCTTATCTCCAGGTTTCCAAGCATAAAATAGATTGGTCATGAACTCTGTTGTCCTGCTCCAGCCCCCGATCCAGGAGTTCTATCTCACCCACAAGCGGACCATTCCCTACGGGCTTTGCTCCATTGCCGCAAGCCTTGAACAGGCCGGATTTGAAACAAAAATCATTGACGGCCTTACCTGCAGCAAATCCAAGGTCTTAAACTATCCCAAGCCATTTGAATATTTAAATGAATTTTACGGGCAAAAAGACGGGTCCTTATTTTCACTATTCCATGAATTTCGCCACTTTGGATACAGCCACGAGCACCTGGCAAATCAGGTCAGACGAGACCAGCCTTTTGTGGTTGGGATCTCCTCTTTGTTTACCACCTATTGCGACCAGACCATTGAAACTGCCCTTGCGGTTAAACGCTTTTTTCCAAAGGCGTATATTGTTGCCGGCGGACATCACCCCACAGCTTTTCCCGAACATATGCTTCAATGCAAGGCCATTGATTTTGTCCTGAGAGGAGACGGGGAAAGGTCAATGACGAAGCTTTGCAATGGTTCTGTTGCAAAAAATATTTCCAGGACAAAGAGATCGTTCAGGCGTAAAATTTACGCAGCATAAGAAAACAGATTTTCGACGAATTCTTTCTGCTTTAAAATTTCTCCCTTCCTGATATTTTTAACTTGTCCTTTTCTGATCATGTTCATAATTTCATAGCCTTTTAGCGTCCGCCAGGCAGAATGAAATGTCTTGAACCCCATACCAGCTCTGACAAGCTTTTTGATAAACCGGTGGTCTTGCTCAATAATATTGTTCAGATATTTATTCTGTCTTAGGATACAGTCCTTATTCAGAAGCTTTTTTTCTTTCAAAGCCTTTACTGCCGGAGGATATGCAGGATTTCCGTCAACACTCAGAACCCGAGGTCTGGAGCTATTGGAAGCTCGCAGCATCTTTTTAAAAAATCGTTTGGCAGATTCCATATTACGTCTGCTGCGAAGAAGAAAATCGATGGTATTTCCACGGGAATCGACCGCTCGGTAAAGATACTTCATTTTCCCCCGCACCTTGATATATGTTTCATCAATACGGTAAGAATCATTTGATTGCCGCAGATACTTCCTGCTTCGCTTTTCCATTTCAGGAGCATAGCGCTGAACCCATCGGTAAATGGTACTGTGATCCACAGACAAGCCCCGTTCTTGCATCATCTCTTCCAGATTCCTGTAACTCAGTTGATATCTCAGATACCAGCGAACATTCAACAGGATGATTTCTTTTTCATAATGACGCCACTTGAAAGGGTTTTCATTTTTCATACTATCTCTCTGCAAATAAATTAGTGCCAAAACGGACTTGTATCAGACATTAATAATTTTTTGCAACAGAACCCAAAAAATGGCCGGTTATTTGGGTGTGAGTCTTAAAAGATACCGGTCTGCCTTTAAAAAGGGAAGCAGATAATGATCTATCTTGATATCAAACCTGGATCTTACAGCCGGGGTAATTTCGTTTTGGGCATTTTCCCCTTTCAGGGCATAAATTTTCCCGGACGGGGTCAAAAAGGGTGCGGCATAATCAACAAAGGACTCTAAACCTGAAAACCCTCTGGACATAACGGCATCGTACGATTTGAAATGGTCCGGATCCAAGGCCAGGGCCTGGACTCTGGAATGAAAAGCCTTGATCCCTTCAAGTTCGAGCGTCCGTACGACGTGGTTGAGAAAACTCACCTTTTTCCGTACCGAATCCACCAGGCTGAAATGAAGTGACGGATTTAAAATTTTCAGGGGCAATGCGGGAAATCCCCCGCCTGAGCCCATGTCCAGGATTTTATTTTCCCCGTTTAAAAGACCTGCCACCCCCACGGCATCTAAAAAATGTTTTTCCGCCATTTCCAAGGGATTTCTGATGGCGGTCAGGTTAATTTTTTTATTCCATACCATGAGTTGTTCTGCATGGTCTGCCATAAGCCCCATCTCTTTGGAACTCAACTCATATCCAAGTGCTTGCCCGCCCTGGAACAGGCGCTCTTTAAAGGGGTCAACCCAGGAATTCATTGTTATCTTTTCCTCCTAATTTCCCAGCAAAAGGCTTGCTCGGGTATAAAACGTACCGGCCACACAGGCCGTCAGCAAACAGGCAAAGGTTGAGGCCAGCAATGCCCTGCCCCCGACACTTGCAATGTCCGCTGTCCGCTTGGGCGCCAACGCAGAGACCCCGCCCACAAAAATAGCCATGGAGGCAAGATGGGCAAACCCGCAAAGGGCATATGCCGTAATCACGGCGGATCTGCCGTGGATAAGACTATTGTCTGCCAGGACACGGGCCAAATCCTGGTAAGAGGCCACCTCGGTCAGAATAATCCGTTCACCAATGATTTTTGATACAATGCCGGCATCTTCCACAGGCACACCGATCATCAGGGTAAAAGGATAAAACACATAGCCCAAAATCCCCTTTAAGGACCAGTTCATCTCCATATGGACCCAAGACCCGACAATATCGGATGCCCAGTCCAGACCGAGATCCACAAGCGCCACAAGGCCGAGTACGGCAATGAGCAGGGCAACAATGCTGAACACCACTTTTAAGCCGGCCTGGGCCCCGTTAATGATGGCCT